>WLNY01000001.1 GCA_009699575.1 Actinomycetota bacterium
CCAATCAAAAGGAGAGTCTCCTTCTACTCGGGTGCGAGGCACTTGAGTTTGGAAAAATGCGTACGCGACATCAAGAAAAATTTGCCCAACGATAATTGCTATTCCGTTCACCAGGAACGCCTTGAAACTACCAATCTTGAGTGAAAGTAGTGGCACAACAAGCGCTGCCAAAATATGGAAACTTAGGTACGGGACGACAAAGATCGACACGATAGGGATTTTTTCATCTAGCCAACCTTTCATAATCAAGGGTTGATATGAGTAATGTGCCTTATTAAAAAGTTCATAAGAGATAAAAGCAAGAATAATTCCAAGAAAGACTAACCACACGGAGACTATTTTCTTGCGCGAGACTTTACTCATCATCCACCTTAAGGAATTATTTTCTCAGGATTTCCTGCAAAGTATCCAAACACTCCCAAAACCAGACCTAAGACGACTGGGACAATGAGTGCGACATTCCAATTCAGCGAAGAGTCATACACGGCGCCTACTAAGCCTGGAGCAAAGGCGGCCATGATGTAGCCAATGGCCTGAGCCATGATTGAAAGAGATCGGGTTTCCGAGGCTTCAATGCTTCGAGTAACTGTGAGTAAAAGCGATAGCGGAAACGTCAAAGAGAGTCCGATGTTTGCAATTATCATCCACATGATTAAGTGCCAGCCATTGTCAAAAATAAGTCCGATGAAACTCCCAGAGATCATTACACCCAAGAGGGTCAAGAGAGTTCGCAAGTCTCTTAGACGCGATGAATAGTGTGGAGCTGCAATTCCTACTAAAGACCCCAATAACCCTGCGATAGAGACGATGAGGCCTGCATGACTCAGCGTGAAACCTTTCGCCACCAAAATTGTGGGTAGCCATGTAGCCGTGCCGTAAAAGAGCATTGATTGAAGGCCGAAAAATATTGCAATATTCCAAGCCCCAGCTTTTCGAAATAGATTTTTATGAAACCTAGCGGGAGGAGGCTTCACCTCCGCATGGGCAGATCGATTGACTCGTAACATCCACCACACTGATGACACAAGTGCAATCGCAAGCCAGGGAATCATCGATAATCGCCAGCCCAGGGAAGTCAACTGAGCCAGTGGAACTGCAACCGCGATTGATGCAGCGGCAAAGACTCCCATAATTGTTATGTAAATTCCTGTGAGAAGCCCGGAATGGTTAGGCGTATTCTCTTTAACCCACACGGGTAGCGTGAAATTTAATACAGCTATCGCAATGCCAACACCGAGTGATGAAACAAAAAGCATCTGCATTGTTCCGACAGTTCGAACGAAGATTGAAAACGTGAGAACTGCGAGGCTTGCTGAAATCACTCGATTTGTTCCACCTATTCTTGCGACGAGAGGCATCAAAAAAGCGCTTCCAGCAAAACATAGGACGGTTAAGGAAGTTAGAAATGAAAGAGCAAAGGAACTCAAGTTGTATTGTGTTTTCAAGATTGGAATCAATGGACTCATAACAGTCAAGCTTGCACGCATGTTCATGGCAACCAAGAAAATTGGAAGGCCCTTACGTATTGCATCTTTATTCGCGAGCATTGAAGTGGGCACCCTTTAGAGTAGCCGAACAAATTAGGATAATCTCCCTAATAGTGCTGTGTTATCCAAATTCCAGATTCTTCCAATTCCGTTAAGATCTCTAAATATTTCTGGTCGAATCTTCCAGGATCTGGTACCTGAGTCTTCCAGTTTCCTTGGCTCATTTTCTCCGAGCGGATAGTTTCGTTAAAATATTTACGCATCCGAGGATGATCTTGAAGGTCAAGAAAATTCAACAATCGTTGGTAACTCTCTTCGCGATTCAATTCAACCAATTCTTCCAGGCGAAGTTCCATCACTTGAGACTTATCCAACTTCATCATCTGATGATGGCCCTCAATTATTCTGTTCTTCCACCAAGCCAATCCATCCAATGCATCTGTTGGTCCCCACCGTTGAGTCAAGACTGAGGAGACCACATCTCGTCCATCACGAATCATATTTATAAACTTTGAACCTTGAAGTAGTTCATTGATATGAACTGCGTTCATGATATTTACTGGAGTGGAGTCAGCAAAATATCGTGAGGATTCACTCCGGACTTGAATATCAGCAATGCTATAAAACAGTTCGCGCGAGGCTTCTTTCAAGTCATACTTGCTGGTGAGGGTGAAATTGGTCAGAATTTTATCCAGGTCTTCCCTATTCATTGCCTGAATAAGCCCAGCAGCCTCCCCGTTCTTGCCAACTCGACGCCACCAATCAGCCTGCATACGTTTTAAGAAAAGTTTCTTGTCAATCAATGAATCCATTTTGAGAAAATCGCGTCCAATTTTTGATGCAAGCGTTCTTGCGGGGTAAGCACTTTTACGTTCAGATCGAAAATTGAGATCTAGGAGGCCATAGTTATCAGTGACAAATCTCAACTCCCTTGGCATGCTCGCGCAGAATTCAGGGTGACGATTGAGTATGTTTACAACAGCCGTGGTTCCACTTCGGCCCGAGCCACCAGAAAAAACCGGCGTCATTGACATGGAAGCATTCTATGCACCGAGATATTTCCGAGAGAAGGCAATTGCATCACTTTTTCACGGTGAATTTTCTGCGAGTTTTTTCGTTTCTAGCATTTACACTACAAAGGTGCTCCTTTTAATCCGAAATATCCCAGCTTTCTTTGCAACCACCATGCTCTTAGCCATTGTGCCTGGACAGGGAATGGCAATGATCTTGCGGCAATCCATTGTCGGAGGAAAACGTCCCGCCCTGTACTCCGTACTTGGAAACAGCGTGGGCTTATTGGTGTGGGGCACACTGAGCGCTATTGGGCTATCAGCAATATTCGCCACATCACCATTGGCGTTCGATATATTGAAATGGACTGGTGTTGGATTTCTAGTTTTCCTATCGATACAAACTCTCTTCAGTTTACGAAACAAATTTGGAAAATTCGATTTGCAGTCGCAGGCAGCTTCTCAACCGTTGAGCGCGTTCAGGCTTGGACTTCTAACTAATCTAACTAACGTGAAGGCTGCTGTTTTTGCTGTTGCATTCTTGCCAACCTTTGTGCCTGATAATTTTTCACTCGCTTTGGGAATCTTCATTTTCGGTTGCCTGTGGCCACTCGTTTCATCGTGCTGGTACATATTTCTAGTCTGGACAGTTGACTACTCATCGGAATATATTCAACGTCCAATAATTCGCAGGATTCTTACAGCGGTATCAGCAGTTGGTATAGCAGTACTGGCAATAGGATTAGCACTTTCATCGAATCACTAACTACTTATCCATCCCAGTACAAACGCTGGAAACATCTTCTACTGCGAGGTTAAACCCATCAACATCACTCATGGTTACCGCCGCAAGCAACGTAGTGACAGATTGAGTGAGAACTGGTTCATCTGATAACTGTGCATCGCTGTACACATCTTTTATCTTTTCACGTAATTCCGTATCAGTCAGAATTCCAGCGTCCAGTTCTTTCAAAGTTTTCTGAAATGCACTACAGGCCTTAGATCCCAAATCGTTCACGATGGATTGATTTGCATTCTTATCGGAGCTCGAACCGCACCCTGCGAGGACTACTGAGAGCAAGAAGAGAACTCCACCCCCTCTTAAAATTCTCATACGTAACGGTAAAATTAGGCCCTCGTGAGCGCGACTTGATTTCAAGAGGAATCCCCCTGTATTTAAACTTCATGTTTTCAGTCCTTTCATATTTTGATTTTCAGGGCTAATGTGGGAGCCCTAGGACGATAAACAGGTAGATACAGAGTTGCCTGCGTTTTAGGGTGGGAATCCGGAGGACCCGAGCCCACTCAATAGAGCATTGAAGGGGTGATTCCAGCTGGTGCTGGAAAGCGATGGCCACCGTCGACCCCTCTGTCCTTAAACACCTTTCGCACATGCAGCCAGATTTATATTGGCTCGATTCCGATCCACACGAACCGGAATCACATCCGATGTTGGTCGGCGATACAACAACTGATTTATGCATCGTCGGTGCTGGATTTACCGGTTTATGGACAGCTCTTCTTGCTAAACAAAGAGATCCCGAACGTGAAGTGACGATCATTGAACAGAAGGAAACTGGAGCGGGAGCTTCCGGTCGAAATGGTGGGTTTTGTAGTTCATCACTTACCCATGGATTTAATAATGGGTATTCACGATTCAAAAGTGAAATGAAGATTATTGAACGTCTCGGTCTTGAAAATATGAATAAAATTGAGGAAACAATTAAAGAATTTAACATTGACTGCGGGTATCAAAGAACTGGCGAACTTCGCGTTGCGACAGAGACTTGGCAAATTGAAGGTCTCAAAGAAGAGGCTGAGCTGCGAAATAGTTTCGGTGATCATGTGGAACTTTTGAACGAAGGAGAAATTCGTGCGCGCGTAAATTCTCCGATGTATAAAGGAGCGCTTTGGGATCCTGATGGAACTGCTCTAATAGACCCTGCACGATTGGTATGGGGTCTTGAGCGCGCGTGTATTTCCCTTGGAGTCAAAATATTTGAACATTCTAAAGTAGAGAAGATTGAGAAAACGAAAACAGGCATTGCCGTTCATTCAGCCTACGGAACCATCTACGCTCTTAAGGTGGCACTGGCAACCAACGTCTTCCCCTCCCTTATCCGCAGAGCGCGCAAATACGTAGTTCCAGTTTATGACTTTCAACTTGCTACTGAACCTCTGACTCAAGAACAACGTGAATCTATTGGGTGGAAAAATTGCGAGGGCATTTCCGAAGCTGGTAATCAGTTCCATTACTACCGCCTTACTCAAGATAACGAAATTCTCTGGGGTGGCTACGACGCTATTTATAATTTCAAAGGAAAAGTTCGCCTTGAGTATGAAAGTGACACAGAAACCTATGCCCACTTAGCGGCGGATTTCCTCCAAACTTTTCCTCAACTAAGAGGCATCAAATTCACACACGGCTGGGGCGGCGCTATTGATACATGTTCGCGCTTCTCTCCATTTTGGGGCAAGGCGATGGGCGGCAAAGTGGCCTACGTTCTTGGTTACACAGGGCTCGGAGTTGCTTCTACGCGATTTGGTGCTGAAGTAGTACTTGATTTACTCGATGGGGTCGACTCAGAACGCACGCGATTGAAGATGGTTCGAAAGAAGCCACTCCCATTTCCTCCGGAACCATTTCGGTTTATTTTTATCCGATTGACGCAGTGGTCTATCAATCGCGCGGATCAAAATGAGGGAAAAAGAAATATTTGGCTTCGTTTTCTAGATGCAATCGGATTAGGTTTTGATTCCTAAATTGAGAGGTATCTCTAGTTCTACTGCCAGGTAGTTGCTTAAGGCTCCATAGACTGAACAGATGCTCACAGAAAGTCCGCACATCGAGCCGGACATCATCCAAGGTGGAATGGGGATCGCTGTCTCATCATGGAAATTGGCAAGAGAAGTCGCAACACATGGGGCGCTAGGAGTCGTGTCAGGCACAGCTATCGACTCAGTAATTGCCAGGCGATTACAAGATGGCGATGCAGATGGATCAATCCGAAAAGCTATGAGGCACTTTCCTAATCAACAGATTGTTCACGAAATACTGGAGATGTACTTTATTGAGGGAGGGAAGGCTCAAGGACTTCCCTATACGTTACTTCCGAAAATAACTGTGGCCCCTACTTGCTTCGCCACAAATCTCATCGTTGTAAGCACTTTTATTGAAGTGTGGCTTGCTAAAGAGGGCCACTCAGGGTTGGTTGGAATTAATGCTCTTCAAAAAATTCAGATGGCGATTCCCGCACAAATATACGGGGCGATCTTGGCCGAAGTGGACTACATACTTATGGGAGCAGGCATCCCATCAGAAGTTCCGTCAATCATTAGAGACCTCTCGCAAAATAAAGTGATAACTCTTCCTATCGATGTGGCAAGTGCGAAGAGTAAGCATTTCTTGAAATTCGACCCGCATCTAATTGCGTCTCTTCCACATTCTCCTCGCCTTCCTAAATTCTTGGCAATTATTTCATCACACGCTCTTGCTGCGTATTTGAGTCGGGATGACACAACACGTCCCGATGGGTTCGTTGTGGAAGGGTTTAATGCAGGTGGGCACAATGCTCCACCGCGTAGCAAAGACTCCATGGGAGAAGATGGCCAAAGTAAATTCACAGATATTGACTCTGCTGACTTAAGTAAGGTTGCCAAAACCGGCTTACCATTTTGGCTTGCCGGAGGATACGGAACTCCCCTAGGTCTTGCTGAAGCAAAAAAACTCGGCGCAGTCGGAATTCAAGTTGGTTCATTATTTGCACTCGCGAAAGAATCTGGCCTCACAGATGAATTGAGGAAGAAAGTCACTGACCTAGTTGTACAAGACTCCATGAAGGTTAGGACCGACCCGTTCGCATCTCCAACTGGATTTCCTTTTAAGATCGTTCAACTTGATGGAACGCTATCTGAATCAGAGCTATTTAGAGAAAGAAATAGACTGTGCGATTTAGGATACTTGAGAGTTCCGTTTGAAAGAACCAACGGCAGCCTAGGTTACCGATGTCCCGCGGAACCTTTAAAAACTTACACTTTCAAAAAAGGGGAATCCAAAAATGCACCCGTTGCGCATTGCTTGTGCAATGCACTTATGGCAGATGTGGGGTTGGGGCAAACACGACCAGATGGATATAAGGAATTGCCTATGCTCACGCTTGGATCTGACTTAGCTGGCATAAAGGCACTTTCAGAACTCCATGTGGCTGGATGGAATTCTCGAGATGTGCTCGATTTCCTCAGGAGCTAAGGAAGAAAATACTTTCCGTACTTAATGAGTATTGCAAGAATTATCACGGTGTATATGGCTCCGACAATTATGTAGTCACGCCCCAACAAAAGAAACTCAACAACTTTCTCGTACTTTTCTTGGGCTAAAGAAAATGTGTTTTCCAATAGATTGACTCGAAGCATGGTTGAAAAGACTGTGACGGTGGAAATCGTTACCAATAGGCACCATGGACAAAATGCTTTAATGACGAAGAAACTCTGCGAAAGCAACCACAGTGCGAATATCAGACCAAAGCCGTAGACGGCAAGTGCAGCCTTGAGAAACCAACGTGGAAAACGGACTCGACCCAAACCAGCCACCGCAAGGGTTACGACAACAGGCTCGCAAATCAGTCCGATGAATGCATTTGGAAAACCCAATAAATTTGATTGCCAAGAAGAGGCAACCTTGCCACAGGAAACAACAGCATTAATATCACAAAATAATTTCGAACCAGCACTCTTCGCTAAGGTGATTGCATCAATGGAAAGAACTAGCGAAGCCCCAAGACTTACTAGGGATGAAATAAGCATTGCTATGTAGGTATTGCGATACTTAACCGCTGTATCGTTATTTATCTCAAGTGACATAATTAAATATATTCCTCTACGAAAGTCAGCGAATTGGCAAAAAGTAAATCATTGTCGTGATCCAAGGTGGCAACGTGATAACTATTGACTAACTCAACCCGTGATTTCTTTACAGAAGAAATTTCACTCAAGATAATCTCCGTATTAGACACGGGTAAAACATGATCTTCTGCGCTATGAAAAAGTAAAACAGGAACATCAACTTTCTTCAAACCAGCCCGAGTAATTTTCAACATTTTCGTTAGCTCATAAATTCCAACCATTGGCAAAGCGTCGTACCCATACTCGGAAACATTCTTTCGCTTTATGTCATTTCCAACGGTCGCACGCATTGGCCGAACAACTGACATTACCTTTGCGAGAGTCGGACCTAAACGAGGAATGTGAATCATTGGATTTACCAATACGATTCCGGCGATGTCTTTGACGTGAAGCTCGGTAATGAGAAGCGTCAGTCCTCCACCCATTGACAGTCCAAAGATAAATATCTTCTCGCAGGTTTTTTGCAGCTCTTCAAGTTCGCTTTCGACTTTCTGGGGCCATTCCTGCCATGTGATTTTATTGAGATCGTGCGGATCGGTTGCGTGACCGGGCAAGCGCGGAACTCTGACGGTAAAACCAAATCTATTCATGTACTCAGCCCAGGGGCGCATTGACGATGGTGAGCCAGTAAAACCGTGGACTAGCAAGATTCCTATTTTTGCATGCTTACCCGAACCTGCAGCTGAAAAATCTTCAAGGTATCCCACAGGAGCGCCAGTTAATGCCATAGAGGAAGAATACGCCCCAAAGTAACGATGTCTGCGCAAACCCATATTGTTGCGCCTGTGAACTTATTCGATGCAACATTTGTGGTGATTGATTTGGAGACTTCGGGTGGCTCCCCGAAGGCCGGAGTCGGTATTACCGAGATTGGCGCACTCAAAATTCGACGAGGAGAAATACTTGATGAGTTTGAGACATTTGTAAATCCCGGATCCCCCATCCCTGGTTACATCACAGACCTCACCGGAATATCGGATCACATGGTTGCAGATGCCCCCACAATGCAGCGCATCTTTCCCGAGCTCTTTGAATTCTTGGGGACACATGAGGAAAGCATCATCGTTGCGCACAATGCACCATTTGATCTCGGGTTTTTAAAAGCAGCAGCATTGGATAATTCACATATCTGGCCCGCTTACTCCGTGGTTGATACAGCTCTTGTTGCGCGTCACATACTTACACGCGATGAAGCCCCCAACTGCAAACTTGTCACTTTGGCCGATTTTTTTAATGCATCAGTTTCGCCGACTCACAGGGCTCTCGATGATGCCCGCGCCACCGTTGATGTATTGCACGGTCTATTTGAGCGATTGGCGACTTTTGGAATTTCCACAGTTGAGGATCTTTTTGAAATGAAGAAAAAAGTTCCTAGAGTTCGGGAAAAAAGGGTGTATTAGCTACTCGCTAGTGAGTTACTTAAGATCGACCATTGCTTTACTAGTTCGCTGGCAGCGCCAGAATCAATCGCTTCTTCTGCGCGCGCAATCCCGGCTGAAATTCTTGTATGTATATCTTGCTCAAGATTTCCTTCGAATGCGGCGATTGCAGCAGCAGCGTTGAGTACTACTGCATCTCTTGGAGCCCCGCGCTCGCCAGAAAAAATCGCATTGGTTATTCGAGCATTAACAGCGGCATCGCCTCCGACAAGGTCTTCTACTGGCGCATGAGAAATATTGAAATCTAAGGGATCTACTCGTTCACTTGTAATCTCACCCCCGCCAATAATGAGCACAGAAGTTGAGGTCGCCAAAGTAATTTCATCGAGTCCATCATCTCCGCGAAATACAAATCCATCGACGCCTCTATGGGATAAAACTTCTGCCATAAGTAGGTGCATACGATCATTTGCCACACCAATAGCCGCAGCTTTAGGTTGGGCTGGATTTGCAAGTGGCCCTAAAATATTAAATACGGTTGGCACACCCATTTCTTTTCGAATGGGAGCAGCAAAACGCATCGCCGGATGAAACTTCTGAGCAAAACAAAATCCAATACCCAATTGCGCTACCGTTTGTGCCACTGCCAGACCATCAAGTGAAATATTTATTCCTAGCGATTCCAGTAGGTCAGCTGACCCCGATTTAGAAGAGGCGGCTCGATTTCCATGTTTGATTACACGTGCACCAGCAGCTGCAGCAATGATGGCTGCCGTAGTGGAGATGTTTATTGTGTGAGCGCCATCTCCGCCTGTGCCAACTGTGTCCACGGCTCGCTCTTTAATCGTAATCGGCGCGCAATGTTCATACATGGCATCGACAAATGCACCGACTTCTTGCGCGGTCTCACCTTTTTGTGTGAGTTCGACCAGGAATTTCTTTACTTCTTGTGGGTCAGAGCTTCCTTCAAGAATTTGCGTCATTGCCCACTTGGCTTGTTCGGAGTCGAGGTCTAATCCAACTTCCAAAATTGCATGTACCCGAGCCCAATTCATATCCATCGAATTGGGAAAACTATGCAGTGGCCAGCGAATGTGTGCGAAGCAAATCTGCGACAGTGTTAGCTAATGTGAACGGATCGATTGGGTGAATAACAGAAGCTTCCGCACGTGACCAGGCAGCCAGCCATGCATCTTGGGGGCGACCAATGATTGCAAGTACCGGAGGGCACTTAAAAACCTCGTCCTTTAATTGACGGGCCACACCAAGACCGCCTTCTGGAGTAGCTTCCCCATCAAGAATAAAGAGATCAATTGGAAAAGTTTTATCAATTGTTTTGCGATCAATAAATGCTCGAAGCGCTGCCCCGGTGGCAAACTCATGAATCTCATGTTCAGGTAAGTCGGTTGCAATTTTTTTACCTAAGGCGTTAGTAATCCCCTGGCGGACCGATGAATCATCAGAATAGATGGCGATCTGAGTTTTTCTCTGGCTCTGAGTCATGTCCTTATTCTACGCAATCACAGACACAGTCGGGCGAAAATACATGCGACAACGAGGTGACCCGTTTCACCCCCACAATGGGCAAAATAACGGCAGCACCATGGGCTAGGCGGTGGCAGGAGGACCCCTTTATCGGCAATAATCACCCTCATGTCGAGCGCAATAGCAGCACCTAGCCACAAGATTTCCCGTCCTAACCTCGTGGCGGTCGGAACCATCGTTTGGCTCTCGAGCGAACTCATGTTCTTCGCTGCGCTATTCGCAATGTATTTCACCACTCGAGCTGTGCAAGGCCCCAAAATCTGGCTTGAGTCAACAGGTCTTTTAAATATTCCCTTCGCAGCCACCAATACAACAGTTTTAGTATTGTCATCTGTTACCTGCCAGTTTGGTGTTTTCGCCGCTGAGCGATTTCAATCAAAGCGAACAGGTTCAATTTTTGAGATTGGTAAATGGGGAATGCGCGAATGGTTCTCTTTAACTTTTCTCATGGGAGCCTTTTTCGTTGCTGGTCAAATTTATGAGTATGCATCTCTCGTTACTGAGAGTTTGACGCTTTCATCAAATGCCTACGGTTCTGTTTTTTATATAGCTACTGGTTTTCACGGCTTACACGTAACTGGCGGGTTGATTGCATTTCTTATAGTCATGTTGCGCGTGTCAAAAGCCCGTCGATTCACTCACCAACAGGCAACAACTGCAATTGTCGTTTCTTATTACTGGCACTTTGTTGATGTTGTATGGATTGCTCTTTTCTCAGCCATTTACTTAATTAAGTAACCCCATTACTAGATTTTTGAAAGGTACCTCCGTGAAGCGTTTATCGCGTTATCGTAGACATCGAGCAGCTGGGCCTGTTTTATTGCTCTTTGCTCTCTTCTCAGTTGGTACTACTTTTTCTATGGCAAGTGCTTCCAATCGTGAATCTGTCACTCCTCTCGCCCGAAGCGCAGCAATCGATGAAGGTCGAGAGATCTTTCTCAAGGGTTGCTCTTCTTGTCATGGACTCAACGCTCAAGGAAGCGTCGTTGCTCCATCTCTCATAGGAGTAGGAGCCGCATCTGTTGATTTCCAAGTTGGCACAGGTCGCATGCCAATGGCTGACATGAGCGTTCAGGCAAGCAGAAAGCCTCCTGTTTACAATGCCGAACAAGTTGCTGCATTGGCTAGCTACGTTTCATCTCTGGCTCCCGGTCCTGCAATTCCAACGGATTCACTATTAAATTATGAACGAGATGGAAGCACTGCTGCGGGTGGAGAATTATTTAGAACTAACTGCGCGATGTGCCACAATTTTGCGGGACAGGGTGGCGCGCTATCTCAGGGCAAATATGCTCCAACACTTATGGGTGTTGAGCCTAAACATATCTATGAAGCAATGGTTACTGGACCTCAATCGATGCCTGTTTTTTCCGATAAGACAATTACCCCAGCTGAAAAACTTTCCATCATCAAATGGATCAAGGCTGCAGAAGCTGAGCCAGCACTGGGCGGCGCTTCACTGGGTCGTGTTGGTCCCGTAACTGAAGGGCTTTTAATTTGGACTCTAGGACTTGGGCTGCTCATTGGTGTTGCAGTCTGGCTAGCGACGAAGGCGAGATAGGTACACATGTCGAAGGAAATCGAAGCGATCAAAGACCCTGGTCTTCCTGCACACGTTCATCGTGCGAGTGATACCAATCCAGCGATAGCAAAACAAGCAGAGCGACAAGTAGCAATACTTTTCATTCTCTCAGCAGCTGGAACTGTGTTAATGATCGGCTCGTATATTTTTATTCCAAACGATGTATTTATTTTCTTGCCTGCACTTGGGAACACTCATGCTGGACAGCTCTTCCTTGGACTTGGAATGGCTTTCTCTTTATTCTTTCTTGGAATGGGCGCCATTCAATGGGCCAAGCGATTAATGCCAGATGATGAAGTTATTGCTTATCGCCACGAATTGCGATCATCCGATGAAGATCGTGCCGATTTTGTATCAACAATTAAAGAACGCTCTGGAGCAGCAGCACTTGGACGTCGCCCATTGATTAAGCGAACTCTAGGCTTGGCTTTAGGGTTATTCTCACTCTCTCCACTTATTCTTCTCCGCGACTTGGGTCCACTGCCAAAGGATCAACTCAGTAAAACGAGTTGGAAAGCCGGCACACGTCTAGTAACAGATCCTGGTGATCGTCCAATCAAGCCAGAAGATTTGGAAGTTGGAGCCGTTGCCCAAACATTGCCTGAGCTTGCGCAGGGACAAGAAAGAATTCTTAGTGACATAGGAAAAGATGCTGTACTTCTTATTCGATTGCGCCCAGAGGAATTCCAACTCGACGCTGAAAGACTTTCCTGGACATACGACGGAATTATCGCTTTTTCAAAAATTTGCTCACACATGGGCTGTGCGGTCGCGCTATACGAGCAACAGACTAAGCACCTCTTGTGTCCGTGCCATCAATCCACATTTGATGTAACACGAGCAGCAAAAGTTATTTTCGGACCAGCGGCACGACCACTTCCACAGCTTGCTATCACCGTTGATTCTGAAGGATATTTAGTAGCACAACAACCATTTAATGAACCTGTCGGACCGAGCTTTTGGGAGCGATCATCATGAGTACTCGCGAATACGTCGCCGGTAGCGTTGCTAACTATGTAGATGAGCGCACAGGCGCAGCTGCGTGGATGAAGAAGAACCTCACTAAAGTCTTTCCAGACCACTGGTCCTTTATGTTGGGTGAGATTGCGCTCTACTCATTCGTCATCTTGCTTCTTTCTGGAACTTTCTTAACATTTTGGTTTGATCCATCCCAACGTGAAGTAATTTACGACGGCGCATATCAGCCACTTGCCGGGTTGAAGATGTCTGCCGCCTACGCATCTACTCTCAACATTTCCTTTGAAGTTCGTGGTGGCTTATTGATGCGCCAAGTTCACCATTGGGCCGCACTTCTATTTATGTCCTCAATGGTTGCGCATTTACTTCGTGTGTTTTTCACGGGAGCTTTTAGAAAGCCTCGTGAATTCAACTGGCTCATTGGAGTTGGTCTAGTGACTCTAGGAATTGTTGAAGGATTTCTAGGCTACTCACTTCCAGATGATTTGCTCTCCGGAACAGGAATTCGAATTGCGGAAGCAATCATTCAAGCTCTTCCCGTTGTTGGTTCTTATTTAGCATTCTTTGCATTCGGTGGAGCATTCCCTGGCGAAGCATTCATTCCAAGGATTTATACGGTGCACGTACTTCTTTTGCCGGGAGCATTTCTTGCTCTGATCACTGTCCACCTGATGCTTGTGTGGTACCAGAAGCACACACAATATCCAGGTCCTGGCCGCACAGAAAAGAATGTCGTTGGTTATCCGCTTATGCCTGTCTACATGGCTAAGGCTGGAGGATTCTTCTTCATAGTTTACGGCGTGGTCGCATTTATTTCAGCCGTCGCTTCCATCAACCCCATTTGGCTCTACGGTCCATATACCCCTGGGCAAATCTCTGCAGGATCTCAGCCCGATTGGTACATGGGATGGCTCGATGGTCTCGTACGTATGGCGCCTCCAATTGAGACACACGCATTCGGTCACACAATTTCATGGAATATTTTAATTCCTGGGTTGATTATTCCTGGAATTTTATTTACTGGAATGGCCCTGTACCCATTTATTGAAAGTTGGATATCCGGCGACAAGCGCGAGCATCACCTACTTGATCGTCCACGAAATGTTCCTAACCGAACAGCCCTTGGTGTTATGTCATTAACCTTTATTTTGATCACCTTGATCAATGGTGGTAACGACATTATTGCTCAGCAGTTCCATTTGACCATCAATCAAATTATGTGGTTCTCTCGCATTGGGGTGCTTGTATTGCCTCCGATTGCATTTGTTATCACCAAGCGAATTTGTATTTCCTTGCAGAGAGCAGATCGAGATCTCGTTCTTCACGGACGCGAAACCGGGCGGCTACTACGTATGCCAACTGGCGAATTTGTCGAGGTCCACGAGCCTATTTCAGCGGAGAAAGCCTGGGTTCTCACCTCCCATGAACAAAACGCACCTTTACAAATCGAAGAAGTAGACCATCGAGGAGTTCGTCGAGTGGGCGCTATTCGAAATAGATTACGCGCTCGGATGAGCGAAGCGAACGCGCAATCAGCCCCTAAAGTTAGTGCTGACGATCTTAAAGAGATCGAACATCACTAATTCTTCACTGATTGTGAAGTAACAAGCCACACTCCTGTCACCGTGATGGCAGTTCCAACCATGGCCATGGGTGAGACTTGCTCTCCGAAAAGTAGAAATGCCATCACCGCCGTGACTGGTGGAACCAAGTAGTACAAGGATGAAACTGACGCTGCACTTGAATTCTTTAATAAAAAGAAGAGCAATAAAATAGCTCCTACAGATAGCGCGAAAACCAACCAAAGAAGTCCAAATATGAATTGACCCGTCCATCTAATCTCAAGCTTTTCACTAGCAAT
Source organism: Actinomycetota bacterium (assembly GCA_009699575.1). Lineage (GTDB taxonomy): Bacteria > Actinomycetota > Actinomycetes > Nanopelagicales > Nanopelagicaceae > Planktophila. Next base: position 14,745 of record WLNY01000001.1, read on the forward strand.
CGCGATGAGACCGATCACTAGTGCAGTCATCAAATATTGAACCGCGGCACCTGCAAGCATTGGAATGCCAGCTCCGTACTTCTTTTGAAGAAGAGTCCCCAATGTTCCGCCTAACAGCCCTACAACACAGGCAATCACTCCACGTGTAGTGATATCTGAGCTCACGCCAGTAATACGTGGGGCTAAGACGAGAACTATTCCACTGAGCCCCAAAACCAAGCCTGCTATTCGCTTAACCTCCATTCGTTCACCTAAAAAAATAGATGCGAAAATCGAAACAAATACTGGCTGAACGCTCACAATCAGAGCGGTTATTCCCGCAGGCATCCCAATGCTTACCGCGTAGAAGCAGCCACCAAGGTAGGCAGCATGAAGTGTTAGCCCGATAGCGCTGGAGTGCATGAAGGAAGTGCGCGTAATCCCCCATTGACGGGTGAGAGCAAGAGCCATGAGAGCTAAAATCGAAGATGCGAGTGCCATTCGAATTGCTACAAAATAAAACGGCGGTGCATAATCTATCGCGTATTTAACACCGATGAATCCCGTGCTCCAGAGAAAAACAAATAAAAAGGGAGCAAGCTTTGAAGGTGAATACTTCAATGTGAAACTGAGACAGGTTTCTCGTACTCTGTAACCCAACCAATAATGCTGACCACAAGCGCCGAAATTGCAATCAGAGTAAGCCACCAACCAATGATGAGACCGAGACCAGCAGCCATTGTGCTCAGAGCTACTGGAAGTGGCCACCAAGAATGTGGGCTGTAAAAACCGAGCTCTCCGGCTCCATCTGCTATTTCAGCTGTTGAATTATCTTCAGGAAGAATCACGCCAATTCTGCGTTGAGTAAACCATATATAGAAACCAATCATTCCCGCGAGGCATCCAGAGAGCAAAAGAGCTGTGATTCCTAGAGGTTCGCCTCCCACTCCAAAGTAGACAACAGTCACAATGAAATAAAACACTGAGAGTCCAACAAATAATTGCCATGATGCTTTCATTTATTTGTGCCCTTCAGTCTTAATGTGAGGATGGTGAAGGTCAAATGCAGGTCGCTCACTTGAAATCCGAGGCATAGTCAAGAAGTTGTGACGAGGAGGTGGGCACGAAGTGGCCCACTCTAGAGAGGCACCATAACCCCACGGGTCATCGACTCCGACGAGCGGACTCCTACGAGTAATCCACACATTGATTGCAAATGGAATCATGGAAAGAGCTAAAAGAAATGATCCAATCGTTGACACAGTATTCATGTATGTAAATCCATCGGTAGCAAGGTAATCCGCGTAACGACGAGGGAAACCTTTTATGCCCAACCAGTGCTGAATGAGGAACGTTAAATGGAAACCAAAAAAGAGTGTCCAGAAATGAATCTTGCCAAGTCGTTCATTGAGCATGCGACCTGTCATCTTTGGCCACCAGAAATAGAATCCAGCAAACATAGCAAAAACCACAGTGCCAAAGAGAACATAGTGGAAGTGCGCAACAACGAAATATGAAGCGGAAACGGCAAAATCAAGCGGTGGCGAGGCCAGAATAATTCCGGTGAGTCCACCGAATAGGAAAGTCACGAGGAATCCCATGACCCACAACATAGGAGTTTCGAAGGTTACGTGACCGCGCCACATCGTTCCAATCCAATTGAAGAATTTCACTCCTGTTGGAACTCCAATGAGAAAAGTCATAAACGAGAAGAATGGGAGAAGTACTTGGCCACTTGCAAACATATGGTGAGCCCAAACAGAAACCGAGAGTGCTGAAATCGAAATCGTTGCCGCAATCAATCCCTTGTAACCAAAGATTGGCTTCCTACTGAAAACCGGCAAAATCTCGGTCGCTATTCCAAAGAACGGAAGCGCCAAGATATAAACCTCTGGGTGCCCAAAGAACCAAAAGAGGTGCTGCCATAGCATCGCCCCACCATTTGCTGGATCAAAGAGATGAGAACCAAATAGACGATCTGCCTCTAGTCCTAAGAATGCAGCGGCTAGCGGTGGGAATGCGAGCAAAACAAGAATCGATGTAAGTAATACATTCCAGGAAAAAATTGACATGCGAAACATCGTCATCCCGGGTGCACGCATTGTGAAAATTGTTGTGATGAAATTTACGCCACCAAGAATTGTTCCTAGCCCACCGAGTGCAAGACCCATAACCCACAGGTCCCCACCAATGCCAGGTGAGTATGTTGAGTTAGCTAAAGGGGCATATGCGGTCCAACCAAATGAAGCCGCTCCCCCGGGTGTGAGGAATCCCGCGAAAGCCATGAGGCCACCAAAAAGATATAGCCAGTATGAAAGCATGTTGAGTCGCGGAAAAGCCACATCCGCCGCGCCAATTTGCAGAGGCATGATCACGTTGGCAAATCCAACAAAGAGTGGGGTAGCAAACATGAGCAACATAATTGTTCCGTGCATCGTGAAAATTTGGTTGTATTGCTCTGTGCTAAAAAATTGTAAACCAGGCTTTGCTAATTCGGAACGAAGCAATAGAGCTAGTACTCCAGCAATAAGAAACCAAGCAAATGAAGTAATCAAATAGAGATAACCAATTGTCTTGTGATCCGTTGACGTGACCCACTTGACGAATGCTTTACCTTTTTGAGTCGGCGCGTGAGCAGACTGAGAAATTGTTGGACGTTCTGCGTAGGTCGTCATGCGATGCTCGCCTTCAGTGTTTCAAGATAGCTTTGGTATTGCGCGGGTGTTACAACTTTTACCTTAAAAATCATTTCCGAGTGGTTTCGACCGCATAAAATATTGCAACGGCCAGGGAATTCGCCCAATTTGTTGGCTGTAAATTCCAGATGATTCGTTACTCCTGGTAGATTTTGAATTTGGATCATAAAAGCTGGAATCCAGAACCCATGTACTACGTCATTTGATGTAATTGTAAATCGTATTTTTTCTCCTTGAGGAAGATACAAGGTGGGTGGCTGAGCAGGCGTGCCAGTGACAACTGCTTTAGGGCCAGCTTCAGAATAACCGAATTGCCATGACCACTGAATGCCCTCGACTGAAATTTCATGTGCGGGTCCAGTTGTCTTTGCCGTGATTTTCGATTGGTCTATTGCCGTGTACGCAAAGAGAACTGCAACGATAATAAAAGGGATAAGGGTGTAAGCAATTTCAATTGGGATGTTGTATTGAGTTTGCTTTGGAAACTCTGGATCGCCCTTTTTTCCGCGATGAAATATTGCTGGCCACACGATCAGAATGAACGTAAAGACTCCGACAATTCCGGCAGTGATCCAGGCGCCCTGCCACAAAGATAAAGACGTATCGTTAACACTTGATAGACCTTCCTCAAATCCCAAACCCGAAACTTTGGAACATCCGGTGAGAAGGAGTGTGGTCGGTATAAGGCTTGCGGCCACCCGTAGGGTTCTGCGGCGAGTGAAGGACATGGGGTCAAGGATAGTGGCGCATTTCCTCTTCGCACTCCTAAGCCAGTAATCTTCCTCGGGTGGTTCGTGTCACAGGAAATTTCCAAAGCGAAAGCCCTATCCATCCCAAGGCTTTGGCTCTACTGGAGAGCGCCTTTGAAGCAGGGTGGGCGGACCCCAAGAAATTGGGCCAAGCAAGTGCCAAAGCGGCCCTACTGCGCAATGAAGCAATTGAATCCATAGCTTCTCACTTGAAAATTCACCCCTCCCAGATTGAAACTTTTGGCGATCCCGCCTTAGGGCATCACCTATCCCTGACTGCGTTAATGCAGGAGCGATCTCAACTCGTGCACAGCGCCATTGATCGAAGTGAAATATTCGCAATAGCTCAGAGCGCTCGGACCACAGTCTTGCCAGTCAATCATGATGGAAACATTCTTGGAACGCACTCCCCTTCACCTCACAGTGTGCTGGCTTTGCAGATTGCGAATGGGGAAACCGGTGTGATTCAAAAATGTGATGAAATAATTGAAGATGTCCAACCTGAATTAATCGCTCTAGATGCAACCGTAAGCGGATTTCAGGTTGAACTTCCTCGGCGATGGAACACGGCGCTATTTTCTTCGGCATCCTGGGAAGGTCCTGCCGGAGTAGGAATTTTGGCAATAGCGGATCGCTCTGTCTGGAGAAATCCACTGCCACATATCTCGGCGGCGCGAACAGGTTTATCTGCCTATCTGCCGCTACTCCTCGCATCGGCTCTAGCCCTCGAGGAGCGCGTCTCCATGGCCCGCGAAGAAGAACTCAGACGACGTCAATTGACAACTGCAATCCGAAGTGAACTCTCAAAAATTGCCGATTGCGATATTGCTGGAAATCTTGCGACGAGCCTGCCGCATATAACGTCTGCGTCATTCATGTACTGCAACGGTGAAGAAATTATTCGCTCTCTCGCGATGGATGGATTTAGCGTCGACTCTGGATCTGCATGCACTTCTGAAAATCTAGAACCAAGCCACGTGCTCGCAGCGATGCAAGTACTCACCCATGGAAATGTTCGAATTACTGTGCATTCTGGAACGACGCACGATGAAGTGATGGGCCTTCTACGATCGCTGTCTTCAACAGTGATTCGGATGCGAGCATGAAGGAAATTGATGCACGCGGACTTTTATGTCCCTTGCCAATTATTAATTTAGGGAAGGCGATGTCCCAGTGCGAAAGTGGAGATGAACTTCTTTTACACTCAGATGATCCAGCCACTCAATCAGATTTAAATGCATGGTCACGAATGACAGGTAATACTGTGAACCCAATAACAGCTACAAGTTTCCTTATTGTAAAAAAGTAGCTATTTCGTTGGCTGCATCATCACCATAGGCAACTCTAAATCTTTCTAGGAATTGCGCCGGAGTGAATCGGTACTCCTGAGTTCCTTTTGTCTCAATGACATATGTTGCAATCATTGCTCCGATCTGGGCGCATCGTTCGTGACTTTGCCCCCATGCCAACCCTGCGATAAATCCTGAACGAAATGAATCACCGACACCCGTTGGATCCACTTTGGCTTTCTCCTGCGGGCAATGAGTTGTGATAGTTGCTTCGCCTGCTTGCTCGATACGAGCTCCACGTGCACCTGAGGTTATGACTCGATATTTCACTTTCGAGAGTATCTCTTCATCGCTCCAGCCAGTTTTTTGGATAGCGAGAGCTAATTCATATTCATTCATAAAGAGGTACGTTGCTCCTTCAATCAGGAGTTTGATTTCATCTCCGTTCATGCGAGCCATTTGCTGCGATGGATCTGCTGCAAAAGCAATTTTTCGAGAACGAGCAACTTCACTGTGACGAATCATCGCCTCGGGATCGTCGGGTGAAATTACTAATAAATCTAGCTCACCAGTCTTATCCATAATGGGAGCGAGCTCAATATTTCTCGCCTCACTCATGGCACCCGGAAAAAATGAAGCAATTTGGTTCAGGTCAGTATCTGTAGTCACCATGAAGTGTGCAGTGAATAAATTTTTTGAGACCAGCACATGTGCAGTGTTTACTCCATGGCGCGTGAGCCACGCGTCATAATCTGCCCAGTCTTTTCCAACTGCCGCGATTAGAATTGGATTTAATCCGAGGTAACCCATTCCAAATGAAATGTTCGCCGCGCACCCACCGCGCCTCACATCAAGATCATCGACAAGGAATGATAGTGAAACCTTTTCAAGTGATCCCGCGACGAGAGAGTCCGTGAATTTCCCGGAAAACGTCATCAAATGATCCAAGCCAACTGATCCTGCGACACCAATATTCATGGGTGTCAGAGTAGATGGTTAGTTAAAAGAATCGCCGCAGGCACAAGAGCCTCCAGCGTTTGGATTATCAATGGTGAAACCTTGCTTCTCAATTGTGTCAACAAAATCAACTGTTGCACCCGATAGATATGGTTCACTCATTTTGTCAGTGATTACCTTGACGGCACCAAATTCACGGACAACATCGCCTTCAAGTTGGCGATCATCAAAATAGAGTTGGTATCGAAGACCTGAGCAACCACCTGGCTGAACAGCGACACGTAGGTTGAGATCGTCGCGTCCTTCTTGAGCAAGTAGCGCACTTACCTTCGCAGCAGCTACATCGGTCAATAAAATTCCCGTTGACGTTGTTTCGGTGGTGATAGTGATATCTGTGCTCATTGCTCTCCCCTTAATCAATGCTGTGTTCAGAGCAAAGACTACCGACCCCGGACCGTTGACGCGACACGGACACTATCTTTAGGAGAGAATGCGCGTGTGACCCTAAAGAACCTACTCCTTCTAGGCCAAGGCTCAGATCTGCAAAGTGAACGAGGCGTCTCGTGCACGGGAGAACTCCCCGAGCCCAGCGATCCCACACTTATAGAACGAGCCAGAATTGCACGAGCTGCACTTGGGGATCGCGCCCTTATTTTGGGTCATCACTATCAACGAGATGAAGTCATTGAATTTGCCGATATCACTGGCGATTCATTCAAGCTGGCCCAATCTGCCGCTGCGCAATCAAGTGCGGAATTCATTATTTTTTGTGGCGTTCACTTTATGGCTGAAAGTGCTGACATCTTAACTTCTAAAAAACAGCAAGTAATTCTGCCTGACTTGGCTGCTGGGTGTTCTATGGCAGATATGGCCACGGCCAATCAAGTACAGCACTGTTGGGAACAGTTAGCGCAAGCTGGCGTCGCAGATGTGACAATTCCTGTGACATATATGAATTCATCTGCTGCGATTAAATCTTTTACAGGCGAACATGGTGGAACCATTTGCACCTCTTCTAATGCGCAATCTGCAATGGCGTGGGCGTTGACGCAAGGGGAAAAGATTTTATTCTTACCCGACCAGCACTTAGGACGCAATACAGCAGTACTTGCACTTGGGTATTCACTCGATGATTGTGTTCTGTGGAACCCATGGAAACCAATGGGTGGTTTAACAGTTGAAGAGATCCGCGCCGCGAAAATTATTTTGTGGCGGGGACATTGTTCGGTACATGGTCGCTTTTCCATTGACTCCGTCAATGACATTCGCCAACGGGTTCCAGGAGTAAAAGTTTTGGTTCATCCTGAATGTCAGCACGAAGTTGTGTGTGCAGCCGATGAAGTTGGTTCTACTGAAATGATCATTAGGACTGTTGCAAACTCTCCAGCGGGCTCGAAATGGGCGATTGGAACTGAACTCAATTTGGTCTCGCGATTGGCACGTACTCACCCGGATAAGGAGATTTACTTTCTCGATAAGGATGTCTGCTACTGCTCCACGATGAATCGAATAGACCTTCCCCATCTTGTCTGGGCTATGGAATCACTTGTGAAAGGCCATATCGTGAACGTCATCGAGGTGGACTCCACGGTCGCCTCCTACTCAAAACTCGCGTTGGAAAGAATGCTCGCCCTATAGTTCGTTCCATGAGCACTGATCACAATAAAGACTCCCAAAAAAAGGGCCGCCCAACGCCAAGTCGTAAAGAATCACAGGCAAAGAGAGTGACATCCTCTCTCGCTCCAGCTACAACGAAAGAAGCAAAACGTCGTCAAAAGGAGAATGGCCGCGCGGCTCGAATGACTTCACGTGCTGCGTTTCTTCGCGGTGAGGAAAGTGCGATGCCTTCTCGCGATGCAGGACCGGCTCGACGATTCGTTCGAAATTTCGTAGACTCTAAACGTTCAATCGGTGAATTCTTTCTACCAATTATTGGAATAGTTTTGGTGCTTTCAATAATTCCGTCCAAGCCTATTCAGTATGGCGCGATTGCTTTGATGTACGGCGTTCTCATTATTTCACTCTTCGATGGTTTCTTATTGACTCGTAAAATCAAAAAAGAAATTGCGATTCGTTTTCCTGGCACATCTACAAAAGGTTTGGGCCTCTACGGATGGCTACGCTCGACCCAGATGCGTCGTTTACGAACTCCTCATTGCCAAGTAAAAGCTGGGGACACCAACTTTTAAGCTCTGGGTTTGGGACTTTCCGTTTTAGCAGGATCCTTCTCGGGCAATTTTCCTAGAGCGCCATCGATTGCTGACATGATCTGTGGGCTCAGTTTTACACCTGCAGCTTTTACGTTTTCCTTAATTTGAGATGGTTTGGTCGCACCCATGATTGCCGAAGAAACATTTGGATTTTGTAAAACCCAAGCAATAGCGAGTTGGGACATTGTGAGATCTGCATCCTTGGCAATAGGTGCAAGCTTTTGCACTGCGGTGAGAACATCATCATTCATCCATCGAGAGATCATGCCAGCGCCGCTCTTCTTGTCTGTGGCGCGCGAGCCAACTGGCGCTTTTTTTCCGGGTGCATATTTGCCAGTAAGGACGCCTTGGGCAATCGGTGACCAGACAATCTGACCTATCCCCTCGCGCGCAGAGAGTGGAATTACCTGCGACTCGATCACTCGCCATAGTGCTGAGTATTGCGGCTGACTGGAAATAAATCGGTTATACCCGCGTGCATCTTGAATTTTGAGCGCTTCTTTAATTTGCGGAGCACTCCATTCTGAGAAACCGATGTAATGAACTTTTCCTGCACGTATCAAGTCATCGAATGCACTCAGAGTCTCTTCTAGCGGTGTCTCATAATCAAACCGATGAGCCTGGTACAAGTCGATGTGATCTGTTCCTAAACGCTTGAGAGATGCGTTACACGATTCCATAATGTGTTTGCGTGAAAGACCGCGATCATTTTTACCAGAACCAGTTGGCCAATATACCTTCGTAAATAATTCATATGACTCGCGTCTAACACCTTTGAGTGCGCGCCCCAAAACACTTTCAGCCTTAGTCGCCGCGTAGACATCAGCAGTATCAAATGTTGTTATGCCCTCTTCTAGCGCTGCCTTTACGCAATTTATGGCCGCTGTTGATTCAACTTGGGATCCATGGGTAATCCAGTTTCCGTACGAGATTTCTGAGACGTACATTCCAGAACTACCTAAGCGACGATATTCCACGAGTTCATCCCACTTTCTCAACAATTAAGGCGCAAACGCACTAGGGAGGACTCTAGGGGTGGCGCGCCTTGTTGCCAAGAACTGTCGGTATGTGGTTTGGTGTCCCCACAACTAAATAACTCATTGCTTCAGGGGAAGTTCGGTGCAATTCCGACGCTGACCCGCAACCGTAAATTTACATCACAACTATTTATAGTCTTTGTTGTAGATAAGTCGGATTACCTGAATTGCTGAGATGAATATGACAACCACCCGCCGAGGTTTGCGGGGCGTAGTCCAGGTTTGAAGCTAATTTTCTTGGCTCTGTACATGGATGTGGCCCGTGAGACTCTGAAATTCTGAGAGGCTCTATATGAAAAAAATAACTCTACCGATCTCACTTTTGTTAGTTATTTCAGCTTCACTTTTCCTACCTTCATCTGCCAACGCTGCCAATACAGGATGGCGATATTGGGGTTATTTCCAAGCCGCACCTGGCGCAACACAGTGGACAGCGGCAATGACAGGGCCTACCGTCAACGTAAAGAACGGTTCGGTCGAGGGGTGGGCGTTCACCTTTAGCGGTGACGTGATTCCAGATGCAGCGACTCCAATTATTGCTCCTTCATTTAAATCTATTTGTGGACAAACGAAAGCGGTGAAAAATAAGAAGCGCATCGGTTTGGTAATTGATTTCGGTCCGAAATCCATCCGCCCTGATGGTGAAGTAGCGCCAAAAACAATGACTCGATGTGTTGTGGTGCCCATCAACGCACTTGGAATAGATGTCTTAGGAAAAGTAGCTAAAATCCGCGCAAATGCTTCTGGCCTTATCTGCGGAATTCGCCATTTTCCACTGAAAGAATGCGGTGTAGAAATCCCTACTCCGGCAACTTTGTAGTCGTCTTCGTCTAGCACGTATGAAACGCAGCATGCATCCACTGACATGGTGGATATGGGCAATCTGTCTTGCTGTTGCTTCTGCCCGCTTTAAATCTCTTGCGCTCTCTCTTGTTGTGGTCCTTCTCGTTGCTTCAGTTGTTTACTCTCGCAACGAGAAGGCACCATGGTCTCAAACCTTTGGTTGGTCTCTAAAAATTGCCGTGTGGGTAATTGGAATACGAATGGCGATTGCCATACTCATTGGAGTGCCAGTGCCAGGTAATACCGTCTTCACTCTTCCAATTATCCCCATGCCTAATTGGATAGCGGGAATTCGCCTAGGCGGTCCCGTGACTTCCGAGCGTTTAATTCTCACGGCACATGAAGCGATTGCGATGGCCTGCATTATTGTTTTACTTGGAGCCGCTTCATCGTTAACTAGTCCGCATCAACTTCTGAGGGTTCTGCCTCTAGTCATCTATGAATTCGGAGTTGCCTTAGTAATTGCCACATCTGTAGTGCCGCAACTTGTCATCAGTTATGGTCGAATCAGAGAAGCGCACTTTTTGCGAGGTGCGACAAAAATTTCCTTTAGAAAAATCGCGTTGCCATTAATGGAGGAGAGCTTGGCTCGCTCTCTGGACTTAGCTGCTGCCATGGATTCCAGAGGATACGGAATAAGTGCTAAAAGGTCTCGGTATAGACCTACGTCATTTACGATGGCTGACAAGATTCTCATCGCCTTATCGCTGACAACTTTCTTCTTTGCTCCTCTTACGCTCATAGCAGCTATAGCTCCACATATTCTTGCTCAATCATTTAGGAATACCGCATGATCAGATTTACGAATGTCTCACTTGTATATCCCAACTCAATCAATACGGTCATTGAAGATCTTTCCTTCACGATAAACGAAGGTGAAATGGTTTTGGTTATGGGCCCAACCGGTTCTGGAAAATCATCACTGTTGCGCCTTATCAATGGTCTTGTCCCCCATCACACCGGTGGCATTCTCGCTGGCGATATAAGCGTGGATGGTATTTCAACTCAGAGCGTTAAGCCCGGAGGTTTGGCGCATCTCATTGGGATTGTGGGGCAAAACCCATTAAACGGATTTGTGACTGACATTGTGGAAGATGAACTTGTCTTCGGAATGGAATCACTTAATCTTCCTCAAGATGTAATGCGAAAACGAGTTGAAGAAGTGCTGGATCTAATGAGCCTGTCACCTCTACGAAATCGTTCGATTGCAACACTTAGCGGGGGCGAGCAACAAAGAGTCGCAATAGGAAGTGCCTTAGTGATGCATCCAAAAGTCTTAGTTCTCGACGAACCAACTAGCGCTCTTGATCCAATTGCAGCCGAAGAGGTTCTCTCTATTCTTCAAAGATTGGTTCACGATTTAAGCCTTACTGTCGTTATTGCAGAACATAAACTCGAACGTGTCATCCAATTCGCCGATCGAGTTATCTACATTGATGGATTTGGTGCCACTCACATCGGTTCACCAGAGGAAATTCTACTGGAGTCTACGATCGCTCCCCCGATTGTTCATTTAGCGCGAGCTTTGCATTTGGATGAGATTGGTTTGACGGTGAGAGAAGTTCGAAGAATGACATCGCAATTTCGTGGCAAATCAATCGCCCCAGTGCCCACCGAAACTCATTTCATTGGAGAATCGGTGATTAGCATTTCTAGCCTTTCTCTTAACTATGGCAATCACCAAGGGCTCAAAAGAGTTTCTACCGAATTTAAACAAGGGGAAATCGTTGCAGTAATGGGGCGCAACGGTGCTGGAAAAAGTTCGTTACTTCGAACAATTGCTGGAATAGTTAAGCCATCACAGGGCGGCGTTGAACTCCTCGGAAAAGATCCAGCAATCCTCAAGGGATACTCGCGTCGAACTTCAATTGGATTCATTCCACAGGAGCCAAGTGATTTGCTGTATGGCCAAAGTGTGCAAGAGGAATGCACGCAATCCGATAAAGAGAATCACATAGAGTCGGGATCAACATTTAAAATACTAAATGACTTGGTTCCCGGAATTTCTCCCCGCACTCATCCGCGAGATCTTTCCGAAGGGCAGCGCTTAGCCCTTGCCTTAAGTGTGGTCCTTTCGGCAAGCCCTCAAATTTTGATTCTTGATGAACCCACCCGTGGGCTCGATTATGAGGCCAAGTCCTCTTTGATTTTTGCATTAAAAGATTTCACGTATGTAAATAATCGCACCGTAATTCTTGCCACACATGATGTTGAACTTGTCGCAGAACTAGCGTCACGCGTGATTTTTATTGCCGACGGTGAGATAGTCGCAGATGGATCCACATCGGATGTTTTACTCTCATCCCCAGCTTTTGCTCCTCAGGTAGCCAAGGTAATGGCGCCAGTTCCGTGGTTGACTGTTAAAGATGTTGTTCGTTCCATCGATGCGAATGCACCGTGAAAACTAACCCTGTTTTTACATTCGGAACACGCTCTCGGGTAGTTCTTGTAATTACTTCTAGCGTAAGTATGGTCGGATTTCTTTGGCCTTTTATTTTCTTGGGACAAGAGACTATTCCAAAGAATCAATGGTTCTTCTGGGTATCGACTCCCCTTGCTCTTTTTGTCATGATTGCTGAGATCAGTTCGAAAAGATTGGATGCAAAGTCAGTTGCGCTACTCGGCGTACTGGCTGCATTCATGGCAGCGCTTCGCCCCCTTGGCGCTGGCGCCGGAGGAATCGAGCCGATGTGGTTTATTTTGATTATTAGTGCAAGAGTCTTTGGTAGTTCATTCGGATTTGTTTTGGGTATTTTGGCAATGCTCACTTCTGCATTTATAACTGGTGGGCTTGGTCCGTGGCTGGGGTATCAGGCATTTGCTGCAGGATGGATTGGTTTTTTAGCCGGTGCACTACCTCATACTTTTTTTGGCAAACATGTGACAAGAAAGCTGGAAATTGCACTACTTGCACTGTATGGCGTTGTCGCTGGATTGCTATTTGGAATTTTGATGGACTTACAGTTTTGGCCGTGGGCACTCGGAGGAGGCACCGCGCTTTCATTTGACACTCATCTGGATCTGTTTCACAACCTTCAACGTTTTATTGTTTTTCACTTTGCTACATCTATGGCCTGGGATATTCCACGAGCGGTGCTCACAGCCAGTCTGATTCTCGCGACAGCTCCAACTTTTCTTCATGCACTCGAACGTACGAAACGTAGAGCATCTTTCCTCACGCCAATTGTTTTTAAAGCTGGAACTGAAACAATTACCGAACGTGGGAAGTAACGAAAGGTAACGTGACGACTTCAGCTGAAGATTCTCTACCTCGCACATCAATACTTACCAGTGTTCCAAGCGTCACCGATGGGTCAAGCAAAGCTAATGCAATACCGTGCTTGAGAGTCGGTGAAAATGTCCCACTTGTAATCTCACCAATAACAATGCCGTCTGAATCTTTAACCGACATACCTGCACGTGGTATTCCTCGATCGAGAGATTTAAGTCCGTGAAGAAATCTCCGTGGACCGTTACTGCGTTCATTCCTAAGAACTTCCGAACCAATAAAGCTCTCTTTCTTCCAACCCACTGCCCACGAGGCACTTGCTTGTACCGGCGAAATGTCCAGGGTTAGTTCGTGCCCATGGAGCGGGTATCCCATTTCGGTTCGTAAAGTATCTCGAGCGCCAAGGCCGCACACCACGCCTCCAAACTCTTTCATCGCGGAATTGAGTGCTTCCCATACTATGTGAGCGTCTTGCCAGCGAGGAAGAATTTCAAAGCCTCGTTCACCGGTGTAACCAGTACGACAAAGAATTACTTCGACTCCACCAATAGTTACACGGTCAAAATTCATGTATTCGAGATTCGTTTGCACTCCAATTGATTCAAGCACCGCAGTAGCAAGTGGGCCCTGAAGGGCAATCACAGCAAAATCATTATGTAGATTTTTGACGGAAATGTGTGCCGGTGCGAGCTCGGCAAGTACGGCCACAACATCAGAAGTATTTGATGCATTCGGAACGAGGAAAACATCATTAGCACTATTTCGATAAGCAATGAGATCATCAATTACGCCACCAGTCGGTGTGCATAACATTGTGTATTGCGCTGCGCCATCTGGAATACGATTGAGATCATTTGTAAGTGCGGTATTTAGAAAATCTAACGCGCCTTCACCTGTAACACTTGCCTTTCCTAGGTGAGAAACATCAAACAAGCCAACTCTTTCTCTAACAGCCACATGTTCAGCGAGGACGCCGAATCCAGGATATTCAATGGGCATTAACCACCCACCAAAATCTGCCATTTTGGCACCGAGGTCGAGATGGATCTGATGGAGAGGAGAGGTTTTCACAGTCTCAATTTAACACCTGCGCCCGCAAAAGAGAGCGCAGCGCTACCCCTTGTCTTTATGTATGATTTGGCACTTCCCACGTGTGTGGCTCTAAGGAGAAACAATGTCGACTATACGTCTGTCCGATAATTCAACCAAAGACAGCATTTTGGTTCTGGGACTTTCTTTCTCCAAAAAAAATAACAAGGAGAAGAATCAACAAGTAAATCTTCATATAGAGCCTGGTGATGCCAAGGTAAATATAAAACTTCTCTCAGCCCAACTTCGCGACTTGGGTGCCACAGGTAAAAGTGATGAAGTCATCAAGATTCCTACAGAAAAGTCGACCCTCATTGTGTTCACTGGGTTAGGTGAAACATCTAATAACTACTCCCATGAGGTTCTACGTCGCGCTGCAGGAGCGGCCTCACGTGCGCTTCATGGAAATGCCAGCGCTACATTTGCACTACCTGCGTTTGATTCCGAAACGGTATGCGCAGTCGCTGAGGGCGCCGCACTAGGTGCATACACTTTTGATGAATTTAGAGGCTCAACAAAGATTGAAAGAAAAGCGCCCCTAAAGAACATCAATGTACTTACTTCGCTGGCCAAACGCCCCGAGGTAAAAGTTGGCGTAGCGCGAGCAGCACTCATTGCCCAATACACATTTCTTGCTCGAGATCTCATTAATACCCCACCGAGTCATCTCACTCCTGATTCTTTTACTAAGAAAATTAGTGCAGTTCTCAAAGAGGCAGGCGGAACCGCTTCTGGTTTAAAAATTACAATTCTGAATGAAAAGCAGTTGAAATCTCGTGGGTTTGGTGGAATTACTGCAGTAGGTCAAGGGTCGGCTAACCCTCCTAGGCTGTTACATATTTCGTACACTCCTAAAAAATCTCTTAAGAAGCTAGCTTTCGTCGGGAAGGGAATCACATTCGATAGTGGCGGACTTGCCCTTAAACCGGCGTTAGGGATGGAGGCGATGAAGTCAGATATGAGCGGAGCTGCAGCAGTGTGCGCGGCAACTTTTATCATTGCCGCACTCAAACTCCCCGTCACAATTGAAACGTGGGCACCTCTAGCCGAAAATATGATCAGCGACACCGCAACGCGACCAAGTGACATCATTACGATCTTTGGTGGAAAGACAGTCGAAGTACTTAATCCAGATGCAGAAGGTCGCCTAGTGTTAGCCGATGCAATGGTTAAAGCACAGGAAAGTAAATCACTCGATGTCTTGGTAGATGTCGCAACCCTGACAGGAGCTCAAGTGGTTGCGTTAGGAACTCGAACCAGCGCAGTTATGACAAATAACGAGCCAATGAGAGAAATTTTCCTAGAAGCGGCGACTCACAGTGGCGAGGCGTTTTGGCCAATGCCGCTTCCTCAAGAGTTGCGTGCATCACTTGACTCACCAGTAGCCGATCTTGCAAATATTGGCGAACGCATGGGCGGAATGCTTGTTGCTGGGTTATTTTTGAAAGATTTTGTGCGTGAAGACTTGCCCTGGCTCCATTTGGATATTGCTGGCCCCGCCTACAACGAAGGCGATTGCCACGGATACACACCTGTGGGCGGAACGGGTATTGCTGTGCGATCTTTGGTCACCCTGGCCGAGAAGCTCGAGTTCGTTAAGTAGCCCGAAGGCTGGCAAGATAGCCCTAAGAACTTTTGGGAGGCATGTGTGGCGCAATTCGATCTGGTCATTTTAGGCGGCGGTAGCGGCGGGTATGCGTGCGCACTTCGAGCCTCGCAATTAGGTCTATCAGTTGCACTTATTGAAGCCGACAAACTTGGCGGAACGTGTCTTCACCGCGGTTGTATTCCGACAAAAGCCCTATTGCACGCTGGTGAAATTGCTGATGGCGCGCGCGATGCAAGCCATTTCGGAGTCAATGCACAATTTCAATCCATGGATATGCCTGGTGTGAATGCCTATAAAGATGGTGTTATTAATCGACTTCATAAAGGTTTACAGGGATTAGTTAAATCTAGAAATGTAACATTCATCGAAGGACACGGTCGTTTGGTCTCCAAGGATACCGTTGAAGTAAACGGCGAGAAATATTCTGCAAAAAATATTATTTTGGCCACTGGATCATATGCGCGCACTTTGCCAGGACTCGAAATAGATGGCGTTCGAGTGATTACATCTGACCACGCAACAAAATTGGATTATGTTCCAAAAAGTGTGATTGTTCTTGGTGGTGGCGTGATCGGTTGTGAGTTTGCATCAGTGTGGAAATCATTTGGTGCTGAAGTGACAATCATAGAAGGGCTCTCCCACCTTGTTGCTCTCGAAGATGAATCTTCAAGCAAGCAATTGGAAAGAGCATTTCGTAAGCGCGGGATTAATTTTGAATTGGGCGTGCGCTTCCAATCCGCTGCTGTTACAAATGATGGCGTAACAGTGACACTCGAAGATGGAAAGACTTTCTCCGCTGACGTTCTTCTCGTTTCGGTAGGGCGTGGACCTGTTTCAGCCAATCTCGGCTATGAAGATCAGGGAATCAGCTTGGATCGCGGATATGTCTTAGTTGATGATAAATGTCGAACTAATATTCCGGGTATTTGGGCCGTTGGAGATCTCATTCCAACACTTCAGCTTGCGCATGTTGGATTTGCAGAGGGAATTTTAGTCGCAGAGGAAATTGCAGGTCTGAATCCTCGCGCAATAAATTACGATGGCGTTCCACGAGTTACATACTCCGAACCGGAGGTTGCCTCAGTAGGGCTGACGACCGCAGCTGCCAAAGAGCGTGGATACGATGTTGTCGAGCTAAATTATGACCTGGCTGGAAATGGTAAAGCTCAAATTCTACGTACTGCTGGGTCAGTCAAACTCGTTTCGCAAAAGAATGGTCCAGTTCTAGGTATTCATATGGTTGGCGCACGTGTGGGCGAATTACTTGCAGAAGCGCAACTTATTTACAATTGGGAAGCAACAGCAGATGATGTTGCTCCTCTGATCCATGCACACCCAACTCTGTCTGAAGCAATGGGCGAAGCTCATATGGCTCTTGCAGGAAAACCGCTTCACGCCCACGGATAACCAAGGAGAAAATGTAAATGACATTCTCAGTGACAATGCCCGCACTCGGTGAAAGCGTGAGCGAAGGAACCGTAACCCGTTGGCTTAAGGCAGAGGGCGATCATGTCGCTGTTGACGAACCACTTCTCGAAGTTTCCACAGATAAAGTAGATACGGAAATCCCATCACCTGTTGCTGGCATTTTGCAAAAAATTATTGTTTCGATTGATCAAACGGTACCCGTCGGTGCAGAGTTGGCAGTTATTGAAGATGGTGCGAGTGCGCCAGTTGCAGTGACTCCAGTTGCAGCACCTGTTGCTCACACTCCCCCTGCGCAACCTGCCATTCCTGAAGTAGTCACCCCTCCCGCTCCTGTAGTTGCTGCGCCTTCCGTTGACCTGAATGCTGCTGGCACTGTTATCACAATGCCAGCTTTAGGTGAGAGCGTGAGTGAAGGCACCGTTACTCGATGGTTAAAAAATGTTGGAGATTCGGTAGCAGTTGATGAAGCGCTTCTTGAAGTATCAACTGACAAAGTGGATACAGAAATTCCTTCACCTGTTGCTGGAATTCTCCTCGCAATAGATGTAGCGGTGGATACAACGGTCCCAGTCGGAGCACGACTTGGTCTCATTGGATCGACTTCAGGAGCAACGATTCCTACCGCTCCAGTTGTGAGCGCCCCACCCGTAGTTGTTTCGGCCGCCCCAGTTGCGCCCGTAGTTACAGCGCCCGTAGTTTCACCTGCTAACACGGATGCATATGTGACACCTATCGTTCGCAAACTAGCTGCAGAACTTGGTGTAAACCTTTCAACCCTCGTTGGTACTGGAATTGGATCACGCATTCGCAAGGAAGATGTCCTCGCCGCAGCGGCACCAAAGAGCTCGCCGGTTGCATCGGCTCCGTTACAACCTGCCTCTTCCGCAAAACCTTCCGCACCAGTAGTAGTTTCACCGCTCCGCGGGACTACAGTAACTATGTCACGACTTCGTAAGGTCATTGCCGCTCGTATGGTCGAGTCGCTTCAGGTTAGCGCGCAGTTGACTACTGTTATTGAAGTTGATGTCACTAAAATTTCTCGATTGCGCGACCGCTCAAAAGCTACTTTTGAATCTCGTGAAGGTGTGAAACTTTCTTACCTTCCTTTCTTCGCCGTTGCCGTGTGTGAGGCACTCAAACAACATCCGGTCTTGAATTCCTCCGTTGAAGGAGACCAAATTACTTATCATGGTGCCGAACATCTTGGTATTGCAGTTGATACCGAGAGAGGACTTCTTGTACCTGTCATTCATAATGCGGGCGACCTCAACATGGGCGGCATTGCGCGAAAAATCGCAGATCTTGCTGCAAGAACTCGTGATAACAAGGTAACACCTGACGAGCTTGGTGGAGGAACTTTTACGATTA
This sequence comes from Actinomycetota bacterium, assembly GCA_009699575.1. Lineage (GTDB taxonomy): Bacteria > Actinomycetota > Actinomycetes > Nanopelagicales > Nanopelagicaceae > Planktophila. The sequence continues at coordinate 33,228 of WLNY01000001.1, forward strand.
CAAATACTGGAAGTCGCGGGGCACTCTTTGATACTCCAATCATCAATCAACCGCAAGTTGCAATCTTGGGTCTTGGCGCAGTAGTCAAACGTCCAATGGTGGTTCGCGGTGAAGATGGCGGAGAAACCATTGCAATTCGTTCGATGGTTTATCTTGGGCTTTCATATGACCACAGAGTTGTTGATGGCGCGGATGCAGCGCGTTTCCTTGTTACTCTGAAAGAGCGACTTGAATCTGGACAATTTGAATCAGATCTGGGTTTGTAAATGTCGGTACCGCAGAGAATTGCAATTACTGGGGCCTCGGGCCTGATTGGTAGCGCACTCGTGGGCCACCTGAAGTCTGAGGGCCATACAGTGCAAAGATTGGTGCGTCGCCCGGCTGCTGCTTCGGATGAAATCTCATGGGATCCCATTGCTGGCACCGTTGATCTCGCACCTCTTGAAGGCGTAGATGCGATTATCCATCTTGCTGGTGCTGGCGTTGGAGATAAACGTTGGACTAAGAAATATAAATCTGAAATTCTTAATTCTCGATTAATGGGAACAACAACAATTGCTCACGCTGTTGCTGCAGTGAAGCCTTCTGTCTTTATTTCAGGTAGCGCAATTGGATGGTATGGAGAAACTGGCAATCGTGCAGTCACAGAGAATGATCGGGCAGGGGAAGATTTTCTCTCTGCAGTATGTAGGGAATGGGAATCTGCAGCGGATCTTGCTGGAGATACTCGCACTGTTAAATTACGAACAGGTCTTGTTCTGGAACCAACAGGTGGAGCTCTAGGTCGAATGCTTCCGCTGTTCCGATTTGGTCTAGGAGGAAAACTTGGTTCAGGAAAGCAGTGGTGGTCATGGATTACTCTCCACGATCACATTCGTGCAATAGCATTTTTGCTAGAGAACCCAATTACTGGTCCTGTTAACCTTACAAGTCCTAATCCTGTAACAAATCAAGAATTTACTTCAGGACTAGCTCGCGCACTACACCGCCCGGCACTTTTTCCTGCACCTGCTTTAGCGCTCAAAATTGCTTTAGGTGGATTCTCCTCAGAAATACTTGGTTCAAAACGAGTGATCCCACAAGTTCTTACAGAAGCCGGATTTACTTTTAATTACCCACATATCGCGGCAGCACTCAGTGCCCTTGTTGACTAAATAGCTAGAACAGCTTGCGCGGCAAGACGGCCAGAAGCTAAGGCTCCATTTTGTGATGGAACACTTCGGTAATCACCAGCAACAAATAAGGAGTCGTCGATTTGCGGACCATGTGCGGTACCTCGCTGAGGTGAATGCAAAGGTAATGCCGCTGGGATTTCATACTTCGCAATCAAGGTCCAATTACGAGTCTCTACGTGCCACATAAGAGAAAGGTGACGGCGCACCTCCGATTCTGTAACACCAAGCCCTGTTGTAGATGAGATGAGATGAACTCCAACAGGAGCGTATGACGGTGATATATGAGAGATGACAATGCTGTTATAAACTGGACCGCGATTCTCGCCATCAACGACAAGTCGCGCAGTGCTCGATGGCGACTCTTCGCATGCGTGATACCAGGTAATACAACCCACAAGAGTTGGGATTTCATTTATATCCAATAGCTGCGCAGCGGTAGTCAGGTCTGTAGCAAGAACTACTGCGTGAGCCTTTATCTCTCCTTCTGAAGTGAGAACGCTCTCATTGCGTACGCGCATCACCTGCGTATGAGTTTTAAAATTACCAATTCTAGATGCTAGCGCTCTGGGCAACTGGCCTGCACCGGTCCTGGGAAGGCCCGGAGTGCCACGAACAAAATGTTTCATCGCTTCTTTTCCATAGTCGGCGCCCACGTAATCTGGGTCAGCAAGGAATACTCCAGTGAGAAATGGCTTGAGAACTCTTTCGTAAGTTTTCCCAGTGCCCGCTCTTCTGAGTTCCCCACCCATTGAAGTACCGGTGCGTGGTTTACGCAGCAGATATTTAAGAACTGCCGCTTTCTCTATCATCGAACCTGACTGAGTACGAAATGCTGAAAGAGGTAAAACACGTGGATCGCCAACGGGAATACGTTTATTCCCCATTGCAATTTCAATTATTCGCGGAGCTTCTATGAACTCTAATTCATCGATGACATCGAGGCGTACGATTTCTGGGTAACCGGCATTAATGAGTTGAAATCCGCGATCACAGAGAAATCCATCAACGCTATCCGTTGCGATTCGACCGCCAGCTCGATCGGACTCTTCTAGTAAAAGCACTTCACGTCCTGCATCCTGCAATGTAAGTGCGCAATTGAGACCTGCTAGGCCTGCGCCTACGACAACGATTGGTTTAGGCATCGGCACACAAAGTTCGGGCATCATCAATAAGTTGGGCTACGTGTAACGCATCCGTTGTACTCACTGGCATGCGAGAATTCTCGCGTATCGCAACGCCTACAGCAGTATAGAAACTCGCATAATTTCCTTGCTCAGACACAATTTCCTCGACCTGGTTTCCTGTATGAATAAATGCTCGGGAGGATGTGTCTTCTTGCCATGATCCACCTTCGGGAAATTTTCCTGCGCGAAGAAGCGCTTCTTGTGGATCCAATTCATTTATCACAAGCGCTCCCTTGCTCCCCAGTAATCGAATTCGAGGTCCTGGTGCGCCCGCTATTGCACTTGCTGAAAGAAATGAATCCACCCCATTGTCATGCGCAATATGAAGCACACAGTCATCAACCACTCCACCCCGAATCGATTTAATCGTTGCACTTTTTACGGTTCCGGCACCAAACCAACCGATCGCAGTTGAGATGAGATGTGGCTGTAAATCAAGAAGTAATCCACCGCCTGCATCTGGATTAACTGAATCACGCCAACCGGCAGTTGTCATCACGGGTCGAAATCTTTCAAAACGTGAATCTAACCGGAAAAGATCGCCCAATGTTTCTTCCTTGATTAAGCGAGCAATCGTCAAGGCATCGCTATCCCAACGACGATTGAAATATGTTGTGATTGGTACGCCTCTCGTGTTTGCGAATTCAATAAGATTCTTAGTTTCTGTGTAATTTCGCCCCATCGGTTTATCTACAACTACTGGAATTCCTGCTTTGATTACTTCAATTCCTTGCTCCACATGAGCGCTGTTTGCTGAAGCAATTACTACTAAATCTAATTCTTCAGAGAGCATCGCTTCAATCGAGGAGAAAATTTTTGCGTTCGGAAAATCTTGATGGGCATAGTGCGTGCGCTCAGTGTTTGACGTCACTATTGCGCTCACATTAAATCCAGCACCTCTTAACAACGGAGCATGAAAATAGCGCCCAGAGAGGCCATAGCCAGATATTCCTACTTTAAGCGCCATTCTCTCCCCAATGTCTAACGACTTCTAGAACATTATCAGCATACCTATCCGCTCATCTTCGAGTGGAATTCACAGCATTAATACCTTTAGGCTATCTCTATGGCAATCGCGACAGGTACCACGCACTCAGCCATTGCGCTTTCCAGAAGTGGTCTAATCGATTATGAAAGCGCCTGGAAAATTCAACGTGAAATTCATGCAGCAGTTGTCTCGGGCGAGCGTCCTAATTCGGTCCTGTTACTAGAACATCTTTCGGTGTACACAGCAGGGCGCCGCACTCAAGAATCTGAAAAGCCGCAAGATGGTTCCCCGGTGATTGATGTAGACCGCGGCGGAAAAATAACCTGGCATGGTCCTGGACAGTTAGTGGGATACCCCATTGTTAAATTAGCCAGACCCACTGAACTCGTAGGATTCGTCCGTGAAATTGAAAGCGCACTCATAGCAACGTGTTTGGAATTGGGACTTCACACTCAGCGCATAGAAGGGCGATCAGGTGTCTGGGTAGTAGATGAAAAGGGTGAGAGAAAGGTAGCTGCCATAGGAATTCGGGTAGCCAAAGGTGTGACGATGCACGGTTTTGCGTTGAACGTGTGCCCAGATCTCAGCGCGTATAGCCAAATTATTCCATGCGGCATTTCTGATGCGTCCGTTACATCGATGAGTGACGAACTCGCAGCGCCCATTACTATTGACGTAGTGTCCCCCATCTTGGAGCGACACCTATTTGAGTCTCTATCGAAGGTGAGCGCATGACAATTGCTCCAGAGGGTCGCAAGATGTTGCGCATTGAAGCGCGAAATGCACTCATACCAATTGAGCGAAAGCCAGAGTGGATTAAGACTCGAGCAAATATGGGCCCCGAGTACACACGCCTAACTTCCCTAGTGAAGAGTGAAGGCCTGCACACTGTGTGTCAGGAAGCCGCCTGTCCAAATATTTTTGAATGTTGGGAAGATAAAGAAGCAACTTTTCTCATAGGCGGAGAGAAGTGCACACGGCGATGCGATTTTTGCAACATAGATACTGGTAAGCCAGATCCAATCGATCGAGATGAACCTCGTCGAGTAGCCGAATCGGTCAAAACTATGGGGCTTAAATACGCAACGATTACGGGAGTAACCCGTGATGACCTTGAAGATGAAGGTGCTTGGCTGTACGCGGAAACAATCAAGCAGGTGCATGAACTCAATCCAGGGTGCGGTGTCGAAATGTTGGCTCCCGACTTTCATGCGAAGTCCGAACTTCTCAATCAAATATTTGCCACCGCGCCAGAAGTTTTCGCTCATAACTTAGAAACCGTGCCGCGAATTTTTAAGAGTATTCGACCAGCTTTCACCTACGAAAAATCTTTACAAGTGATTAGCATGGCAAGAGCATATGGATTGATTACAAAATCGAATCTAATTCTTGGAATGGGAGAAACTCGCGAAGAGATCTCCCAAGCTCTTCATGATTTGCATAGCGCAGGTTGTGACATCATCACAATCACTCAATATCTTCGTCCGACTAATCGACATCATCCGGTAGAGCGATGGGTTCTTCCTGAAGAGTTTGTAGAACTTTCGCTTGAAGCGGAGGAAATTGGATTCCTAGGCGTCATGAGTGGCCCATTGGTTCGTTCGAGTTATCGAGCTGGACGCCTGTACAAGCAAGCGATGGCTGCTAAAAATGGCTGATTTAGTTTATCCGCCAGTTATTGGTGCGCTCAAACTTTTTTGGAAATATCTCGGTCTCCAATTCACTTTTGCAGGCGAAGAGAACATTCCACGTAAAGAGGGTGCAATTCTGGCAATCAATCACATTGGTTATTTAGATTTTGCACTCGCCGGAACTGCTGCTCTTCCAGCAAATCGATTCGTGCGTTTCATGGCAAAAAAAGAAATCTTCGAGAATAAGTTAGCCGGACCACTCATGCGGGGAATGCATCACATTAGCGTTGATCGATCTAATGGCTCAGGTTCATTTGTCGCTGCACTTCGCGCACTTCGCTCTGGTGAAATCATCGGCATTTTTCCAGAAGGAACTATCTCCACAAGTTTTGAAATAAAGGCTCTGAAATCTGGTGCGGTTCGCCTTGCAATTGGCGCAGGTGTTCCAGTGATTCCAACGATTGTTTGGGGTAGTCAACGTATTTGGACCAAAGGTGTGAAGAAAAATTTATTACGAAAGAAAACTCCAATTTTTGTCACATTTGGTCAACCTATTTACTTCACTCGAGATACTGATGTCGAGAGGGCCGAATCAGATTTGCGGACCACAATGATTGCCATGCTTCACACCGTTCAGGAGAAGTACCCCGATAGCCCCGTGGGAGCGAGGTGGGCGCCTGTGCGTCTTGGTGGTACAGCCCCCGCCCCACTAAACTTGTAGACATGTTTAATAGAAAAAAGAAGTCCGAAAAGATCAAGACTCCACGCTTCCAAGCATTTCGAGATGCGTACTCAGTCACGAAGGCAGTGAAGCCGTGGATTGGGTTTGCCCTCATTGGAGTATTTCTCAGTGTGTGGTTTATCGGCATTGGTATTGGTGCCACTCTTGGACATCCGTATTACGTCGGATTCATTTCTCTTCCATTGTCTGCATTAGCGACAATGTTTTTTTTTACACGCCAAGCAGCTACGGCGGCGTACTCCTCAATTGAAGGTCAAATTGGAGCGGGTGCAAGTGTGCTCATGGCTATTCGTAAAGGGTGGACAACGACACCAGCAGTAGCAGTCAACCGAAATCAGGACATGGTTCATAGAAGCGTAGGTCGCGCAGGAATTGTTCTGGTAGGCGAAGGAAGCAATAGCGTTCGACAAATGCTCACCGAAGAAAAAAAGAAAACTGAGCGCTACGCACCTGGTGTTCCAATCACTGAAATAGTTGTGGGTGACTTTGAGGGAGCAATCTCATTGCGCAAGTTACAGAAGAAAGTAACGAAGCTTCCTAAAAAACTTTCCCCTCATCAAATGCGCGAAGTTCGTGCACGACTCAAAGCAGTGGGTGGTCTCTCGATTCCAATTCCTAAAGGTCCAATGCCTAAGGGAACAAAGATCCGCTAAATACGAATGAGAACGGTGTTACTTAATCGCTCGTGTATCCCGCGACCATTTTCATCAAAAGTAACTGCAGTGATCACCAGGCACACAAGCACGGTTCGAATGAGTGCCTGAAGTGGAGTCACCTGTCCCCCATCGCTAAAACGTACAACTTTTAATCGCATAAAACGGTGCCCCATGGATGCACCCTGAAGTGAGACTAAAATCCAATACTGAATAAAAAAAATTGCAAGGATGGTCAGGCTTCGTGAATTCGACTGGGAAATGCCTCCGCCTATGGCCGCGGCGATGGCATAGCTTGACCCCCAATCGAGGGTCAAAGCAGCAAATCTGCGCTTAATGCTCACGGTCTTGGTCACACCTGAGCCTACCGTGCCAGAGAAGGCAGGATATGTAACACGGCTGTAACACTTGAGTTATCTCATTTTCACTAAATACTCATAGCCTGTGCACCAGCAAGAGCGACCTCAATGGTGAGCCGTGCCTTGAATGATCACCCGAGTAAAAAAATGGGAGAAGAATGTTTAAGAACTCTGCAGAAATTTTTGCATTCATCAAAAAGGAAAACGTCAAGCTCATTGATGTGCGCTTCATCGACCTTCCTGGAATTCAACATCACTTCAATGTTCCAGTTGAATCATTTGATGAAGCTGTTTTCACTGATGGACTTATGTTTGATGGTTCATCTATCCGTGGCTTTCAGGCTATTCATGAATCAGATATGAAATTGCTTCCTGTTCCAAGTTCAGCTTTCATCGATCCTTATCGCAAAGAGAAAACTCTCATCATTAATTTCTCTGTTCACAATCCAGTTGATAATTCGCCATATAGTCGCGATCCTCGCGGAGTCGTGTCTAAAGCGGTCGAATACCTCAAGTCAACGGGTATTGCCGACACTGCATTCTTCGCTCCAGAAGCAGAGTTCTACGTCTTTGATGCAGTTCGCTTCAAGACTGGAATAAACGAGGGCTTTCACCATATCGATTCATATGAAGGCGCATGGAATACCGGTGTTGAATTCGATGCGGATGGCACACCAAACCGCGGATACCGCACACGCGTGAAGGGCGGATATTTTCCTGTATCGCCTTCAGATCAATTCGCAGACCTTCGCGACGAAATGGTAATGAAACTCCAAGAAGTAGGGCTCGAAGTTGAGCGCGCGCACCACGAGGTCGGTACTGCAGGTCAAATGGAAATCAATTATCGTTTCTCTGACATTTTGACTGCAGGTGATGATGTTATGAAGTTTAAGTACGTCATTAAGAACACTGCGTGGGTAAATGGAAAGACCGCAACATTTATGCCAAAGCCACTATTTGGAGATAATGGTTCAGGTATGCACGTACACCAATCACTGTGGAAAGACGGCAAGCCATTGTTCTTCGGTGATGGCTATGGCGACCTTTCAGATCTCGCTCGTTGGTATATTGGCGGATTACTTAAGCACGCACCATCACTCCTTGCCTTCACGAACCCAACAGTGAATTCTTACCGCCGCCTAGTTCCTGGCTATGAAGCACCTGTAAACCTTGTCTACTCTGCTCGCAACCGTTCCGCCTGTATTCGTATTCCGATTACTGGCTCAAATCCAAAAGCTAAGCGCGTGGAATTCCGTTGTCCGGACCCATCGTCGAATCCATACCTCGCATTTGCAGCGATGCTAATGGCCGGCCTTGATGGAATCTTGAATAAAATTGAACCACCTGCTCCAGTGGATAAGGACTTGTACGAACTCGAAGGTGCAGAAGCTGCCTCCATTGCTCAGGTTCCTGGATCACTTGATGAAGTTCTCACAAATTTAGAAAATGACCACGCATTCTTGCTCAAAGGTGGCGTCTTTACTGACGATCTCATTGAAACATGGATTGCTTTCAAGCGTAAAGAGGAAGTGGATTACGTACGATTGCGTCCGCACCCAGCTGAGTTCGAATTGTATTACGACCTCTAAAATTCTTACCAAAAGAACCCTTGTCACTTCGCGTGGCAAGGGTTCTTTTGCGTTACTTTTGTGTCGTGAGTGCATTTCAACGTTACATACTTTCCAGAATCCAGAAAGAATTACCGCCCCTTGGAACTAAGCAGAAAGCACAAGGCGCACAGGCATACATGAAAGATATTGCACCATTTCTTGGAGTGATGACTCCCGATCGAAGGGCTCTATCACGAATTATATTCAAGGGCGCCCCCATCCCAACGTCAGATCAACTTGGAAAAACAGCACGAGCACTTTGGCGACTTCCCCATCGTGAATACCAATATGTAGCGAATGACATGATTGCTTTTTTTATTGACTACGCTGATAAGAATTTTCTGAAAGATCACGTGCAGTTTCTAATCACTCACAAATCTTGGTGGGACACAGTCGATGGACTTGGATCCGCTGCGATTTCGCCTTTAACTCGAAGATTTAGAGCTCGCGGCCTCATGGAAAGCTGGAACCGGAATGAGAATATGTGGCTGATCCGCGCAGCGATCCAACATCAACGCGGTCGAGGTGACGAAATGGATGTAAAGCTACTTCTGAAGTTTTGCGATGCACATTCAAATGATTCACGATTCTTCATCGCTAAAGCCATTGGCTGGGCACTTCGTGATGTGGCTAAATTTAATCGCCCCGCGGTGACAACGTTTCTTCGCTTGCACCCACATCTAAGCGCAGTCGCGGTTCGTGAAGCTATTAGGCATGCCTAGGGATTACTACGCACTATGATTAGTTGATGGCCCAATTGAATCGAGCATTTTTTCGGTTTTTTAGAACCGAAAGCGCAGGGGGTATTTTTCTCCTCGCCTTCGCGTTCCTGGCCCTGATTCTTGCAAACTCACCAATTCGCCAAGGATATTTTGATTTCTTTGATCCCCTACACACCTTTATTAATGAAGGCTTGATGAGTATCTTCTTTTTTCTCGTTGGGCTCGAAATAAAACGTGAATTCGTGAGCAAGGAGGAGCGATCCTATAGATCTATCTCCTTGCCCATCATTGCAGCTCTTGGAGGTATGGCAATACCCGCGCTGATTTTCATTGTTTTAAACAATGGCTCAAAAGCGTGGGCGGTCGCTATGCCAACAGATATCGCGTTAGCTCTTGGAGCACTTGCCTTGCTTGGTTCGCGTATTGAGCCAAGTATCAAAATCTTCTTGCTCACTCTTGCGATAGCCGATGATTTATTTTCTATTATTGTGATGGCACTTTTTTATTCATCAGGAATTAATCCATTAAAGCTTCTCGCAACTATCGGAGCCGTTGTTCTGGCTATTGCTATTCCAGTGAAACCTGATCGACTGATAGATATCCTTCATCCCTATAGTGCATTCTTTATCATTCCGGTCTTCGCACTTGCTAACATTGGACTCACTATTGATTTTTCGAACATTTCAAACGCCATCACCTACTCACTTATTGTTGCTCGAGTGGTAGGAAAAATTATCGGCATAACTCTCTTTAGTTTCTTAGCCATTTCTTTTGGACTTTCCCATAAGCCAGCTTCGCTCACCTATGTCGAGATTGCAGGAGCTGGCGCACTCGCAGGGATGGGCCTTACTGTTTCACTCTTTATCGCAGACCTAGCAGGTCTGGCACCAAATCAAATGTCGGATGTAAAACTTGGTCTCATTCTTGCTGCCATAGTATCTGGATTAGTTGGGTTATTCATCCTGCGTCGCTGCGCTGCCAATCCGTTTGCTGTTCACGACGAAAATTAAATGAAGCCCGATTCCAATAATTATTCCCCAGATAAGGTCTATAAATAAAGTGGCTGCAGCTGTTGTAATCAATACCGAGGCATCTTTTTTGGTCGTTTGGAGAGACTCTCTTATTGAGGCTGGGTTTAATATTCGATAGCTTGTTCCAAGCAACACTCCTGCAATCGCAGCGGTAGGTATCTGAGAAACCAATGCCCCAGCGAATAAAGCGATAACAAGTAAAAATAGCGAGTGGAAAATAGCCGCATACTTACTGTGAGCACCTGATCGCACATTCACACTCGATCGTGCGATTGCGCCAGTGGCGGGTAGGCCTCCAAAGAGGGACGCGAAGATAGTTCCGAGGCCCTGACCAAATAATTCACGGTTGGGTTGGTACCTATCTTCCTTGGCAACGTGGGCCATTCCATCAGCAACTCGCGCGGATAATAATGATTCAATCGCGCAGAGAGCCGCAATCATTAGAGCTGGGATAAAAAGCTCAGAGAAATGGTCAAAGGATAAAGCTGCTCCATCCCACGTACCGATACTTCGAGGAATATCTCCAATGGCGGCAATATCGAAATTCAAAATTTTTACAAGTAAAAGACTAACGAGAATTGCGATAATGCTTGCCGGAATATGAAATGTAATTTTGAGTTTTTTCCAAAGAATCGGAAAAGTAAATTTTACGAACAGTGTGACAAAAACAATAAAAATGCTCTGAGGGCTGAGTCCTGCATGCAAGGCATCGCGAATTGTTGACAAGGCGACAGGAATCGAGCGATCTCCGGCTCCTTTCTTTATTCCGAAAACAAGTGGTAATTGCTGGAGGGCAATGACCAGTGCAATTCCGACTGTGAATCCTTCAACAACTGGCCACGGCACTCGATTGATTATGTGCCCCGCGCGAAGTAACGATAAAACAATGACGATTACACCAGCCATGAGGCCAACCATCGGAACGATATGAATGCCAAATTTTGCAATGATTGGAATGAGAACGACTGTCATCGCGCCAGTGGGGCCGCTGACTTGAAAACGTGATCCACCAAAAAATGCTGCAATAAATCCTGCGATGATTGCTGTGGTTAGTCCTGCCGATGGCGAAGCGCCTGATGTAATTCCAAACCCGAGGGCGAGCGGCAAGGCGACAATGGCCACACTGAGCCCAGCAACTGCATCCATCGTTAGGGATTTTCTTGGATTTACCGGCATTCCAAGAGCCTACCTTCTCGGTATTTGGTATTAACCTGTATGGAGATTTCACTTATGTGATGCTCGTTGCTAATCTTCGCCGTAGGTCATGAGTTTTAGCACAAAGCCCCGGCTAGCTAAACAACAACCCTCCATGGCGGCGGGGTGTTCCGGGTGAAGACCAGGTCATAGGAAAGTCCATGACAAGCGCAGAAAGGCTCGATATGTCACGCTCTAAAAATACGATTATTCTCTCAACACTTTTTGCAGGAGTGCTAGCACTCAGCGCGTGCTCATCCTCAAGTGAGACGACGGATTCTGCAGCGGCGCCTACAGAATGTGTTGCGGCTTCACTCGCAACACTAGAACCGGGAGTTCTCACAATTGCGACTGGTGAGCCTGCCTATTCTCCTTGGGTACTCAATGACAAGCCTGAATCAGGTGAAGGTTTTGAAGCTGCAGTGGCCTATGCCGTTGCAAAGGAACTTGGCTATGACAATGCAGCGGTGAAATGGGTTCGCACTACATTTGACAGCGCGATAGCACCTGGTCCAAAGAAATTCGATTTCAATATTCAGCAGTATTCAATTACCGCAGACCGATCAAAGGTCGTTGATTTCTCAAGCGCCTACTACAAGTCCAATCAATCAATTGTCGCTCCATCAACGAGCAAGATTGCTGGCGTCAAATCAATCGCAGAACTCAAAGCAGCGAATCCAAAACTTGGAGCAGCTGTTGGCTCAACCTCACTTGATGCAATTGAAGTCCAACTCGGTCTCAAAGCCCAAGTATTTAACGATAATGCTGCAGCCGTTTCGGCTCTAAAAAATGGACAAATAGATGGACTCGTCGTTGATCTTCCAACTGCTTTCTACCTTTCGGCTGTAGAGGTTCCCAAGGGAATAATTGTTGGACAACTTGAAAATAGTGATGTCAATGACAATGGAGCTGGACTTCTTCTAGCTAAAGATAGCCCGATTACATCCTGCGTTACCAAGGCAGTCGACGCGCTCCGTGATAACGGAACACTTGCTGCCATCACTGATAAATGGCTGACAACAGCTGCCGGCGCACCAGTACTCAAGTAACCAGCACTCAAAGAATCTGATGAACCAAGAAGTGGGGCGCGGATCTGGCGAAGAGCCAGTTTCCGCGCCTTACTCTTTTGGTGGCGTGTGGACGCCTAGCGAAATAGAAATCTCGCGAAGAGTGGCACGAAGGAAAAGGTCTCAAAAGAACGCACTCGTTGCACTCCTTTCTACACTTCTCGTTTTGGGAACTCTCGCAGTGATTCTTTTTACCTCTCCTGGATGGAAGAGTCTTTCAGAAACTTTCTTCGCATGGGCTTATGGAGTTGAAGTTCTTCCTAAGATTATTTTGGGTTTTGGCGCGAACATATTTCTAACCGTAATAGCTGCCTCCTCTGTAGCTATATTCGGATTATTAATTGCACTGGTTCGAACATCGCGTTCACCAGCGATTACACCTTTTCGCTTACTAGCCACAATTTATGTAGATGTATTTCGCGGGATTCCCATGCTTCTCATAATTCTTCTTGTGGGTTTTGGAGTACCCGCTCTTCGCCTCAAAGGTGTCACTAACAACGTTTTTATTCTTGGAATAATTGCTGTGATAATCACATATTCGGCCTATGTAGCAGAGGTTATTAGGAGTGGAATTCTCACCGTTCACCCAAGTCAAAGAGCGGCTGCTCGTTCTCTTGGCCTCTCAAATTTCCAGACACTTCGCTTTGTTGTATTGCCACAGGCTTTACGTCGAGTGACTCCCCCACTACTCAATGATTTGGTATCGCTAATCAAGGACACAGGGCTAGTTTCGATACTAGGTGTCACTGATGCAATTCGCGCTGCACAAATTGCAAGTAGCAGAAGTTTTAATTACACCCCTTATGTAATGGCTGCCATTCTTTTCCTCTTGATTACGATTCCACTGACCCGTTACACAGACCGCACTCTTCGAAAATCAATTGAACGACAAAATGCGCAGGGAATGGCATGAGTATTCCAGTCTTGTCCATCGAGAAAGTGCGCAAAGCATTTGGCAACGAGGTAGTCCTCGAAGATATTTCGATATCCGTACCGGAGCACACCGCAACTGTTTTTATCGGTGCATCGGGCTCTGGAAAATCGACATTACTACGTTGCATAAACCTTCTCGAACAAATTGACGATGGCATTATTCGCATCGATGGTACCGAAATAACCGCGGTGGATACGGATCCAGATTTCGTTCGCCGCAAACTAGGAATGGTTTTCCAATCATTTAACCTTTTTCCACATCTGACCGTTACACAAAATATTATTCTTGCTCCGATTCGAGTGCACAGGCAGAGTACTGAAGAGGCCACCGAACACGCACGAGCACTGCTTGAACGCTTTGGACTTCTAGATAAGGCGGATCAATACCCCGATCGCTTAAGTGGCGGTCAACAACAACGGGTGGCAATCATTCGTTCTTTGGCAATTGCCCCACGCTTGCTTCTCCTTGATGAGGTTACTTCCGCTCTCGACCCCGTATTGGTCAATGAAGTTCTGAGTACGGTAAGAGAACTCAAAATTGCAGGGATGACGATGGTGCTTGCGACACATGAAATGGGATTTGCTAAGCAAGTTGCAGATGAAGTGTGTTTTCTAGATCGCGGACGTATTGTTGAATGGGGAACGCCTGAACAGATTCTTGAGTCCCCCAAGGATCCACGGACAAAAGATTTTCTTAAACGTGTTCATGAAGCTGGACGTCTGTGATTTCCAGTTACCAAGTAATGCAAGGCGATCCTCTTTCTTGCGTTATTTTGCATGTGCCACACAGTTCTCGCATCATTCCAGGAGAAGTTCGCGCCAATATTGTTATTGACGATGCTGAAATAGAATCTGAACTCAACGAGATGACGGACACTAAAACTGATCAATTAGCCTTTATTGCTCAGCGACAATCCACGCTAAAACCTTGGATTTTTATGAATACTCTCTCACGTTTAGTGATAGATCCTGAGAGATTCCCTGACGAGCGTGAAGTTATGAACTCTGTCGGAATGGGTGCCGTCTACACACGAACATCTAGAGGAAATCTGTTACGTCAAGAACCTTTCACTGGAACGAACATACTCATAGACACCTACTTCACTCCATATTCCGATGCTTTTACCGAGCTCGTTACTTCAAGACTTGATGCTCTCGGGCGAGTGACAATAATTGATGTGCATTCGTATAGAACCCTGCAGCACCCTAATTCGATCAATCATGACCAAGAACGTCCGGAAATTTGCATCGGAACTGATTCATTTCACACACCGGAGAATCTTATTCAGAGCGCTCAAGAAGCATGTACTGCTGTTGGCCGAACAGAACTCAACCAACCATATGCGGGAACTTACATACCTCTTAAATTTTATGGAGTTGACCCTAGGGTCCAATCAATCATGATGGAAATACGAGCAGATACATTTGTTGACGAAAATTTGGAACTTTCCGACTCCCATACGCATGTAGCGCACGCTCTCGTATCACTTGTAAATCTCGTTTAATCGAGAAAGAAGTCCAAGAGAAAGTCCGTCGTGCCTGGCACAACAGAATATTTCTCAAGATCTGTGACTCCAACACTTGCGAGAACTTCGTCATCTACGAAGAAATTCCCTGTGCAATCCACACTAGATCGAGTAAGAATGACGTGGGCAGCATCGGCCAAAATTTCTGGTTTTCTGCAGGCGGCGGTATCCACGCCAGGAATCATTGCAAGGGCTGCAGTATCGATAGCAGTGCGAGGCCATAGTGCGTTTACTGCGATTGCCTCTTTCTTAAACTCTTCTGCCATGCCAAGAACGCACATACTCATCCCATATTTAGCCATTGTGTAAGCCACATGATTTTTAAACCATTTCGCTTTCATAGACAGTGGGGGTGACAAAGTCAAGATATGTGGATTGCGTCCTGCTTGAGCAGACATCCGAAGGTGTGGAATTGCTGCTTGGGAGGTTAAGAAGGTCCCTCGGACATTGACTCCAAACATGAGATCAAAGCGCTTCGCAGGGGTGCTCTCAGTTCTTGTTAAATTGATTGCACTTGCATTGTTAATCAAAATATCTATGCCACCAAACTCTTTGACGGTTTGAGCGATTGCTGCCTCAATCTGATTTTCATCCCGAATGTCGCACTGAATGGCTAGCGCCGTACCGCCTGCATCGCGGATCTCTTGAGCCGCTGAAAAAATGGTCCCGGGAAGTTTCGGATTGGTTTCAGCCGTCTTTGCAGCAATTGCGATGGATGCACCATCGCGAGCCGCGCGAAGTGCTATTGCTAGACCGATTCCTCGAGAACCTCCTGTTATAAATATTTTCTTACCCGCAAGACTTTCTGACTCTGTCATGACGAACCTTTCTTTGACATAAATTTCATGAATGCTTCCATGGCCTCTTCTGATTGAAGTGCCATGGCAAAAAGTTGGAATTCTGCTTGCATGACAGCGGCCACCGCATCATGCGAACCACTCTTGAGTAGCGCCTTTGTATTTATGATTGCCTGAGGAGGCTGAGCGGCAATTCGTTGCGCAATTTTATGCGCTTCTAAAAACGGTTCCTCGGAGATTTGTGCGATCAAACCCATCTCAAGCGCGCTTACAGCATCAAAGCTCTCACCTGTCATGAAAATTCGCGCCGCTCTTTGGTACCCGACCAGTCTAGGAAATAAATAACTAGAACCTGCCTCTGGAACAAGCCCCAAGGTGGTAAATGGCATCGAAAAATTGGCCGATGGATTTGCAACCACAACATCACAATGAAGAAGCATCGTTGTTCCCACTCCAATTGCATTTCCTTGGACCGATGCAATCAGTGGCTTAGGGAAATTGAGCAAGGAGCCTAGAAAGAGCGCGACACCAGAATCCGATTCTGTTGGTGGATGCGCCATAAAATCACCAATGTCATTTCCTGCTGTGAAGTGATTTCCTTCGCCGGATAAAATGACGGCTCTTACCGAAAAATCACCAGCGGCATCATTGAGTCCCTTGGCCAGCGTGGCATACATTTCGCGCGTGAGGGCATTCATTTTCTCTGGGCGATTAAAGGTGATTGTGAGGATATCTGCATCCTGTGTGATTAAAATTTCAGCCATTTGAGCATCCTAGGGGCTTCCCCCAGAGTTAAAAAGTAGGACAATGGTCTATATACACTGGAGAGGGTCCACAGACTATGAGCGTTGATATCACCATTGCAATGAGGGATTTAACCCCATTTGAACAACTCGTCCTAGGTCTTTTATGCCAGGGCAAATCAAATGCTGCTATCGCTCATGAAACGGCTCACAGTGAGAAGGTCATCGAAAACACAGTCAGCCGATCGGCCAAGGCTTTTAGTATTAAATCCGATGCAGATACTAATACTCGCGTTTTGCTCGCGCTTGCATTTAGAACTCACTACGGGGACTTGGCATTTGACAAGCTTGGCGTTGAATGCGCCCATCACGAAGTCGGTCCTGATGGTCGCTCGATCTGCAACCGACACATTGAATAAAAGCCATAAAATAATCCAGTCCTGCAACACATGTCACACTTCTTAGAGGGCTAGCACTCCACCTTTCTATTAGTTTACGAAACTTCTGGGTCTTTAATTATCTTGTCTATAGAGACACAGGGTTACATTAAAAATTAATACAAGGGAGAGAAAAATGAGACGTAAAACTTTTGACAAAATCGTAACATTCGTAGGGTTTGGTTTAGCGGTGTTCTTGCTTATCGCAGCAGGACTTCTCAACTGGGGCGCGACCTTTGCTCAAGGCACTGTGAAATCACAACTCGAAGCTCAACAAATTACAATTCCCGCTGACAATGGCGATCCGAAGGCTGATGCAGCAACTAAGAAGTTCTTCGCTGACAATGGCGATAAGTTGATGACAACTGGCAAGCAAGCACAGATGTATGCCGATCATTACATTGGTTTCCATTTATCTGCCATGCCAACGTACGCAGAAGCATCCGGAATCGCGCGTTCGGCTACTTCAGCTGCGGCAGCCGATCCTGCTAACGCTGATGCGCAAGCAGCTGCTAGTAAAGCGAACGCAACAGTTGAAACAGTTTTTAAAGGTGAAACACTTCGAGGAATGTTACTTAATGCCTACGCGTTTGGAACACTGGGAGAAATCGCCGCAATAGCAGCACTTGTCTCACTCGTTGGCGGAATATTGCTACTTCTGCTCTCAATCGCAGGTTTGATGCATATTCGTCGCACCCCTGAGGATGCGACGATTTAACCCTCAACTCTCCGTGAGGGAAGAAAAAGAATCCCCCCTGATTCGTCAGGGGGGATTCTTTTTCTTCTAATTTTCTAGAACCATGAAAGAATTTTTATCGATCTATCTTTCCTGTAATGAAGTCCTCGACCTTATTATGGGCTTGCTCATCTGTGTACTGAACAGGTGGTGTCTTCATGAAATAGCTCGAAGGTGAGAGCAACGCTCCCCCGATCTTGCGATCAAGACCAATCTTTGCGCAACGAAGTGCGTCAATGATGACTCCTGCTGAGTTAGGTGAATCCCATACTTCGAGCTTATATTCCAAGTTCAATGGCACGTTGCCGAAGGCGCGTCCTTCTAAGCGAACATATGCCCACTTGCGATCATCGAGCCATGGAATGTAATCCGAAGGTCCGATGTGTACATTCTTCTCTCCCAAGTCATGCTCTAACTGAGAAGTGACAGAATTTGTCTTAGAAATCTTCTTTGACTCTAGGCGATCGCGCTCGAGCATATTCTTGAAGTCCATATTTCCACCGACATTTAGTTGGTAGGTACGGTCTAGGTGAACGCCGCGATCCTGGAACAACTTAGCCATGATTCGGTGAGTAATTGTCGCGCCAACTTGGCTCTTGATGTCATCTCCCACAATTGGAAGACCTGCATCTTCAAACTTCTTTGCCCACACTGGGTCTGAAGCGATAAACACTGGTAGAGCATTCACAAAAGCACATCCAGCATCAATTGCGCATTGCGCATAGAACTTGGCAGCCTCTTCAGAACCCACAGGTAAGTAGCAAATAAGTACATCTACTTGCTCTTCCTTGAGTACTGCAACTACATCAACAGCAGGGGCGCTTGATTCGGTAATGGTCTCACGGTAGTAACGACCAAGACCGTCAAGTGTTACTCCACGCTCAACAGTAATGCCAGTTGTAGCAACTTCGCTGAATTTAATTGTGTTGTTCTCGCTTGCCCAAATTGCATCGGCAAGGTCTAGGCCAACTTTTTTAACATCCACATCGAAAGCAGCAACGAACTTAACGTTGTTGATGTGGTAATTACCAACGACGGCATGCATGAGACCTGGGATCTCTTGATCCACGGCAGCATCTTTGTAGTAGGTGACGCCCTGAACTAGAGAGTTGGCACAGTTTCCTACGCCAACAATTGCGACACGAATGTCGCCTTTACCTGTTGTGATTTTCACTCTATTTCCTCTCGGTTTTGATCATGTCTTCTAGCCAGTCGATCTCTCGCTGCGCTGATTCCAAAGAGTGACGTCGCCACTCTTCTAGGTACTTATCAATTCCCACAGCGGATTTCTCGAGCTCACCGCGAAGGATTTCTGCCTTCTCTTTCAACCGTCTATGACGGCCTTCCAGAATTCGTACTCTGTTCTTTTTTGATGTCGGACTAAAAAATGCAAAACGAATTTCGAATCCTTCGTCCTCCCACGTATCTGGGCTCACTGTTTCAGCCAAGGTGGAAAACTTTTTACTCCCTTTATCGGTGATTGCATAAACAATCCGCGAGCGCCTACTCGAATCAATTGATGCGGATTCCTCAATAAGTCCAGCAGTAGCCATACGCTTTAGTTGAGGGTATAAAACGGAGAAAGAGAGAGCTTTAAAGGGGCCAAAAATTGTGCTCATTCGCTTACGAAGTTCATATCCGTGCAAAGGGCCTTGTGAGAGCAATCCAAGGAGTGCGAATTCAAGGGAGTCGCTACGTGAACGCATTAACGCTGCCCCCCTGATTCTAAAGAGCACGTAGTCATTCGAGTATGAATGGTGCTATCGGATAATATATCGAATGGATATATCGAACGCTATTCAAGCCGATATAGCAAATACGCGCAAGTTATACCTTTTTGGGCGTGGCGCGCGGAGAATTGAGATGTGAGTCATACCCTTAACTGACTTCCCTGTGCTCATATCGGCGTCTAGACGCCCCCTTTGGAAGGATTCCTTATATGTCCATGCTCTCTTGGAAGCTCCACGGAAACGGAAAAAATATAGCGCCTGGAAGCGTTGTCTCAACAGATGAACGCCTCACCTGGCCGCGCACTATTGGAGTGGGACTTCAACATATTGCAGCGATGTTTGGGGCAACTTTCCTCGTACCCATCATTACTGGATTTCCTCCAACAACAACTCTCTTCTTTTCCGGAATCGGTACTCTGCTTTTCCTCATCCTGACAAAGAATCGAGTTCCAAGCTATCTCGGATCATCTTTTGCATTCCTTGCTCCCATTGCGGCGGCGAAATCAGGCGGCGGAATGTCGGCAGCGCTCGGCGGTGTTGTGGTTACTGGCGTGATTTTGGCACTAGTCGGATTGGCAGTTCGAGCAGCCGGTATTGGATGGGTCAATTGGTTATTGCCTCCCGTAGTAACAGGAACGATTGTCATGGTGATTGGTTTAAACCTGGCAGGTGCTGCAAAGAATAACTTTGTGGCCGGGCCGGTAGTTGGCGTCATCACCTTGGCTAGTATCGCGATTGTTTCTGCGGCCTCTCGCGGATTTCTCAATCGCATTAGCATTTTCGTAGGTTTAGTTATTGGTTATGTCTACGCCCTCATCGTTGGAGATGTAAAAACTGATGGGATCACATCTGCCGGCTGGTTTGCGATTCCTGATTTCACAACCCCCACTTTTGACGCAAAAGCAATCGTCTTGTTCTTACCCGTCGTACTCGTTCTCATTGCAGAAAATGTAGGTCATGTGAAGGCAGTCTCTGCAATGACTGGAAAAAATCTCGATGACCAAATCGGTACTGCACTTATGGCCGATGGTCTTGCGACGACTCTTGCTGGAGCAGGTGGCGGATCTGGCACGACAACGTACGCCGAAAACATTGGTGTCATGGCAGCTACTCGGGTCTATTCCACGGCTGCGTATTGGATTGCCGGAATAGGCGCAATCGTGCTTGCTCTCTCTCCAAAATTTGGCGCAGTTCTAAGTGCCACCCCTGTCGGCGCACTGGGCGGTGTTGGAGTCGCACTATTTGGCATGATCGGTGTCCTCGGTGCTCGCATCTGGATTGATGCTCGCGTTGATTTTGCGGATTCGAATAACTTAATCATTGCAGCCTCTGCGCTGATTATTGGAATATCTGATCTCTCATGGACACAAGGTGATTACACCTTTAGTGGAATTATCAACGCCACTCTTGTTGCCGTTATTGGATATCCAATTTTGAATGCAATTAGAAAATCTCGAGGCAACTAGTTTAGTATTACCACATGGTGATTCCATCGCGGCTCCTTGAATACATTGTTGCCGCGATGGTAATCATTATCGCTCCTGGCCCAAGTGTTCTATTTGTTATAGGACGTGCCATCGCATGGGGGCGAAAAATCGCAGTGTTAACTGTTGCTGGAAACGTCACCGGATCTTTTTTTCTATCAACCCTGGTGGCCTTTGGCTTGGGGCCAATATTGGCTCGATCAGATTTTGCATATGCATCCGTGCAATGGGGCGGTGGGCTTTATTTAGTGTATTTAGGAATTGATGCAATTCGACATCGTTCAATTCATGCAGCTGATATGACAAATCAGGGCGGTGGAATACCTTCGGCCTTTAAATGCATTCGAGATGGCTTCTGGGTAGGCGCGCTCAATCCTAAAGCGATTGTTTTTTATGCAGCCATTGTGCCTCAATTTGTGGATCGCGATCGAGGAAGTGTGACTGCGCAATTGATTTTCCTTGGCGCAGTTTTCTCGATTCTTGCCTTTATCTCTGATGGCACGTGGGGGCTTCTCGCTGGAACTGCTCGCGATTGGTTGGCCAGTGATGCAAAAAAACTGGAAAAACTCCGCGCCATCGGTGGATCCGTAATGGTCGTTTTAGGCTTTTCCATTATTGCCTTTGCGCTGCGAGATGCACTTCAATAAATGTCAGGTGAATGGGGCAGACTAGTGTTATGAGAAAACCCCTTACTCCGGCTCGTGAATTCATTTCCCCTTCAGATTTAACTTTTGGACTTTCCACATGCTCTCGATGCCTATGGATTAAGTATTGGTTCAAAGTCACTATGCCAGGTGCATTCCCACTAGTTGGAACTCTGGCAGATTTACAGGAGAAGCATTTTCGCGGCGCCTCTATGACTGATATCGATTCATCGTTAAAAGAAGGCACGGTGACCAAGTGGGGTGAATGGGTAAAAAGTACTCCCCTGATAGTAAATGGTGAGTCAACAAGGTGGCGGATTCTTGGCAAGTACGATCTTGTTGCGCACAATACGGATGGAACACTTGCTCTCATTGATTGCAAAGTTTCAGATAGCACAAGAGATAGCGCTCAGTTTTACGCACCTCAATTAGAAGCGTACGCACACAGCTTAGAATCCCCTGCGACAGGAAAACCCGCACATGTTGCAAGTATGGGTTTGCTGGTCTGGAACCCTGAAGAAGGTTTCTCCGATGGAGAGCGACATGGATTTCTCGCCGGGCAAAAATATTTACCGGTAGAGCGAGATCACACTCAATTTGCCAAAGTAATTGAAAATCTAATTACTGTTCTTGAAGGCGAACTGCCTGAATCAGGTCCCACATGTGCCACCTGTAACTACTTGATCGAACGAGCACGATTGGATGTACTTTAATCGTTCTCATCTTGTAAATAGTTTTTTGCTTTGCTTGCATAAATATCAACATACTCTTGACCCGAAAGCTCTTGTATCTTCTTCATGAGTTGGTCTGTGCAATCTCTCAGATGAAGTAGGTTCGAAGAGTCGCCTTCGAAATACATTGGTTCTCCGAAAATCATTTTGACTCGCATGATTTTTGGAACTACCGTGCCGGCAGGCTGAATCTTCTCGGTGTTAAACATGGCAACTGGGATTATCGGAGCACCAGATTCGATTGCTAAGCGAGCAATACCGGTGCGTCCTTTGTATAAACGCCCATCAGGTGAGCGTGTGCCCTCGGGATATATCCCAAGGCAATCTCCATCAGCGAGAATCTTTAATCCAGTTATGAGAGCGGCTTCGCTTCGTCGACCGCCAGATCGATCAACTGGAACTTGACCTAAGGCAATGAAAGTTAATTTCTTAAGCAATCCCTTGGCTCCAGGGGAAGTGAAATATTCGCTTTTGGCTAGAAAAGTCACTTTCCGAGGAACGACAAGGGGCATGAAAATCGAGTCGCTGAAAGAAAGATGGTTGGAAGCGATGATTACCGGTCCTGTTGCAGGTACATTTCTTAATCCCTTTACCTTCGGGCGAAAGGCAAGCATTAAAAAGGGGGTAAGAAAAGCCCTCAAGGCACCATAAGGCAAGTTGTTCATGCTGGCACCCTTTCATCTCGTGGAGCAAAGCTATAGGTAGGGGTTTAATTTAGTGCAAAAGAGCGCTCTATGACACTATTTGAGCGTGAGCGATACCCCAAGAGAGCCCAGTGAAGATGAGAAAGATCTCATCAATGCCGAATTTGAATCAATGGTCGCTGGACTTTCGTTGGATGAATCATCTCCAACAACATACCTAGATGAACTCGATGCCAGAGCGCGCGAAATTGATCACAACCATTTTGAAGAACCGCACCCAAAACCAGTCGGTTTCAAAAATTTTTTCAGATTAGCAAAAAGTGCCATCATTCGATGGAAGAGTGGCAAGAGCTCGCATGACGATGGAGTCGAATTATGAGTGAAGAATTTCGTTGGGGAATATTAGGAACAGGTGGCATCGCAAAAGCATTTGCCCGCGATCTTTCATACCTCAATAGCCATGTTGTCGCTGCTGTTGGTTCACGATCACTTGAATCTGCCAATAATTTCGCCATTGAATTTTCTTCATGTAAAACATATTCAAGTTATGAAGATTTGGTTTCTGATCCAACTCTCGACGCAATTTACATAGCGGTACCACACCCATTTCATGCCAGTGCTTCCATTTTAGCTCTTAACGCAGGAAAGCCAGTCCTATGTGAGAAGCCTTTCACAGTTAATTCCAGTGAAGCTCAGAGCGTTGTGGAAGCGGCGATCGAAAATGATGTTGCGCTCATGGAAGCCATGTGGATGCGCTTCTTGCCTCACATAAATGAAGTACGTTCAATTGTTGCCAGCGGAATTCTTGGCCAAATTATTTCCGTCACTGCCGATCACGGTCAACGACTCGCAGATCAAGGTATCGATCGACTTACCAACCCTCAGTTAGCTGGCGGAGCGCTTCTGGATCTAGGAATTTATCCCGTGTCATTTGCTCACATGGTTCTCGGTGTTCCAGAGAAAATTACTGCGACTGCAATGCTCACTGAAAAAGGTGTGGACGCTGCGACATCTATGATTTTTGATTACAAACAAGGGGCGCAAGCGGTTCTCACAACAACTATGGATGCGCAAACTCCATGTCGAGCGGTAATAAGCGGCGTAAATGGATGGTTAGAAATCGACAGAACTTTCTATCAACCCTCGCCTATGCGCGTATTTCATTACGATGGCACGATTACGGAGTATCCAAGCGTGTACAAAGGACATGGATTGCGCGAGCAAGCAATTGAATTTGCTCGAGTGATTCGAAGCGGAGAGAAGGAATCCCCGCTTTTGAGCAATAAGGAATCTCTAGAAATTATGGCCATGATGGATGAGATCCGCTCGCAAATTGGCCTGAAGTACCCCTTTGAAAATTAAGTTCTAGCGAGGTCGGCGACGCCTACAAGCCCTGCTTGATTTCCAAGGGCTGCTGCAATTATTTGTGGGTATGGATGTTTTCCAGCGAATGGCATAGTACGAACGACTGCCTCTCTCGTAGGTGCAAGCAATATTTCTCCAGCATCTATTACTCCCCCGCCAATGACGACGCATGCAGGGTCTAGCAAAACGCTCAGAGATGAAATGCCTGCACCAAGCCATTGCGCCGTTGTATTAAAGGCAGCCAGAGCAACTGGATCTCCCCCACGTGCAGCCTCGGTAATGGCGCTACCTGTAAGACCATCAATGGTGCCATCACCTAAGGAAAGTAAATTGCGGGCAATTTCAGGGCTTGCAGCTATCGCTTCACGCGCGTGTCTTAGAAGTGCGTTACCAGATGCATACTGCTCGAAACAACCTCGCGCGCCACAACCGCACACATGTCCATCTGGAACAACTCGCAAATGGCCAAACTCTGCGGCAATTCCAAATGCACCTCGATAAAGGTTTCCATTAACAACGATTCCGCCACCGATACCTGTTCCAATTGTGAGCATCATTAAATGATTGTGTCCGCGGCCCGCACCAAACTTTGCTTCGCCCCATGCTGCAGCATTGGCATCATTTTCCACAACAACAGGTAAACCAATTAATTTCGTTAATTGAGAATCGAGTTCGACACCATTCCAATCAGCAATATTTGGAGTAGCAAGCATTGTCTTTCGATCTGACGATACAAAACCTGCAGCAGAGACACCTACTGCGCTCACTTCATGGCTTTTCATCAGCTCAAGTGCCACATCGGCTATGGTCTGCGTGAGAACGGGGCCGCCTTGGCGCGGCGTTTCTCGTCTTGCTTGGGCTACTACATTCCCAAGTGAATCAACTACACCGCCAAGAACTTTTGTTCCACCGACATCTATTCCAATTGTAAAACTCATACGCTCTTTTATTTTTCTAGATGTTCTTTTAGCTGTGAGAGCGCCTGTTCAATTGTTGCCTTCTCGGCCTTCTGGCGCATCATCGCTGGAATTGGCATCGACACATCTACGCCCAAGTTATACGTCACAAGAGTTGAATCTTCATCAACTGACTTAATTTCATAGGAGCCATTCA
The DNA here is from genome assembly GCA_009699575.1 of Actinomycetota bacterium. GTDB lineage: Bacteria > Actinomycetota > Actinomycetes > Nanopelagicales > Nanopelagicaceae > Planktophila. Next base: position 58,467 of record WLNY01000001.1, read on the forward strand.
TGGCTGTCAAAAGGTCTGCATCCTCCATCGAAAACTCCAGAGAATTAGGAGCCTTGCTCCAGTCATAGGTCAAGACAACTCTGTCCTTGAGCATCCCGGCATCAATAGTGGTTTTCGCACTCGTTGCCCGACCCTGGTCGTCGCTAGAAAGTATTTCGACCTTCTTGATCGCAGTAGACCAAGACGGGTAGCCAGCTAGGTCAAATAGACATGCCTGAACCTGGGCTATAGGGGCATCGATTGTGATCTTTCCCGAACTTAATTCACTCATAGAACACAGGCTACCCTCTTCCATAAAGTTCGCCTGCACGACTAGCGTTGCGCCATGAATGAAATCTCGATCCCGGCCCTTGTGCCTACTGCCACCGCTGGAAACCTCACAAATTTGGTAGCCGAACGTGCCTGGTTTGAACCAGAACGCATCATGCTCTCGCGCCCACTCGGTGATGGATGGCAACCTGTCACTGCACGTGAATTTGAATCGGAGGTACGCGCAACGGCTAAAGGTCTCATCGCCGCGGGAATAAACATCGGTGATCGAGTAGCCATCATGGCGCGCACGCGATACGAATGGACCATTCTTGATTTTGCAATTTGGTATGCCGGCGGATGTGTTGTCCCGATTTTTGATACTTCCTCGGCAGAGCAAATTGATTGGATTCTCAATGATTCCGGTTCGGTTGGATTAATAGTTGAAACACCAGCAATGAAAGAACTCGTGTCTACCGTATTGCCTTCACATACAAGTCATGTGTGGGTTATGACAGAGAATATTCTTTCCCTACTTGCAGATGCTGGCTCTCATATTAGCGATGAAGAGATTGATAATCGTCGAAGAGCATTACTGCCTGACACTCTTGCCACTTTGATTTACACCTCCGGAACAACAGGTAAACCGAAAGGCGTGCAACTAACGCATAGTAATTTCTTATCCGAATGCGGAAATGTTGTTCAAGGCGCTAATGACCTTTTCCTTAAACCCGGTGGCTCAACACTTCTCTTCCTTCCAGTTGCTCACGTATTTGGCCGGATGGTTCAAATTGGCGCAGTTGCTGCAGGGTTACATATGGCTCACTGCAGTGATCCAGTGGGCCGTTTGCCTCACGATCTCGCCTCGTTTAAACCAACTTTCGTGCTGGCAGTTCCTCGTATATTTGAAAAAGTGTATAACGGAGCTGAAGCCCGCGCAGATGCAGCAGGTAAAGGAAAGATTTTCAGAAAAGCCGCCGGTATCGCTGTTGCATATAGCGAGGCTCTCGATAAAGGCCGAATTTCTCCCTTACTACGAGTTCAACATGCGCTCTTTGACAAATTAGTTTTTTCAAAAATTAGACAGGGACTTGGTGGTCGAGTAGAAAACGCAATCTCTGGTGGCGCGCCACTTGGCGCACGCCTTGGTCACTTCTATCGTGGAGCAGGAATAACAATTCTTGAAGGGTACGGTCTTACTGAAACAACGGCCGGTGCAACGTTAAATCTCACAGATCATTTAAGAATTGGATCCGTTGGTCGACCAATCCCGGGCACAACAGTGAAGATTGCCGATGATGGCGAGGTCCTCATAAAGGGTCCAATCGTCATGCGCGGATATTGGCAAAATGATGTCGCCAATTCTGAAACATTTTCCGAAGGCCATTGGTTCCACTCGGGTGACCTTGGTCGTATTGATGAAGATGGTTATCTCTTCATAGTTGGGCGCAAGAAAGAGTTAATCGTGACTGCAGGTGGCAAAAATGTCGCTCCTGCAGTTTTGGAGGATCGATTGCGCGCACATCCACTTGTTAGCCAGTGCATGGTTGTTGGAGATAACCAACCCTTTATTGCAGCTTTGGTCACCATTGATCAAGAAGCGCTCAAGACGTGGGTTGCAGCCAATAAAAAGGAAGGCGCATCCATGATCGATTTATCTAAGGATCCTGATCTCATCGCAGTTATCCAAACCGCTGTCGATAGTGCGAATAAAGCTGTGAGTCGCGCTGAATCAATTAGAAAATTCACGATTCTTCCAACTGACTTCACAATTGCGGCAGGACATCTCACCGCAAAATTCTCAATCAAGCGACATGTCATCGCTCAAGAATTCGCACCACAAATAGAAGAGCTATTTACCAAGTAGACCTCATGCCACACTCTGAGCGAGTACGGCTTGCGCAAGAACTCCATGATGGACTGGCACAAGAGCTAGTCAGTATTGGATACTCGATTGATCTCATCCTTGGCGCGCCAGATACTCCCGCTCAGACACGAACAGATTTGCGCACCCTTCGTTTCAGCGTGACCGACCTCATTTCTCACGTACGCACAGAAATTTTCAATTTGCGTTCCCAAGATGTTGAAGGACAACTGCGCGCGCTCGCTGACTCAGTCTCTCACATTTGCGCAGATCGATTAGGGGTATTAGATATTAGCCCTATTGAGATTTCAGGCTCGGTATGTCAGGAGATCTGCAAAATCGCTTTAGAGCTTGTGAGAAATTCACTCAAACATTCTGGTGCTACCGCTATAGACCTCTCCCTTAATCAAAGTGATGATCTCATTATGCTGCGAGTGAGTGATAACGGGAACGGAAAGAGTGTAAATACCCTTGAGGGATTTGGACTACAAGGGGTGAGAGAAAGATGCTTGACTATTGATGGCAATCTTTCTTTGATTACCTGCGATTCGGGAACAGAAGTATCTCTTGAATTGCATTCGTGAGCACTCCGCCCACCATTCTTGTTATCGATGATCATGCGAGTGTGCGAGCCGGGATTGCCGCTGCCGTTGCGCATGCTGGATATATTTACATTGGCGAAGCTTCAAGTAAGGCCGAAGCATTTGCCCAAATAGCACATAAGAATCCGCAGGTGATCGTTGTCGATCTCAATTTGCCAGATGGGAGTGGTTTAGAAGTCATTGCGTGGGCGCGTTCCATCTCAAAAGACATTGGCATAGTCGTTCTCACGTTACATGAGAGCGATAGTCACCTCTTAGCCGCGCTTCAATCTGGTGCAAGTGCTTATGTCAGCAAGAGTGCCCCACTCACTGAACTAGTTGCTGCAATCGACCACGCATCAAAAGAGCCTTTAAGCTTCGTTGCACGAGGAATTGCTGATGCAATGAAGAGGAGTGAGAATATTTATGGCTTAACATCTCGAGAACTCCAAGTACTCAGTTTGTTGGCAACCGGAGCAGCTACTTCAGTTATTGCAACTGAACTCTTGATAAGTCAAGCTACTGTGAAAACACATCTCGCTTCAATATTTAGGAAACTACACGTTGATAATCGCACGCAAGCAGTGACCTTTGCCATCAAACGCTCTTTAATCTGAAATAAGTAATTCTGCAAATTTTTGTGACCAAATATCCCAACGCCATTGCTGAGAAACCCATTCATTTCCGTTTTTGCCCATCTCTTTTGCCAGTGTTGGATTGGAGAGTAAATCGATGACAGAAGCGCTGACCTCACCAACGTTTGTTCCATCCACCACGATTCCTGTTTTACCCTGCAGTACAGCGTCCGGGGCTCCACCCGATGCTCCTGCAATTACAGCAAGTCCGCATGCACTGGCTTCAAGATAAACAATTCCAAGGCCTTCAACTTCAAGCCCAAAAAAACGCGACCGAGAAGGCATTGCGAAAATATCTCCCACAGATAAGTACCTTGGTAGATCTTGGTATTGAATTCTTCCAATAAACGTTATTGCTTGCGACACTTCCAAGTCATGAGCTAATTTTACCAAATTTTTTCTATACGGCCCTTCCCCAATGAAAAGAATATGTGCATCAGGAACCGATTTTCTAATCTCAGGAAGAGCCTTAATTAAAATATCTTGGCCTTTTCGGTGGACGAGCCTGCCCAGGCACACAATCACCTTTTTATTTGCCAGACCTAATTCTGCTCGTAACGTACCGGCACTGGATTGTGGGAAAAAGTGCTCCACATCTATTCCTGGGGCAATTCTGACCATTGAGTCCTTAGCTTTGTGTGTCAGCGCTGAACCGATTGCCGAACGTGTGAATTCGCCGAGATAAGTCAGGACATCTACTGAGTTCCCAATCCGACGTATCGCAAAGGAGAAAGGTGGCACTTTTGCCCACCAGACTTCATGTCCATGGGTTAATGCAACGATCCTTTTAACTCCGACCTTTCGAAGTGATGGAGCAAGTAACCCAAGCGGAGCTGCCGCACCAAAAACAACGATACCTATAGATTTCTCTGTGCATAATTTCTTAAGTCTTCGGGTAACTCTCAACGATGGCAAAAGTATCGTGGATTTATCTCGAATGATTTCCACTCCGAATTTCTCTTTCCACATGTAATCATATGTATCTGTGTCACCTTGTGATGAAGTAAAAACAATCACCCGTTTATCGGGAATTCCTTCTATAAGGCCGTGAATAAATGTTTCAATGCCACCAGCTCTTGGCCCGAAATCATTTGTCACAAAGAGAACGAGATTAGTAACGTCGTCCTCCCATGAATCTTTTGCGTCCCATATCCATCGTGGCAACTTTTACTCGAGAGCCTGGGCGCGGAGCATGAACCATCCTGCCTCCACCTAAGTAAATTCCCACGTGCGAGATTGGGCTTCCGAAAAATACAAGGTCACCTGGTTTGAGGTTAGCCCGCTTGATTGATTTGCCATGTCGAAACTGGGCGGCAGACGAATGCGGAAGCGATACTCCGGCAGTTGCAAAGGCGCGCATTGTTAAACCTGAACAATCCCAATATGTCATTCCCGCCGCACCGAATACATATCGATCACCGATTTGCTTGAGCGCAAACTTAAGTGCAGTACCGGCTCTACCTGAAATTCTGGCCGCAGATTTTGCTGCAACAAGTGAGGACGCTTGGTCAGCATCCTCTTGCTCCTGGGCAAGTTTTGCTAAACGGGCTCGATCTTCTTTCTTAAGTTTTGATAAAAGAGTCTCCGCTTGCGCTAATTTCGCCTGAGCAAGTCGAGCCTGCGCTGCATATTTCTTTTGCGCTGATGCGATCAAAGCTAGTTTGTCATTGACTGTAAGAGTGGTTGCATTGAGTCTTTGTTGGGCGGCTTGGAATGAACGCAACTGAACACTCTTGCGTCGAGTGATCGCATCAAGGGATCCGGCAGCGGTGAGATAGAGAGTTGGATCGGAAGAGAAGAGCAGTTCTAGGCTTTGACTTAAGCCAGATGATTTGTACTGATCAATTGCGATGATTCCTAATGATCGAGAAAGTTCCTTGACGCTCTCTCCTTGAATGGCAGCCTTTTGCTTAATCCCGGTTAAAGTCTTTGTGAGTGAGGCCAATTGAACTTTGGCTTCTTGGGCCCCCTCAGCTGCCGAGGTTGCATCTTCTTGTAGCGCTCTTACCTTGGCTTGGACCTGGGCCAATGTCTGGTCTGCTTGAGCAATAGGAGTCACTGCACCCGACACGATGACAACTGCGGCCGCGAGTTGGGCGAACCTCACGAGCCTGCGGGGGGTCAACATATGTACGAGGTTAACGCCTAGATACCGTAACCCTCAACCTCAAAAGCAGTTTTACGCCTGAGAATCCCCGAAGTTTCCGTGCTATCTAGGCGTACCTAGCCGGTCTGTTTGATGAATTGAAGAGGTTTGAGGATCTCCCGAGAAGCCAGAAGTTCGAGGGCTCCCTGGAGTTCTGGAGAGATCTCCTTCTCGGATTTGGGCGCAATGAAGAAAGAGACGACGCAGTCAGCACAGCTGATCTCGCGCTTTATACAAGTGTCGCAGTCAATGATCATGAAAAGGATAGTACGTGACACCACTGACATTATTAGCCCATGACCGTACGGGCGACATTGGTGATTGGGGCCGATGGCTCTGCCACTAAAAATGGCTCCTCGCGTGGGGTCACATCACACGCCGATCGCGAGAATTTTCTAGCCGAACGAAAGCGCGTCGATGCCATCATCATTGGCGGCAACACAGCTCGTAGCGAACCCTATCTACGCACACCAGTGCCAGTTATCGCACTTTCTCGATCCTCTGACAATGTCTTGCACAGTAACCCGAAAGCACATTGGTGGAACACTTCACCCGCTTCGGCTATTGCCCGCGCCACAAAAGAATTTGGCGAGAATATCCTCATTGAGGCGGGCCCAACGATGATTACAGAACTTATCTCATTAGGCCTAGTAGATCAGTTAAATCTTTCAATAACGAGTGTGCGCGGAGGGGAAGATTTTTTTGATTGGGAAAAGATTGTTGGACATGCAATTTCAATTAAGGAACATACACATGGCGACACTCGATTCATTACAGCACAATTTAAGTAGCTGAAATCAAGGCAACGCCTGCAACTGCCAAGATTATTCCAAAATACTGAACTTTCATTAAACGTTCATGGAGAAACTTAAAAGCTAGTAGCGCAGTTGCAATCGGATACAAGGAAGCAAGAACCATCACAAGTGAAATCAGCCCCTTAGTAGTTGCTACTCCCATGAGAAGGTTTGCAAGGAAATCTGAAACACCAATGAAAATTAATAGAGGGGTTTCTGAGCGAGTGAGACCGCCAAGAGTCTTATGTCGCGCCGCTATTGCACAAGATATAAATAAAGTTACTGTACGCATCATTACCATTGTTAATAAGGCGCTCGATCGTGAACCAATGGCCATCAAGCTCATAGCTGCGCCAAAACATAGCGCTGCCGATAGCGCTAGAAGTAGGGGCTTTACTGAGACTCCCTGCGAAAGTTCTGGTCCGCTCGCACAAAATGCTCCAATAAGAGCCGCTACTACTCCAACTGCCTGAGCAACTGTCAGTACCTCACCTCCCACTAGTGCGATCGATAAAGGAATGACAGCGCTGAGGGAACTGATGGGAGAGACCACGCCCATTGGGCCAGTTGAGAGTCCAGAATATAAACATATGAGTCCGATATACCCTGCAATTCCTGCAAGAGCTCCCGGTATGAGAAATCCACGGTCGACTCCATCAAATTCATTCAAAGTCACGACAAGAAAAATCCCAAAAATTAATCCGAATCCTTGGGAGATTCCCAGAACGGCAATTGCAGGAAAGCGCTTACTTAATTTGCCACCATGGTAATCAGCACTTCCCCATAGAACGCTGGAAATGAGCGCTAAAAGCGAGGCCATTACGAAAGGGTACCGCCCAGCCTCCCACTCCAACGCCATGACTTCTTTTAGAGTTACGCCGTGGATTCACTTGCATTCGAACGATTACTAGTTCACTTGAGAACCTTTACCCCTCGAACAGAGATTGTTTTAGAGGAAGTGCCTGCGCCTCAAAAATTGGCCACATACGCCTTTGCATTTTCTGCTGATGTGAGTAACGGCCTGATCGGTGAAGCCGAAGATGAACTCGCATCTGGACGATTTGTTTTATTGCACGAACCAGGTGGTCAGGATACCTGGGAGGGTGAATTTCGCTGCGTGACATTTGTACGAGCCGATATAGATCCAGTAATGCAGGAAGATCCCTTACTCCCAGAGGTTGGCTGGAGCTGGTTTTTAGATTCTCTTTCACAAACCGGCTGCGAATTTGTTGCACCTAGTGGAACCGTCACGCGTGTGTCGAGTGCCTCATTTGGCAAACTCTCACCACGACATGATGAATCCGAACTTGAAATACGAGCGTCATGGACACCCATCGTTACTGACTCTCTCGAGTTAATTAAACACATAGAAGGCTGGTGCAATCTCATCGCTGAAGTTTCAGGGTTAGCTCCGGTCCCAGAAGGTGTGTCAGCGATATTATCTGCACGACGTAAATAATTTATGAGTGAAGAAATCCAGCTGCCCACACCACTTCTCTCTCCATCTCAAGGCACTCCGGAAGTTATCACTACCGAATTGCAGTTTTCAGAGGCGATAACTCAACTTGGTACTGGTATCGGTCCATTCGCAATTGATGCTGAGCGCGCATCAGGTTATAAATACAGCGCTCGGGCATATCTCATTCAAATTAAACGTGAAAATGGTGGATTACACCTAATAGATCCCATTGCCTTCGGGCCCGGGCATCCACTATTTGCGCAGCTCAGCGAACTCTTTCACGATGGTGAAGTTATTTTGCATGCAAGTACTCAAGATCTTCCGTGTCTTCGCGAATTAGGTATTAATCCTGTAACGCTCTTTGATACAGAGCTGGGTGGTCGCATTGCTGGATTACCTCGTGTCGGTCTTGGTCCACTTCTTGAATCTCTTATGGGGGTTTCTTTAGCCAAAGAACATTCAGCAGTTGATTGGTCCACTCGTCCTTTGCCACACGATTGGTTAACTTACGCAGCCCTCGATGTTGAGCTACTCGTAGAACTTAGAAATAAGGTTTATCAAATTTTAGTTGATGCCGGAAAATGGGAATGGGCCAAGGAAGAATTCGCCTCAATTCTTGCAGCACCGCCCGCTCCCCCACGAATTGACCCGTGGCGACGCACATCCGGAATGCATAAAATTAAGAAGAGAAATCAATTAGCGATTATCAAAAACTTATGGACCGAACGTGATTCTCTCGCGCGAGAAATTGACATCTCTAGTGGAAAGTTGTTATCAGATAATGCAATCGTTGAGCTTGCAACACATGCACCCACGAATCGTAAAGAAATGGAGAAAGTACTTCGCCCTATAGGTTTGCGAGCGCGATGGTTTGAAAATACTGCTACTTGGCTCGTAGCAATCTCAGATGCGCTCACAACTCCAGAAGAGAAGTGGCCCGAGGTGCGATCCTCAGCCGATGTGCTCCCTCCCATTAAGTTATGGCGAGATCGATTCCCCGAAAGGTATGCCCCCCTTACTCATGCCCGGCATGCACTGGAAGTGAGAGCTCAAGAACTTGTTATTGCCCCCGAAAACCTCATCTCCCCCGAAATTATTCGCCGCCTCTGTTGGTCACCGCCAGCAGGTTCAACCCTGATACGCGATGAGGAGTCAGTGGCCAAGCAGATGGCCCTCCTTGGTGCGCGTCGCTGGCAAGTCTCGATTGTCGCGCCCCTCGTTGCCAGCGCTCTCCTCGAATCGCTCCCCTTAGAACCAGTCGCCGTCACGGCCCAAGAATTACCCGAGGACGCTCCTGAAATCTAAGTGATTGGAATTACGCAACATTGGAGTTGCGTAATTAGTGAACCCGTTCTAGATTAAAGCCCATGTTGAGCACATTTCTGATAGCCCTTCGTGAGGGCCTTGAAGCCTCGTTAATCGTCGGAATTTTAGTCGCCTACCTGGTCAAAACTGGACGTCGCTCGCTCTTGCCAGCACTATGGGCCGGCGTGGGATCAGCTCTTGCTGCAAGTCTGGCTCTTGGCGGATTTCTCAGCTTCACCTCCGCTGAACTCTCCTCTCGAGGCGAAGAGTTCTTTGCTGGAACTACCTCATTCTTGGCGGTCGGACTAGTGACGTGGATGGTTTTTTGGATGCAACGCACAGCTCGCGGATTACGCGACGAGCTGCACGGAAAGATTGATACAGCCCTCATCGGTGGACCATTTGCCTTGGCTGTCACTGCTTTTATTGCGACTTCACGCGAGGGACTTGAAACTGCGCTATTTATCTACACAAATTTTAAGACAACATCTGCGACGTCAAGTGCATCAATTGGTTTAATCATTGGACTTGCAGTCTCTATCACATTAGGCGTTTTAATTTACCAACGATCAGTCAAGCTCAACTTAAGTAAATTCTTCACAACAACCGGCATTGCTTTAATTGTTGTGGCAGCGGGCGTTCTTTCCTATGCGATTCACGAATATCAGGAATTGGGTTGGCTTCCGGGGCCAGATGCCTTCATCTGGAATATCACTTCATGGATGAGTCCTGATTCAGTTATTGCCTCACTTCTAGCTGGTTCGATCGGTTTTGACACCACCACCTCGTGGCTGCAATTCATCGTATGGGCGGCATATTTAGGGTTGGTACTTGGCGCGTATCTCAAACCAGCAAAAAAGGTAGTTACAACGCGTTAGTTCTTCCGCTTTTACCTACTGACCAGTAGCCTTTCCTTCTCATGCTTCACGGAAGAAGGAAGTCCTTACATGTCGCAATCCAAGCGCTCTGTTGTTCTCGTTGACGCTGTACGCACCCCTTTTGGCAAGGCGGGAAGTTTGTACGCCGGGACTCGCGCAGATGACCTTATGGTGCGCGCTTTGCGTGGCTTGCTGGAAAGAAATCCCAGAGTTGATCCTTCTGCAATAGATGACGTGGCGATAGCAGCTGCAACCCAAAGTGGCGATCAAGGAATGAATATCGGGCGAAGCGTTGCATTACTTGCAGGACTGCCTAAGAGTGTTCCTGGATATTCAATTGATCGCTGGTGCGCTGGTGCACTGACAGCTATGACAACAATTGCTGGTGCAATTGCAATGGGTGCATATGACATTGGAATTGCGGGCGGCGTTGAACATATGGGCAACCACCCAATGGGCGAGGGCATAGATCCAAATCCTCGATACCTTGCCGAAAAAATTGTCGAGCAAGACGCCCTTGCTATGGGAAATACTGCGGAAAGACTCCATGATCGCTTCCCGGCAATTACAAAGGAGCGTTCGGATAAATATGCATTACGTTCGCAGGAAAAAACCGCGCAAGCGTATGCTGACGGAAAAATTCAACGTGATTTAATTCCAACGGCAACGCGCACACCAGAATTAGGATGGACCGTAGCAACGGTAGATGAACCACCTCGTCCAGGGACAACACTTGAAGGACTTGCTGCGCTAAAAACACCATTTCGTCCAGCAGGCAGAGTAACCGCCGGTAATGCAGCCGGGCTCAACGATGGCGCAACTGCCTCAATTCTGGCAAGCGAAGAAAGCGCGATAGCTCTGGGATTAACGGTGAAAGCGCGGATGGTAACTTTTGCATTTGCAGGGGTCGAACCAGAAGTAATGGGATACGGACCAGTACCTGCAACTGAGAAAGCTTTACATAAAGCTGGGTTATCTATTGCTGACATTGGTCTCTTTGAAATAAACGAAGCATTTGCCGTGCAAGTTCTTGCATTTCTTGATCACTTCGGAATTGCCGACGATGACACCAGAGTTAATCCTTTTGGTGGAGCAATTGCAGTCGGACATCCACTTGCATCATCTGGAGTACGTCTAGCACTTAATCTTGCTCGCAGTTTCGAAGAGCATCCTTCTGTTCGCTACGGAATTACGACTATGTGTATCGGACTTGGCATGGGCGGAACAATTATTTGGGAAAATCCACACTTCAATGGCAAAGGCGGAAAATAATGACCCTCTCTCCCGATCTTGAATTGCCAGTTGGGGCACCGGAAGAAGTTATTACCCATGCGCTAGTGAGAGATGTCGACCTCACCTCATTTGGCTATAAAGGTTCGCTAGCTCTCATTACCCTTGATAACGGTGAAGACCATAACCGCCCAAATACTTTCGGTGCAAAGTCACTCTCCGCACTTGATGCAGCGATTACAGATGCTGCCTCGAGAAAACCTTCTGCCATAGCAATTACTGGAAAGCCATTTATTTTTGCAGCCGGAGCAGATCTTTCCGCGCTCGCATTTCTCACCAAACGCGAGCAGGCTCTCGCCATTGGCAAATATGGTCACGATGTTTTTCGCCGTTTAGGCGAATTAGATATTCCAACTTTCGCTTTCATCAATGGGCTTGCCTTAGGTGGTGGCCTTGAAGTGGGCCTTCACTGCTCATATCGCACACTGTCATCAACAGCTCTTACCGGACTACCTGAAGTTTTCCTAGGACTTGTGCCTGGATGGGGAGGAGCGACGCTGCTTCCCAAATTAATTGGTCCAGAGCGCGCAGTACAAGTAATAGTTTTGAATGCACTCAATAACAACACAATGCTTAAATCAAAAGATGCACTGGCCCTTGGAGTAGTTGACGCGGTCTACGAGCCCGCTGATTTTCTAGAAAAATCCGTGGCATTTGCAGCTTCTGTTCTTAGCGGAACAGTTGTAATCAATCGTCACGACTATTCGCAAGGCACAGCTTGGGATAACGCTGTCGAAATCGGTACAAAGGCTGCGTTAAAGAAATACGGTGGTGCCACAATTGCCGCTCCCACTCGCGCCCTTGAGCTCATCGCAGCATCTCGTAGCGCTTCTCGCACATCAGGTTTTGATTCAGAAGATCAAACTCTTGCAGATTTAACAATGTCTGATCCACTGCGTGCTTCGCTCTACGCCTTTAATCTCATGCAGAAAAAACGTAAAAAAGTTGAGGGTGCACCTAAGCCGGCTCTTGCTCGCAAGATAACCAAAGTTGGCGTTGTAGGAGCGGGCCTCATGGCCTCGCAACTCGCACTCCTGTTGGTGCGAAATTTAAAATGTCCCGTCGTCATGACAGATATTGACCAAGAACGCGCTGATAAGGGTGTTGCCTGGGTCCATGCTGAACTGCTCAAGCTTGTTGAGAAACGACGAATGTCGCAAGAGAGCGCTCATCGCCTTTCTCTTCTTATCTCCGGCTCATCTGATCAGAGCGTTTTTGCAGGTTGCGACTTTGTTATCGAGGCCATCTTTGAGGAACTTACCCTTAAGCAATCACTATTCAAGAGCCTTGAAAAAATAGTATCTCCCGAATGTGTACTAGCCACAAACACTTCTTCTCTTTCAGTTGAAGCTATGAGTGAAGGACTTGATAATCCAGAAAGAGTTATCGGTTTTCACTTCTTTAACCCTGTTGCAATTATGCCGTTACTTGAAATTGCTCGAACGAGCAAAACAGATGACGCAACAACTGCCACTGCAGTAAGCATTGGCAAAGAATTAAAAAAGACAATGGTGATTACCAAAGATGCGCCTGGGTTTGTTGTTAATCGCTTACTCACTCGATTCATGGGTGAAATAACGGATGCGATGGATGAAGGCACTCCCCCAGAAGTTGCCGATAACTCTATGCGTTCCATTGGCTTCCCAATGTCTCCATTTGAATTACTCGGCCTTGTTGGACCTGGTGTAGCTCTACATGTTTCAGAGACTCTCCACAAAAATCTTGGAGACCGCTATCGAATCTCACCCACTATGGCAGCAATGGTCAAAGCAGGAGTGAGAACTTTCTACATCAAAGATGAAAATGGTCAATCGGTCGCAAACCCTGAGGCCGTTGCGTTGATCTCCACAGGTCAATCACCTTCAAGCGCCAGTGAAGTCCGAACACGGGCCCTGACTGCAATTGCTGAAGAGGCGCGAATGATGCTCGATGAGGGTGTCGTTTCATCAGCTGCGGAAATTGACCTCTGCATGTTGCTTGGGGCAGGTTGGCCGATGCACTTGGGTGGAATTCTTCCGTATCTCGATCGTGAAGGAATTAGCGATGCTGTGTGTGGTCAGCGCTTTCATCAGCCGGGAGTTGCATCGCTTCCTTAAGTGAACTACTCCACTCCACTAATGAGCGTGTGATGTTTTGAGATGTGATTCCAATATCGCTCAGAACCTGATCTCGTTTGGAATGTTCAATAAATTCCAATGGCACGCCGATGGAATGAATTGGTACCTCTAATCCTGCATCTCGAAATAATTCAGAGATTGTGCTTGCAATTCCACCATGACGAATACCGTCTTCAAGAACGACAACACTCTTATAGCGTCGCGCCATAGTTATTAACGATGCAGGCAATGGCTTGACCCAGCGGAGGTCTATCACTGTGACGCCAACGCCTTCGCGATAGGCCTGCGATGCAGACTCAACAGCAATCTGAGCCATGGCTCCAACACTGACCATTAATACATCGGCACTTTCTCCGCGATATAAGACATCAATTCCATCTCGTCTTTCAAATGCTGGGATATCAGCAATGACTGCACCCTTTGGAAATCGAACGAGTGAAGGTGAATCACTTATTTCAATGGCTTCGCGAAGAGTCTCTCGAAGTCGAGCACCATCACGTGGCGCGGCAACATGTAACGTTGGCACGATTCCAGTGAGAGCAAGATCCCAAATTCCATTATGGGAAGGGCCGTCATCCCCTGTTACCCCTGCTCTATCAAGGACAAAGGTTACTCCTGCGCCATGGAGTGCCACATCAAGAAGCAACTGATCAAATGCTCGATTTAGAAATGTTGCATACACGGCAACTACGGGATGAAGACCGGCAAAGGCCATTCCTGCAGCACTAGTCACAGCGTGTTGTTCTGCAATTCCTACATCAATTGTGCGCGAAGGAAATTCACTTTGAAATTTATCTAAGCCAGTTGGACCGAGCATTGCTGCAGTTATCGCAACTACATCGTTTCGCTCACGACCAATGGTGACCAACTCGTCGGCGAAAATACTTGTCCATGATGGCCCGCTTTTCTTAATCGGTAGCCCAGTCTCAGAATCAACAACACCTACTGCATGGAATTTTTCTGCTTCGTCTTCCACTGCAGGCGCATACCCTCGACCCTTTTCCGTAATTGCGTGAACAAGAATCGGTCCGCCATATTCCTTTGCCGTGGTCAGGGCCTTTTCCATCATCGAAATATCATGACCATCAAAGGGACCCATGTATTTAAGGCCGAGGTCTTCAAACATACCTTGTGGTGCGACAATATCTTTTATACCTTTTTTAACACCATGCAATGTTTCAAATATCGGTCCGCCAACAACGGGAGTCTTTTGTAGAACATCTTTACCCCAGTCAAGGAATCTCTCATACCCTTGCGTTGCCCGTAAGGTGGACAAGTGTGTGGCAAGCCCACCAATCGTCGGTGAATAAGAGCGTTCGTTATCGTTAACAACGATGACAAGATTTCTTTGATGCGCTGTGGCAATATTATTAAGAGCTTCCCACGACATGCCACCTGTTAGGGCGCCATCTCCAACAACAACGACCACAGTTCGATCATTTTGTCCTGAAAGTGAGAAACCCCTAGAAATACCATCGCCCCATGACAGTGCTGTCGATGCGTGAGAATTTTCAATTACATCATGTTCACTCTCGCGGCGATTGGGATATCCAGCGAGTCCGCCACGTTGGCGAAGAAGATCAAATCCATCTGCTCGCCCAGTCAAAATCTTATGGACATACGTCTGATGACCGGTATCAAATAAAATGACATCTTTAGGAGATTCAAAGACCCTGTGAATAGCAATTGTGAGTTCCACAATTCCAAGGTTTGGACCTAAGTGGCCACCGGTTTTCGTAACCTTATCAATGAGAAAGGAGCGAATTTCTGATGCGAGATCTGTTAATTCAGAAGATCCCAGTCCTGCAAGGTCTGCGGGAGACTGTATCTTCTCGATCATGGCGTTATTCTAGAACGCGCACCAGGTAAATGCACCTCTAAGCAAGAAGGCTTCGAAGGACATATTGCATAATTCCACCGTGGCGATAGTAATCAGCCTCACCAGGGGTATCAATACGCACTCCCGCAATAAAGGTCTTCTCTCCTGCGGTGACTTCTACTTCTTTGGGTGTATGACCATTATTGAGTTCGGTAATTCCGGAGATTGAGAAAATCTCATCGCCGCGAAGCCCAAGTGAATCGGCGCTATCTCCTTCTTTAAATTGAAGTGGAAGAACGCCCATTCCAATTAAGTTAGATCTATGAATTCTCTCAAAACTTTGCGCGATGACAGCTTGCACGCCAAGGAGAGCCGTCCCTTTAGCTGCCCAATCGCGCGATGATCCAGATCCATATTCTTTTCCTGCAAGAATGATCAGACCCACACCTGCTTTTTGATACGCGTTGGACGCATCATAAATTGTTGATTGCTCACCATCAGACATGAAATTTCTAGTAAATCCACCTTCAACGCCGTCAAGAAGCAAATTCTTTAATCTGATATTTGCAAAAGTCCCTCGAATCATCACTTCATGATTTCCACGACGCGAGCCATAGGAATTGAAATCCTTCTTATCAACGCCATGCTCTTCTAAGTACTTTCCCGCAGGAGAATCTGCCTTAATATTTCCAGCCGGGGAAATATGATCGGTAGTTACCGAATCTCCCAGAATGGCCAAAACCCGCGCGTTACTAATATCTACAACTGGAGTGGGGAGTTTTGGCATTGCATCAAAATATGGAGGTTTGCGTACATAGGTTGACTGAGGATCCCACTCGAATGTATTCCCAGTCGGAGTATCCAAAGACTTCCAGCGATGATCGCCATCGAATACGCCTGCATAATCCTTGCTGAACATTTCAGAGGAAATTGATGAATCAATCACCGCTTGAATCTCAGTGGGGGTCGGCCATATGTCTTTGAGGAAAACTGGATTTCCAGAATTATCATTGCCTAACGAGTCAGTTTCAAAATCATGATCCATCGTTCCCGCAAGCGCGTATGCGACAACTAATGGTGGGGAGGCAAGGTAATTCATCTTTACATCAGGACTTATTCGTCCCTCGAAATTTCGATTACCAGATAGAACTGCTGTTACCGCAAGATCATGTTCGTTAACTGCTGCACTTATTTCGGTGGGTAGCGGACCAGAATTTCCAATGCAAGTGACGCATCCATAGCCAACAAGATTGAAGCCTAATTTTTCCATGTACTGGGTGAGGTTGGCACGATCATAATAATCAGTCACAACTTTTGATCCTGGTGCCAAAGTTGTTTTAACCCAAGGCTTTGACCGTAACCCTTTATCTACTGCGTTTTTTGCGAGCAGTGCTGCGCCAATCATTACAGAAGGGTTAGAAGTGTTTGTGCAGGAAGTAATCGATGCTATGACAACATCGCCATTTTTAATTGTTGTCGACTCATCTTTGACCCGAATAGCAACAGGTTCTTTGCCGGTTTTCTCAGTGAAATAAGTTGGCAGAATTTCTTCAAAAGCTTTCTTCGAGTTACTAAGCGAGATGCGATCCTGCGGACGCTTTGGGCCAGCGATAGAGGGGACGACGGTTGAGAGATCAAGTTCAATGCTTTCGGAGAAGCGAGGTTCTTCGGAAGGGTTATGCCAGAGTCCTTGCTTCTTCGCATAACTTTCCACGAGTGCTACCTGTTCTGCGCTTCGTCCTGTGAGTTGCAAATACCTGAGGGTTTCTTCATCGATAGGAAAGATTGCGCAGGTAGAGCCATATTCTGGGCTCATATTTCCGATGGTGGTTCTATTAGCCATCGGTACCGCAGCAACCCCTGGTCCGTAGAACTCTACAAATTTTCCTACGACTCCTAATTTGCGAAGAATTTGAGTAATTGTGAGTGCAAGATCTGTTGCGGTTGTTCCTAAGGGCAACGTTCCATTTAATTTAAATCCAACCACGCGAGGAATAAGCATCGATACTGGCTGACCGAGTAACGCTGCCTCTGCCTCAATTCCGCCAACTCCCCAACCCAGAACGCCCAGTCCATTGACCATAGTTGTATGTGAATCGGTGCCAACGACAGTATCTGGATAGGCACGCAGAACACCATTGACCGAACGCGTCATTACTACTCGTGCTAGGTATTCAATATTTACTTGGTGAACAATTCCCGTACCGGGTGGAACAACTTTGAATTCATCAAATGCACCTTGACCCCAACGTAAGAAACGATATCTCTCACGATTGCGCTCGTATTCGATATCTGTATTTCTCTCGAATGAATCTTTAGTTCCGAAAACATCGGCAATCACTGAGTGATCAATAACGAGTTCCGCTGGTGCCAACGGATTTACTTTGGATGGGTCTCCCCCAAGTTCAACAATCGCTTCACGCATAGTGGCCAAATCAACAACGCAGGGCACTCCTGTAAAATCTTGCATAACGACTCGGGCAGGGGTGAATTGAATCTCTACCTCTGGCTCAGAGTTTGGATCCCAATTAGCTAAAGCTCTGATGTGTTCACTTGTAATGTTTGCGCCATCTTCAGTGCGCAGTAAATTTTCTAACAGAATTTTTAAGCTAAATGGGAGTGTCTGCGCTCCTTCGATTGCGGAAATATCAAAAATTTCATACCGTGCGCCGTTGACGTCAAGCTGGCTCTTCGCTTGAAAAGAATTGATGCTCATGGATATCTCCCTAATCAAAGTATCTTGACGTCAAGATACATCATTGCGGGTAAATTGCGCAACAATTTCGATGTGGTGAGTCATAGGAAATAGATCAAATGCTCGCATCTGCTGAAGTTGATAACCCGAATCAATTAAGTAAGTGGTGTCACGAGCGAGAGCTGCTGGATCGCAAGCCACGTACACAATTGTTCGTGAACCGATTTCTCCTAGACGTAAAATAATTTCTTTCCCAGCTCCCTCCCGAGGCGGATCTAAAACAACAACATCAGCGCTATCAATAAATCGAACAACTCTCTGTACATTCCCGTTATGCACTTTGACCTGAGGATAAGAAGCGAAATTTACCTGCGCATCTTTAGTGGCAAAAGTACTTCCTTCAACTAATTCAATTAAACCTGATTGACCAATTTCATCCACAAGAGCGGCGGTAAATAGACCAACTCCACCGTACAAATCCAAGACATGATCTCCTTCTTTGACTCCGGCCATATTTTTGACAACCTCGGTTAAAGTTTTAGGAGCGATTCGATGACCTTGCCAAAAAGATTGGTGATGTACCTGCAAGACTTTATCGCCAACCTCCTCATGGAGAATGGGGTCACCCTCAATAATCTCAGTAGAACCTATAGAAATCACTCGTTCGCCTTGTGAAGAGGTGCTGATTTCGATTCGTGATGAAGCTGGCCACATTCTTTTTGTAAGTTCATTCATCTGAATTTGTGGCACTGCAATTGTGCAATCCGTAATTGGAATAACAGAATGCGAACGTGAAGCGATGAAACCTAATCTCCCCTGTGCATCACTCGTGGCCGTTACTCGCGAACGCCAATGTGTAGGTTCTCCAATAGATTCCACGTCAATGTCAATGTCCATTTTTGCAATGCGTGAAAATTGCTCGGTGATGACCTGGCTTTTTAAACGTAATTGCCTTTCCACTGAAATATGTTGGAAATCGCAACCCCCGCAGCCGCCGGCATATGCGAAATCACATGGAGGTTGAACTCGATCATCAGAGGGTTCCAGCACCTCAACGACATCTGCTCGCAAGAATGAAGCGCCCACACTTGTAATTGTTATTAAGACTTTTTCACCGGGGATTGCATGACGGATGAAAATCACTGCGCCCTCATGTCGTGCGATGAAATGGCCGCCATGTGCGACCTTTTCTATAGTGACCTCGATTTTTTGGCCCATAACGAGTGTGCCTTTGCCCTTGAATCCCATAGATGTAAGCCTATGGGTGTAAGTTCATCTCTATGCACGTTGTAATTATGGGCTGCGGCCGAGTGGGTTCCTCGCTAGCAGTAGATCTCGAGGCCGCTGGACATAGCGTTGCCGTCATTGACCAAGCACGTGAAGCATTCAGACGCCTTGGACCCAATTTCAAAGGCAAAACTGTCACGGGTGTTGGATTCGATAGAGATACCCTCCTAGAAGCAGGAATAGAAACCGCCGATGCCTTTGCCGCTGTAAGCAACGGAGATAACTCAAATATTCTTGCAGCGCGAGTAGCCCGTGAAACCTACGGTGTTACTAATGTTGTCGCCAGAATCTATGACCCAGGACGTGCCGAAATTTATCAGCGTCTAGGAATTCCAACAGTAGCCACAGTTCTTTGGGCAACCGATCAGATTTTGCGACGAATCATTCCTGAAGGATCCAAATCAGAATGGCGTGATGCCAGTGGCACGATTCAACTGTGCGAAGTACATCCTTCCGCATCTTGGTACGGAACTGCCATTTTGAGTGTTCAAAATATTACGAAGGCTCGAGTCGCTTTTATTACGCGCTTGGGCGAGGGCCTCATTCCTGATGAACACACTGTGTATCAGGAAGGCGATCTACTTCACGTGATGGTGCGCGATGAAGATCTGGCCGATGTTGTTAAAGCGTTATCCCATGCTCCAGGAGATGCCTCATGAGAATTGCAATAGCAGGTGCTGGCAATGTAGGTCGCGCTATCGCGCGAGAGTTGCTAGATAACGGACATCAAGTTCTTCTCATTGATAAGGATCCCAAAGCGCTCAAACTTCAAAGTGTGCCTGATGCCGAATGGTTGATGGCCGATGCATGTGAGATTACATCCCTTGATAATGCAAAGCTAAATGACTGTCAGGTTCTGGTAGCAGCTACCGGTGATGACAAAGTAAATCTTGTTGCATCGTTGCTTGGAAAAACAGAGTACGGAGTCCCTCGAGTAGTTGCCCGAGTTAATCACCCAAAAAATGAGTGGCTCTTTGACACTTCATGGGGCGTCGATGTTGCCGTTTCTACTCCTCGAATCATTTCAGCACTCGTTGAAGAGGCGGTGAGCGTGGGAGATGTTGTCCGACTCTTCTCTTTTCGAAAGGGCCAGGCAAATCTAGTAGAACTCACCTTGCCCGATTCTTCTTCATGTATCGGAAAGACAGTTGGCGAGATTGAACTACCAGAAAACGCATCCCTTGCCGCAATTGTCCGTGATGGACAAGTCATTGCTTGTAAGCAGTCTGATGTTTTTGTTGCAGGGGACGAACTTCTCTTTGTAGCCTCATCCACTGCAGAAGCTCAGATTAAAGCTTGTTTCATTGAAAAATAATTAATTAAATTGCTCGGGTTTTGTGCTCGGCACCTTCTTGATAATAATCCAGGAACCATAGCCCGCTGCGGCAAATAGTGGATAACCCATCGCAAGATTGACAGTACCGAGAAGATTTAAATTCTCTGGTCCAGATAGGTAAATAGGAACCTGTACTGCAAGGCGAAGATAAAAAATTCCTACCCATAGCCATCCAGCTCTTACGTAGGCTCTCTTGCGCTCTGGATGATTTCGCCAGAGTAGATTCTCCCCCAAAATCGGTCCAAGTACGAGCCCCAGTATGGGCCATCCAATGACATTGCCAATGAGATAAACCGTTCCATAAACAAGATTGGTTAAAAATTTAGGAAGAAAAAAATCATTTGCATTACCCGTGCGATTTGCAAGGTAGGCACAAAAAGCGACACCAATAAATCCTGAGATTACGTGCTGAATGGTATCTCGACGTGCCAGGCGAAGGATTGTTAAAATAACCGAGGTAAACACTGCGCTGTATAAGGAATTGCGTAAATCATGGGTTACGTTAAAGGCAATGAGAAAAACGATGGAGGGAAAACCTGAATCAAGAATTCCCTTTTTTCCCCCAAGGGCTTCCATAACTTTGGCGCGATCCGCGTGTGCTTCACTCATTTTTTCCCCGTCGATCCAAATCCGCCTACTCCACGTCCAGACCCTGGAAGGTCTTGAACTTCAATGAAGTGGGCTTTCTCTACTTTCTGAATAATTAATTGCGCAATTCGCTCTCCCTTTGCGAAGGAGACGCTTTCAAATCTGTCATGGTTAATTAAAATAACTTGAATCTCTCCACGATACCCAGCATCGATTGTGCCCGGAGAGTTCACGATTGATACCCCATATTTGATTGCTAGCCCCGAACGAGGATGAACAAATGCAACATAGCCATCGGGCATTGCGATTGCTATGCCTGTCGGAACGAGCACTCTCTCCCCTGGTGCAAGGGTCACATCACTACACGTAACTAAATCAGCTCCAGCGTCGCCGCCCTTTGCATAGGTGGGCAGCGGAACGTCTGGATTAAGCCGCGTGATAAGGATGTCAACACTCATGGGTTAATTTCAAATTCAGAATCGACGAAGGCAAGAATTTCAGGCGTCTTTGATATGTGTTCAATATATTCCTTGGGTGCATTTTCAAGAAAGTGACTCATGGGGACAATGACATACAAAGCAGCAGCACGAACAGCGATAACGCCTTCAGGTCCTTCTAAGCGACCCACTGCCTCGCAATAAACTTTTCTATTAACTTGACCAGTTATGCGTGCGCTAATGAAAAGAGTGGATCCCATTGGAACTGGTTTGAGGAAATCAGTTTCTAATCGTGCAGTCACAGCAGGTGCTCGAAGTAACCACATGAGTTTTCCAAGTGCCTCATCGAAAGCCAATGAAAGTAAACCACCATGTGCCAAGCCTGGAGCCCCTTGATGATTCTCGGTAACAGTAAATTCAGCAGTGATATCAAGACCAACACCTGCGTGTGCAACTAGATGCAATCCAGTTGGGTGGAGCTCGCCGCATCCGAAACAATGTCCAAAGTGAGAAGGAATTCGTGTACCAGCCTCGGGAGCTTTTGGATGTCTTGGCGGCACAGTAGATCCCTCGGGAGGAATGGTGCTTGCGACTCTGCTCATAGTCCCTAGATTACTGGCTTGCGGCGCATCGCGCCCATTTTTTTCATGATGTAGCGTGGCCTCCATGCGTTTTAGAGAAGTACAACGGCCCCCCATATGGTTACTTGCTCTTTTTTACTTCTTTTTTCTCTCTTTAGTTATTGCCATCTGGGCAGCGCTTGGCAATTTGGCTGCTCTTATTTCCTTAGTGGTGCTCACGGGGACTCTCGTTTTTATCTGGTTTATCTTCGCTTTAGTTATAGAGGTCGTAGGAAGCCAATTGCGAATTGGAAATGCCCAGATAGACATAAGCTATTTGGGGCACTGTGAGAGCCTGAGTGCAGCAGATATGCGCCGTGCGCGAACGAGAGATATCGATCCTGCCGCACACTTAGAAATTCGTTTTTGGGTTTCAGAGGGGATCAAAATTGCGCTCAACGACTCGAGAGATCCCACTCCATATTGGCTAGTTTCAACATCACGTGCAGATGAATTAATAGCTATTTTAAAAAACTAGAAACATTCTTTGCAAACAGCTTTTGCGCCTTCACCTTTTGCTAATTGAGTGATGTGATGGACTAAGAAGCATCGCGAACATGTAAATTCATCGATTTGCTTAGGAACAACACGTACAGATAACTCTTCGCCAGATAGGTCAGCGCCAGGAAGCTCAAGAGTCTCGGCAGCCTCCGCTTCATCCACATCAATTTGACCGGATTGAGCATCAACACGTTGCGCCTTGAGCTCTTCTAACGACTCCTCGTGGAGTTCCTCATCGGTCTTTCGGGGTGTGTCGTAATCTGTTGCCACTGCTCTCACCTACTTTCCAAATAATCGAACGGATAAAACTTTTTTTACCAAGCGGGCGCATAATCGCGCATTTTTGCCAACTTTGCTTGTTACAACACGCTCAGCTCCTGATTTATTCCTCACAAAGGGGGCTAGCCCAGTAGGTCATTGATCACTTTGGCTAATGCAGCGTCAACTCGTGCATGAATCTGGGTACCTTCTGGCAGGTAATTCTCTAGGAGAATTTCACCGTGTTCGTGAATTGCATTAACCAGGTCCCCTCTGTCATAGGGAAGAACAGCCCTAATTTCAATGCGAGGTCTGGGAAGTGATTTTTCAATCGCATAAATAAGGCCGTCTATTCCAAAACCGGTACGTACCGAGAAGGCGTAGCTATTGCTTTCTTTTCTCAAGATCTCCATGACGATTTCTGGGTCTGCAATATCTACTTTATTTATCGCAATAATTTCTGGAATCTGGGAGCCACCAATTTCATCAATTACCTGTCGTACCGCTCGTATCTGCTCAAAAGGGTCAGCATGTGAACCATCTACTACATGAACGATCACATCCGCATCGGCCACTTCCTCAAGTGTTGACTTGAAGGCATCAATGAGTTGATGGGGTAGGTGCCTAACAAATCCAACAGTGTCAGTCAAGGTATAAATACGACCGTCAGCAGTTTGAGATTTTCTTACCGTGGGATCCAGAGTCGCAAATAAAGCGTTTTCGACGAGTACTCCTGCATTTGTTAATTTATTGAGTAACGAAGATTTGCCTGCATTGGTGTAACCAGCAATTGCAACCGATGGAATATTGTGACGCTTTCGCTCAGCCCTTTTGGTGTCGCGTGATACTTTCATTTCAGCAATTTCTCGCTTGAGTTTTGCCATTTTATCTCGGATACGGCGGCGATCGGTTTCAATTTTTGTTTCACCTGGGCCGCGTCCCCCAATACCTGCACCGCCTGCTGCGCGACCTCCGACCTGACGCGATAGCGAACCTCCCCAACCTCGCAGTCGTGGAAGGAGGTAGGACATTTGAGCAAGCTCTACTTGTGCCTTGCCTTCCTTGCTCTTTGCGTGTTGGGCAAATATGTCAAGGATAAGCGCGGTTCGATCAACAACTTTTACTTTAACTTTCTCTTCTAGTTGCCTAAGTTGTGATGGAGAAAGTTCACCATCACAAATAACTGTGTCCGCACCAGTTGCAGCCACGACTTGACGCAACTCAATCACTTTTCCTGAACCGATATATGTCGCGGGATCCGGTTTATCTCGACGTTGAATGAGGCCTTCTAAAACTTCTGAACCCGCCGTTTCTGCAAGAGCTTTTAGTTCTGCCAAAGAATTTTCTGCCATCAGCGCAGTTCCTTCAGTCCATACGCCGACCAGTACTACGCGTTCTAATTGAAGTTGGCGGTACTCCGCCTCGGAAATATCTTGAAGTTCTGTTGAGAACCCTTTTACCCTTCGAAGTGCATGCCGGTCAGCGAGGTCGGGTTGTGCTTCAACCTCGAATTCGTTTTCATCAGCATCGAAGTCAGCAGCAACTCGTGCGCTCTCACGAAGCAGTGCCTCAAAAGTGCCTTCATCGCGAAGGGGTTTGTCAGTCATGAAAGAAATGGTGTCAGATCATGATCACCTATAAGTAGGGCTGGTCCCGTCAATGTAGCGTTTGAATGTCCATCTATATCAACTTCTAAACGCCCACCTGGAGAATTAATTATCCAATGCGCTGGTAATCGAGCACCCGATTTGATTGTTGCAGCAAGTGCAACAGCACATGTCCCTGTTCCGCATGAGCGAGTTTCACCACTTCCTCTTTCGTATACTCGCATTTTCAATTCGTGAGAATCGATAATTTCTACAAATTCCACGTTGACCCCCTCGGGGTATGAATCCTTTGGCCGCACTATCGGAGGTTCATTCATGGGGCCGACATCTCCTAGATGTTCCACAAAAACGACAGCGTGCGGGTTGCCTACGCTGATGTTGTAACCATTCCAGATGTGACCATTTGTCGCTGCTGTGATTTCTTCGCTCTCATCGTAAACGGTTCCCATATTAACTGAAATATCCTCTGTCATAGGAACTCGTAAGTGCTTGAGCCCATCGCGAGTATTAATCGCAAAAATTCCTTCAGGTTGATGTCCACGTTCAACTAAGTATCGAGCCATGACTCGTATTCCGTTGCCGCACATTTCAGCAATCGACCCATCGGAATTGCGATAATCCATAAACCACGCGCCATCACGACGAGTGATGCGGATTAATCCATCGGCTCCAATACCAGTTTCACGATTGCATATGGCAATAGTTTGAGCGGTAGTGATAGAAATCTCGTCATCTGGATCAAATATGAGTACGAAATCATTGTGCGTTCCATGGCCGTACGTACCAATAAATTTATTAGTCATTAGGGTGAAGTTTAGTCCTTTTTATTTACTCGCCAGGGCGTTCAAAACAACCTGTACTCGGTTTTGAATCGGTGATATCCACTTAATTCGAGCATCGCGCGAGAACCATGTCTCCTGCCTCCTTGCATATTGGCGCGTGACTCGTTTGGTCTCCTCAATCGCTTCATCCAGTGAGATTGCACCAGATCGATATTTAATAACTTGGGCATATCCCAGTGCTCTTTGAGCGGTCCTACCTTGCGTAAGCCCAGCCTCAAGTAGGTCATCTACTTCATTGATTAGGCCTTGCTCAAACATCTGATCCACCCGGAGTGAGATCTTCTCAGAAAGCAGCTGACGGTCCATAACAAGGCCAAACTGCATAGCGTGTGGATAGCGAGTGCTATTTTTATGCGGCAAATTTGCAGTAAATGGTTTTCCAGTAATTTCTATAACTTCTAAAGCACGAATTACTCGGCGAACATTCAGTGAATCTATTGCAATGGCTGCGGCAGGGTCTAACTTCTTCAATCGATCAAAAAGAGCTGCAGCGCCAATATCTTCGGCCTCCTTGTTAAGAGCCGATCGCACATCGGGATCAGTATCTGGAAAATTGAGATCATCGAGAATTGATTTAATATAAAGACCAGTACCGCCAACTATTATCGCTGTCTTGGATCTTGAGACTATGTCATCAACGCACTTTCTGGCCTCTTCTTGATACCAGGCGACTGTTGCATCTTGATTTACATCCAAGATATCTAACATATGGTGGGTAATCCCACTGCGTTCCTCGATATTTAATTTTGCAGTTCCGACATCCATGCCTTTATAGATTTGCATCGAGTCGGCATTAATAATTTCACCATCTAGACGTTGCGCCAATTCAATACTAAGGCCACTTTTTCCGGTCGCCGTTGCCCCGCAAATGACAATAATGCTCATAAACGTATAGCTGGCATTCCCAAAAGAACCCGCTCGTCATTGCTCTTCTTGTTGCGCGCTTCAAATGCGTCGCCGCCTTTTGTGCGCGAAATCTTCCCACCATCTCCAATAAGGTAGTGAGCAGACGCCTCTGTAATATGTACTTCCACAATATCGCCAGGGCGCGCATCATTTTCGTTTCCGAAATGTACGAGTCTAAAATCCTCGGTCTTACCTGTAAGGCGTGACTCTCGGAAATCTCGGCGACCCTCATGATCGGCAACAAGTGCTTTCATCGTTTTGCCGATTGCTTCTGAATTAACCGAAAGAGATATCTTCTGTTGGTGTTCGTGTAAACGGGTATACCTTTCGCCAACTACTTCGGCGCTCACCTGATCAGGCATAGTTGCCGCAGGCGTCCCAGGTCTAATTGAATATTGATATGTGTAGGCAGCTGCGAATCGAGCCTGCGTAGCTAGATCAAGTGTTGCTTGAAAATCTGTATCTGTTTCACCAGGAAATCCAACGATGATATCTGTCGTGATTGAAGCGAGAGGAATTGCAGTACGTACGCGATCTAGAATTCCAAGATAACGATCCGTTCGATAAGAGCGACGCATCATCTGCAAAATTCGATCTGAACCCGACTGCAACGGCATATGAAGGTGTGGCATAGCGTTGGCAGTTTCTGCCATTGCTTCAATCACATCATCTGTGAAGTCGCGTGGGTGTGGTGACATGAATCTAACTCTTTCAAGTCCACCAATTTTTCCACAGTTTCGAATTAACTGAGCAAATGCACCCTTGTCCCCAAAATCAACTCCGTAGGCATTCACATTTTGACCAAGCAAAGTCACTTCAATTACGCCCTGATCAACTAGCGCACGCACTTCAGTGAGAATATCTTGCGCTGGTCGATCTTTTTCAATACCTCGAAGTGTGGGAACAATACAAAATGTGCATGTGTTATTGCATCCGACTGAGACGGAAACCCACGCTGAATATGCGGAATGTCGTCTCGCAGGTAACGTGGAAGGAAAATGCTCAAGCGATTCCAGAATTTCAATTTGAGATTCTTCCTCTATTCGTGCTCTTTCAAGCAACACAGGTAGAGACCCGACATTATGTGTTCCAAATACAACGTCAACGTACGGAGCTTTCTTTAAAATAGTGTCTTGATCTTTTTGAGCAAGACAGCCTCCAACAGCAATTTGCAGAGAGGGGTTAGCTTTCTTCTTCGGGGCCAAGAAGCTGAGATTTCCATAGAGTTTGTTATCGGCATTTTCTCGAACCGCACATGTGTTAAAAACGATTATGTCAGCGTCGGTTCCTTCAGGTGCTGGAATGTGTCCAGCAGCATCAAGTAAACCTGAGATACGTTCGGAATCGTGCACATTCATCTGACAGCCATATGTATGGACTGTGTAAGTGCGCGTCATAGTTCCAATCTTAACCTGAGTACTACAGCGCTATGACCTCAGCGGAGAGTGCAGAACGATCGACAACGAGCATGGTGTGATGTGGCAAAATCTCCCAGCCTGGTTGATTCCAACCTGTGGAGGCGACAAGTACTCCTTCGCTGCTCTGCTTATATTTCAATTCATAGTAATCATCTGGTGCCCAGTCCGGAGCGCGATCAGGATGAAATTCACAGATAACTACCCAAGAGTTTTCAGTCATCACCATTGCATTAATGCTTGAGTAATCTACCGATGCTCTTATGAAATTAACTGCAGCCTTGCAACCTTCTACGAGACCGAGTTCTTCGATTTTGGTAACAAGGAAATAGAAATATCTCTCGCTATCAGTATCACCTTTTATCAGAGGCAATAAATCTGGTCGTATCGATGGCTCTAGCGCCTCTGGTGGAAAGAGTGCGCCGTTGTGAATAAAAGAAAAATCTTTATAGGCAAACGGGTGTGTATTGTTTTCATTTACTGGAAGACCCTTGGTTGCCCAACGAAGGTGCAAGAGTCCACCATCACTGGAATTGCCATGTATGACATCATCAAAAGTTTCACTCTCGACAGCAGCCTCGGCGGCTCTTTCCACATGCGGTAGGAGCTCATCACGGTTAATCGTCGCGACGCCCCAACCATCGCAATGAACGGAGGAAAGGGTTACAAACTCCTCAAAATCAGCCCCCACGACCGAATCAAAGGTGCTTTTCTCTTTCGACACGTAGCCCATTAATCGACACATTTTACCTAAAACCCCTATCGCACACGTCACACTATGAAGTAGAAATGCTACCTCGGTATCCCCAACCGATTCAGCACCATCTATCGCAGGTTAAATGACCTGCGATAAAAGAGGCTTCAGGAGGAGTATATCTTGACTATCTTAAACGATGATGAAAAACGCTTAGCAGAGCTCGGTTACAAACAGGAGCTCAATCGAAGTTGGAGCAGCTTTTCGAACTTCGCGATCTCTTTCTCAATCATCTCTATCTTGGCTGGTTGTTTCACAACTTTTGCTCAAGCGTGGAATAACGGCGGTCCCGTAGCAATTTCAATTGGCTGGCCCCTTATTTCCCTCTTTATTCTTATAATCGGTTTTTGCATGTCAGAACTTGCTTCGGCATATCCAACTTCGGGTGGTATTTACTGGTGGGCTTCCAAATTAGGCGGAGCAAAGGCCGGTTACTACACCGGATGGCTCAACCTCATTGGCCTCGTTTCAGTGACAGCATCAGTTGGTTATGGAGCGGCAAGCTTCCTTAACGTAATTTTGGGCTCGCAATTCCCAAGTTATGTAAATTTCCTTGGCGGGGATTACATCAAGCAACAATTCTTCTTATTCATTGCGATCATGACCTTCATTACCTTGATCAATGTGTATAGCGGACATTTACTCGCGGTCGTCAACAATATTTCAGTGTGGTGGCACGTATTTGGCGCAGCTATTGTTGTCGGTATCTTGGTATTTGCTCCTTCGGAGCATCAAACACTCTCCTGGATGTTTACAACTAAAATAAATAGCTCAGGATTTGGTGACAATTCATACTGGCTCTACGTATTGCCACTTGGATTCTTGCTCACTCAGTACACCATTACTGGCTTTGACGCATCTGCTCACTTATCTGAAGAAACTCAAGACGCTCATATGTCAGCAGCTCGAGGAATTTGGAAGTCAATCTTCTATTCAGCAATCGGTGGATACATCCTGTTGATGGCTTTCTTATTTGCAGCAACTAAAGTTGATGTGATTAGTTCATTTGACCCAGAAGTTAACCCCTTCGGTGGCGGATCTGTTATCGCAGTTCTTTACACAGCACTTGGTGGAGGCGCGCTATTTAAGTTGGTCATGATTATCACCACTGCAGGGCAGATTTTCTGTGTGACAGCTTGCCTTACATCGTGTTCACGAATGATGTATGCATTCTCCCGTGACGGAGCAGTACCCGGAGGAAATCGTTGGAAGAAAGTCAATAAGCATCATATTCCTGTAAATGCTGTTTTGATTTCTTCAGTTCTTGGCGTGATTCTCACCCTTCCAGCATTATGGAAGAGCCCGACGGGTGCACCAACAGCATTTTACGCCGTTGTTTCAGTCTGCGTGATTAGTTTGTATCTCGCATTCTTGATTCCAATTTATCTTCGCCTCAAGGCTGGAGATTCATTTAAGGTCGGTCAATGGAACCTAGGAAAGAAATACAAGTGGATGGGAATTGTTGCTGTTGCAGAAATTGCAATTATTTCTGTGTACTTTGTGCTTCCATTCTCTCCAGCTGGAACTCCAGGAAATAAGGACTTTACCTGGACAGCTGTAAATTATGCTCCTCTGATTACTGGTGGCGCACTCATCCTGCTCTGGATTTGGTGGCACCTCTCAGTTAAAAACTGGTTCACTGGACCAAAGCGCACTATTGATGCATAAATAGCCTCTACTAAAAAGAAAAACCCCTCTGCAATTTTTGTAGAGGGGTTTTTCTCTATAGAAATTGGGTTGACGAATTGGTAGTGTCACCCAATGAGTAACTTATCTATTGGTGAACTTCGTGCAGCAATCGAATCAGGTGCAATAGACACAGTCGTAGTTGCAATGACTGACATGCAAGGAAGGCTCACTGGTAAAAGAATCCACGGTGATTTCTTTCTTAATGAAGTACTCAAGCACGGCACGGAGGGCTGCAACTATCTCCTAGCTGTCGACATGGATATGAATACAGTTCAAGGGTATGAAATGTCTTCATGGGAACGTGGTTACAGCGATTTTGAACTCGCTCCAGATTTTGACACTTTGCGTTTAATTCCATGGCAAGAAGGCGCAGCACTCGTTCTTGCCGATGTTAATTGGCTTGACCACTCCCCTGTAGTCGCATCTCCCAGACAAATCCTTCGCAAGCAGATTGAGAATCTGAAGAATGCTGGCATGCAAGCAATGTGTGGAACTGAACTAGAATTTGTTGTATATAAAGACACTTACGAAGAAGCGTGGGACAAGGCTTATCGCAATCTCACTCCAGTGAATCAATACAACGTTGATTATTCGATTCTAGGCGGATCTCGAATCGAACCACTGCTTCGGGAGATTCGCCTCAATATGGCTGCTGCAGGAATGACGGTTGAATCAGCTAAAGGCGAATGCAACCTAGGCCAGCATGAGATTGCATTTAAATATTCAGATGCACTCTCAAATTGCGATAATCATGTCATTTATAAAAATGGAGCCAAAGAGATTTCTTCTGAAATGGGGTACGCACTTTCATTTATGGCAAAACCAAATGACCGTGAAGGAAATTCCTCCCATATTCATCTCTCTTTCCGAGGTCTCGACGGTTCAATGGTTATGACAGATGATGCAGATACAGAGCACGGGATGAGCGACATTGGTCGCCAATTCATTGCCGGTCAATTAATGCATATGCGCGAACTCTCACTACTTTTTGCGCCAAATATAAATTCATATAAGCGATATGTTCCTGGTTCATTTGCTCCGACCGCAATTCGTTGGGGCCGAGATAATCGCACATGCGCTTTTCGTCTTGTAGGACGTGGCGCTAGCTTAAGACTTGAAAATCGTATTCCAGGTGGCGATGTCAATCCATATCTTGCAGTGGCTGGAATTATCGCTGCAGGACTTGATGGCGTCACAAAGAAACTCGCACTTGAGCCGGCATTTCAGGGTAATGCCTACGCATCGGACTCTCCACGCGTTCCCTCTTCTATGCAGGAAGCCCTTGATCTATGGGAAAACAGTGCGTGGATTAAGGAAACTTTTGGTGCTGAAGTACAAGCACACTACGCAAATTATGCTCGGGTGGAAATATCTGCCTATGGCAAAGCTATTACCGATTGGGAACTCTTCCGCAACTTCGAAAGGTCTTAAATTCTGTGTCTCTCACCTATGACGTAATTAATCCAGCAAATGAATCTGTTGTTACTACAGTGGCTCTTCTAAATCTTGAACAAACCGATGCCGTTATTGCACAGGCATCGAAAGCATTTGAATCCTGGCGCACCATCGCGCCCGGTGATCGCGCACGCTTATTAAGGCGTTTCTCCGAAGTTGTCTCCGCGCATCGAGAAGAACTTGCACAGATTGAAATTACTAATGCGGGTCACACGCGTGGCAATGCTCTGTGGGAGGCGGATAACGTTGCTAATACCTTGATGTATTTTGCAGCCGCACCTGAAAGGTTATTCGGTCGACAAATTCCAGTCCCCGGTGGAATTGATATCACTTTTAAAGAACCGCTTGGTGTTGTTGGAATAATTGTTCCCTGGAATTTTCCAATGCCAATAGCAGGCTGGGGATTTGCACCAGCCCTTGCCGCGGGCAATACCGTTGTTATTAAGCCCGCCGAGTACACCCCATTGAGCGCTATTCGATTAGCTGAATTGGCTCTCGAAGCTGGAATTCCAGAAGGCGTCTTTAACGTTCTCCCTGGAAAAGGAAGTATCGTTGGAAATCGTTTCGTGACACATCCTCTAGTTAGAAAAGTTGTTTTTACAGGTTCTACCTCAGTTGGTAAATCAATTATGGCGGGCTGTGCGGATCAAGTAAAACGAGTAACACTTGAACTCGGTGGAAAAAGTTCTAATATTATTTTCGCAGATGCCGATATCGCGAAAGCTGCCGCAGGTGCCCCCGGTGCAGTTTTTGATAATGCCGGACAAGATTGCTGTGCGCGGTCCCGGATACTTGTACAAAAATCAGCATTTGATTCCTTCATGGAACATTTCGAAATCGCAGTTAAGAAGTTCCGAGTTGAAGATCCCAATCTTGCGACTGCCGATATGGGTCCACTCATTTCTAAGAAGCAATTTAACGCGGTGGAATCTTTTCTCGATGAACCAGTTGCCTTTACTGGCACAGCGCCAAGTGGCCCTGGATATTGGATGCCACCAACTGTGTTGCTTCCAAAAAATACTCAATCTCGATCCTGGCGCGAGGAAATTTTCGGCCCTGTCGTCTCTGTCATGACATTTGATGATGAATCAGAAGCTATTACTATGGCTAACGACAGTGAATATGGCCTATCTGGATCTATCTGGACGAGAGATATTGGACGCGCCCTTCGTGTTTCGCGTGGTGTAGAAACAGGTGCGCTCTCGGTCAACTCCAACTCTTCTGTTCGTTTCTGGACTCCATTTGGTGGATACAAACAATCCGGTTTAGGTCGAGAACTTGGACCGGACGCACTTGATTCATTCACCGAAGTGAAGAACGTATTTATATCTCAAGATTAATTCAATTCTCCTCCGCACACACATCTACAACAGAAAAGGAACATGTACATGACTAAACGTCTTGAAGGTCGAGTTGCAGTTATAACTGGCGCCGGAAGTGGAATTGGATTGGCAACAGCCAAGCGCCTAGCAAGTGAGGGTGCGAAGATTGTTGCAGTGGATATGAATTCTGAATCAGGCCAGGCTGCGGCAGATGTGACAGGAGGAATCTTTGTTAAAGCAGATGTAACAAATTCAGCCGAAGTTGAAAATATGTACAAAGTTGCCTTTGACACCTACGGTCGCATTGATATCGCATTTAATAATGCTGGCATATCTCCCCCTGATGATGACTCCATTTTGACAACAGGTTTAGATGCGTGGGAGAGAGTTCTACGCGTAAACACAACATCTGTTTTTCTCTGCTGTAAATATGTACTCCCATACATGCAAAAAGCTGGCAAGGGTTCCATTATTAACACTGCTTCATTCGTAGCCACTATGGGAGCAGCAACATCCCAGATTGCCTATACCGCTTCTAAGGGTGGAGTGTTATCCATGAGTCGTGAATTGGGAGTGCAGTTCGCTCGTGAAGGTATCCGCATTAATGCTCTCTCGCCTGGGCCTGTAAATACACCACTTCTCCAGGAGTTATTTGCAAAAGATAAGGAACGAGCAGCTCGACGACTAGTTCATATTCCAATGGGTCGATTTGCTGACGATACAGAAATTGCAGCAGCTGTTGCTTTCTTGGCTAGTGATGATTCTTCATTTATTACTGCTTCAAACTTCCTTGTTGATGGAGGAATCTCTGGAGCGTATGTGACTCCATTAGATATGTAAAATAAATTAGGCGCTTTTAATTGGCGCGGTTGCGATTCGATCAAGAAATTGATCAACTAAATCGTAACCGCGCTGATTTGTTTCATTTTCTATTCCCTTGGTTTGCTCTCGAAGAGCCTTCACGTCAACGCCTTCACTCTCCACTTCGGCGCATCCGCCTTCCATCTCCAGCCATAAATCAAGGACGTGCAGATCAATTTCAGGATGAAATTGCACTCCTAGTGTGCGACCAAAGAAAAATGCTTGCGAACATAAATCATTTCGAGCCACCTCGGTTGCCCCTGGTGGCACAGTAAAGCGATCCCAGTGATATTGAAACCATGGTCCTGTTGGTATCAACTCTCTATCATCGCTCTCAATTTCATACCACCCAAGTTCCCCGCGAGGAGCTCTGGCTACTGAACCACCAAGAACTCGAGCCATGAGCTGTGCCCCGAAGCAAATGCCTAGAATTGGGATTCCAGCGTTGTGTACTTCCTTCATTTTCTGCAACTCTGGAATTAACCAATTTCCGATTCGTTCATCCTCATAGGCGCCATAGGGAGCGCCCATCACAACAATGACGTCGAAAGTTAATAAATCAGGCCAGATTGGTGAAACGTTCGGCTCGGAAATATCTTCCTTGCCAACGATAATAAAACGAGAAATTTCATATCCTCGTTTTTCGAATTGAGCCCAGATTGGCCCACCTTCGCTGACGTAGTCATGCTCTATAAATAGTACGCGCGCACTCATTTTTGGATACGAATTGGCTCTTGTCCTCGGGCGATAAGCCTCTCAAAATGATGATCTCTCTTCTCGTTGAAACGATCTGACTCAGCTCGCGTCTTCGATAGAAATTCTGAAAGTTCTTCTCTCGCTTTGAGTCCAACCTCAGTGAGATCAGTGCGTTCAAAAACATTCCAAGCACGAAGCACGGGAGCGATTACTTCATCAAGGTGTTGTTGCATGTCATATATTCCAGCCAATGCAATCTGAACTGCTTTGCGTCCAAACCCTGGCATATTGGCTCCAGGCATGTCGAAATTAGTCACAACATCTGTTATCGCGCGCATTGCGGCATCTGGCTCTAAATCAAGAGCTGCGTTTAAAGTATTACGATAGAAAATCATGTGCAGGTTCTCATCCAAAGCGACTCGTTGCATCATTGACTCGGCAATTGGGTCATCTGAAATTTTTCCTGTATTGCGATGCGAAATTCGGGTAGCTAGTTCCTGAAATGAAACATATGCAATTGTATGCAACATGTCATTTTCATACGGCGTTTGATAGCCCAACGACATATGTGCCATCCGAAGGTCTTCCAATTCATACGGATCGACGCCACGAGTCGCCATCAAATAATCTCGAATCACAATACTGTGGCGAGCTTCCTCGGCAGTCCATCGTTCAATCCAGTTACCCCATGCGCCATCGCGCCCCATTGAGAGGGCAATTTCAGTGTGATAACTCGGTAAATTATCTTCAGTGAGTAAATTAAGAACTAACGAATCCTGAGCAACAGGTGTCAAACGAGAATCTTTCGCTTCCCACGCATCACCATTGAGTGGACCGGCATAGGTGCGTCCTTCACTCCACGGAACATACTCGTGTGGATACCAATTTTTCTGAATGCTTAGGTGGCGCTCGAGTTCGATGCCCACAACCGGTTCAAGGTCGCGAATGAGTCGCGATTGAATCGCTTTGGAGTCCGAAGTCATGTGCTCACCGTAGGGCTTTTAAGAGGTTACTGACTAGTTATACGTTCTTTTTCGCACGTAAATCAGCCTGTGTTGCTCGCCACTTATCAATTTCACCGTGGTTTCCGCTGAGGAGTATCTCGGGTACGGGGATGCCCCTCCACTGTGATGGTTTGGTGAAGTTTGGATATTCAAGAAATCCTTCCGCCATATGTGACTCTTCAACTATAGATTCTGGATTGCCAAGAACGCCGGGAATGAGGCGAGTTACTGCTTCGATTATTACCATCGCAGCAACCTCTCCACCACCCAGAACATAATCTCCGATAGATACTTCATGGACTCGAATATTTTGTTCCATAAATTCAGATTGGGAGTAGTACATTCGAACTCGATCATCTATGCCTTCATATCTACCGCAGGCAAAAACTAAATGCCGTGCACGCGCAAATGACTGCGCCATTGGTTGGTCAAATTTCTTTCCTGCTGGCGTCAAAATAATTAGATCAGTGTCGGGGGTGATGAGTGGATCTAGAGCCTCGCCCCACACCTGTGCTTTCATGACCATTCCAGCTCCACCACCGTATGGGGTGTCGTCAACACTATGATGATTATCGGTTGCAAAGCTTCGAAGGTCATGAATTGTTATTTCCACGAGACCCTCGCTTTGCGCCTTTCCCAATAGCGACAATTGAAGCGGTTCAAGATACTGAGGAAATATTGTCACAGCATCAATTTTCATCGATATCTCCAAAAATTTCTGGAGGATTAACCACTATTCGCTTTTCCTTAATATCTACTGTTGGTACTAATTGATGGACAAAAGGAATGAGAACTTCGCCTTTTTCAGTTTTTATAGCAAGCAAGTCCTGACCTGGAAGATTGATCACATCTGTAACTTCGCCAAATTTCTCACCGTTTTCACGATAGGTAATGCAACCAATTAACTGAAGAACGTGATAATCATCTGGATCTTCAGAGGGGGCATCAATATCAACTTCGGCGTACATCAACGTGTCTTTAAGTTTTTCGATTGCATTGCGATCCTTAATGCCGTCAAAACCTAAAAGCAAAATTCCATTATGAACGCGCCCTGAAACAACTGTGAGAGTTTTGTCAGTCTCGGTAAATAAGGTCGCACCGACCGCGAACCGATTTTCGGGTTCGTCGGTACGGAGTTCAATGGTGGCTTCACCAAGAATTCCGTGGGCACGACCTATTCGCCCCACAAGTAAACGCATCAGAGGAAAGTTAGCGAGCCTCGTCGGTCTCGATGAGATCGACGCGAACTGTACGGCCTGCAATAGCGCTCACTACAGTGCGTAGCGCTTTGGCAGTGCGGCCGTTGCGACCAATGACCTTGCCAATGTCTTCCGGATTGACTCGCACCTCAAGTGTTGTACCTCGACGGTGTGTTTTTTCCTTGACGATAACATCTTCAGGATTGTCGACGATTCCCTTAACTAAATGCTCTAGGGCTTCATCCATCATTGTTATTGCGCCGTCTCGACTGCAGGCTCTTCGGCTGGAGTTTCTACAACTGCTTCTTCAACAACTGCTGGAGTTTCAACAACTGCTTCTTCAGCAATCACATCTTCAACAACTGCAGGTGCTTCAACAACTGCTTCTTCAACTACAACTGGATTAGCTTTAGCTGCCAACTTCTCTTGTGCCTTCTTCTTAAGAGTTGTGGCGCCTTCTTTTGGTTCATCCATTGCATGCTTAACAGCTGCTTCGTAAGCAACGCTCTTATGCACGCGTGGAGCTGCAACGCGAAGGGTTCCCTCAGTTCCTGGAAGACCCTTGTGCTTTTGCCAATCTCCTGTAATTTTTAGCAACGCCTCTACTGCTGATGATGGCTGGGCACCGACTCCGAGCCAATAAAGCGCGCGAGCAGAATTAATCTCAATAAGTGAAGGCTCTTGTCCTGGAACATAACGGCCAATTTCTTCAATGGAAAGTCCGTTACGAGCTTTGCGAGAATCTGTCACTACAACGCGATAAAAGGGTGTGCGGATCTTGCCCATGCGCATTAAACGAATTTTTGTAGCCAAGGAACTTGTACTCCTGTAAATGTATGTCAAGCAAGATTCATTGCAGCGGGGTGCGCAACTATTTCTGGCCCAACGATGGACTTGGATGTTTCGGGGGTAGAGGGCCCCGTCACAGAAGGGTAATTCTGCCATCTAGAGGCGCAAAGGTGAAATCGCGAACTACGAACGCTCCTCGAGGGCGCGTTTGGCCGGGTTGCCCGATTTTGATTTCTTCTTTGTCGGGACCTGCTTGGGTTTACCTACAGATGCACCCATACCAGCAGGCATGGCCATACCAGCAGGCATAGAGCCGCCTCGCATGGCCTTCATGGCCTTCTGGGCCAACGAAAATCGCTCAACAAGAGAATTTACCTCGGAGACCGCTCGCCCACTTCCCAGCGCAATTCGCGCTCGCCGTGAACCATTGAGAACCTTTATATCTCGACGTTCGGTAGGGGTCATTGATTGAACAATAGCTCGAGTTCGGACAAGTTCGCCTTCGTCAAAATTCTCGATCTGCTTTTTCATTGAAGCTGCCCCTGGAAGCATTGCGAGCATTTTCGACATTGAACCCATCTTCGACATTGCCTGTAACTGTTCTAGAAAATCTTCTAGCGTGAAATCTTCACCCGAAGAAAATTTCTCTTCCAGTTTCGCACTTGTCGCGGGGTCAAAAGCTTTTTTAGCCTGTTCGGCAAGCGTGGCAACATCTCCTAGACCCAAAATCCTTGATGCCATTCGATCTGGATAAAAAATATCGAAGTCACTTATTTTTTCTCCGGTAGAAACGAACATGATGGGGCGCTTTGTTAATTGAGTAATTGAAAGCGCAGAACCACCTCGGGCATCACCGTCAAGTTTAGTAAGTACGACGCCATCAAAGCCAACACCTTCTTGAAATGATTGCGCCGTGCGTACTGCATCTTGGCCCATCATCGCATCAACGACGAATAAAATTTCATCAGGAGAAATGGCGTCTCTGATGGCTACTGCCTCATTCATCAGTTCTCCATCAATACCCAATCGACCTGCAGTATCAACGATCACCATATTAAATTGTTTTGCACTAGCATATTTAATTCCGTCTGTAGCAACATTTACCGGGTTGCCTTTTCCATTTCCTTCTTCGGGAGCAAATACAGGAACACCTATACTTTGGCCAAGTATTTGAAGTTGTGTCACTGCATTTGGTCGCTGCAGATCTGAAGCAACAAGTAATGGAGTATTTCCTTGATCGGCATAATATTTTGCAAGCTTGCCTGCAAGTGTTGTCTTACCCGCACCTTGTAAACCAGCCAGCATGATCACTGTCGGAGGTTTTTTCGAGAAACGAACGCGACGTGCTTCGCTTCCAAGGATTCGAGTTAATTCAGCATTGACAACATCAAAAATAGCTTGAGCCTGATTAGATCCTGCCTGCAATGAGGGAAGTAAAGCCAGAGATCGGGTACGAATTTCTTCAATAAAATCTTCAACGACTGGAAGCGCTACGTCTGCCTCTAGTAAAGCTTCTCTCATTTGGACGCATGTAGCATCGACATCGCTTGCAGAAATTTTTCCTCGTGAGCGAAGTGAAGAAAATGCACTCGAAAAACGAGAAGTTAATGAATCGAACATAGGGTGAGGTTACCTCAAGATTTGGGCAAGCCTTTGTGAAACTTGTAGTGCTCGAACGGGGCTTAGCGCGCCACCTGAAATTTCAGTCACATATAGGGTGTCAATGGCTTCGGCGCCAAGTGTTGTGACGATTGCAGACCTAATATCAATTTGGCACCGAGTAATGGCGCTTCCTATGTTAAATAAAAGCGCTGGTTTATCGTGACTACGAATCTCAATCACGGTTGCAAAAGTTGCAGCATCATCAAAAATCTCGATTTCCGGAGGCGGCACGGGTATTGATGGATACTGCGCGTAGGCGGCAATACGTTCGTTAATTCGACTTTCTAATGAACTTGAATCAAGAATTGCAGCTTCAACTTCCTTCTGTAATTTCTCTTGATGAGGAACCTGACTGTGCGGTGCTGGCTGCACAATCCATTTCATCACAGCACTTGTGCCGTAGGAAAGGGTGTGTGCCGACCGAACATCTAGTCTCGCTAAGTGCAGCACGCCTGAAACTATTGAAAGAAGTCCTGGCTTATCAGGTGAAATAATTTCAATAGCGAATTCGTTGCCTCGATCTTCAATCTTCACTGTCAGCACACCACTATGGGCTATTGCAATCTGTTCATCGCTAAATTCTGGCTGGCGAGCAATAGTATTTCCTGACATTGCAGCTTTCACTCGCGAGACTAGATCACTTACTAGGCCAGCTTTCCAATCTGTCCAGGCAGCTCGCCCAGTTGCTTCTCCATCGGCAATGCTCAGGGCGTGAAGAAGCTCAAGTGTTTCTATGTCAGGAACCACGGATAAGACCGTTGAGATTGTTGCCGGGTCGTTAAGGTCTCGCCGTGTTGCAGTTGCAGGCAAGAGCAAGTGATGGCGAACCAACAATTGAATAGTCTCAATATCTGCGAGTGGAAAACCTAATCGTGTGACAAGTGGAGCAATGAGCCTCTCTCCACGAATTGAGTGATCCTCACTATCGCCTTTACCTATATCGTGAAAAAGAGCGGAGATGAGAAGAAGATCTGGTCGGTGCACTCGTCGTGTGAGCGCGGCAGCGCATACAGCCGTCTCGACCATGTGCCGATCCACTGTATGTCGATGCAATACATTTCGCTGAGGAAGTGATCGAACTTCACGCCATTCTGGAAGCCAATGAAATAGCAACTCTTCTTGATCAAGGGTTTCCCAGACCGGAATCATTGATTGTCCTGCGCCAATAAGTGCCACCAAATTTTCACGCGCCTCGCGGGGCCAGACTCCTGTCCCTTGATCCACAATTACTTCAGCAAGAGCGGCGCTCGATTCGATCGACAGAGGCAACCCATGTTGGGCGGCAAGTGCAGCAGCACGAATAGCTAGGAACGGATCACTTGCATCCACATCAAAAGTAACTTCATCGGCGATAACTCGAACTCCCTTACCAAGTGTCACCTCTCTTGATCTGCTCTTCTTTCCTGCTAGAAAGCCTTTCTTTTTATGGTCAATCCGATTCCAAGTTATTTCAAGGCAATAATCAATCGAACGCGCAGCGTGTGCAACCGCTCCCATCAATGCATCGGCATCTTTAAATCCTAAATCGAGCGCAATACGATCTTGTTCTATAAAAAAAAGTCGATCCTTATCTTTTCCAGTTGAAAGATGTAGCGCATCGCGAACATTCATAAGCAACGACTCAGCCTGACTAATTTTCTCTAGTGCGACGTCCACAAGCCCACTTGTTTGAAGTGCGCGCAAAGTACTTGCATCGCGTAAGCCTCCCCTAGCTTCTTTTAAATCCGGCTCGAGCAAATAAGCAAGTTCGCCTGAACGTTTGTGACGGTCTTTTTGTGCTTGGCGAAGCGCAAGTAAGTACTGAGTCGATTGCGTACGCCAATCTTCCCGTGCATCATTTGCGATGGCTTCAAGCAACCGCGCGTCACCTGAAATTATTCTTAAATCAAGTAGGCCAAGTGCGACTCGAATATCTAACCTCGCAGTGGCTCGTGTTTCAGAACGAGTTCGCACCGAGTAATCAACTTTGATTCCCTGATCCCACAGGGGGTAGAG
Source organism: Actinomycetota bacterium (assembly GCA_009699575.1). Classification (GTDB taxonomy): domain Bacteria; phylum Actinomycetota; class Actinomycetes; order Nanopelagicales; family Nanopelagicaceae; genus Planktophila. The sequence goes on from WLNY01000001.1 coordinate 99,522, forward strand.
AAGTGCATTGACAATCTCATTGAGCATTGTCTCCGGATACTGACCTTGATGCACAATCAGAATATCGAGATCGGATCCCGGGGATAGCTCGCCGCGGCCATACCCTCCAACCGCGGCGATTGCTATTCCCTCTAGGCTGATGGAACCACTAATTGAGTCGAGTGACTTAATTAGAAGAGCACTAAGTTCTCTATCTCTCTCATTAGAACGCGCACGACGCTCTCTGGATCCCATGTATTCCTTTCGTAAATCTTGATCTCTTTTTAGATCGCGTCACTGCCACGTTCGCCAGTGCGCACTCGAACAACTTGATCAACTGTGGTTGTCCAAACTTTTCCATCTCCGATAGTTCCCGTAGACGCAGCTTTAACAATTACGTTGACAACATCTGCGGCATCGTTGTCATCGACCAGTACTTCAAGGCGCACCTTAGGAACCAAGTCAACTGTGTATTCCGCTCCGCGATATACCTCAGTGTGTCCACGTTGCCTTCCAAACCCACTTGCCTCAGAAACTGTCATTCCAGTTACGCCGTGAGCCTGCAATGCATCTTTGACTTCTTCTAACTTAAATGGCTTCAAGATTGCAGTAATTAGTTTCATAGCGATGAACCCCCTCGTGATGATCCGGTCATTTCATAAGCAGACTCTGCATGCTCATTGAGGTCAATGCCCTCAACTTCGGCATCTTTCTTAATTCTAAAACCAATCGTTTTTTCGATTGCATATCCAAGGATGAGAGTGACAGTAAAGGAATAGGCAAGCACTATTCCTACACCGATAGCTTGCTTGCCCAGTAGCGCGGCGCCTCCCCCGTAGAGCAAGCCATCGATACCAACACTGTTGACGACATGTGTTCCAAAGATTCCTATTGCCAATGAACCCCAGATTCCTCCTACGAGGTGGACTCCCACCACATCAAGAGAATCATCAAATCCCAGTTTGTACTTCAATCCCACTGCTAACGCGCAGAGTATGCCTGCGAAGAAACCGATTACAACTGCTGCCCATGGTGCGACAAATGCGCACGCAGGAGTGATAGCAACAAGCCCAGCTACAGCACCTGATGCAGCACCGAGTGAAGTAGGGTGACCATTTCGAATCTTCTCGACAAGAAGCCATCCAACCAAAGCTCCCGCGGTGGCAACCTGAGTATTTAGGAAAGCAAGCCCAGCTAAGCCATTTGCAGCAAGAGAAGACCCGGCATTAAATCCAAACCATCCAAACCACAAGAGTCCTGCTCCAAGCATCACCAATGGCAAAGAATGAGGACGCATTGATTCTTTGCGCCACCCAACTCGTTTTCCAAGAATGATGGCAAGGGCTAATCCGGCAGCGCCTGCGTTGATGTGCACTGCGGTTCCACCAGCAAAATCTTCAAGACCTTTGCCTGCAAGAAAGCCTGTACCAGTGAGTGTGTCGCCAACTTTGTTGCCAAATGCAAAAACCCAGTGTGCAACGGGAAAATAAACAATTGTTGACCAGATGGCTACAAAGACTGCCCATGCACTGAACTTCGCGCGATCAGCAATTGCTCCAGAAATAAGAGCTGGGGTGATTATTGCAAACATCAATTGAAATGCGGCAAAGACCAAAACAGGAATTGGATAGATGCCACCATTATTTGTAAATTCATTGACCATGCCACCTAGTCCGGAAAAGGAAATACTTCCGTACCAAGGTGAATTTGCGTCGTGTCCAAATGCCAATTCAAATCCATAAATAACCCAGAGAATGCTCACGATACCTATAGTGATGAATGACATCATCATCATATTCAGAACGCTCTTTGTACGAACCATGCCACCATAAAAGAAGGCCAGGCCCGGGGTCATAAGTAATACCAACGCCGAACTTGCCAGAATCCATGCGGTATCGCCAGAATTTAAAACTACTTGATCCATATGTTTGCCACCCTAAGAAGAAGAGATTCCTCGCCATTGAGATGTAGGCAAAGATGCCTCAGGTGGATTACGAGGCGATGCGGGCAAAGTTTCAATCTGGTCACAAATTGAGCTGGCGTGTTACATCTAGGTTAAGCGAGTAGCCCCTCGATGTATCTTTCTGGATCAAAGGGGGCAATATCCTCTATGGACTCACCGGTCGCTATCCATTTGATCGGAATATCGAGGGTTGCTTCGATTGAGAGCGCTATGCCGCCCTTGGCGCTTCCATCTAATTTAGTCAAAATAATCCCAGTTACCGCAACACTTTCCGAGAAGACCTGGGCCTGGATGAGTCCATTTTGCCCTGTCGTTGCATCGATAACAAGAAGCACTTCATTAACTGGTGTAATTTTTTCGACAACTCGCTTCACTTTCTCCAGTTCATGCATCAAGTCACTTTTGTTGTGAAGTCGCCCTGCGGTATCAATAATCAAGATATCACTATGAGAATCTCTTGCCTTTTGTGCGCTTTCAAAAGCAACTGCAGCAGGGTCACTTGCCTCCTTACCTGAAATAACCAAAATATCTAATCGCTTTCCCCACGTTTGCAATTGTTCGACTGCCGCCGCTCGGAAAGTATCAGCGGCCCCTAATATGACGGTGAGAGATTTCTTTTGAAAATGAGCAGCCAACTTTGCCGCCGATGTTGTCTTGCCCGTGCCATTTACTCCGACAATAAGAAAGGTCGAAGGTTTTGCAACCGACAGATTCATTTCTCGTGGCGCTCGTGAAAGTGACTTCATGAGCACTTGCGTCAATGCAGACTGCGCTTGATCACCTCGAATTAATCGAGCTTGGTTAATTATTGACTCTACAATTTTTGGCCCAATATCAGCGGCTAACAAATCAGCCTCTAAAGTTTTCCAGTCACTGAGTGACACTTCATTAGAATTTGTGAGTTTTGAAATTAATTTGCTGAAGAGGCCCATCGCTCTACCTACGATACGTGTTAAGCGTTTTCAGACTCACGCAGGCGCTGGGAAATAACCTCGGTCACTCCATCACCACGCATAGTCACACCATACAAAGCATCGGCTATTTCCATCGTTCTCTTTTGATGAGTGATAATAATGAGCTGAGAACTTTCGCGAAGTTCTTCTAGAACTCCGAGCAAGCGACCTAGGTTTACGTCATCTAGAGCAGCCTCAACTTCGTCAAGAACATAGAACGGACTTGGTCGTGCCTTAAAAATTGCTACAAGCATCGCCACTGCAGTCAACGATTTCTCGCCACCTGAAAGGAGCGAAAGACGCTTAACGCGTTTTCCGGGAGGGCGCGCTTCGACATCTACCCCTGTTGCTAATAAATCATCTGGGTTGGTCAAAATTAAACGACCATCACCACCCGGGAAGAGTCGACTAAAAATATCTTCAAAGTGCTTTGCGGTTTCCTCGTAAGCTTCCATGAAAATAGACTGAACCCGATCGTCAACCTCTTTAATGATGTCGAGGAGATCTTTCTTAGTGCGCTTGAGATCCTCAAGTTGCTCAGCTAAGAATTTCAAACGTTCTTCGAGGGCTGTGTACTCCTCGAGAGCAAGAGGATTAATTTTTCCTAAAAGAACCAGAGATCGCTCAGCTGATGCAAGTCGTTTCTCCTGCTGATCGCGACGATATGGAATCAGCTCTGTGGTGACGATTTCGCCATCTTCATTTTCAAAAAAAGTTGGAACATCATTTGTTGGCCCATATTCATTGACAAGAGTTATTACGTCAATACCTAGCTCTTCAAATGCTTTATTTTCAAGTGCTTCAATGCGCATACGTTGTTCAGCACGTGCAATTTCATCTTTGTGAACACTTGATGTGAGCTGCTCGAGTTCGGAGGCAAGTTCTCTGTCACGAGCACGAACAGTTAGAGTCTCACCTTCACGCTTCGCACGTGATTCCTCTAAGCGAGCCCTCTCGGATGCTGCTTTGGAAATCGATCTTTCGATATGAATTAAAATTTCGTAGGCACTCTCGGCAATTGCTTGTGAAACTATTGCTCCACGTGCGCGAGCACCACGTCGAGATATAGCTCGTTCGGATGCCTCGCGTTCGGCGATTGCGGCATCTTCCAAAGCCTTTGCCCGCGCTGCGAGTGAATCTACTCGTTCTTCACTTGTACGGACCGAGAGTCGCGCCTCTACTTCGGCGCTACGGTTATTTGAAACTGAAGTTCGAAGTTCCTCTACATGAGAGTGATCCGGCTCGGCTATTTCGCCTCTTTGCTCAAGTTGGGAAGTGGCAACTTGCAGTTCATTTTCATCACGTGATTTAGCACTTGTTGCTTCAGCTATTGAATGATTGAGTCGCTCTACTTCTGCAGTTGCTGATTTCATGTTTTGGCCTGCAACAGCCAATTGCTCTGTAAGGGCGGCAATTCGCGCATCAGATTCGTTGAGTTTTGCTAGCGCGATATCAAAATTACTTTGACGTGACGTTACCTCTGTGGTCGCCGTCGAAATTTCAAAGCGGATCCGTTCGCCTGTATGAATCACTTCTGCAAGATTTTGAGATAGTTGGGCCAATAAAGCGTTTATTTCTATGAGTGACGAAGCAGATTTCGACCCACCACGTGCGCGAGATTTGGTGATGATGTCTCCGTCGCGAGTCACAACTGTCAAGGAAGGATTGTCACGAAGGATGACTTCGGCCGATCGGGCATCTTGGGCGACAACCGTTGAGGCAAAGAGGGAATCAATGATTGCAGAAATCTGATCCGAACGAACGTGAGTGGCTAGTGGTGTCAGGTGTGATGGAACCAAAGAAGTAGTGCGAATACTTGCATCGTGAACCAAAACATCTGCTTGACCTAAATTTTCACTTCGCATCGTCGTCAGTGCAGTAACTGCTGAGGCAAGGTCTTGCACGACAATTGCCTCCGTCAGGGATCCAAGAGCTGCTGCCGTGGCGCTTTCCCACCCAGCTTCGACAGAGATTAACGATGCAATATTTCCAAGAATCTTAACTCCGCGTGAATCGCTCAATAAAGCGGATGCACCATCTCGGCTTTGAGATGTTAACGCAATAGCTTCAAGCTTTGCCTCGATTGCATTTTTCTCGCGATCAGCAAGCCGCTCTTTTTCAACAAGTTGAGCAAGATTCTCTTTTGCTCCATCGAGCGCTTTCTTAACATTTTCAAATTCAGAATCTAATCCAAGTTCACCAGAATCTGCACTTGCGATATCGAGCTCGTAGGAAGAATATTCACGTTGGGCACTTTCTGCGCGCAACAATGCGTCATCTCGTGATTTTGTCAGACGTGCAATTTCTTCAGCGATTGCTTCGAGTCGCGCAGCCAGGGACTTAATGTGACCTTCTTGGCGCGCAGTTCCCTCTCGAGCATCAGCAATTGCACGCATTGCAGCAGCCACTTTATTTTCTTCTGACTTAAGGGCGGCTTCCGATTGCGCTAAATCCGAAGTTGCTTGGGCAAGTAAACGGCCTGAAGCTGCAACCCTATTTCGCAATTCATTTTCTTCAACTCGCAAAAGGGCTGCTTCTTGATCCAAGGCTTCAGGATCTCGGCCAGCAGAACGAGCTTCCTCGGCCTCTTGAGCTAGAAAGCGCGTGCGCTCTTGGGCTAACGAGGCGCTTCCTCGGAAACGCTCGCGAAGAGAATTCAATTGATAATACGTTTCTTGGGCGGCTAGCAAGAGAGGACTTTCAAGGGCCCCTTGTGCGTCCAGTGCGATTTCGCGAGCGCGAACACTTTCCAATTCGGCGTCAACGATTGCACGTCGATCACGAAGAACTGTTTCATCGGCTACTTCGGCATCTAGAGTTTTTGAAAGTGAAATAAAATCCTCAGCCAGAAGACGCAACTTGGCATCTCGTAAATCAGCTTGAATTGTGGCTGCCTTCTTGGCTACTTCGGCTTGCTTACCCAATGGGCGCAATTGTCTGCGAAGTTCAACCGTCAGATCTTGAATTCGTGCAAGGTTTGCTTGCATCGAATCCAACTTGCGTAACGCCTTTTCTTTTCGCTTACGATGCTTTAGAACACCGGCTGCTTCCTCAATAAATCCACGGCGCTCTTCTGGAGTCGCCATTAAAATTGCATCGAGCTGTCCTTGTCCGACGATTACGTGCATTTCCCGACCAATGCCTGAGTCGCTCAATAATTCTTGAATGTCTAGAAGGCGCGAAGCTTCTCCATTTATTTGGTATTCGCTTTGACCGTTACGAAATAAAATTCTAGAAATAGTTACTTCGCTATATTCAATGGGTAACGCTCCATCGGAATTATCAATTGTGAGGGATACCTCTGCTCGGCCAAGTGGAGCACGACCGCTTGTGCCAGCAAAAATCACATCTTCCATTTTTCCGCCACGAAGGGATTTGGCTCCCTGTTCACCCATAACCCATGTCAACGCGTCAACAACATTTGACTTTCCAGATCCGTTTGGGCCGACTACGCAAGTAATTCCAGGCTCAAGACGCAAAGTGGTTGCAGAGGCGAAGGACTTAAAGCCCTTGAGCGTCATACTCTTGAGATACACGCGGTAAACCTACCTTGCGCGCTCGTTTTTAACTAAAAACACCACAGGATTATTTAGAGTGTGGGGGTATCTGGCTTAAGCGTTTCATATGCCAGCCGTGCGGCAACCTGCTCGGCTTCCCTCTTACTCTTACCTTCTCCTTGAGAGATTTCGATTCCGGCCACGAGCGCCTTAGCGCTAAAACTCTTATCGTGATCTGGACCCGTCTCGCTCACTACATATTCAGGAACGCCTTTACCGAGGGATGCGGTTAGTTCTTGTAACGCTGTCTTTCCATCGAGCCCGGCCCCTTTGGCCACTGCGCTTTCAAGAGTTGTTGCAATCAAAGCACGAACCACAGTTGATGCCCGAGCGAAGCCTGACTCAATATAGACAGCACCTATAACAGCTTCGAGTGCGTCGGCGAGTAAAGAATTCTTATCTCTTCCGCCTGTGACTTCTTCGCCTTTTCCAAGGCGGATGTATTTGCCCAATTCAAGTGTGCGCGCAATATCTGCAAGCGCGCGCATATTTACTATTCCCGAACGTAACGGGGATAGCCTGCTTTCATCTAGATCAGGAAAGCGAAGATACAACTCTTCTGTGACGACTAGACCTAAAACTGAATCGCCTAAAAATTCAAGACGTTCATTTGTTTCTTTAGCACCACTTTCGTATGCAAATGAGCGATGCGTAAAAGCCAGGGTAAGAAGTTCTGTGCTGATATCAACACCCAACTCTTTACTCAGTACTGAATACAGATCAGACCTCAAGAACCTGACGGCGGTTATAAGTTCCACATGTTGGGCATGCTGTGTGCTGCAATTTTGGTTGCTGACACTGTGGGCACGCTGCAAGTGCAGCAGCAGTTGTCTTCCACTGACTACGACGTGATCGAGTCTTGGAGCGGGACATTTTTCGCTTTGGTACTGGCACGGTGGCGTCCTTAATCTATTCTTGTGACACCGCACCCTGTGGGGTTGCGGATATGTGGAGAAGTATCCCCTATTTGGTCGGATTTTCGAAATCGGTGTCTATTGCCCCTTGGAGCCCAGCCCATCGAGGATCGATCAATTCGTGAGCATGATCTTTCGGCAAGGTCTCTAACTTCTCACCACATTCTGGGCATAACCCTTGGCAATCGGGGGCACATAGGGGGTTTACTGGAAGATCCAACACAATGGCATCACGAAGCGGAATTTCCAGATCTAAGAATTCACCATCGAGGATGAGTTCATCATCAGCCTCTAATTCTTCATCTTCATCCTGGGCACGCTTTCGCTTTGAGCTCTTCGGCGCTGGAGTTTCATAGCGGTACAACTCCTGGAGTGAGCGATCAATGTCTACCTCGACTGGATCAAGGCAACGAATACATTGACCTTTCGCAACGGCGAAAAATTGAGCTGTAGCCAGTACGCCTTCGGTAACTGATTCCAATCTCAAATCGACTTCGATGAAATCGCCGGCTGGAACCGAAATGAGATCGAGTCCTATTTTATCAATGAGTTCAAAATCGATTGTGTATTCTCGCATTTCACCCGCACGGCGAGGGAGCTCATGTGTATTTACACGAAATGGTGAATTATTTCGTGACATTTAATTATCAGCTGACAGTTGAGCCAGTGCATCCTTATCGTCAGCACCGGCTAATCTATCGCGCCCACGAGAAACAGCATCCATAGTTTTATTCAAAATGACCTCAAGAGTTGCGAGTCGCGAATCTATATAACTTTCAACTTCTTCGCGCTCTGCATCCGCAATTTCTCTGGCTTCATCGAGGATTCTTTGTGCTTCCTCTCTGGCAGATGACACAATTTCAGTCTGTTCCACCATGCGCGAAACTTCTTCGCGTGCCGTCGCCACTAATCGCTCGGCGCTTACACGACCTTCCTCAATGAGCGCATCGCGCGAGGAAATCACTGACTGTGCAGATTCTAAGTCGCCAGGAAGTGCTACGCGCGCAGCATCCAAAATATCTAAAATTTCTCCTCTGTGCAAAACGCATGAAGCTGAAAGTGGCACGCCTCGTGCCTCCTCAACCATAGTGATAGCAGTTGTTAATTTCTCAACGGAATCCATTGTTCACACTCCTGATATTCGATGTTTAAGAGCTGCATTAATACTTGCTGGCACCATAGAGGATACATCTCCGCCATAGTGGGCCAATTCTTTCACGAGAGAGGATGAAAGGAAGGAATGAGAAGGTGCAGTAGCCATAAACATTGTTTCAACACCTGCAGCTTGAATATTGACTTGAGCCATCTGTAATTCGTAATCAAAATCCGTGACCGCGCGCAATCCTTTTACAATGACCTCAATCGAATTACTCTTACAGTAATCAACGAGTAGACCACTCCAAGAGTCGACCTTGACATTGGGATACACCTTTGCGACTTCTCGAATCATTTCAATACGTTCTGCAACGGTAAACATGCTCGACTTGGTTCGATTCTCAAGGACAGCTACTACAACTTCATCAAAATTCTTGCTGGCTCGGGCGATAATGTCTAAATGCCCATAAGTAATTGGATCAAAAGATCCAGGACATACCGCGCGTCTCATATGGTAAACGCTAGCAACGAATCGCGTGCTTATCCATTCTTCGCGTGATTTGCATAGTAAATAGTGGCTTGACCATATTTTTTCGACCGAATCGGATCGTATCCTTCGGGCCACTGGACCTCATGTGATTTCGAAGCTCGCTCAACTGCAATCAGAGCATCATCTTTAAGAAATCCGTTGTCATGTAATTTCTCCAAAGCTCGCACTAGCTCTGAATCGGAATAGTCGTACGGTGGGTCAATATAAACAAAGTGGTACTGATTCTCAGGTGTTCCCTCTAAAAATCTCTGTGCAGACATTGTGAAGAGATGAAATTTCCCACTTGGAAGGGCGTTCTTGATAATTTCAAAATTTGCAGTAATCGCATGTGAAGCGTGGTCATCTTTTTCAACTGCATGGACCAAACTTGCTCCTCGCGAGAGCGCTTCCAAGCCGATTGCTCCTGATCCAGCGAATAAATCAAGAACGTAGACATCGGAAAAATCACCGAATTCAGAAGTAAGAGTTGAGAAGAGTGCCTCACGCGCGCGGTCAGAGGTTGGCCGTGTGGGACCAGCTACCGATGAGAGCGTGCGCCCTTTTGCTACTCCCGCAATAATGCGCATTCTCTTACCCCTTGTCGATAAATTGTGAAGATGAATCCTGTTCAAGAATTTCTAACTCATCTGCAAGTCGAGGATATTCTTTCAAAGAAAAATCTTTTTCGACAATCGAGAGCGCATCTAGGCGTGCCAACTCAATGAGAGGTTCATCTCGCAAGACTTTTAGTAATTTGAGATGAGAGCGAGCACCTGATTGCGACGAACCGAGTACGTCACCCTCACGCCTTTGTTCCAAATCGATTCTGGAAAGTTCAAAGCCATCCTGACTTACGGCAACTGCATCGAGTCTAATTCGGGCAGGTGATTCAGTCACTGCATTAGTCACAAGCAAACACAACCCTGGAGATGTGCCGCGTCCCACACGTCCACGTAGCTGATGAAGTTGAGATACTCCGAAACGGTCTGCATCCATGATGACCATAACAGTTGCGTTCGGCACATCCACACCCACTTCAATAACGGTAGTTGAAATAAGGACATCTATCTCGCCTTGAGCGAATGCTCGCATTGTCTGGTCTTTGACCTCATTTGAAAGTTTGCCGTGCATCGGTGCTACCCGAAGACCTGACAGAGGGCCGCTATGTAATTGAGGGCCGAGTTCTTCCACGCTCGTTAAAGTTGGAGTTTCCTCACCAAAAAGAAAATCCATGTCTGCATCATCATCCGTGCCTGCAACGATACGTGGGGCTACAACATATGCCTGGCGTCCCTGAGCTACTTCCTCTCGAATCCGCTCCCACGCTCTCTCTACATGATGCGGTTTCTCTAACGCTGGTATCACATGCGTTGTAATTGGTTGGCGACCAAGAGGAAGTTCGCGCAATGTCGAAATATCTAAGTCTCCGAAAATTGTCATTGCAACGGTTCTAGGAATCGGAGTGGCAGTCATTACAAGAACATGCGGTGGAATGCTTGCCTTAGTCTTGAGCAAATCTCGTTGTTCCACGCCAAAACGATGTTGCTCATCTATAACGATGAGTCCTAAATCTTGAAATTGCACCGATTCATTGAGTAGTGCATGAGTTCCGATAATAATTCCAGCATCTCCAGATCCCGCCAAAGCTAAAGATTCTCTTCGCGATGCTGCGTTTTGGGAACCCGTTATCAAAGTGATACGAGTTGAGTTTTCAGCTGCATCGAGGGTTCCGCCTTGAGCAAGAGGACCTAATAATTTTTCAAAAGTTCGAACATGTTGTGAAGCGAGTACCTCTGTTGGGGCGAGAAGTGCGGCTTGTCCACCACTGTCCACAACTGCCAACATTGCCCGAAGCGCCACAATTGTTTTACCAGAACCTACTTCGCCTTGCAGAAGTCGATGCATGGGATGTGGCGCCGATAAATCATTCTCAATTTCAGAACTCACCTTTTTTTGGCCTGCAGTGAGTTCAAATGGCAGCTCTGAATCAAAGTTTTCTAATAATCCACCTCTTCTTATGGGACGTGCAACGGCATCTAATTGTTGAATCTCAATACGGCGGCGAGCTAAAAGTAGTTGCAGGAGGAATGCCTCATCAAAAGTTAATCTCTCGCGCGCGCGATCAGCATGATCAAGATCGGCCGGATTGTGCACTTGTACAAGAGCTTCATGCAAAGCGGGGTACCCATGTTTTGATTTGATCTCTTCAGGCAAATAGTCTTCCACTTCGTCAAGGGCATCGATGACTAATTCCAAACATTGTGCGATTTTCCACGAAGGTAGCTTTGAAGTTGCAGAGTAGACTGGCAAATATTTTCCAGCGAATTTATTGACGGCGCTATCGACATCATTGCCGTCAGGGATTAACTCATACTCTGGATGTGCGAGTTGTCTCTTGCCATTAAAGGACCCTACTTTCCCAGCGAAAAGGCCTTGACGTCCCACCCGCAATTCTTTTTCGCGCCAAGCTTGATTAAAAAAAGTAAGTGAAAGTTTTGCGCTTCCATCCGTAACTACAACTTCAAAAATACTTCCCTTTCGACCATGTAGCGGGCGATTCACCGCGCTGTGAATTTGCGCGAGGATTGTCACTTCATCACCCTCTTGCAATGTTTGGATATCAGTGAGTTCCCCACGAACCATGTAACGTCTGGGGTAATGGCGCAAGAGATCGGCAATCGTCATATATCCAAAATTTTTATAGAGGACTTTTGCTGTTCGATCACCTAGGACATTTACTAATTTAGTATCTAGGGTGGCCACTCGTTCATTCTGCCCTGAAATTGCTTCACTTGCGTGGATTGCCCTCAGCGTTTGATTTCTAAAGTTCTAGAAACATCCTGCCAGCCAGAGTGGGTAATTACAATGAGAATCTTGCTCCTGCACATATGCATGACTTTGCTTTCAATGCGTGCGGCCAATTCCTCATTGAGATGTTCTGTTGGTTCATCGAGCACGAGTATGGGTGCCTTTGAGAGAAGCGCCCGAGCAAGGTTGATGCGTTTAGACTCCCCTCCAGAAATTGCTCGGCCATAGGAACCTATGACTGCATCCAGGCCGCCACGCTCCTCAGAAATAAGATCATCTAGTTCAACGACTTTCATCACTGCGCGTAGTTCATCGTCGGTGGCCTCTTGTAACCCTATTTTTAAATTCTCTCTAATAGATGTATTAAAGATGTGAGATTGCTGAACGGTTCCGACAAGTACCTCATGGAGATTTTCAATTTCTCCCAATTCCACGTCATTTATTCGTATCGATCCCGAATATTCAAGGGCACCTATTAACCCCATGGCTAGCGTGGATTTTCCACTGCCACTCCGTCCCCTCATCACAATACTTTCACCCAGCTGAAGGTTAAAGGAAATGGGCGACATAAATTCTTGCCCCCATGAGACGCGCACGCTGTCCAGAGTGATTGATGTTGCTGAGTTCGAAAAGTTTTTCTTCACGCGCATCTGTGGGGTTTCTTGGTTCATTACATCTTGAATTGCATCTTGAGCAGTAAGTAATTTGCCCGCGTTGAAGAGATTCGGATACCACGCAGCAACAGCCTCATACATTACTAAGGGTAAGAAAATTAACATGGTCACCTGAACATTTGGAATATTTTTTTCGCTCTTATTAAGATAAGCCAAAGTGGCGAGGGCTACTAATGATGAGGCGGTAATTAGTGAGCCAATTGTCTGTAGATGTTTAATTTTAGTAATTAATTTTAATTCTCGACCCTTGATGTCTGCTTCAAATACGTGAGTTTCACTTTGCATATTTTCCAAATATCCGTAAATCTTTGCTTCCGTGATCCCAAAAGTTAGACGTGAGAGAAGCGAGGCATACTTCGACTCAAGGGTCTCAATTTCCCTGGCTGATTTTTCGCATACTTTCTTAATAGCTTGCGGCAAGGGATAGAGAAGGATAATTGATGTGGCAATTGTTATGTACGCAGATTGAGGCCGCAGAACCCATCCCACGAGCGCCCCAGATAAAAGAGCTATCCACGCAGAAATGTGCGGGAGAGTGATGCGTAGCTGATATTCCTGAGCTCTTTCAACATCATCGACAATTTTCTTCACCATTGCCCCTGAATTCAGATCCCTGGCAAATGCGACAGATTTCTGGCTGAGCTTGTGGAACAGCTGCACCCGCAACTCGGTCAGTCTAATAAATACTGCTTTATGACTGATAAGTCTCTCAAAATATCTCGAGACTGAACGAGAAATTCCAAAGAAACGAACGAGAACTATTGCAACTGAAAGAGTCAGGACCGGTGGATGGGTCGCCGCCATTGTTATGAGCCACCCACTTGAAACCATCAGCCCCGTTCCGCCAAAAAAAGCAGCGGCGCCTAAAACATATGCCGAAACCATTGTCCATCGTGCATTCTTCATGGAGAGTGCCTCTCGACCTTAATTACTCGATCCGGTAGTTCAGGAAGTGAGAGGTCATGAGTTACGCATATAAGGATTGCGCCATGTGTTGTGCGATTTCGAAGCGCATCCATCACTACTTCCACACTTGCATCATCGAGATCCGTACTTGGCTCATCGGCGATAATTAAACGCGGAGACCGCAGCAGGGCTCGTGCTATTGCTATTTTCTTTAGCTGCCCTCCAGAAGCTGCCGATACCTTCTCCCCTGCCCCACCGACGTGCGTATCAAGTCCATTAGGTAAATCAAATATATGCAGACTTACCTCATTGAGGACTCTCTCAATATCCTCATCTGAAATGCTCGGATTGAGTAATTGAAATTGGTATCTAACTGTCCCCGATGCCAACTGGGGATCTTGAGGGATCCATCCAATGCGACCTCTCCAAGAACTTTCGAATGCCGCATGAATAAGTTCTACTGCAAACGTACTCTTTCCTATTCCGGATTCACCGACGATAAAAGTCGAGCTTCCAGGTGCAAGAGTGCATGGCTCGATATGAGACTGAGAAACATGGGGAATGCGAAGGGTCCATTCATTCCATGAAATTCTATCCTCGTAATCGAAATTAAATATTCGCTCAGCTTCCTCGGTATCCACATCCGACTGGAGTGCATATAGTTCTTTGAGTGCTTCGCTTCCATCGGCTGAAGCATGGAAAAGCGCAGCTGCATTCCTTAATGGAAAATAGACCTCCGGAGCCAGTATCAACACTGCAAGTGCGCTTTGAAAACCAATTCCAGAATCAACAAGGCGAAGTCCAACTGACACAGCGATCAATGCAACAGAAATAGTGGCACATAACTCCAGGGCGAGAGCTGAGAGAAATGAAATTTTAAGAACCTGCATAGTTTCTTTGGTGTAAGAATCCCCCATTGCCCCAATTCGCTTGGACTGAGTTTTATCCCTACCAAATATCTTTAGTGTGACAAAACCTCGAAGTGAGTCCTCAAAATAATTAGATAAGGTTCCCAGAGAACGCCACTTCTTATTAACAGCATCTGCAGTGTATTTGCCAATAAGCGCTCCGAAGAAGGGAATAAAAGGAAGTGTAACAATGGCAATAATTGCTGAGAGGGGATCTAGAATTCCCATGGTGATAATTACAAGCACTGGCACCACTGAAGCAAAGATGCTTTGAGGAATAAATCTTCCAAGATAGATGTCTAGAAAATTGAAACCCTTAATGAGCAAGGTCGTTACGATTGTAGAAGAAGCGCCTGCATACTCCTCTATATCCTGAGTTACTTGGTGGCGAAGTTCACTTTTAATTTCAAGAGCTTTTTTGCTGCACCAGAACTCAAAACGTGTGTGAAAGAAAATTCGCACGGCCCATACAGACGCGAGAATGGCGATGAGCTTTGGCGCTTGCGCTCCCCCGTCAATAATGGTCACGATCAGTCGTGCCACCAGAAGAGCGTTTGCAATGATGAGTCCAGCCCAGATGAAGGCGGCGCACCCGCTGGCTATTACAAGACTACGGCTACTACTCCGTGAGAGTAGTAGCCGTAGGTCATTTGATTTCACTGATGCAATGTATGGCTAACCATGTCCAAAACCCCACGTTCTGGATCAGCGATTTGCGATGCACTTATACGTTTTCTAAATACCCAATAAGTCCAGCCCTGATAAATCAGGACAAGTGGCGTCATGATCAGCGCAACAACTGTCATGACCTTAAGGGTGTAATCAGTACTCGAGGCATTTGTGATTGTTAAGTCATATTGAGATCCCAATGAACTAGGCATAACTCGCGGATAGAGCGCAAAGAAAAGCGTAGAAACAAAAGTTGCGATTGTGACCGCTGAGAAAATAAAAGCCCAGCCTTCACGGCGCTTGAGATTCATTGCCATCCCTGTAACCCAGAAGATCGCTACAAGAGCCGATAACGAAACTACTGTGAGATCGAAGGCGTCAAGCATCAGATTAGTCCATAGAAGAAATGAAACCGCAGCTACTGCAGCAACGAGACCTGATACTTTTGCAATCGAATTCGCGCGATCGCGGATTCCGCCAGCGGTTTTTAGAGCTAGGAAAACTGCTCCATGTGTGTAGAAGACCGAGAGAGTAACAAGACCGCCGAGAAGAGCGTAGGGGTTGAGTAGGTTAAAGAAACCGCCAACATATTCAATGGATCCAGAGCTTGCCTTCTCCAATGGAACGCCTTTGACGATATTTGCAAATGCCACACCCCAGAGCAAAGCTGGCAAAGCGCTAGTAATAATGATTGCCACATCCCAACG
>WLNY01000010.1 GCA_009699575.1 Actinomycetota bacterium
CTTTCCGAGCTAGGTGGCGCTGACGCCATTTCTCTTCGGCGCATTCGAAGAGCGCTTCTCTCCCATCGACTAGAAGGCGACCTTCGTCCGGGCAATCAACTTTTAATTGATGCAATCAACACCGGAGATTTTTCAATTGACGAATGCGGGCCGATTATTCGAGTGCACGACTTGCTTGAAAAAGCTCGAAAGATTCTTTATAAGAAAGATTCTCGAGCAGAAGATTTACTCTGGGCAATATGGAATAACGCGCTCAATAGTGATGGTGCATCTTTAAGCCAAACGTGGCAGTCAACAGCGCTTCGTGGTGGCAATCGTGGTGCAAGTGCTGATCGAGATCTTGATGCAATGATGCAGCTCTTTGAATCGGCACATAGATTCTCCGAACGATTCCCACTCTCTGGCCCCAAGGCATTTATTGAAGAGATCTCTCGCGAAGAAATAGTTGGAGATGTCATTACTTCTAAAGGAGTACGAGTAGATGCCGTTGAAATTCTAACCGTTCACTCTGCAAAGGGTCGAGAATGGGAATTGGTCGCAATAGCAGGAGTGCAAGAAGGCGTGTGGCCCAATCTTCGTCAGCGAAGTTCGCTACTTGGTTCTGAACGACTTGTTGAACGTGAACGCCATGGTGACTTACCTCGTGCGCAACTCGATACTATTTCTGCCAGCGCACTGCTTGAAGATGAACGCAGATTGATTCACGTCGCTACTACACGAGCACAAAAAAAGATTTTCATCACAGCGGTCTCTAGAGACGAGGATCAACCTTCACAATTTTTTGAAGAAATATACGAGCATCTTCATCAAGAAAATCCTGGTCTCATTTTAGATAGTGAAATTCCCCGCGCCATCACACCTAGTGCTCTGGTCGCTGCACTTCGTCGAGCCCTCGATGGATCCGATTCAACCGTCGCTGCATCAATCATTAAGAAATTATCCGACGCAGGCATTTCAACCGCCGACGTACATTCGTGGGCTGGTGTGAACCACGTAAGTACGGACTTACCAGTCGTTGCGCCTAGCGACCTTGTAATAGTGTCACCGAGCAGCTCGGAAAGTTTTGAAGAATGCGGAGTCAAATGGTTCCTTGAAAAAAATGGTGGAAAAAATGGCGATAGCGTCGCTCAAGTACTTGGTTCTGCAATTCATGCATTTGCTGCGCTTATGGTTGAGCAGCCTCAACTCACGAAAGCGGACCTCATCGCAAAACTTGAATCATCGTGGAATCTTATTGACCCAAATCAAGGATGGGTGAGCAAGACCTCCTTAAAAAAGGCAATTGCAATGATCGAACGATTTGTTCGTTATCACGTGGAATCAAAGCGCACAGTGGTAGGAGTTGAGCTGAAATTCGATGTATCTGTTGGAAGAGCTCGCATCATGGGAAGCGTTGATCGCCTTGAAGTTGCCTCTGATGGATCCCTTTACGTAATTGATTTCAAAACAAGCAAGACTCCCATTAGCAAAGAGGATGCAAAGGAAAATCTGCAATTGCGAAGTTACCAACTCGCCGTTGCCGAAGGAGGATTCCTAGCCCATAGTGAGAGCGTAACTCCTTCCGGTGCTGCCTTAATTTATCTCGGTCATGACAAAAAGAGCATCTCCAAACGCGATCAAGAGGAATTCGATCTTGATCTTATGCGCGAGAAGGTTTCACAAATTGCTGATGGAATGGGATCTCATCATTTTAAGGCTGCGACAAATAAAAGGTGTAAAGAGTGCCCTGTGCGCTCTTCATGTCCAATTCAAGCAGAAGGTCGAAGTGTGATCCAATGATTGAAAAATATTCACCATTTGATATTGCACGCGCCCTTCGCGACTCGGGTGTGAAATTTCCTGATCCGACCCCCGAACAAGCGCTCATCATTTGCGCCCCACTTGAACCTGCAGTTGTGATTGCTGGTGCTGGTTCGGGTAAAACAGAAACCATGAGCGCGCGAGTGCTCTACCTTGTGGCTAATGGATTTGTCCGACCTGATGAAATTCTGGGTCTTACCTTCACTCGAAAAGCCGCAAGTGAACTCTCTACACGTATTCGAAATAGATTACGGCAACTTCGGGCTGCAGGTCTTATCGATGAAAACACCCCTATCGATACATCTGTGACGACCTACCATTCGTACGCTGGGCGCATTCTCAATGAACATGCAATTCGTTTCGGAATTGATGCAACAACTGATCCACTGGGCGAAGCAGCGATTTGGCAAATTGCATCTGATGTCGTACGTAACTGGCCGGATGAGAATTTCACAAACGAGAGTGCAGTAAGCACCGTAATTGATGACGTGATTGGGTTATCCAAATTAATCCTAGAACATAAAGTTGATGTTGCAGACATTGCGCGCGAGGACAACAAAACTCTCACCGAACTAATGCGTATTGGTGGTGATGGCAATGACGAAGTAAGGAAAGCAGTCCGAACTGCTCAACAAAGAATCGCACTTCTTCCATTGGTGGAAGAGTTCAATAAAATACGTGAACGAGATGGTGAACTTTCCTTTGATGATCAAATGGCATTTGCAGCAAATATTGCGGAGGAGTTTGCTGACGTCGGCGAAATCGAACGAGGAAAATACGCAGTTGTTTTATTAGACGAATACCAAGATACCTCGCAATCACAAGTACGAATGCTGAGTGCTCTCTATGGAAATGGCCATCCTGTGATGGCGGTGGGAGATCCCTGCCAGGCTATTTATACGTGGCGTGGTGCTTCAGCAGGAACTATTGGTTCTTTTGATCAGTATTTTCCAAAGTTAAAAAATCAGAACGGTGATTCGGTCTTTAGCCTTTCAGTTACTTTTCGAAACGATCAGGTAATTCTTGATGTTGCTAACTCAATTTCAGCCCAAATCCGATTAACGTCATCGGTGCCCGTGCAGCCACTGCACGCACGAATAGGTGCCGGCCAAGGTGAGTTAGCTTATGGAATCTTTGAAACTATCGAGGCAGAGGCCCAAGCCATCGCGCAATATTTCAGTGAATTGTGGTTCTCACCCATCCGAGAAGAACAACGGGACGAGGAAAAGCAATCCTTTGCAGTGCTCGTGCGCAAACGCTCGCAAATGACTGAAATCGAAAGCGCGTTGAGCAAAATGAATATTCCAGTTGAGGTGATTGGAGTAGCTGGGCTAGTGCACGTTCCTGAAGTTGCAGATGTTGTGTCCTTGATGAAAATTCTCACCAATCCAGACGCTGGCACATCGCTTATGCGCCACCTAACTGGCCCACGATTGGCTCTCGGGGCTAAAGATATTGCTGCCCTTGGAAATTATTCTCGCAAGCGCGCAAAATCACTTCACGAAGATTCCAAAACATTTATAGATAAAATTGCAGCAGGCAATCCTGAGGAATCAGAAGCAGATGATCAATATCTGGGTTCCCTCATTGATGCACTTGATGAAATTTCAAGCGCACCAGAAAAAGACTTTAGCCCAGTTGGGTTTAAGCGCTTAGTAGATTTTGCACACGATTTACGTAAGTTACGTTCTCGCGCAGGTGGATCTATCATTGATTTAATTACTGAGATTGAAAATTACCTTTCATTAGATCTTGAACTCGCGCTGCGTGATGGTGGAAATAATGGGCGGCGACATCTAGATCGTTTTCTCGATGAAGCAAGTAAATTTAATCGTTCTGGTGGAACCATTTCAGCCTTCCTTGAATGGCTAGATGTCTCGACTAAGCGTGAAGGGGGCCTTAAATCAGGGGCTCCCGAAGTACGTCGAGATGTGGTTCAGATTCTCACAGTTCATACCGCGAAAGGCGCCGAGTGGGATGTTGTTGCAGTTCCTGGGCTCGCACAGGGGACTTTTCCAGCTAATAACACACAGGATCCAGACAATTGGATCTCTAATGAGAAACATATTCCATTTACATTGCGCGGTGACGGCAACGAACTTCCAGCCTTTTCACTTTCTCAATGCACGAAAGATAGCGAAGCAAGTAAAGTAATCAAATCGTATGCAAAATTATGTACGGAAATAAAAATGCGAGAGGAAATACGTTTGGGGTATGTGGCAGTGACTCGTGCACGTACTCACTTACTCTGCACAACGTCATGGTGGCGCGATGGCACCACCGTGGTTGATCCAAGTGAAATTTTCTTGCATGTCCAGGAAGTTGCTAATAAAGGCAACGCTCGACTGATTAATCTTTCGGAAGCCCCCATTGATGGTGCTAAAAATCCAAAAATTGAAAACCCGCGCTTTGAAATGTGGCCTTACGATGCTCTAGGCGAGAAACGTGCACAATTTGATGCCACAATTGAAATGGTTCAATCTTCAAAAGCCCATGATCTGACACCAACCGGCGAAACAGAAATCGATTCATGGATAGAAGATGCACAAGCGCTCATTGCAGAATCGTTACAAGAGCAATACCCAGATCTTGAGGTTGCTCTTCCTTCTAGGTTATCGACGTCAACTCTTGTCGCCCTGCATGCAGATCCAGAGGCGCTTGCACTGTCAATCCGCAGACCAATGCCACGATCGCAAGATGAATATTCCAGGCGAGGAACTTCATTTCACCTGTGGGTTGAAAAACAATTTGGCGCTGCGACACTTTTTGATGATGATGATTTGGATTACTTGGATCCGATTGAAGAGGATGCAAAACTTGAAGATTTGAAAAAAGCCTGGCTTTCCAGTGATTTTGCCAGTCGCCAACCCGCAGCGATTGAAGTGCCCTTTGAAACAGTGATTTCAGGGGTCCTTGTGCGTGGGCGTATTGATGCGATTTATCGCGCTGATGATGGGTATGAAGTTGTTGACTGGAAAACTGGTTCGAAGAAGTTGGGAGCGTCAGCTGCAATTCAGTTGGCAATCTACCGCTTAGCGTGGGCAAAGCTCAATAATATTAGCGTTGAAAAAGTGAGTGCAGCCTTTCACTATGTCCCAACTTCAGTGACAGATCGACCTGCTGATTTATTCGGTGAAGTCGATTTAATTAAGATGCTAAACGCTTTTAAAACTAAGTGATTGAGACACTAATTGGTAAGTGATCGCTTATCCCTGTCGAAATTGTTGCAATATGTTCGAACTGTATATCAATCTCTTTTGTTAAAATGTAATCAAATTGAATTTTCGGTGACCAACTCGGATAAGTATTTTGTAAAATAAGAGACTTCCATTGGGATCCCACTGTAGGTAGATTCTTTGGCAAGTTAAGGTCACCCATAATGATTGTTCGAGGTCCCGAAAACTTCTTTAACTTGTTGAGTTGACGAACATTAAAGCCTGGAACAAAAGAGAGATGCGTTGTGATAATTGTCCAGCCGTTCTCCAAGTGTGCAACAAGGGCAACTCTTGGCTCATCACGTACATAAATGAAGCGAGGTTTCATTTTCTGCCCAGACTCAGTTTCGCCAGGAATAATAAGTGGCATGCCAATTGGTGAGTTCCCGAGTTCAATTCTTTCAAAAGATTTCACAGGTATTTTCGATGCAATTCCAATTCCGTACCCGCCTTCTGATCGTGGACTGCTTTCAGTGATGATTCTTTGATCATTCGAGTCCAACGGACGCCAGATCTCTCCAGGGGTTCCAATAATTGAAGGGGCGAAGGCCCAGTAGGGAGCGTTCATGGACTGTGCAATATCGCGCATTTGTTCAGATCGGCCAGTGCGAAGAAGCCCATGGTCAACTTCCTGAACGGCGAGCAGGTCGGCTCCAAGGCGCGCAACCGCCTGGTTCAGATTGCCACCAGACCCAGGTGGCACGCTCATTGCGTGGAGCAGATTCCACGATGTCAGTCTCATGCGCACAGGCTAGTAGCGTTGGCTTCCATGAGCGCGATAAATCTATTCCCCGCGCCCTTAGATCGAGCCGGTGATCTTCGGGCGGATTCGAACGCCCTCGATTCCCTTTGGCTAAGGGCGAAAATTGCTCGGGTCCATGCTGGGCGAATTGCCGCAAACGAAAATGAAATCACATACCTTTCTTCGCAAGGTGTCAGCGAATTAATAGAGTCGCACTCTCTCGAACTAGGTGAGAGATATTTCCTCGGCATTGATCGAGCGACAGATACTCCATATTTTGCTTGGGATACATCGGCTGTCGATGACCTACTCAGCGATGATGTGAAAAATGAAGGCATGAAGAGTTTGAGAGAGCTCGGACATGTATTTGATATCAACTCGATTCAAATAGCGATGCATGCAATTGCATTAGCAAATTGGCATGAAGCACATCCGCGGTGTTCCAGATGTGGCGCGCAGACAATTGTTGGATTTGGCGGAGCGGTACGTACATGTATTGAGGATCAAAGCCAACATCATCCTCGTACCGATTCAGCCGTAATCGTTTTAATTAAAGACGTACAGAATCGAATTTTACTTGGCCACCAGCCAATGTGGCCCGATGGTCGCTTCTCAACCTTCGCTGGTTTTCTTGAACCAGGCGAAACGTTTGAGCAATGCGTGGAGCGTGAAGTTTTTGAGGAATCAGGCGTCGCACTCTCCGACATTACATACTTAGGATCTCAGCCGTGGCCATTTCCTGCCTCCATCATGATTGCTTTTGAGGCAGTAGCTGTTGATCCTGAAAATGCCCGTCCCGACGGCGAAGAGATAACAGAAGTTCGGTGGTTTTCAAAAGCAGAACTCAAGAGCGCTACTCTCGATGGCTCGTTACTTTTACCTCCATCAATTAGCGTTGCTCGCAAAATGATTGCAGGGTGGTACGGCGAAGGCGCTGATCAACTCGATGGCGGCCAAACATGGCGTTAACCTCGCAAGAGATTCTTGATGCACTCGATGAAGAACAAAAAGAAGTAGTTCTCACAACACGTGGTCCCGTATGTGTAATTGCAGGTGCAGGAACTGGAAAAACACGAGCCATCACACACCGTATTGCGTACGCTGCATCAATTGGTGTGATGGATCCTAATAAAGTTTTAGCTTTGACTTTTACCGCGCGTGCAGCCGGGGAAATGCGGACACGTCTTCGCAGCCTCGGAGTTCCAAATGTTGCGGCTCGAACTATTCACTCTGCAGCCCTCAAACAACTTCTCTTTTTCTGGCCACAAGTTTTTGGGGGAAAGACACCTGAACTGATCACAAGTAAATCTTCTTTGCTTTCGGCATCAATTACGAGAGCGGGATTGCAAGCAAGTATTCCAATTAACTCGCGAGATTTGCTCCGTGATATTGCCGCAGAAATTGAGTGGGCAAAAGTTTCTCAAATTGCACCAGAAGATTACATAGTAGAAACTGAAAAGCGCTCACAGAAGCCACGTATTAATTCCGCGCAAGTTGCTCAAGTGTATGCCGCCTATGAAAGCGTAAAGAAACAAGAGCATGCTATGGATTTCGAAGATGTTTTATTATTGACGACGGCGATGATAGAGCAAGAGAGAGAAGTGCGAGAAAGAGTTCACGATCAGTATCGTTTCTTCACAATCGATGAATATCAAGATATCTCCCCTTTGCAGCAAAGACTGATTAATGCCTGGCTTGGAAGCCGACAGGAATTGTGTGTTGTTGGAGATCCAGCACAAACGATTTATTCATTTGCTGGTGCTTCGCCAATTTTTCTCAATTCGTTTACGCAACGATTCCCCGATGCTCACGTTGTACGACTGACAAGTGGATATCGATCTACTCCTGAAATAACTTTTATGGCGAACGCAGTATTGCGTAGTGCTTCGATGGGACATGAGTTAGTTGCTCACAATGACCATGGATCAAAACCAACTGTGAGCGGATACTCGGATGAAAGTTCAGAAATAGAGGGGGTAGTTGGAGATATCGCAGCTCTTCTAGGTGAAGGTGCGCAAGCGCAAGAAATAGCGATATTGGCACGGACAAACAATCAACTTAACGCGATTGAACGTTCAATTCGTAGCGCAGGTGTTCCATATCAAGTTCGAAACAATGAGAGATTTTTTGACAGGATGGATGTTCGAGAGTTTCTTAAAGGAGTGCGTACTGCATCAGTTATTCCAACAGAAGGGGTCTACTGGTTAGATGAATTGCGTACGCTCGCACAACCATTCTTGAGCGGATCTAGTATTGATGGAATTGCTGGTTTATTGCACCTTGCACGCGAACTTGATGCAGATGATGCATTCACACCAAAAACATTACGAAGTTACATACGTGAAATTGAAGACCGAGTGCAACAAAATAATCCGCCCACAATGCCCGTCATTACTTTGGCTACCCTTCATGCTGCTAAAGGGCTTGAATGGGAGCGGGTATTTCTTATCGGGGCAAGTGAGGGATTACTACCCCTTGAATCCGGAAATACCGGCGATGACACTGCTTTAATAAACGAAGAGCGTCGCCTCTTTTATGTTGGAATCACACGGGCAAAATCTGATCTACGCATGAGTTATCGTGGGAATCCAAGTCGTTTCTTGCGTGAAGCTGGGTTACTGCCAAGTAATACATAGATATCTCGAAATTTTATTAGGTTGCGCCAATTGTGGCCAATGCTTTATTCTTCTGGTTCACGAACGTATCAACTGAGGAAGGAAGTGCAACAGATGTCACGCATCTCACGCGCACTTAACGTTAACGCATCACGCGTTAGCGCACATCCTCATACCCGCACAAATTGGCCTACTGCTATAAAGCCAGCGTTTTACGCCGCTTTTTACGCAGTGGATGAGGCCACTTGGGGCACTATCGAGTAATCGAAAGTAGCCAAACCAAGGGCCTCGAATCCACAAAGGATTCGGGCCCTTTTTCATTTCCCGACCATGAAATACACATCAGAGATAAGAGACTACGAAGAGGAAGAAGGGTGAGAACTATGAGCGTTCTCTACAGCGAGCTACTAGTACCAGGATGGGCACAGACCGGCGAAAAGGTGGGCCTCAATGACGTCACCGGAACGTACGACGACCCTCGTGCATATTCTCTTCCCTGCCATACAGCCGCACCTGAAACTTTCTTTTCCGAAGCACCTGCAGATATAAAAGCTGCAAAGGCTCTCTGCGGTGAATGTCCCGTGCGATCGAAATGTCTTTCTGGAGCGCTCTCGCGAAGCGAGCCATGTGGAGTCTGGGGTGGAGAACTTTTTGACGGTGGAATTGTTATTGACCGTAAACGTAAAGTGGGTAGGCCCCGAGTAGCTGCGTAAGAACTAATTCCACGAACACCCACACAAGGGATGACGTGCAAAGCGAATACGTTCAAGTTCGGATGGCCGAAGGTAATTGTATTTTAAGTGCGCACCCATCAGGTTGCTGGATTCTGTGTCAAAGAAATGAAGTATTTCTTGGGCAATAAGTCCAGCTACTTGATGCGCAATTGCAATTGGAATTTCTTGCTCCGCGGTGTTCTCTCGATAGAGATCGATAGAGCTCGAATATGAATCGGCTGCAGCGCGAGCGAGATTAACGCAGCGTAGACAAGGGGTCTTTCCCGGTAAAACAAGTGGTCCAATCTGTAAATGTGGCCCCTGCCCAATTGTGACTATTAAATGTTCTACTGCCTCGCTCATTGATTGGCTAATGAGAGATTCATTTCCTTTGCCAATAAAAACTCTGAGAAATTTTTGAGGTACTTCTTCACCAAGATCATCAAGAGGAATTGGAAAGAGTGAAATTTCGCGACCTTGTTGACGTAGTTGAGCGTAATAATCAGCCCCGTAATCACTTGAGCGCAGGAAACCTGTTCCGCAGTCTATTTCATCAACTTTTGCTCTACCAGAACGCGAGGTACCAGAGATATGCGTTTGAGTGATTCCACTCGCAAGTAGAAGTCCGAAAAGAAGAGTGGAAATTCTATTATGTCCGAAAATTTCTACTTCACACATTTGGCGCCGTGAGAGAAGTTCAACTCCACCATCTCGCACACCATCAATCCAAGTTGTCAGCGAAAGTTCTGGTGCGATACGTTTACGCAATTGGAGTTGAGCTGCATCGTTGCATTGGTCCTCCTCTTTAAAACGACCAGGTAAAACGATGGAACCTTGAGACATGTCCAGTAGGCCTTGCGCTTCCAGCTCGGCGATTAGATCAATGAGTGTCTCGTGTTCCACATCAAAGGACTGCGCAATCGATTCTAGGCTGCGAGAGCCATCGAGAATTTCTATAACAGCACGTGCGCCTTCTTTCCGAAGCACCACACTGCGCGCATCCGTCCCCACGTACACAGACCCATCAGTGAGTTGGGCAGTGATAGCGCCACGCTTAATTCGTGGTTGCGACTGAAGCAATTGATTTTTCTTTGGGGAATGCGCAGGTGTATTCATAGCGGATAAGGGTGCAGGTTTCGACGTGCACTTAGGGCGCAACCTTCACGCGTGTGCGAAATATGTGCAGATTCGTCACCAGCGCGTATGCGAATAACTACCTCGAACAAGGCACATAAAAAAATACCCCCAGCCCTAAGGCCGAGGGTATTTCCTTAAATAATTTACTTAAGGTGTGGCGACTACTGTGCCTTGCCAAGAATGCGGTTGACCTTGGTGCCACACACCGGGCAGATGCCCTGTGCCATGCGACGACCAGAGTCAGAGACCTTTACGGTTCCCTCAAAGTCACGCTTCTCTTTGCACTTAACGCAGTAAGCGTCACCTTTATATGTCTCAGTCATTTTTTCCCCCAATCGACGCATGCTTGCCTTCGGGAACTTTTTCCCAAAAAGGGGCAGGCGTGCAGGATTGACGATACCCCCGACTACGCTCATTTTGGGGGTTTTAGGCGTAGGTTGCTCCCACTTTTTTTACAGGGCTGGAGGCAGTAGTGCGTTCTCTGCCGCCTCATACCCATCCAAATACGCCTGGGCACGCTCTTCCTGGGGGAATCGAGAGAGAATGGCAGTGAATTGCGCTCCATGGTCAAAAAAACGGAGGTGAATAGCCTCATGAAAGAGCACATAGTCCAAGGCGTAGTCAGGGGCGCTCTTGAGGCGATCGGAGATTCGAATTGTCCCATCCACGCTGGTACATGAACCCCAGCGCTCGCGCATAGCGCGCCAAGTAATTGATGTAGGACGCTCACTCAACTCTGGGGCATGCAGTTCTAAGAGCTGGGTGATACGAGCGATGAGAGAAGCCTCTGAAGGGGTTTTTGAGGCTTCTTGAGCGCGGATCTTGGCAATCATCTCCGGAACTATGGCTCGTTCATCGGCCTTGCTCAGCCGAGCGGGTATCGAAATAACTATCTGCCCACCTTGGCGGTAGGCGGAAATGCTCTTTTTGCGCCGGGCCGATCGGACCACGATGATCTCGCCCTCTGTCATCCCCGGAAGCATCTCCTCAGGGGGAAGCTCTGGAATCGCAAAACGCAGGGACATGGAAAACACGGTATCGCGAGGTCGGCTCCATCACAGTCATAGACACTTTTTTAGGCGCATTACAGTAAAAAAATACGGTTTGTCAAAGGCTCCGGCAGTTGATTCTGGCGAAGTTCTCACCTACTTTACGACTACGAAGTCCTCGGATAACCGTTCTATATCTGCAAGGGGAAGGCAGATATAGCAATGTGCGCCCGGGGGCTTCGCTTTTTTTTGCCTGAAAATTACATTAGAGAGATGAGAGATCATCAGGTACTTGAGTACTTTTCATAAAACTCTCAGGATCATGGAGATCATCCGCTGTTGGAAGTAGCGAACTCCAAATTCGATCACGAGCATCAATTCCATTTTTTTCTCGTACCGAACTCCAGAAAACACTCGCTTCTCGTGTTAATCGCGGAGATACTTCAAGTCCAAAGAGTGATTTAAAAAGTTGAGCTGATGGTGCACTTGTTGCACGACGTCTCCTAAAGGTTTCTCGCAAGGCAGAAATCGAGGGCAGGCGATTATCAACTGCGAGCGTTGTGACTTCATCTGTCCAGCCATCAATGAGCGCGAGAACAGTCTCTAACTTATCGAGGGCCTCACGTTGTGTTGGTGATTCTTCAGGTGTAAAAAATCCTTCACCAATTGCAATTGATAGCGACTCTGGATTATTTGGATCAATGGAACCAGATTCCATTGCTTCCTGAGCATGACGTTGAATTTCATCGATATCAATTCGTATACCTTTTCCGTAATCTGAAATTGCAGTTCGCATATAGGAGACAAGCCACGGATTGCTATGAAATAAACGAGCAACGGCTTCTTCCCTCAATGCATGAAAGAGCGTGACTTCACTTTTTGGAATTTCAAGATCGAGTGCCCATTGGGCAATGTTTTCAGGTACTAACGAAGCAATTACGGGCTCGGTTAAAGGTAAACCCACATCATGTGCTCCAGTCACGCTTGTTGCAAGGGCGCCAATCGACTGGCCTAATTGGGTTGCAATCAAAGTTCCAATAAAGGTGCGCAGCAGTGAAGCAATTGTTTCAACAGGTATTGGAAACTGAGCGTCTTCCCCGTCGGAACTATCGCGCTCCTGAGCATCCCTCAGCAACCCTGAGATTGCCTCGGAGAGTCCAAGTGCGAGTGGTTCAATCGTCGTATGCCATCCCTCTAGGGTCTCATCTACCCAATCATTTCTACTCAAGGTTTTTGTAGCCGAAGACAGTGCAGGAAAATAGGTTGCTTCATTGAGCCACAACTGCGCTATCGATGAAGCTTGAGCCACCACAGAAGTATCAGAGTTTCCAATAGGGAGCGAACCTTGAGAGCTAACGAACTTCTTAGCGGTATCACGTACAGTTTTTCGAGGCAACGGTTCAGAACTCATCTGCGCAGCGTTAATAAATCCAGCAGGATTCATTCCCAACTTTTCAAACTGTTCCTTCATTTGCTTCTGCATCTCTTCAAGCATGGCAGCAAATTTCTCAGAACCGTCTGAATTCTCTTCAGCATTCTGATCTGGCCCAAAGCCAAAAGGTGTCATTGCAGCCTTTCCTTACATCTCTTACCTTGATGGTAATTGATAGAACGCATTGAAAGCATGAAAACTTCCCGTAGGGGAGCCCCAAAGAAGTTTTCTCCGTATGAGGCTAGAGTGGCATCATGTCTACTGCATTTACCGCCCTGATTTGGTGGCTTGTTCCCCTGGCTGGTCTATTAGGTGCGCTCGGGTATGTCTTATGGGTAACTAAATTACAAGGCAAATTTCAAAGTGACATGACTCGCTCAGTAGGTAATTTTCAGCGCTTTCAAGAGACTTTTCGCGATCCAGCAGGTGTCCGCGTGATTGATCCAAAAACCGGACTCGTTATCAATCGTGATGAACCGCCCGTTCCCAATATCCCCCTTGAAACTGAGAATCCAACTCCCCACTCCTAAACGATGAGTGTTCGCATAGTCAGGAACTAGGAGCCTTTTAAAGATGCGCTTTTCGCCACTTCCACGATTTGTAAAAGGGTTTCTCCTACTTTTTTTTGGCGCTGCAATATTTGCTCCTCTTCCATTCGTAGTCATTACTCCCGGTGATGCAACAAATGTGATGGATAAAGTCATAACGATTAAAGGTGCTCAAACGTATGACAGTGATGGCGGGCTTTACCTTTTGGCAATTCGAGTAACAAGTCCAGGTGTCTCACTCTCGTCTCCTGAAGTACTTTATGGCTGGGCAGTTGGCGAACAAGTTATTCTTCCTCAATCTGTTATCTATCCAGAAAATGTTGATCCAGAAGTTTCAAACCAAGAAGCAAAAAAAGATATGACAAATTCTCAGGACTTTGCAAAATTGGTAGCGATTGAATATCTAAATAAAAATTTTCCAGAGATAAAAAAAGTGGATGCATCACAAATTACTTTTGATGTAAAACGTACAGGTGGACCTAGTGGAGGAATGATTTTCACTCTCGCTATTATTGAGAAGTTAACACCGCAGAACCTTCTTCAAGGTCGTAAAGTTGCAGGCACCGGAACAATTGACGCAGATGGGGTTGTAGGACCCATTGGCGGAATTGAAGAAAAAATAATTGCAGCGAAGCGGGCGGGGGCTAGCCTCTTTCTTGCACCGCGCAAGAATTGCCGTGAACTCGTCAACATTCCGGAAGGAATTGCAGTCTTTGCAGTTTCTGATATCAATGACGCCGTCGCTGCCCTTTCTGGGAAGACGTCGACGGTAAACGGGTCACTTTTCTGCTCCAAATAGGCGTAATCCCCTTACCTTCAGTACCGTAGGGGCATGACAACACCTCAATTTAACTTTAAACGTAAGCGCGGCCCACTTCCTATAACAATTGCGATACTTGTAATTCTCGCAGTGGGACTTGTGAGTCTTAGTGGCTTCTATGCTGATTGGCTTTGGTTTAAATCAGTTGAATTTACAAGTGTGTGGCAGAAAATTCTGACAACAAAAGCAATCCTCTTTCTTGTTGCAGGTCTGTCGACATCTCTAATTGTCGTAACAAATATTGCAATTGCATTTCGTGCAAGACCACTTTATGTCCCTGTGAGTGTCGAAGCGGATAATCTCGAACGCTATCGAGCACAAATTGAGCCAATTCGTCGCTGGGTCTTTGCAGCACTCGCCGTTGCCCTGTTTTATTTTGCAGGAACATCTGGATCTCAGCTGTGGAGTACATGGCTCCTCTTCAAAAACTCAACATCATTTGGAGTAAAAGATCCTCAATTTGGAATGGATATTTCCTTTTTTGCTTTTCGCTTACCTTTCTGGCAAGCCCTTGTCGGCTGGGGAATTTCCACACTCGTACTAGCAATTCTTGCTTCTGCAGTTGTTCACTATCTCTACGGAGGAATCCGTCCACAGGTTTCTCAAGATCGCACAACAGTTGCTGCGCGCGTTCAACTTTCAGTGTTGCTTGGCCTCGTCGTTCTTCTCAAGGCAGTCGCCTACTGGTTTGATCGATACTCGTTAGCTTTGAAAGAAAATAAACTGATAACTGGATTGGGCTATACAGATGTCAATGCTTTACTTCCAGCTAAAGCTATATTGGCTGGAATCGCTGTTGTCTGCGCACTGCTTTTCTTTGCAAATATCATTCGTCGTTCATGGGTGTTGCCTGCAGCTGGCACAGCACTCCTAGTCATATCCTCAGTGCTGATTGCGGGAATTTACCCAGCTGCAATTCAACAATTCCAAGTTAAGCCAAGTGAATCCTCAAAGGAAGCACCATTTATTCAAAGAAATATTGATGCAACACGTGAAGCCTTCGGCCTCAGTGATGTCACAGTTGAGGAATACCAAGCCACTCTCAATACCTCTGCGGGGCAGCTTTCAAAAGACGCTGCCACTATCTCTAATATTCGCTTGATGGATCCAAATGTTTTATCTGCAACTTTCCGCCAGTTGCAACAAATTAAGCCGTACTACACATTCGGTGACAGCCTCGATGTTGATCGATATACAGTCGATGGCGTATCCCGTGACACGATTGTTGCTGTTCGCGAATTAAATATTGATGGAAATCCGAGCCGAAACTGGATTAATGATCACCTTGTCTACACACACGGATTTGGTTTTGTTGCTGCCTATGGCAACACGCGAGATGCCGATGGAAAACCTTCATTTGCTGTTGGCGATTTGCCACCTACCAAAGGTTTAGGCGATTTTGAACCGCGTGTGTATTTCGGAGAGAATGTTCCTGATTACTCCATTATTGGTGGAAAGAAATCAAATACTGGAGTTGAATTCGATTATCCTGATGATGCTTCAGCAAATGGCCAAAAAAATGTTACCTATTCAGGTAAAGGCGGCGTTCCAGTTGGTTCGCTTTTTCAGAAGTTGGTATTTGCTATTAAGTATCAAGAGCAAAGAATTCTTCTTTCGAGTTTAATTAACTCTGAATCAAAAATTCTTTTCGAACGCAATCCTCGTGATCGCGTAGCAAAAGTTGCGCCTTGGCTGACTTTGGATGGAGATCCGTATCCAGCAATCGTCGATGGAAAAATCCTATGGATTATCGATGGATACACAACAAGTGATGGATATCCATATTCACGTCAGACAACTTTAAGCAGTGCAACAAATGATGCGCTGACGGTTAATTCAACGTCAATTACCGCTCAGGGAAACGAGAGTGTGAATTACATTCGCAACTCTGTAAAGGCCACAGTGGATGCCTATGACGGAACAGTCAGCCTCTATCAATGGGATGAAAAAGATCCAGTTCTTGCAACATGGATGAAGGCTTTTCCAAAGACCGTGAAAGCAAAGAGTGAGATTTCTGCTCAGCTGTTGCAGCACATTAGATACCCAGAAGATATGTTCCGTGTGCAACGTGACATTCTGAGTGCCTATCACGTAAAAACTGCTTCAGCATTTTACGGAGGTCAGGATTTCTGGCGCGTTCCACGTGACCCATCGACATTCGGTGCTAACGCAGGAAATCAGCCTCCATATTATTTAACGATGCAGTTGCCAGGAGCAAAGTCACCTGCCTTCTCATTGACAACGCCATTCGTACCTCGCGGTGGACGTGAAAACCTTTCTGCTTTCGCAGTTGTTAATTCAACAGCTGGAGCCGATTACGGAAAAATTACAGTCCTACAGTTGCCACGGAGTACAAACGTAGCTGGACCGTCTCAGGTCGCATCAAACTTTGAAGCAAAACCAGAAGTGGCAAACTCACTTTCGCTCTTGAGACAAGGTGGATCAGATGTTGTGCTTGGAAATCTTCTGACACTTCCAGTAGGTGGCGGACTTCTCTATGTACAACCTGTTTATGTTCAGGCAACTTCAAACACTGCTTCATATCCACTCCTGCAAAAGGTATTAGTTTCCTTTGGTGATCAAATCGGATTTAGTGAAACTCTCAAAGGTGCACTTGATCAAGTATTTGGTGGAGATTCAGGAACCACTTCGTCATCAGGAACAGGAACAACTGGCGGCACAACAACTTCAAGTTCATCTGATGTTGCATCTGCACTTGCAAGTGCAAAGCAAGCAATTGCGGATGGACAGGCTGCACTTGCAAAGGGAGATTTTGCAGCATATGGGCGAGCACAAGATCGCTTGAAGTCAGCGATTGCTTCTGCAATTGCAGCGCAGTCTCGAAAATAGCCGATTTGGTTATTACTTAGACACCGCTTACGATTGGTCTACCGACGCGGGGTGGAGCAGCTCGGTAGCTCGCTGGGCTCATAACCCAGAGGTCGTAGGTTCAAATCCTGCCCCCGCTACCAATCGTGTAATTCTTTACACAGAAAAAAATGGGACCCACTGGGTCCCATTTTTTTGTCTCCGAGCTTAATTTGCTCCAGTTGCGACAGGTGAATCTTCCAGAATTTTCCATTCCTCATCCGAAAAAAGCCTAGAGCGAGTGAGAAAACGTTTGCCTTCCGGAGCCTCCAGCGAGAATCCGCCTCCACGCCCATCGACCACATCGATAGTCAGATGAGTATGTTTCCAATATTCAAATTGAGAGGCTGACATCCACACCTTTATTGGCTTAGGAATGCCTTCGACTTTCAACTCACCAATGAGAACATCAGAGCCACCGACTCTGAATTCACCTTCCAAATAGCACATAGGAGAAGACCCATCACAACAGCCACCTGACTGATGAAACATCAGTGGGCCATGAGTTGCACTAAGTGCGCGAAGTAATTCTGCCGCGCTCTCTGTGTAATCCACTCGTGATGGGATCTCCATATGTCCTCCTTTTTAAGCTACTGTGATGAATTGCGACTTAGAAGAATCCAAGCTTATTTGGTGAATATGAAACAAGCAGGTTCTTCGTCTGTTGGTAGTGATCGAGCATCATTTTGTGGTTCTCTCGGCCAATTCCCGACGCTTTGTATCCACCGAAAGCGGCTCCAGCTGGATATGCGTGATAGCAATTTGTCCATACTCGCCCCGCTTGGATTTCTCGACCAGCACGATAAGCGGTATTCATATCGCGTGTCCACACTCCGGCACCTAATCCGTACAAGGTGTCGTTTGCAATCTCCATTGCATTATCGAAACCATCAAATCGCGTAACCGAAACTACAGGACCGAAAATTTCTTCTTGGAAGATACGCATGGAGTTCTTACCTTCGAAGATTGTTGGTGTCATGTAATATCCACCAGATAGTTCGCCACCAAGATCGGCGCGTTCACCACCTGTGATAATTTTGGCGCCTTCATCTTTTCCAATTTTGATATAGGAAAGAATTTTCTCTAACTGATCATTACTTGCTTGAGCACCAATCATTGTTGCAACATCAAGAGGATTGCCCTGAATGATGGCCTTAGTGCGCGCAGTCACATCTCCCAAGAACTTGTCATAGATTTTTGTATCTATGAGTCCGCGAGATGGGCATGTACAAACTTCACCCTGATTGAGCGCAAAAAGAGTGAAACCTTCTAGAGCTTTGTCGTAGAAGGCATCATTTTCAGCTGCCACATCTGCAAAGAAAATATTAGGACTCTTGCCACCAAGTTCGAGAGTGACAGGAATAATATTTTCAGAGGCATATTGCATGATCAGACGACCTGTAGTTGTCTCACCAGTGAATGCAATTTTGGCAATACGTGGCGAAGATGCAAGAGGCTTGCCAGCTTCAACTCCAAAGCCGTTGACGATATTGAGTACGCCATCTGGCAGTAAATCCTTAATGAGATCCATAAGGAAGTGAATTGATACAGGAGTTTGCTCTGCTGGTTTGAGGACAACACAGTTTCCGGCAGCTAGTGCTGGCGCAAGTTTCCAGACAGCCATCAAAATTGGGAAATTCCAAGGGATGATCTGACCGACAACACCAAGTGGCTCGTGAAAGTGATAGGCGACGGTGTCATTATCTAGTTCACCGGCAGAACCTTCTTGAGCGCGAATAGCTGCTGCAAAATACCTGAAGTGATCAATAGCCAAAGGAATGTCTGCGTTGAGAGTTTCGCGGATTGGTTTTCCGTTTTCCCATGTTTCAGCAACTGCAATTGCTTCTAAGTTCTCTTCCATTCGATCTGCAATTTTGTTGAGAATAATTGCGCGCGCTGTCGCCGAGGTTTTCCCCCATGCTTTAGCTGCAGCATGCGCCGCATCAAGTGCTTTATCTATATCTGCAGCATTACCTCGTGCTACATCACAAAAAACTTTTCCTGTTATTGGTGTGACATTTTCGAAATATTGACCAGAATCTGGTTTAACAAACTTTCCATTAATCCAATGATCGTACCGAGGTAGAAAAACTGCTTTACTCCCAGGTTGTCCTGGAGCTATGTAATCACTCATGTCTTTATCCCCTTCAGGGCAGTTGCTTATGACTGCCAATTGTTTGGGAACGCTACTCCGGGGACTTTGATTCCACAATGGAAATCATGAGGGAAACCACTCAAAGTTGGCTGAGAAAAGGGCTCAGCCAACTGTGAGTCCTACTTGATCCTGAGTGAATTTGTCACAACAAAAAGACTCGAAAGCGCCATAGCGCCCGCGGCATACATAGGAGAAAGTAGCCCTGCAGCCGCAATAGGAATTCCGACTACGTTATAGGCAAAGGCCCATCCAAGGTTTGTTCTGATGACGCGCAAAGTTTTCTTTGACAGCTTGATTGCATCAATTGCCGCCTCTAGATCTGGGCGCATCAAAGTAATATCAGCACTGGAGATTGCAACATCAGTCCCGGTACCCATTGCCATACTTAAATCTGCTGCTGCCAATGCTGCAGCGTCGTTGACTCCATCGCCAATCATTAATACGCGTTTACCTTGATTTCTCAATTGTGAAACTTTCTCCAACTTATCTTGAGGCATAGCATCTGCAATAACGTTCTCAGAACTGATACCAACTTGCCGGGCAATGGAAAGCGCGGCGCTTATGGAATCTCCAGTGATTAACCAGGGGGTGATTCCCATTTCTCGCATACGGAAAAGAGTCTGTTCTGCTCCAACTTTAACGTGATCTCCCACCGATATCACCGCGAGAGCAACACTGTCCCAGCCTAAAACTGAAATGGTGAAGCCGCTTTCTTCTGCCCGGGCAATGGCAGCCTGCAGATCAGGATGAAATTTAGTGGTGCTATGGGCCACTGCTGTAGGAGAGCCAATAATTACACGTGGGGATATGGAACCAAAATTTACTCGACCTGCAGCACCTGATCCAGGTGTGATTGCAAAATCGCTTACTGGTGCGGGATTGATTCCTCGAGACAGTATTTCAGTCCGAATTGCACGAGCAATGGGATGCTCGCTTTGTTCTTCAATTGATAGCGCCGAAGTAAGAATGTTACTTTCGGTAAGTAGCGATTTTAAATTTTCTTCTAGAATATTTCCAGCATCTAAGACAATTGTTATCTCAAGAACTTTCATAGTTCCTGTTGTTAAGGTTCCTGTTTTATCAAGTAAAACCGTATCGATTTTTCTTGCAACTTCTAAGACGCGAGGTTGGCGAAGAACTATTCCCTTTTGTGCGCCACGCCCTGAGGCAACTAAGAGCGCTACCGGGGTAGCTAATCCAAGAGCGCAAGGACAAGCTATTACCAACACCGAAATTGCCGTGCCTATAGAAACGGACAGTGAATGATCGGTATATTGCCAAGCAAAGTAAGTACCAATTGCCACAAGAGTAACAACTGGTACAAAGATGGCACTTATTCGATCTGCTAGACGTTGGATAGGCGCCTTATTGCTTTGGGCCTGAATCACCATAGAAGTAATTCTCGCAAATTCGGTATCGCTACCGATACGAGTCGCCCGAATAACAAGTCGACCATTGTTATTGAGCGCTGACCCAATAACAGATAATCCGGGGCTCACGTCAATGGGAAGAGATTCACCTGTAAGTAAAGAATTATCTACTGAACTTGAACCTGAAATAACTATCCCATCAGTTGCAATACGTGAACCTGGCATCGCTATAAACTCATCATCAATCTTTAAATGATCAATTGGAATATTCACACTTAAGCCTCCACGAAGCACGCTCACCTCTTTAACACCAAGTGCGAGCAGCGATGAAAGAGCGCTACTGGCTCGTCGCTTAGCCCTTGATTCCAGAAATCTTCCAAGCACAACAAAAGTTATAACCCCTGTGGCTACTTCGGTATAGACCTCACCGTTGCCCGTTGAGTTTGCGTATATGGACCACCCAAAAGCACTCAGCGATCCCATCGAGATTAAGTTATCCATAGTGGGATGAAACAAATTTCGAAGCGCAGCTCTATGAATTGGCCAGGCAACTACAAGTACTACTGGCGCACTCAAAGCAATAACTAACCACGCGCTTGGTGAATACAGCGGATGAGCAATATTAAAATTATCTAATTGGATTATTAGCCAATCATCGATACGCATATGCCAAGACATAATCATAGAAATAGAAATTGCCGGAATTGAAAATAGAAGGGCAAAGAAAAGTGAATACGCCGATCTTCTATTATGAAGAGTGATTTGCGTGGAATCGCCAATTGATGATGCCGTGTACCCAGCTTTTTCAATCGCTCCAACAAGCTCTTTGATATTGACTTCAGCTGGTGCAAGGATATGAACGGTTTCGCTGCCAAAGTTAACCGTAGCGTTCACTCCTGGAATCGAATTGAGCGAACGCTCGACTGAATTAACGCATGCATTGCACGTCATGCCACCTACTTGCAAAGTGGTGCTTTCCAATGCTGTCGACATTTTTTATCCTTTGTTTAGTGCTGCCAAAACTTCTTGATGTATCACTCCATTTGTTGAGAGACCACTTCCGTGCCCAGGTCCATCAATTCCGGAAACGCTGCTAAATCTTCCACCCGCTTCTGTGACAATAATAGAAATCGCGGCCATATCCCACAGAGCTACGCCAATTTCTAAGGCAATTTCAGCCGCACCTTCGGCAACCAACATATGGGACCAAAAATCGCCGAAACCACGTGATCGATTGCACGTTTCAACGAGATGTCGAAAATTTGGAAGCATCTCTCCCCAGGCATTGAAGTCTGAGTATGTGACCGATGCATCTTCCAATTTCGAAATACCTGAAACGTGGATCTTCTTCACATTCGTTGAATTAAGTGACGCAAAGGCACCCATTCCTTTGCCTGCATGCCATCGGCGAAAAAGCGCAGGCGCGCTAACAACACCGATAATTATTTCTTCAGAACCATCATTTTTTCTCTCAATAAGAGCGATAAGTGTTGACCAGCTTGGAACACCGCGCATGAAATTTTTTGTTCCATCAATGGGATCGATAACCCAATATCGTTGCGCGTCGGTACTTGCATCACCGAACTCTTCACCAAGCAAGCCATCATCAGGACGTTCGATTGAAAGAATTTCGCGAAGCGCTTTTTCGGTTGCCCTATCTGCATCTGTCACTGGTGTGTTATCTGGCTTATTGGTAACTACAAGATCCAGAGCTTGATAGCGAGACATTGAAATGTCATCGGCCGCATCAGCCAATTGAAGAGCAAGTGCCAAATCGGATTCTCTCGAAAATGCGGAATCTTTCATTTCTTTAGTCTAGCGGGGCTTCATTTACATTCTTTATTTCCAATAGTGATCTCAGGCTCTTCAATCGAGCGATGCGTACAGGGTCTTCAATTCCGTGAGGGGAGGCCCATTCATTAAGACGGCATCCATCCTCGTGATGAGAGCAGTTAGGCATACAAGTCGCCACAATTTCACGAAGATCGCTAAATGAAGCGATTATTCGATTGGGATCCAAGTGTGCCAAACCAAAGGCACGAATACCAGGTGTATCGATTATCCAGCCATCTGCTGCGGTGAAATCAGGCGACAATGGAAGAGCAATTGCACTCGAAGATGTGTGACGCCCGCGACCAGTCACAGCATTGACTTCGCCAATGACTCTTTGCGCATGTGGAACAAGATCATTAATTAAGGTGGACTTTCCAACTCCCGAATGCCCGACAAGGACGGAAGTTCTATGGAGCAAGAGTTGGCGAATCTCCTCTACATCTTTACTACGCTCACTAGTTTTACTCGATGTTGTTAATATTGTAATTCCTAGCGTCCTGTATTCATCTAAGTAATCAGGGAGAGAACCTAAATCTGTTTTGGTAATAAGAAGTACAGGTGAAATTCCTTCATGAAATGCACACACCAAAAAGCGATCAATGAGTCCACGTCGTGGCTCAGGATTAACTGCTGCAACAACAATCACCAAATAATCAATATTTGCAACAATGGTTCGTACTACTTTGGCAGAATCATCCACTGTTCGACTGAGAGTATTTCGTCGAGGCGAGACTGTGACGATTCTTGCAAGTGAACCTTCCGAGCCGGTGACATCACCCACAATTCCAACTATGTCTCCAACGACGACAGACTTAGGACCTAATTCACGAGACTTCATTGCAGTTATAACAACACCTGCATCAGTAATGCATGTTGTTCGTCCTCGATCAACTGTCGTCACCAGCGCTTGAGTTGCCTCATTATGTGATGGTCGATCCTTTGTGCGAGGACGGGTGCTTCGCGCAGGTCTGATGCGCACATCGCTTTCGTCGTATTCGCGTTTAGCCATAAATTTATTTACTCAACCAAACTTTTCCAGAGCCCGGGAAAATCTGGTAGCGTTTTTCGTGTGGTCGAAATATTTTCAACCATTACATCTGGAACGACTAAACCAAGAACTGCACCAGCTGTTGCCAGTCGGTGATCGTCATATGTGTGGAAAGTACCGCCATGCAGTGGCGCAGGCGTTATATGAAGTGCCGTTTCTTCTTCGGTGACATTGCCG
Organism: Actinomycetota bacterium; assembly: GCA_009699575.1. Taxonomy (GTDB): domain Bacteria; phylum Actinomycetota; class Actinomycetes; order Nanopelagicales; family Nanopelagicaceae; genus Planktophila. Next base: position 23,463 of record WLNY01000010.1, read on the forward strand.
CCAAGTAAATTAATTTCTCGTGTGAGCGCAGCCAGTCTGTCAGTTTCGTGCAATCGAAGATGGCCAATGCCACGCAAATGAGAAGGCGAATCAGCAAGTGCTGCGAGAGCAGCAATCGAAGGGGTTAGTTCTCCAACATCGTGGAGGTCGATATCAATTCCGTGAATCACACCGGCACTTGAAAGCGTGAGTCCTTCATCATCTAAATGAACACGAGCTCCCATTCGTGTAAAAATTTCCCGTAGGTGATCCCCGGGCTGTGATGTAGAAGTCGGCCAATCTTCAATAGTGATTGATCCACCGCATACCATTGCAATTGATAAGAATGGTGATGCATTTGATAGATCTGGCTCAATTACAGTGTCAATTCCATGAAGCGCTCCTGGTGCAACAGTCCAAGTGTTTGCTTCTTTATCCACTGTAACTGTGCCACCAAAAGAACGAAGCATCTCTACGGTCATATCTATGTGAGGCATTGATGGAAGTACTCCACCCACATGTCTGACTTTAATTCCGTTCTTCATGCGTGGCCCAATGAGCAATAAGGCTGATAAGAATTGGCTAGATGCACTCGCGTCAATTTCAATCTCGCCACCAGGAATTTCACCTGTTCCATTGAGTGTCAATGGAAGGCCGTAACGCCCACCATGTTCAATCGATATTCCCAGATCTTCAAGTGCTTTGATGACGGGTCCAAGTGGTCGCTCATGTGATCTCGGATCGCCATCAAATGAAATGGAACCCGTAGCTAATGCAGCAAGCGGAGGCAAAAATCGCATCACAGTGCCTGCATTTCCTACATCGATTGTTGCAGGACCCATCAGCGGTCGTGGAGTTATATGCCAGGCAAAATCGCTGTGATGAGCGATCTCCTGAATCTCTACTCCCAAAGCAACAAGGCCTGCAACCATTAATTCACTATCGCGTGAAATCAGAGGCCGTTTAAGAATGGAAGGTGAAGTCGATTCGGCAGCCAGTATGAGCGCCCTATTTGTCACAGACTTCGATCCGGGAATTCGCACACGCGCATCCACACTCTTCATGCCACGGAATGGGGCAGCCCACAGGGCTCCCTCATGTACCGCTGCATTCACCATGAAGAGAAGTCTACCGTTGCCTCATTGCAGGACTAACCTTTACTCCTATGTGTGGTCGATATGCGCAAACTCTTTCGATATCTGAACTTGTTGACGAGTATGAAATAGAAGGCACGGTGCCCCAGAGCGAACTCCCTCATAGCTGGAATATCGCTCCCACGAATCCAATTTATATCGTCACAGCAGATTCCCATGGGACCGGACAAATCCGATCTCTCGCAATTGCATCGTGGGGAATGTTGGCTCATTGGCATCGTGATGAAATCCAAGCGCGGGCGTCACAATCTCACGCAATTAATGCACGAATGGAATCAATCCATGAGAAACCAACTTTTAGAAATTCTTTTAGAACCCAAAGATGTCTGATTCCAGCCGATGGATATTACGAATGGGCAACCGCGCTCGGTGATTATTCACCCAAGCAACCTTTCTATATCTCTTCAAAGGAAACTCGTTCGCTTCCAATCGCTGGAATTTGGAGTTCGTGGAAAAATGTAGAAGGAGAAATAATTACAAGTGCTGCACTTATTACTCGTGAAGCTGTTGGGGATCTCGCTCACATCCATAGTCGCATGCCCGTCATTATGCCGAGTGATAAGTGGGCGAAATGGCTAAACCCCCGAACACATGACATCGCAGAACTTCAATCCCTCATGAATAATCCACATCCTGATGCTGGGCTTGTTGCCGAGCCTGTTTCAAGGATGGTCAATAGCGTGGCCAATAACGGCAAGCAATTGATTGAGCCTGTTGAACTCGGCCACCCTGAAACTCTCTTCTAAACAAGATAGCCTTATCAACACTATGACTTCCACTGACCTAGTAAAAGAAAGCCCCGCCGATCGCACACTTCGGTTTGAACGTGATGCTTTGGTATTTACTGATCAGTTGTATTCCGCTGCATTGCGTTACACAAAAAATCCTGACGACGCACGCGATTTAGTTCAAGATACCTATCTCAAAGCTTTCACTTCTTTTCATCAATTCGAACCCGGAACTAATCTCAAAGCATGGCTCTATCGCGTATTAACAACGACATTTATCAACACGTATCGAAAAGGCCAGAGACGCCCACAGATAAGTGGTGGAGAGATTGAGGATTGGCAATTAGCTAACTCGGCTTCGCATACAAGTGATCAAGGGAAGTCTGCTGAAGTTGAAGCTCTCGAAAATCTTCCGGATAGTGATATTAAAAGAGCACTTCAAGAAATCCCAGAGGAATTTCGGATTGCCGTGTATCTCGCTGATGTCGAAGGATTCTCCTACAAAGAAATTGCCGACATAGTAGGAGTTCCAACTGGAACCGTTATGTCACGTCTTCACCGTGGAAGAAAACAATTACGTGAAATGTTAACAGAGTACGCAAAAGAACTTGGATATGAATCCAAGAGCAAGGAGGAGAAATGAGTTGTGGACATGTTCACCTCACCCCTTGCGTTGAGGTCTTGAGTTCGGTTATTTACTTCATTGATGGTGAAGTGAGCGACGCCAATGAGGTGCAAGCGATCCAAGTGCATTTAGCTGAATGCCCTCCTTGCGCTGCCGAATTAGAGCATGAACGTATCGTGCAAGATCTCATGCAGTCAGTGCTTCGTCGGAGCTGTAACGAAAGAGCTCCAGAAAGCTTGCACGAACAGTTACATCAACAAATTCTCAACTTATCTATGGGTGGGACTACTGAAATCATCACAGAATTTAGGATGACCGAAATCTCAATCGAAATAAATGAATTCGGGGATATTGAGCAACATGAAATTACTATCGAACACACTCAAGAGATTCGCTTTCCGAACGAGCAGTAATGAAACAGCCATCTGAGATTGTTGGGTCAGTTGGGTTCTCAGTGCTCACGGTTCGACCTGGTGACACAGCAGTTGCAATAGGCGTCGGAGATTTACCAGTTCTTGCATCTTCAATAATTCTCAACGCAATGCAAAGTGCTGCAATTGCATCGATAGCCGAACATTTGGAAGTTGGCGAAACGAGTATTGAATCCGAAATTAGCATTGAACTTGTAGGTGGAGTTGGTATTGGCGGCGAGGTCCGTGCATCAGCTAGTTGCATAGATGTGGATGGGCGCGAATTAACTTTCTCCTGCGAACTCTATGAAGGTGAAAGAATTGTTGCATTTGGAACAATAAAAAGAACAGCGGTGGAGCGAGTATCTTTCCTCGCACGCACCGCTGCTCAATCAATAAATTCTGGAAATATTACTTCTTAGTGGCCCAGAAGATTTCTGCAATTTCATCTATTTTTGCAAGTAACTTATCTGCAACTGCAACATCATTTGTTCCCTTAGTGCCAGCAGCACCGGCTAACTTTGTCGCATCATTAAAGAGTGCATGTAGTTGTGGGTAGCTTTCAAAGTGATTTGGCTTGAAGTAATCGGTCCACAGTACCCACAGGTGTTCTTTAACTTGGTGTGATCGCTCTTCCTTAATCGCAATTGAACGCGCTTTGAAATCAGCATCAGTAGATGCAGCATATTTTTCCATGCACGCCTTCACTGACTGCGCCTCAATTTTGGCTTGCGCTGGGTCATATACGCCACACGGTAAATCGCAGTGTGCGAGAACTATTGTCTTAGGTGCAAATACATTTGAAATCTTCATTTTCTCCCCTTCAGAAGTGCCTTCAGTGAAAAGTAACAAGTGCGAGACGCCTTGGCACTTGTTCGTGTGTGCGAGACTACCGCTCGTGAGCAGATTTGGCACAGTCAGCGTTTCAGGGCAGTCGATGGCTCCCTCTTTTAATGATGGAGATTGGCTCATCATTAGATATGGAGCACCCTTTAAAGCAGGTGACGTGGTTGTCGTAAAACGCCGCCTCAATGCCCAAGTTTTGGACGATTCACTATTTATTAAGCGCATCAAAGAAATCGCCACAGAAGGAATCACTGTGCTTGGTGATAATCCCGAAGCGAGCACAGACTCCCGAACCTGGGGAGCAGTACCTTACGAGCAGGTAATCGCTAAAGTTTTGTTTCGCTACAAGAAAGCACGAAGCTAACTAACGAGTGAACGCTTCCATAAGTAGAGCCTTCTGCTCTTCTTCGTGAAGATGATGATTTCCAGTTGCAGGACTTGCTGTGGCGCGACGCGAAACACGGCGTAAGTTTCTTCCACCAAAACCCTCACCACCAAATTGCTCAGCAGTGCGTAGTGCAACAAATGGCCATGGTCCTTGGTTTGCAGGTTCATCTTGAACCCACAAAAGATTTGCATTTGGATGTTTTGCAGCTTCCTGCTTCATCTCCGCTGCTGGCAGTGGATAGAGAAGTTCTATGCGGACAATCGCTGTCGAAGTTTCACCAAGTCGTGTTCTTTCTGCAACAAGATCATGGTAAATCTTTCCTGAACAGAAGATAACTCTGGATGCATTCGTCACCGAGTCATCAGGGATGAGGGGACGAAATTGCCCGCTGGTGAAATCTGAAAGTTGCGAAGCTGCAGCACGAAGTCTCAGCATTGATTTCGGCGTAAAGACAACCATCGGACGACGCGCAGGATTCTTTGCATGCCATCTCAGCAAGTGGAAATACGATGCTGGTGTTGAAGGCTGAGACACTGTCATATTTCCTTCAGCGCAAAGTGCGAGATACCTTTCAATGCGCGCAGAGGAATGGTCAGGTCCTTGACCTTCGTAACCATGCGGCAACAACAAAACTACGGATGAACGTTCGCCCCATTTTTGAAGTGATGAAGAAATAAACTCATCAACAATTGTTTGAGCACCATTTGCAAAGTCTCCGAATTGAGCTTCCCACAAAACGAGGGCTTCGTTTCGGACTACGGAATAGCCATATTCAAAGCCCATTGCAGCATATTCAGAGAGCAAGGAATCGATGACAAAGAACTGGCTTTCATCATGAATCAAAGTGCGAAGCGGCGTCCACTCATTACCGTTCTCTTTATCAACGATAACGGCATGACGATTGCTAAACGTTCCTCGACGAGAATCTTGTCCTGCCAAGCGAATCTGGCGACCTTCAAGAAGGAGTGAACCAAATGCAAGAGTTTCACCCATTGACCAATCGATGGTTCCATCGTTTAGCATCTCAACGCGCTTTGCTAATTGAGGTAAGAGTTTTGGATGGACGCTAAATCCTTCAGGGACTGCAATTTGAGTGGCTGCAATTTGCCGAGCAACATCTTCAGAAATTGCCGAAGTGAGAGTTTCTGGGGAAGCGGCTACTGGTGCCTTGAAATTAAGATCTGTCTCTGGAACATGATTATGAACTGAAGCAAATACTGCTTCCAGTTGTTCCTGATAATCGCGCAAGACTTCTTCTGCTTCTTCAACACTGATATCTCCGCGACCGATAAGTGCTTCGGTATATAACTTGCGAGTAGAACGTTTTGCATCAACGAGTTTGTACATAAGTGGTTGAGTAAAGGATGGTTCATCGCCTTCATTGTGACCTCGACGACGATAGCAAACCATGTCGATTACTACATCTTTATTAAATTCTTGACGGTATTCAAATGCTAGTCGAGCAATGCGGACGCATGCTTCAGGATCATCACCGTTGACATGGAAAACAGGTGCTTGAATAAGTTTTGCCATGTCCGTTGAATATTTGGATGTTCGCGAAGCATGAGGTGACGTAGTAAAACCAACTTGGTTATTAATTACAACGTGAACAGTTCCACCAGTGCGATATCCAGCGAGTTGCGAGAGTTGTAGCGTCTCCGCGACGACACCTTGTCCAGCGAAGGCTGCATCTCCGTGAACCAGTATTGGCAATACTGAGTAGGCATTCTTGATATTGAGGCGATCTTGCTTTGCTCTCACAATTCCCTCAAGTACAGGGTTTACAGCTTCTAAGTGAGATGGATTCGCGGCTAAATAAATTTTTGTAGTAGCTCCAGATTCTGCGGTAAAGACACCTTCGGTACCCAAGTGATACTTCACATCGCCTGAACCATGTACTTCATTTTCTGCGTAGTGTCCTTCAAATTCTTGAAAAATTTGTCCATACGATTTGCCAGCAACGTTTGCAAGCACGTTTAGGCGGCCACGGTGTGACATACCAATACATACTTCATCAAGGCCACGTTCGGCGGCGCTAGAAATAACAGCATCCAGAAGTGGAATGACTGACTCGCCGCCTTCAAGTGAAAAACGCTTCTGTCCAACAAACTTGGTTTGTAGGAATGATTCAAAAGCCTCGGCGCTATTTAATTTGCGAAGTATCCGCAGTTGTTCTTCGCGCGGAAGCTTAGGTGTACCTACCTCAACTCGATCCTGTAACCACTGGCGCTCTTCAGGATCTTGAATGTGCATATATTCCACACCAATAGATCGGCAATATGAATCGCGAAGAATTCCAAGAATCTTACGCAACTTCATAAATTTTCCGGTACCAAATCCACCTGATGCAAATTCGCGATCCAAATCCCACAAAGTAAGACCGTGGTTAACAACATCAAGATCGGGATGCGATCTTTGAACGTATTCAAGGGGATCAATATCAGCCATCAAATGGCCGCGCGTTCTGTATGAGTGAATTAACTGTTGGACGCGAGCGGTCTTACTAATTTCCTCATCTTTGGAGAACTCAAAATCTTGCGCCCATCGAATTGGTTCATATGGAATGCGAAGAGCCGAGAAAATTTCATCATAGAAATTTTCAGCCCCTAGCAAGATTTCATGAATTCGGCGAAGGTAGTCACCTGACTGCGCACCTTGAATTACGCGATGATCGTAAGTACTGGTGAGAGTAACTATCTTGCTCACTGCTAAGCGAGCAAGAGTTTCCTCGCTCGCGCCTTGAAATTCCGCTGGATAATCTAAAGCGCCAACTCCAATAATAAGTCCCTGGCCTTGAACCAGGCGCGGTACAGAGTGCACCGTTCCAATAGTTCCCGGATTAGTGAGTGAAAGCGTTGTCCCGGCAAAGTCATCAACTGCCAGCGAACCAGAGCGTGCTTTTCGAACAACTTCTTCATATGCACCCCAAAATTGTGCAAAATCTAATTCTTCACAGCCCTTAATCGATGGAACTAATAACTGTCGTGACCCATCTGCTTTTGCTAAGTCAATGGCAATTCCAAGATTGATATGTTCTGGATGTCCAACGACAGGCTTTCCATCAACTTCTGCATAAAACGAATTCATCTCCGGCATTGCGCGAAGAGCTTTTATCATTGCAAACGCGATTAAATGCGTGAAAGAAACTTTTCCTCCGCGAGCTCGCTTGAGGTGATTGTTAATGACAATTCGATTGTCGATAAGCAATTTTGCGGGGACGGCACGCACACTTGTTGCAGTCGGCACAGAAAGTGAAGCCTCCATGCTTGCAACTACGCGAGATGCAACTCCGCGTAGCGGTTCAAAAGTTGCAGCGCCTGGTGTGACAAGCACTGGGACAGGTTTAACAACTGGATCTGCTGGAGTTGGAGACGATGCCGATCTCTCACGAACGATTTTCTGTGTTTCAGAAACTGGCGCTACCGTCATTGGTGGTTCTGCAGATGCAACTGGAGATTCTGGTGCATAAATTTGTGAAGGTGCGGGTATGGAAGATTTTGGAACTGGAGGCGTTCCACCTTTTGGTGCACCCGCCACGGTAGCCGAAGAAGCAGGAGTTGAGGGAATACCTATCCCTTGAATTCCTGGGCTCGGTGTGTAATCTTTAAAAAAATCCCACCAAGCTTTATCAACCGAGGTTGGATCGAGAAGATATTTTTCGTACATTTCGTCGACGAGCCACTCATTAGCTCCAAAGTCCTGACTTGGGTCCTTTGCCGACACCGGTGCTCCTTCGTGAGGCTCGAATCAATTCATCGAGGAAAAATTCTTGGTATTTACCCTTTGATATACATGAAAGCCTATCTTGTGGATCGCCATGCAAAAAATATGGAAGGCGCTTGGTGGCGCGCGAGATTGACCACATTTTCACCTGCCCGTCACCGATTCTGCCCAAATGAGAGCCAGTACAGTGATTGAGCAGGCGAGATTTTCTTGGGTCGGGCACAGTAAGGCCTATGGAAAACAACGGGTGGGCCTTAGTCACCGGCGGCTCCCGGGGCCTTGGATATGAAAGTGCTCGCGGGTTGGCAAATCGAGGATTTAATGTCGGACTGCTAGCTCGCGATCCGCAGCGATTACGCGATGCAAAAGAATCACTGACGTCTGAGTTCCCACAGAATTCATTTGAAACATTCGCAGTCGATTTAGAAACTCTCACCCCAAGTCATGAAATATTTAATGAAATCAAGAATGAAATTGGAACTCCACAAACATTAATTTTGGCACATGGTGTTATGAGCGAAAAAATGTCGAAGACTCTACGAACATCACTTCAAGAGTGGCGCAGAGTGATGTCAATTAATTTGGATTCGGTTTTCACACTGGTCAATGCAATTGTTCCATCAATGGTTGAAGCTCGTAATGGGCGCGTAATTATTTATTCGGCTTGCCTTGGGAGAATGTCAGGACCAGGGAACACGGGAGGGCTCGCACCTTACCGTGTGAGTAAATCTGGTGTGAACGCACTTGTGCGAAATCTCGCGCATGAAACAGGACTTGGCGCTCGCGGAATTCTTGTGGATGCAGTGTGTCCGAATCATTCTCAAACTGATATGGGCGGACCGGATGCTCCTCGTTCTGCCCAAGAAGGTGCTGCCACAGCGATTTGGCTCGCAACTCGAGATTTTGACGCACGGTCTGAGCACCCTGATGTAACGGGAGTTCTATGGGAGGACCAAGAAGTAATTCCTTGGTAAGTTTACAAATTCGGCTTCAAAGTTAATACGCAGTAAACACTCGTTACCGCAAGAAGACTTAGCGCAAGTGCTAGAGCCCATAGACCTGCTTCAAATTGATATCGCGCTACGCCAAGTGCAATGAGGTTGGCCAAGATCGCGGGAGCGCGCCCGTAATTCTTTAATCTCCGGAATCCTCGTGCAGCCATTGCCAATCCAAATGCACCCAGGAATGCAAAGAGGATTACTCCGATCAAAGCTAAAGGTTCGCCGACTTCATCGGTTATCCCTTTAACGCCGAGATATACAGCCAAGCCGATAATACAGGCGGACTCGAATCGAAGTAGGGCTATCACAGTTGTGCGTCGCCAGTTCGAATCGACAGGATTAGCAGACATAGGGATGAGCCTACCAATGGATAAAGGAAAGCGATAACAATGCTCCGAGTGAGTTCATGATGAAAGAAGAATCCACTTTTTCTCATGATGGCTTACACGACACCCTCACCCATTTTGTTGCTCCACCATATTTTTATGAAGAAATTGAACGTGAAATTTCACGATTTTCGAGAAGTGGAACTTCATTTTCGGTTATTAATATTCAACTTGAAATCAATGGAGTCAATGAAATAAATACAATTCTTAAATTTACTACACTCCTAAGAAAAGTTATAAGAGTGGAAGATCTTGCCGCACGCCTTGGTGAACATGAATTTGCACTTATCGTTCGTGAAAATAAAGATGGAATACAAAGAATTATTTCACGATTAAGAAAGCAATGTTCCCAAGAAGAATTTCCCGGAATACTTAATCTAAGAATTATTTCCGCAGAATATGAGCTACAACAAAGTGCGCTTGATTTTCTTAACTCAATGGATTTGCCCAAAAGGAAAATTATCTAGCTCTCGACATCTCACACTAGGTAACTAAAAAAGTACTTCCATAATTTTTTGCCCTCTTATTCATCCACGGCTTCTCACCTGAGAATAAAGAGAGCATTGAGAGAATTACCATGCCGCAATGAATTCACAAATTGAAACCATGGATCTTGATGTAACTTTTGGGCCACTTGCACCTTATATGCATGATTCCACTGTTGAAGAAATTTGGATTAATTCTCCAGAGAGAATATTTATTGCAAGAGCCGGCAGGAGTGAACTAACAAATCTCTTGCTTACAAGCTCTGAAGTTCGAAATATTGTCGAGCGTGCTCTCATGTGGAGTGGAAGGCGACTAGATCTTTCCAGCCCGTTCGTAGACGCGCGCATGCCTGATGGAAGTCGACTTCACGTGGCAATACCTGAAATAACTGCGGAGCATTGGGCTGTCAATATCCGCAAACATCTATTGAGACACCTTAATTTAAGTGATCTGGCTAAACGTGATGTGATGAATGAGCCTATTGTTGAGATGCTAAAGAAATGCGTTCAGGCTGGTCTCAATATCTTGGTAAGTGGTGGAACTCAATCAGGTAAAACGACCATGCTTAATGCCCTTGCTTCAGCTATTCCTGTGTCGGAGAGAGTCATCACTATTGAGGAAGTTTTCGAACTCAAACCTAATTTGCCTGATGTTGTTCAAATGCAAACAAGGTCTTCGAACTTGCAAGGTGAAGGCGAAATCGCACTTCGGCGGCTAATTAAAGAATCATTACGAATGCGTCCCTCCAGAATTATTGTGGGTGAAGTCCGTGAAGCAGAAGCCCTGGATCTACTCATCGCACTTAATGCAGGGCTCCCGGGAATGGGCACATTGCACGCGAATTCACCTCGAGATGCAATTGTTAAGTTGCAAACCCTGCCTCTACTCGCAGGCGAAAATATTTCTCATAAATTTATTGCTCCGACAGTTGCATCTGCAATCGATCTCGTTGTGCACGTACAGTTAGACCACACGGGGAAAAGAAGGATTGCTGAAATTGCAGCCTTGACAGGACGATACGAAAATGATCGGCCTGAAATTGAAACTTTGTGGAAGTGGAAAATCGATCATTATGAACGAGGGCTCGGCGCACTTCCCAAACAGGAGAAATTTGAAGCTATAGGAATACCGATTGAAAATTGGTGGAAAAAAGGGAGTGACTCAGGTGTGACCCTATGAAAAATCTATTCTTTCACGTGCATGCACGGTCAATATTCTTTGGTTCCGCAATTGGGTTAGCTGTATTTCTTGGAACAAGGTCGGTAGTCATAGCCACGCCCTTCGCCCTTCTCATTGGAGTCGGGTATTGGTCTTTTCAGCGGAGTCGCCGTTCCCGATTAGAAGGGCTGTTGAGCCAAGCGTGGCCTGAGGTTATCGATCATCTAATTTCTGGCATCTCGTCGGGGCTCTCACTTGCAGAATCGCTTTCCGGTCTGGCAACGAGAGGGCCTGAGATTGTTCGACCAGCATTCGTCCGCTTTCGAGATCAACTCAGAATGGATGGAAATTTCTCAGAAGGAATAGAGGAGTTAAAAATTCATTTCGCTCACCATGGGAGTGATCAAATTTTTGAGTCGATCTCCTTAGCAAAATCACTTGGTGGATCAGAACTTATGGCAATCCTGCGCACTGTCGGAGATTTCATACGTCAAGATTTAACACTTCGTAAAGAAATTGAAATCAAACATGGCTGGATAAAGAATTCGGCACATTTATCTTCCGCCGCCCCCTGGCTTCTTCTTTTATTACTGTCAACTCAACCGGGAACCATTAAGGCATATTCCACGACAACGGGCATAGTTATTTTATGTGCCGGTCTACTTATGACCGCGTTGGCATATTTGTGGATGGAGCGTTTAGGTCGATTGCCCCAAACCCCTCGAGTCTTTGGTGGGAAATGAATATTCCTGTTGCAATCGCATTATTCCTAGCAATCTCAGGAGGATATTTCTTACTTCTTGATGAAGATATTTCCAGATCACGGAAATTTGCGACGCACAGTCGCGCGCGATCTCTTCGAAATTCTGTTCATTTGCACGACCACGAAAAGATTAGACAACTACTTGCTGAACTTGGGCAAGGCAGTGACAAAGAATTTGAACTATTTCGCGTCAGTCAATTCTCGAAAGTATTCACAGGGTTTGTTGCACTTTTTATTGGTTCAATTATCTCTGGGTTCTCACTATTAAGAGGATTAGTGGCAGGAATCATTTGTGGGATCGCAATCTATTTTCTACTAATCAAATCTCTAACCTCACGAGTTAAGAAGCTTCGGATTCAGATAGAGAGTGAATTTCCAGCGATTGTAGAAATGATGACCCTTTCACTTTCAGCCGGTGAAACGCCAATCAGCGCAATGTCTAGGATTTCAAAACGAGCTCAGGGGCCACTTGCCAATGAGTTCGCACTAGTAATCAACGCAGTAACACAGGGAGAACCTTTTCAAACAGCCTTAGATTCCTTGGGCCGGCGGATTCAATCACCACATATCCGTAGATTTGTAGACGCTCTGATCACTGCCATGTTGCGAGGAGCGCCCCTCATTGATGTCTTACAACGCCATGCCTTGAGTGCCCGAGAAATGCAACGTAATCAAATTATGAATGCCGCCGGGAAGGCCGAACTTTCGATGATGATCCCAGTCGTTTTTTTCATACTACCGATTTCCATCCTTTTTGCACTGTGGCCATCGCTCGCTAATTTAAATCTATTTCTCGCTTAAAGAAATATTGACTGGCTGGTTTCCACAAGTAAAGAACATCCACAGTTTTCTTTAAATTGAAATCTTTGCAAATTAACTTCGCCAGAATTCGTAAAACACGCCAGAACCCCATCCAATCCCTGAAACGAGGAAAACAATGAATGTAATCCAAGAAATTAATAAAAGTGATAAAAGTGAATCAGTAAATGTGTCGCAGCAGTTCCTAATTGCTGTAATTGAACTTGAACTGCGCCTGATTTCTACCGCCAAGAAGTTTTGTGCCAGTCGAATTGGGAAGGAAATTGCTAGCGAACGCGGTGATGTACCTGGATGGGTTCTCGTAGTACTTATGACAACGGGATTAGTCACAGCTATTTGGACTATAGCAGCGCCTCGATTGAGTGCGATATTGAAAAATTCATTAGATTCGATGAACGGCATTCGTTAGTGTCACTGATTTTTTCAATCTTCAAATATGCGAAACAAGAAAGGGGCTCAGTCGAGAGTGCGCTTGTTCTAATCCCTCTACTGGCCCTTTTCCTAATTTCTTTGCAGATTGGAATCGCAATCAACTATCGAAATATGGATCAGATGTATGCACAGAGTGATTCCTCTTCGAGGGCCATTTCTGGAGAAGTGCGTGCAGGGGATGAAGTTATAGCGATTCACTCGCCCGATTCCTTTCAACACCTACAACTTCTAGTGTCAAAAAAACGTCGAACGATTCCCCTTCTCATTCCTGGTTTAAGCGGAATTCTCAACCGACTTCACAATACAGAAGTAATAGGAATTTCAGTTATTGAAGGAGCATCATGAGTCTAAATACTTTTTACGCAAGAATAAAAAGTGAAAAAGGGAGCGCAGTTGTGGAATTCGTGACACTCGCTATTCCATTATTTATACCTATTTTTATTTATTTGGCAGCATTTGGAGATATTAGCGACAAAGAAAACACAGCGCGTGTAATTGTGCGTGAAAGTGCTCGTGCATTTGCAACAAGCAGAAATGATCTAACAGGAAATTATTTGGCTCATCAAGTAGCAAGAGTGAGTGCAGAAAGAATGGGGCTTACGGAAGAAGAGATAAAAAGTATGAAGCTAAATATTGCTTGCAGCAAATTTCCTTGCCTTTCGCCTCGAGGTCGAATCACAGTGACTCTCAGAATATATTCGCATTTGACACATCGATTTGTGGAAGCATCCGCCCAAGAACATATAACAGCATGGATCTGAGTTATGTCTTGAAGAAATTTAGAATACGGATTGATTCAAAAAATGACAAAGGATCAATTTCTCTCCTAATAATTGGACTTTTTATCGTCACGATTTCATCGCTAGTGGTTATTACCAATATTTCCTCAATTGCAATAGCCAAGCGTTCGCTCGTTCAAGCGACGGAAGCTGCGGTCCAACGTGGAGTGCACACTCTCGATCTGAGCACGTACTACAAAGGTAAAGGTACTTTCTTTAGTGCATTTATCCCTCATGCCAAAGAACCCGTTCCGATTGATTGCAATAAGTCATTAAGTGAAATTCAAGACGAGTTGACCTATTGGCAGAATGATCACGGCTCAATGAAGAGGCGTGAATTGCAAGGAATAGACCTTGTCGATTTCAATTGTGATGGATACACAGTTTCAATTTCAACTGTTTCTCGAGCAAATGTGCCGCTAGTCCTACCATTTACTCATCTTCGCAATTTTGAACTCCATGCATCGGCTGGCGCAACTAATGTTCGATCCTCCGGATTTTATCTTTTTGGAATCAGAATCTTTTAAAGTAAATAAATTGTTCACTTTCTCTTTCTGGACTTCTCTCTTCTTTGTGCATCCACAGGGAGATGATTGCCCATAATTCCACCGTATTGAGACAATCCCACTGGCATAAAGAAATAGGGCACTGAACTGAGTACTCTTATGTCATGGCCGCAAGGGAATACGATCTTGAGATCGCAGCGATAGGTGCAACCCTAGTCTCGATTGAAAAGGTATTGGATCTTCCTAAATTGCGTAAGCAGGCTGCGGATTTAGAAGAGCAAGCAGGTGTGCCAAATTTGTGGGATGACCCTGAAACCGCTCAGAAAGTAACGAGTCGACTCTCACGGGTGCAATCAGTGATATCAAAACTTGAGGGACTTCGACAACGCGTATCTGACCTTCCGATTCTTATTGAACTAGCACAGAGCGAGAATGATTCGGCCGCTCTAATGGAAACTGAAGGCGAATTAGATTCAGCGAAGAAAGCAATCAGTGAGCTCGAAGTTCAGACACTTCTCAATGGCGAATATGATGAAAGAGAAGCCCTCATCACTATTCGCTCTGAGGCTGGCGGGGTAGAAGCCGCTGACTGGGCTGAAATGTTGATGCGGATGTATTTGCGGTATTGCGAGCGCCATTCATTTAGTGTCGATGTACTTGAAACATCATATGCCGAAGAGGCTGGAATTAAATCGACAACGTTTCGTGTGAACGCACCCTATGCATACGGGACGTTATCGGTGGAGCAAGGCACTCATCGTCTCGTGCGAATTTCACCTTTTGATAGCCAAAGTCGCCGACACACCTCATTTGCTGGGGTAGAAGTTGTGCCAGTGGTGGAACAAAGCGATCACATTGAAATTGATGAAAAGGAACTTCGAGTTGACGTGTATCGATCGTCTGGCCCTGGTGGGCAAGGCGTTAACACAACAGACTCAGCCGTGCGCCTCACTCACATCCCGACGGGCATAGTTGTTTCTTGTCAGAATGAACGTTCTCAAATACAAAATAAGGCAACCGCAATGGCAGTATTGCAATCAAAATTACTTGAGCGTCGTCGCCAAGAAGAGCAGGCGAAAATTAATGCACTCAAGGGCGATAATTCTGGGTCGTGGGGAAATCAAATGCGCTCATACGTCCTCGCTCCATATCAAATGGTAAAAGATCTGCGCACCGATTACGAAACGGGAAATACCAGCGCTGTCCTCAATGGTGAGATAGATGATTTCATCGAGGCTGGAATTCGCTGGCGTCGAAGTTCAAGTAATTAGTTTTCTCACCCTCACGCTCAACCTCGGCAAAATCACAGGCGTATTTCGCCCCTAAATGGGTCAATTGGAGCACCGCCTACCTAAACTATGCCGTAGTCATAGCAGTCAATTAGAAGTCGATTAATTGGAGTACGTGTGATTCGCTTTGAGAACGTGTCAAAAGTTTATCCAGGGCAAGAACGTCCAGCCCTAGATAGCGTGACCCTTGAGATTATGAAGGGCGAGTTCGTCTTTCTTGTTGGGCTTTCAGGTTCGGGTAAGTCCACTTTCTTACGTCTAATCCTTCGAGAAGAACGCCCAACCACAGGAGTCATCCATGTCGCGGGCAAAGACCTTGGCACGCTGTCTGCTCATAAAGTTCCTGAATTGCGCCGCCAGGTTGGAACCGTTTTCCAAGATTTTAGATTATTACCAAACAAGACAGTTGCCGAGAATGTCGCTTTCACGCTTCACGTCCTTGGTTACTCCCAAAAGGAAATCAATCGCGAAGTTCCCGAAGTGCTTGAACTCGTCGGCCTAGAAGATAAATCTGATCGACGTCCAAGTGAAATTTCGGGTGGTGAACAACAACGCGTAGCTATTGCGCGCGCATATGTAAGTCGCCCGCCAATTCTGATCGCTGATGAACCAACCGGAAACCTTGATCCTGCAACATCGGTTGGAATTATGAAGCTCCTCGATCGAATCAATCGTGAGGGAACAACTGTATTGATGGCAACACACGACGCCGGAATTGTCGATCAAATGCGTAAGCGAGTTATTGAACTCGATCTCGGTCACGTGATTCGCGACCAAGTTCGCGGCGTCTATGGATACTCTGGTTGATACCCATGAGCACATACATTTTTATTCCATCTCGATTCTCATATCTCGCGGTCTGAAGGGTTAGAAAATGCGCGCACGGTTCCTCTTGGGAGAAGTACGAATTGGTCTTCGCCGTAACTTCACAATGACATTCGCAGTCATTGTGACTGTCGCGATTTCACTTTCCTTGCTTGGCATCGGATTACTTTCAAATGCACAAGTGAGCGCGATGAAAGATTATTGGTATGACAAGATTGAAGTATCTGTGTATCTGTGCGGATCCCTCTCGGAATCTCCATCATGTTCTGGTGGTGTAGTCACACCGGGTCAGAGGCTTCAAATTCAACAAGATCTTCAAGCAATGCCGGTTGTGCAGAGCGTTTTTTATGAATCTCAAACTGAGGCATTTAAACGCTTCCAGGAGCGATTTAAAGATTCTGCAATCGCGCAAAATGTAACCGCTGACCAGCTTCCTGAATCATTTCGAGTTAAGCTCAAGGACCCTACGCAATTTCCAGTAATTGTTTCCGCGTTCTCTGGTCGACCTGGAGTTGACATCGTTCAAGATCAAAGAAGTATCCTCGAAAAATTCTTTAGACTTCTCGCTGTTTTGCGAAACGGTGCACTTCTTGTTGGATTGGCTTCGGTGCTGACGGCGGCCCTTCTCATCAGTAACACTTTACGAATCGCAGCATTTAATAGGCGACGCGAAACTGGAGTGATGAAACTTGTAGGAGCTTCTTCGTGGTCGATTCAGTTACCATTTTTATTAGAAGGTATTATTTCTGCAATTATTGGTTGGGCACTTGCCACTGGATTATTAGCAGCGCTGAAGGCAGTCGTTGACTCAAAAGTTGCCCCTTTACTCTCGTTTACCAAATTCTTTGGTTGGGGAGAAGTTTGGGTGGCGTCAGGATGGTTGTTCTTGACCGGTTTGGGCGTATCGGTGATTGCATCTGTCTTTACGCTTCGCCGTTACCTCAAGGTCTAGATACTCTTACCTCCTAAGTAAGTCTTACTTGAATGGGGGTGTGGCCATGGTTAAAGAGATCGGTCGCAAACTCATTGCCCAAAATAAAAAAGCACGCCACGACTACTCAATTGAAGATGTTATCGAGTGCGGCTTAGTTCTCACTGGTACTGAAGTTAAGTCATTGCGCCTTGGGCGAGCTTCTCTCATTGATGGATTTGCCATGATCAATAAAGGTGAACTCTGGCTCAGTGGGGTGCATATTCCTGAGTACACCGAAGGCACCTGGACTAATCACACTCCTCGCCGCGAAAGAAAACTTCTTGTTAATCGAAATGAACTTAATAAATTGGCGAGTAAATTAAAAGAGGGTGGAGTAACCCTTGTTCCACTTGCGCTTTATTTTAAGGATGGAAAAGCGAAAATCGAAATGGCTGTTGCGCGGGGCAAGAAGTCGCACGACAAGCGGGCGGCGCTCATGGAGCGCCAAGCTGGTCGCGAAGTTGAGCGCGAGATTTCCCAAAGACAATCTGGAAAGAGCGCGAAACGCGAGTCGGCAAAAAGCTGGGAATAAGTAACCACGGGCGTGCGTTTTACTCACTGTCGTAATACGTTGTTTTTAACTATGCATGAACTATGCAAGCGTGTCATGAGCGTGAAGTTCAATAGATTCTATGGAGATTAGTCGCCTAGAAAATTGTGCTTTACACTTAAGAAATTGAAAACTAAATAGGGGATAGAAGTAATAGCTTCTAGTTCCCATGATCGGTGTCGATTGAAAAATCAGCACAACCATGGGGGTGAACGGTCTCGACTTTGGATGTTGAGACAGGGGAAGCGGGCCGAGGAAGCCAGGATGATCTCGTTAACCAATAACCTGTGCAAAAAATCAAGCGCCAGTACAACTGCCGCTGATTACGCCCAAGCTGCCTAAGCTGGCTCCGTAATCCGTTAGCCCAGATGCGCCTTCGTTCTGGAATCTAACGCCGCTAGAGGGCTTTTCTTGATGTTCGCGTTGCGGAGAACATCGGAGAACTTTTCCGCAAATGAGTTTGTCGAATACTTGTGTGTAAGAGATTCGGAACTGAGAAAACGATAATCACACTACGCCCGTAGAAGCCCTGTTTTAGTACCGAAGGACCCGGGTTCGATTCCCGGCACCTCCACCATTGTGGCAAATGAAATCAGCGAAATGAATAGCGGATTTTATTTGCCACAGATATTTAGATTTAATAATGTGATTGCATCGCTCAACTTTTGCGGCTTAACCAATATTCTTTTCTCAGTGCGAATATAGAAGTCGTCATTCCGAATATTCCTATAAGTTTGGGTCCGATATTGGATAGTGATAGAAATAATTGAAGGCTTACTAGAAACCCAATAGAACCCAATAGCCCTATAAGAACTCTACGAATTTTTCTTACCGTAGCATTGGAGGATTTGGTAAAGCTGAGTCCCAGAGCGATGAGTCCAGCAAAAACCACTACAGAAAGAATAATGAGCACCATCCGCGCTAAAGATTCCATGTGGCATCCTCCATTTCCAATGACCTTCTCTTGCTCAACGTGATCATCAGTTAAGGCCGCTCCACTCGCTGCTCAGAACCGAATATAGGTCCATATCAATGACATCGCCATTACCCCGAATGACTTTGGCTCGCATGAGCCCTTCGTGATTAAACCCAATACTGCTTAGTAATTTTTGTGAGGCAATGTTGTCATGATCTACAAGGGCTTCAATTCTTCGCCACCCCATGCTTTCAAAACCAAAATTGGTAAGTATTCGTGAGGCTGTGGCGCCTATTTTTTTATTGCGCATAGGTGCTGCTATCCAATAGCCAATCTCTGCAACTTCATTGGTGAAATCCAAAGAATGAAACGAAATAACTCCTGCGAATTCCTTATCAGAGCCAGTCCCGTAATCAATGACAAACCTGAGTTCACGACGTTCTGTCAGTGATTCAGGGTCGCGCTCTCTAACAAATGCTTTGGCATGTTCAATCGTGTAATTCGCGGGGACAGTTGTGAAGTGCGAGATTAACGGGTCCTGGCATGCGTTGTAGATATTTTCAATATCCTTCTCCTCAGATGGGCGAAGAGTTATCAATCCGTATTGCAATGTTGGTACAACACTTGGCCACCAGATCATGTGTGAATTATCCCTTATCTACACAGCTTCGAGCATCGGACGTGCAGGCACTACATATTTTTTTCCAAGGGGACTTGTCCACGTACATGCACCATCAGCAGAACTTTCAAGCATCCAACCCCCATGGGTCTTTAATCGATGATGTCTTCGACAGAGAGCTCCAAGATTTGCGGGAGAAGTCTCTCCACCTGAATCCCAACTTTTAGCATGGTCCAAATCGCTCTTAGTTGCAGCCATGTGGCATCCTGGGAATCGGCACGTTCGATCTCGGGCAATGAGGAAGTCCACCAGCGCTTGCGGCGGTTCGTAACTATTGCGACCATAATCTAGAAGAGCTCCCGTTTGTGGATCAGTAATAAATCTGCGCCACTTTCCATCAGAGGCAAGAGCTCGTGCAACTGAAGGCGCAATTGCTCCGTACCCTGCTAATTGAGCCGGGTTCTGAGCCAAACCTAAGAGTGTTTGCACATCGATAGTTACGTTCACACTCACAGGGCGACGATGATGTTCTATGCCCGAAGGCGCTGACGAAAGCGCCCACGTCGCCATTGAGGTGAGTGCATCAGCACGTTTCATGTCGATATTTCTCGTATCTGTCATCTCATTTGCGCTCTGTACGTCAATAAAATTCTCAATCGCCTTCATAACAATTTGCGCATCGGCAGCAGGCAGAATTGCGATCACGGTGGCAAGTCCGTCACTCTCCTTGTACATCGAAACTCTACGTGAATCGCTGGCTCGCTCACATGCCTCTTCGAATTCCACAGGAGCAAGGTGAGCGAGGGTTGTTCGTACTTTATTAGCTACCTGAGCCGGAGTATGAAACTCGGCATGCGCAAGTGCGGATTGCTCAATCTGAAAGATATGAGCAGCACCTAATCCATCTCGAATCGCAGACGCAGTTTCGCGCGCAATAACAGTTGCATGGGCGGGTGAAATTTCGCCAGCAGCCAAGGCAGAGCAGGTGTTCGGTAAGTGATTAACCAAAGTGCGTGCAACATCAATGCGTATTTGAGCCGTACCTGTCGATAGGCGTAGGGCTGAAGCTACATCTTCCCGCTCAGCATCATCAATGCCTTCAAAGATTCCTTGCGCTCGGCTTGCTTGAACACCGGCCACTGCCACAATCGCATTGTGCATAAGTGCTTGTAGCCAGCTGGTTTGCCTTTCTAGCGCCGATAAATAATCAATACATGCCGTAGGAGCTAAACGAGCCGGATCTATATCAACAAGGGCAGCCAAAGTGGTTATTCCAGGTGTGGCACCGAGAAGTTGGCACACTCGTGCGGAGTGATCTGAGTGAGTTATCGTCATGAGCGCACTCTTTAACAGAGGACTGACAGAAGTATCTACCTTGTCCACAGAACAGAAAGTATCCCTTCTGGTTACTGTGTACTAGTGATCAGGTTAGAAAAAATCGCCCATGTTTCGCTATATGCCTTTGCCTTGACTCTTACATTCATACCCACAAGTCACGCTATCGATCTTCCCCTCACCATTGCACCGGATCAAACGAGTGGGTATGAACGAACTCTTTTCAAACATTGGATAGATGCTGATAAAGATAAGTGCGATACGCGTAAAGAAGTTTTAATTCAAGAATCTGTGAGTACACCAAAGCTTGGAGCAAACTGTGCGATTACAGGCGGCAAGTGGATTAGTTCATACGATGGCCGAGTCACTTCCGATGCCACAACGCTCGACATTGACCACCTGGTTCCTTTATCTGAGGCGTGGAAATCGGGAGCCTACAAATGGAACACTTCGCAACGAGAAGCGTTTGCCAATGATC
This sequence comes from Actinomycetota bacterium, assembly GCA_009699575.1. Classification (GTDB taxonomy): domain Bacteria; phylum Actinomycetota; class Actinomycetes; order Nanopelagicales; family Nanopelagicaceae; genus Planktophila. The sequence goes on from WLNY01000010.1 coordinate 44,631, forward strand.
TAAGCGATGAACGAGTACTTGTTGCCGTTACGGCCTCATTAAATAGATCCAAAGGAGACCAGGATCCTGCTAATTGGATGCCACCGAAAAATCAATGTTCATACATTTCACAATGGATCTCAGTCAAAATTCGATATTCGCTCACCGTTGATAGTGACGAAGCAAAAGCGCTTACGAGTTGGATTTCCACATGTTCCATTACATCTTTTACTGCTACTGCTCTGAGCGGATATAGCGCCTTCGCATCAAATGCACCAATTATTAATTCAAGCCCTGTACCTAGCGGTTCTCCAACCACTAGTTCATTGCCAACTGCCAGCGCTACAAATCCGACACCTGGAGCAACTCGATCTCCTTCGGCGGCTGCAACAACATCCACAAAGAAGAAACCAAAACTAATCAAGTACTCGAATTGCTCCAAAGCGAGAGCTGCCGGCGTTACCCCAATAAAGAAATCAACGAATAAAACTCTCTATTATCTAAATCGTTCGCTGGATCGAGATGGAGATGGTGTTGCGTGTGAATGATATTCACTCGATGGTAGACATAAATATAGGAAACTAATAAAAGGAACAAGAACCCACCACCCGGATTTGCCAACGTCGTGCATGCGACGTGTGGCTGCAGCAAAGTAAGGAACCATTGCTACAACAGAAGCAAGATTGATGAAAACGGCTAATATTCCAATAATCGGAACAATTGATCCGATGATAGAAATTACGATATTAGTGAAAAATAGTGCACCAGTCAGAAAAAGATTGAAAAACCAAAACTCACGCCGTGACGCTTTTCCTGAAAAATCTGCGAATTTCCTTAATGATATTTCGACTGCCTCGAAAATTTCTTCAATCATTGTGACTCCCTTTGTATGTATGTGGGGCCGACATTAGGCTGGCAGGGCGTATCACTTAAAAACTCTGTGGAAAAGAACAGTGCCTACGCCAAAGAGTTCCCACATCAAGAACGCAGAGGGTTAATTGTTTATACGCAGAGAAGGTTTTTAATTTCCCTCAACAACGTGAGTAGGTGCGCCATGAACATCAAGAACATCCGCAGGTTTTGCAACCTCGCCCAATTTTGAACCATCACCAGAACGATTGAGTGGGCGGCCAGTTTTATATTCCGCTGGAATTGATCCGAGCAAACCTTTTTGAAAGTCTTCAAATGCCTGTAAAACTTCACGTTTTGTGTTCATCACAAAAGGACCCATCCAAGCAACGGGTTCTTTAATTGGTAGACCACCGAGGATGAATAGTTCAAGTTCGGGTGAGCGACTCTCTTGCGTATTGGCAGCGCGTACAACAATCGTGTCACCTTCTCCAAAGACCGTGAGTTGACCCATGTGTACTGGGCGATTTTCTTCGCCAACAAAGCCATGTCCAGCCAATGTGTAGACAAGCGCATTGTAATCTCTGCGCCACGGTAAGCGAAGCTCGGCTCCTGGTTGCACTGTTGCGTGTACCAACGAGATTGGAGTCTGTGTTGTGCCAGGACCTTGATGCCCACTAACTTCCCCAGCGATTACTCGAATAAGGGCACCGCCATCTTCTGATGAAAGAAGTGCAACTTCACTTGCACGCAAATCTTGATAGGCCGGAGGTGACCATTTCTTTGATGCTGGCAAGTTAACCCATAACTGGAATCCATGAAAAAGTCCGCCACTCATCACCAGATGCTCTGGGGGAGTTTCAATATGCAAAATTCCCGCACCCGCGGTCATCCATTGGGTATCGCCATTAGAAATTGTTCCACCACCACCGTTGTTATCTTGGTGATCAAAAATTCCATCGATGATGTATGTGACAGTTTCGAATCCACGATGGGGATGCCATGGCGTACCTTTTGGTTCACCTGGTGCGTATTCCACTTCACCCATCTGATCGAGATGGATAAATGGATCAAGATCTGCAATGTCTACACCTGCAAATGCGCGACGCACCGGAAATCCTTCACCCTCGTAACCTTGCGGCGCAGTTGTGATGCTCTTGATCGAACGAGCACGAGCACCAGGTAAAGATGCAATACGAGGCAAAACGGTGATGTCAGTAACGGTAACTGCAGGCATATTCAATCTCCTTAGATCGATTACCTATATAGTAATTGAACTTTCAACTACCTGCAACATGAATGAATTTACAGGGCTTTAAGCGCGGAAACTACCTTTGTGAGCGAAGCCTTAGCATCGCCAAAGAGAAGCATAGTTTTTGGATCAAAGAGAAGTTCATTCTCAATACCCGCAAAACCTGGACGCATGGATCGCTTGAGGAAAATAATATTTGCCGCATTTGATACTTCAAGAATGGGCATTCCATAAATCGGACAGCCAGGAGAAGTTTGCGCTGCTGGGTTCACAACGTCATTCGCTCCGATGACAATTGCCACATCTGTTTGTCCAAATGTTGGATTTACCTCATCCATTTCTAGAAGTTGCTCATAAGGAACATTTGCTTCAGCGAGCAATACATTCATGTGTCCAGGCATACGTCCTGCAACCGGGTGAATTCCATAGGCAACATCGATTCCTTTTGACAGAAGCAAGTCAGCAAGTTCGCGAACGGTGTGCTGCGCTTGAGCTACTGCTAATCCGAAACCAGGAACGATAACTACGCGCCTTGCATAATTGAGAAGAATTGCAACATCATCAGGGGAACCTGATCGCACTGGTCGATTTTCTTCTCCACTTGATGCCTCTTGTGGCTTTGCAGTAAATGCACCAAAAAGCGTTCCGAATAGTGAACGACCCATTGCTTCGGCCATCAATCGAGTCAAAATTGTTCCAGAAGCACCGACAAGTGTTCCAGCAATAATGAGCAATGTTGAATCCAATACATATCCACTCGCTGCAACAGTGAGACCAGTAAACGCATTTAAAAGTGAGATAACAATCGGAACATCAGCACCGCCCACTGGCAATACAAAAAGTACACCGAATAGAAGTGAGAGCCCAGCAAGAATCATCAGTGGTTGAGTACCAAGTGCAGAAACAACCCACACTGATGTGCCAAGTACAGCTGCAAGAGTTCCGGCTATAACAAAACGTCCGCCAGGAAAAATCACAGGACGCGTGGTCATTAATTCCTGCAATTTCAGGAATGTAATAATTGACCCACTAAACGATACGCAGCCAACGACGACTGTAAAAACTGTTGCAATTACTTCTGCAGTTGTTGCCGAAGATCCCAAGTGCAGATACTCAACGATTGCTACTAGCGCTGCAGCACCGCCACCGACACCGTTAAATAGTGCAACAAGTTGAGGCATTTGCGTCATCTGAACTTTACGAGCAGCAGGCACGCCAACGGCCATTCCAACTGCAATCGCGCCAAGAATCCACCCTAAGTTGTGAAGAGGGAGGGAATGAGATGTGCCATCCTGATTTGGAGACACGTAAAGAAATACAACCAGAGTGGCAATCGTTGCTCCGATTGCACCAATCATATTTCCACGGCGCGCTGTTTTTGGTGTTGAAAGTCCTTTGAGGGCCAAAATGAAACAAATACCAGCAGCTAATCCAATCAAGCTATAAAGAGTATGGCTCATTTTTTCTTCCCCTTGAACATTTCAAGCATTCGATCGGTTACAACAAATCCGCCCACCATATTTATAGTTGCAAGGACGATTGCTGCAACCGCGAGCCCTAGTTCAAGATTAGTTTGGCTGTGATCAGCAACGATAATCGCACCGACCAAGATGACTCCGTGGATTGCATTTGCACCACTCATAAGAGGGGTGTGCAGAGTGCTTGAAACTTTTGAGACGACTTCAAATCCCACGAAAACCGCGAGAACAAAAATCGAGATGATTGCAATCGGTTCCATTACTTTGCGCCTCCTGTACGTCGTACTCCTGCGTGAGTAACTGCCGAGCCATCAATAATTTCATCATCAAAATTCAAATTAAGTGCCAAAGCATTTTCTTCGTCCTTGGGAGTAGTAAGGAGAGTCAATAAATTCACCACATTGCGGGAATACAAGAACGATGCGTGAAAGGGCAATTGGCTTGGAACATCTTTACCGCCCCAGATGCGAACGCCACCAGATGTCGTAACAATCTCACCTGGTTGTGAACCCTCTACATTTCCACCGGTTTCGGCAGCTAGGTCAACAATAATCGTTCCAGGAGCCATCGAATCAATCATGGCCTGCGTCATTAAACGTGGTGCTGTTCGTCCCGGAACTGCTGCAGTCGTAATTACTACATGTGATTTAGCAATAAAAGGTGTGAGGAGTTCACGTTGTTTAGCCGCGCGCTCCTCGGTCATCTCACGCGCATATCCTCCTGCACCTTCGAGTGATTCAAGCTCTAATTCAATAAATGTAGCGCCCATAGATTTCACTTCATCAGCTGATGAAGGGCGAACATCGTAGGCCGACACAACGGCTCCAAGTCGACGTGCTGTAGCGATAGCTTGCAAACCAGCGACGCCAGCGCCTAAGACGAGTACTTGAGCAGGTGTCACAGTGCCGGCAGCTGTCATAAGGAGAGGAAAGAAACGCGGCGATAACTCTGCGCCGACAAGTGCTGCGCGATATCCAGCACACAGTGCCTGAGAAGTAAGTGCATCCATTGATTGGGCGCGAGAAATTCGAGGAACCAGTTCTAGGGAGAAAGCGCTAACCCCAGCGGTAACTGCAGCTTCGATTGAATCCACAGCACTCACTGGAGAGAGAAACGAAATTGTTACTGCACCTTTTTTTAACGTACTCATTTGAGCTGGTGATAGAGGCTGCACCGAGAGAATTACGTCGGATTCTTTCAGCACATCGCCTTTTACGATCACGGCTCCGGCAGATGTGAAATCTGCATCCGTGGCTTGCGATGTATCGCCAGCTCCAGATTGAATGGCAACTTCATAACCCAAACGAGTTAATTTGTTGATGATGTCTGGAACGAGCGCCACGCGCTTTTCTCCATCACGGATTTCTTTAGGTACGCCTATTCGCATATGCCTAAGATATATGGCGCAACGCTTAGAGGCTAGCGCGACCCAATATTTCAGATCGTGTGAGGTGATAAATAAGCGACTGAATAGTGGTCCTCCTGTGAAATGCTTCACGCCAAATAACTGATTTCGGCCCATCGATGACACTGGAAGAGACCTCTTCGCCTCGGTGCGCAGGTAAACAATGCATAAATATTGAATCAGTTTCAGTCAATGCCATTAATTCATTTGTTACTGCAAATGGGGCTAACTCTCTTATCTTCTCAGATTTTTCAGATTCGAGATCACCCATCGACATCCACACATCGGTGTATAGAACACTTGCCTCTTTCGCTGCGGCGTGCGGATCATGAGTCACTTCAACTGTCGCCCCAGTTGTCTGTGCAATTAATTTCGCGGTTGCAATTGCAGTGGCATCGGGTGCCCACTTTCCAGATGGAGTTGCAGCGACAACGTGAGCGCCCATAATTGCGCCCATAATTAACCAAGCATGAGCCATATTATTTCCATCACCAAGATAGACAAACTTTCTTCCTTGAATGTCAGCACCAAATGTTTCGCGAATCGTGAGCCAGTCGGCTAAGAGTTGCGTCGGGTGGTCATCATCTGTGAGTGCGTTTATTACAGGAATACTTGAATGTGCACCGAGTGCATCGACATCACTTTGTGCAAAAGTTCTTATAATGAGGGCATCGCAAAAACCACTAATGATTCGCGCGGTATCTTGAATTGTTTCCCCGCGACCTAATTGCAAATCATCTCCGCGAAGAAATATTGGCGTTCCCCCTAAATGGGCGACAGCTGATTCTGATGCAAGTCGTGTGCGAGTGGAAGGCTTTGTCATGTAGATAGCAACGCTTTTGTGTGCCAGCGCTGACGACGAGCGAAGAGGGTTTGCTGCAAATTCACTGGCAGTATCGAGAATTAAATCGACATCAGCTCGCGTGAGATGCTCAGTTCTTAAAAGATCCTTCATCACTAGATTCTACTCTCACGATAAGGTGTGCTCATGGGTATTTTTAGTCGCGGTCCCGAGGGTCAAGAAGATACTGATCTTCTGACTCGCCCTGAGGTTCAAGAAGATGATGGCGGCCATGATCGCTTTTCGCATTATGTGAAAAAAGAGAAAATTGTTGAATCTGCCGTCACTGGCAAAGCAGTTCGAGCGCTGTGTGGCAAGAAATGGGTACCTACTCGAGATCCTGAAAAGTACCCCCTCTGTCCTGCGTGCAAAGAGATTTATGGACGTCTGAAGCCTGCGCCGCAAGATCAATAAAGTGGCTCAACCGATATTCTAAAATCCTTATGAGAATGCTCATGTCAAAATCCAACACGCTCATCCGCGTATGTACCGCGGTTTTCGTAGCGTTAACGATTGTATCCGTGCCCTCAAGTGCAAGCGCAGATGTGATTCCTCGAAAGATTTTGACTGGGTGGCTTCCATATTATTCGATGAAAACTTCTCTCCCGTCTGTTGTATCCAACGCGGATTTGATCCGAGAAGTTATGCCCTTTTGGTACACCTTAAAATTTAATGGAAAAACAAATGGAGTTGTTGCTACAGATTTATACTCACCAGCAAATCCAAGTATCCCGATAAGCCAACCGCTCTCGGCGATTCGAAATGCCGGTATCTCAATTATTCCCACAATAACCGATGGCACGACAAAAATGGTGCTATCTAATCTATTGGCGAAAACTGCATCACGTACTCAGGTTGTTAAAACAATTGTTGACCTTGTAGTTTCTCAAAATTATGAAGGAATAGATTTAGATTTTGAAGGGTTTGCATTTGTTGATGGAAATACAAGTTGGACAACAACGCAACCACGCTGGGTAGCTTTCATCAAGGAACTCAGCGTTGCTTTGCACGCTCAGAAGAAAATACTTTCGATCAGCACTCCATATTTATTTAATCCCGCAGAAAAACAAAAAGGATATTTTGTTTACGCATGGAATCTAATTGCTCAAGATATCGATCGACTTCGAATCATGACCTACGACTACTCAGTTGCAAAGCCTGGACCAATAGGGCCACTTGCATGGGCTGAGAAAACGGTTCAGTATGCAATATCTGTTATGCCACCTTCTAAGGTTTATATTGGTTTAGCTGGATATGGACGCGACTGGGTTACTTCAGTCGCAGGTGTCTGTCCAGCAAGCGTTTCAGCTGTAGTGAAAGCTGGTGCGAAAGCAGCGACTTTTGTGATGCGAGATGCTGCAACTTTGGCACAAAGCTATGGAGCAACACCGGTGTATGACGAAGTGCTCAGTGAAGTCACCTTTAATTATCAAAAAGTGTATAACGGGCAAACTAGCGCTGGTTTAGCTACGACATGTACGGCATCTCGCACAGCTTGGTATCAAGACGCAAGAAGTTATGCCTCACGATCTGCACTTGTTTCAAAATATCGCTTGGGCGGCGTTACTGCTTGGACTCTTGGAATGGAAGATGTCATGGCATCACAATCTATTCGACAAGCAGCCCTCGCCATTGCGCCAGATGAAGTGAGCAGCACATTACGTATTTCAAATGCAACATTGAAATACGGTGAGGCAACAACAGTTGACGCACAATTTCTTCTTCCGGATAAAGTTCCAGTTCAAGGCCTAATTGTTCACTTAGAAACTCAAGGTATCAACGAATCAACATGGCGTGAAATTTACGTTACGACAACCCTGATGGATGGAACCATCTCTGTTCCCCTCATACTTGCCAAAGGTGGAAGTATCCGGGCTCGCTCTGATGGAACTTGGGAGAGAAGTGAATCTATTTCACCAGCTATTCAAATTAGTGTTCTTCGAAAAATCGCAATTTCACCTCCCTCCTCTGCGCCGCATGATTCGAATTTCACAATTTCAGGAGTAATTTCTCCTCATGAAAGCGGGGCGCCGGTTTATCTTGAAAAATGGAAAGCGGGATCCTGGGTGGCCCAGGGAACTCCTCTCACAACAGATGGTGACGGAAAGTTTCTCTTCACCACTTCAGAAAAAGTTCGAGGCTTCGTGAAATATCGCGTGAGCTTGCCGACAAGTGAGGTAATGGCTGGCGTTCAGAGCGAACCATTTACGGTGGTGATTAGATAATGGTGAAAACTAAATCAAAAATTGAAGAAGAGATAAATGCAATTTTTAGTACTGATCGACCTTGGGTAACAATTGTTTGGGATGATCCGGTAAATTTGATGACGTATGTTACATATGTCTTTATGGAACTCTTTGGATACACCAAAGCCAAAGCAACTCAATTGATGATGCAAGTGCACACAGAAGGTAAAGCCATAGTTTCTAGCGGCACCCGTGAAGAAATGGAACATGATGTAGCACGACTACATGAATTTGGTTTATGGGCAACCCTGCAGCGAAGTGATACCGGCAAATGAGTACTACAAATGGTTTTAGGCGTCACGGGAATGACTCGTTTATTGCAGATTTTTCTGATTCTGAGAAGGAAGTTCTAATCAATTTGTCACAGCAAATTATTGAATTACTTTCTGAAAGATCTGATCATCAGGATTCAGATCCACTCGCAGCAATGGTTGGAATAACTTCACACGATTCTCCACCAGATGACGAAGTATTGTTGCGGTTGCTTCCTAACGCTTATTCCGATGGGGTAGATGCTGCTGAATTTCGACGGTATACCGAGTCAGTGTTACGTTCAAAAAAGCAGGCACATGCGATGTCTATACGAACTATGCTGATGGCATCTGAAGATGGAAGCGTAGAACTTGGCCACGAACTAGCCAATGCATGGCTAGGTGGTCTCAATGACATTCGCCTCGCACTTGGTGTTAGGTTAAATATTGATCAATCGAATTCACAAGAATTAGAGCTTCTTGCACCCGATGATCCGATGCGGGGCGTGTACGCAACATATAGTTGGCTTGGTTGGCTTCAGGAATCGCTTCTCGAATCGCTGATGAATGATGCAGACTAGTAGGCTCGTGCAACTATGAGTCTTGAAATTTCACGAGAGATTGTTGACGCAATCCTTGCCCAATCGCGAGCGGAATATCCAGATGAAGCATGCGGTGCAATCTTAGGTCCAATAAATTCTGATAGACCCATTCGCCTAAGACCCATGGTTAACGCAGCACACTCCCCAACTTTTTATGAATTTGATCCGCAAGCACTTTTAGCGCTCTATCGTGAAGCCGATGATAATGATGAAGAAATAGTTGTGATTTACCATTCGCATACGGAGACGCAGGCATATCCTTCTCGAACAGATATTGCATACGCTGGTGAACCTGGTGCTCACTACGTTCTCGTTTCTACACGCGAAGAGATTGCACCTGCAACTGAATTTCGCTCCTTTCGTATCATTGACGGTGTAGTAACTGAGGAA
>WLNY01000011.1 GCA_009699575.1 Actinomycetota bacterium
ATCCATATGTTCAGTCGTGATGTCATCGACAATTTTGCCCAATGTATACGATTGAATAAAAACTGCGGCAACTCGAATATTCAAATCGGATCTGTAGATTCCGCGTGCAACAGCGTCGCGAATAACATCCGAAATTGCTAAGGTCAGTCTTTCTTGTTCAGCACCGAGAGCAATTTTAAAGCGAGGATTTGCTTGTGCATTCGCAATAGTGCGTACTCGCTCCGCTCTAACCTGCGAGTATTCCGAACTTTGAGTCAAGTTTGTCACTTGGCTCAACCCACTTAAGAATTCTTCTCGTGTGATTGAAGATGAAATCACCCTTGCGAGAAGTTCAATACTTCGATCTACCCAGTTGGAATAACGAACAATTTGGGCGACTTCTAGTAATTCATTCAGGTCTTCAAAATGGTGATAGAGCGATCCTTTAGAAATCCCAGATAAAGCGAGGATGTCATCCACGGCAATTTCATCAGGACGCTTGGACTCTAGGAGCTCAACTGTTGTTCCAACAAGTTTGGCACTTGTCGGGTGGCGTGTTTGATGCATGCGATGATTAAAGTACCCTTAGCCATCATGCGCAAGCCCACAATAATTCTAGCAACAAGCAATGGCGTTGGAATGGGTCACCTAGCCCGTGCATCAGCAATTGCATTGGCACTCAAAGAAGATGCAAATCCAATAATTGTTTCAATGGCTGGTGGAATTGCTGAAATTTCGGAGTACCTCGGAATAAAATGTGAATACATTCCTGGAAGGGATCGCGGTTGGATGTCTCGCGACCTATGGGATAAATATCTACGTGATCGTTTGGTAGCTCTTGCCGAAGAGACAGATGCCAAAATTATTTCTTTTGATGGGGTAGTTCCCTATCCCGGAGTCATTGCGGCAAAGGTAAAACGTCCGAACACTTCATTGATTTGGGTTCGACGTGGACTCTGGCAAAAGAAACCGCAGAGATTCGTTCTAGGTCTTCAATCGTCAATGATGGATCAGATAATTGAACCAGGTGACATTGCTCGTGATTATGATCACGGTCCGACAGCCGATCGCGGCGACGCCGTATTAACAGCGCCCGTCTCTCTTTTCCAGAAAAAAACTGCACTCTCACGAGAGCAATCGCGAGAGATTCTAGGTCTTGATTTACTGCGCCCTGCTGTTCTGGTCCAACTCGGAACAGGTGATAGCGATGTGAATGAGAAAATGACCGCGGCTCTTAGTGGGCTCCTTGGATGGCAAGATCTACAGGTAATCCTGACAAAAGCTCCGATCGATAAAAATGGAGATTCATTAGCCCCAGAAGGCTTAGATATTCGAGTGGTGCGACATTTCCCCCTAGCCCAGGTACTCCACGCCTTCGATGCGAGCGTGTGCGCCACCGGTTATAACGGCGTCCATGAATTGCTTCCAGCTGAAATACCTACAGTCTTTGTCTCCAATATTCGAGGCACCGATGACCAAGAAGCTCGCGCTCAATGGTGCAACGACTTTGGCTTTGCACTCCGAGCAGATCAAGCCGATTTGGATCACATCACCGCTACGGTGCAGAAATTACAGGACCCCGAGGTTCGTGCGAGTCTTTCTAAGAAATGTGCAACCCTTCCGGAAGTTTCAGGGGGCGAAGAAATTGCTCGAATTTTTCTCGAGATTGCCTTGCAGAATGATGTAACTAGTTCTGCTCGTGTTCTCACTTACAAAAGATTAATGGCTCAAGACCATATCAATCGAGGGTTGAGGCATGTTGCCTATTTAGCTTTGCGTAGAGCGGCCTTAATCTATCGAACCATCAGGCCGCATCCAGCATCAGTTGATTTAGAAAGACTTGAACCCGTGTTTGGTGCACAGAACACGACAGCTGAACTTCGCGAAATGATTCGACATACGCCACGATTCGAACACCTCATAGCGGGAGCTTCAGAAAAATATATTGCACGACGCCGCGAGATTGCTGAAGAAGCCTACAACCCGCAAGTGCATTAACTATTCTCCTTCTAGAGTTGATTCCAACTTCTTTTTCAAAATCATGATAACAATAATCACTAGGGATAAAAAGAATATTGCCCAGTAACGTAAGTATTTTTCAAGCTGATGTAGGGCGTTTGCAAATTCATAGCCAAGAAATACAACGATTGTTGAAAAAACAATTCCTCCCGCAGCATTCCATTTTATAAAGGTGCGATAGGGAACACGGTGCATTCCGGCAAGTGCTGGTACGAGTGCACGAAGGAGTGCTTGTGCGCGACCGAAGAAAATGGCTCCTCCGTGGTAACGAGCAAATATTTGTTCAGCCAAGCGCCATCGTTTTGCACCGACAAATTTTCCAAACGGACTCACCATTATGCGAGGCCCGAAATGTTTACCCACTTCATAGCCCACAGAATCTCCAGCAATTGCGCCAATAATTGCGCAAATAAGAAATAGCCAGACTGACCAGACTCCTTCGTGAGCCAGAACACCACCGATAAGCAAGGCGGTTTCGCCGGGGAGTACAAAACCAACAAATGCTGCTGCCTCTGCAAAAGCCAAGAGAATCAGCAATACAAACAGTGGGGCCTGCAGATTATTGGAAACAAGCCATTGAGCTGCGGTTTCAATCCATGCTGACATGTAGATACCTTATCGTTTAGAAGCGTGAACGGATCTCCCAGAGATCTGCAAAAGTTGGATTAAATAAAGTGCTCGCTAGATATTTAACTCCACTAGAACCGCCAGTACCAATTTTTTGGCCAATAGTTCTTTCAACCATTTTGACATGTCGGTATCTCCATTCCTGAAGACCTTCATCAATATCCATTAAGCGCTCACAAACCATCGCACTTTCTGGGTCATTTTGGTGAACAGAGACGAGAACATTTTGCACCTCAGAATTTGGTGCGTATGGCGTTGACTTATCGCGAGCAAGAATTGAATCAGGGATCGCATGACCGCGCTTGTGTAGATAGGCCAGAGCTGAATCCCAAATTGAATTTCCAGAAGTGATAATTGCAATCTCGCCTTGTACGTCTATAGGCAGATGGCTCGACATCGCATTATCACGACGACCTAGTAGCGCTTCTACTTTTCGGAATTGTGCAGATTGAAATCCACTAGATGAGGATAAATATCCACGGAAAGAATTAAATTGCAAGGGAGTCATAGTTTCTAAAATATCGATTTGAGTTACACAGACCTTAAGAATGGTACGAATTCTTCCTAATATTGCAAGGGAATAATGTGTATCGCCCTTTTCCAGCGCGCGTTGAGATTCTTGAAACTCATGGATTAATTGCTTGAACCACAATTCATACGTCTGGTGAATAACAATGAATAACATTTCATCATGTTCTGGACCCTCAGAAAGTGGACGCTGTAGTTTCAACAACTCATCTACAGCAAGATAGGACGTATACGTCAGTGCGGAGTCAAAATCTTTTTCACTCATGTCACACGTGACCCATTCCCTTCGATCTTTTCATATTGACGAGTTGAGACAAGATCGCGAATGCGCGCAAATCCATCCCAGACCTCGGTGTACGAAGTGGCAAGTGGAGAAATCGCTAGTCGAATTGAATTTGGTGTCCGATAGTCAGGGATTACATGTGCAAATTCACGTAGAGCTATGCAGATTCTTGCGGCATCTGGATGTACTAATGAAATATGCCCACCACGTTCCTTAGGATTTCGGGGCGTGTTAAGCACCATTCCAAGGGGAGCAAGCCACGAATCAAACAACTCAATCATCATCGCCGTACCAATTGCAGCTTTTTCCGCAATAGCGTCGATGCCGGCTTCTTTAATCATTTCAAAAGAAGATTTAATACAACGAAGTCCAATCAGTGATGGACTTGCAATTTGATAACCTCGAATGCCCTCTGCCTTTTCAAATACCGGCCCCATGCCAAACTGATCTCCTTGCGAAAACCATCCCTGAATCGGAACCTGTAGTTCAGCTTGTATTCTCTTATTAACGTACAACCATGCAGGGGCGCCTGGTCCTGAATTTCCATATTTATAAGTACAGCCCACTGCAAGATCCACTCCATTATCATCAAAGTTCATCTCGATAGCGCCCACCGCATGACTTGCATCCCAAACAACGAGAGCGCCGTAACTTCGAGCGAGGTCTGTAATTTCTTTAATTTCAGAGCGAGCACCTGACCGATATTGGATTACTTCAAATGTCACGAGCGCTACATCTTCGGTCATAAAGGTATCCAGAATTTCTGGAGTAATTCGTTCATTCTCAGCGAGCCCAGGTGTCTCGTTATCGATAATTACTAAATTAAGATCGAATTGCTTTGCTAAACCATCGAGTATGTATCTATCAGTTGGAAAATTCGCGGCGTCGGTAATGATTGTTTTTCGACCTGGTCGTGCATGAATAGCCGCAAGGCATAATTGATAAAAATTAACTGATGTTGTGTCACACGCCAGAACCTGGCCTGGAGCAGCCCCAAGTGTCGCCTCACCAATGAGATCGCCGACGGGTTGTGCCTCATCAACCCAGTGGCTCCAACCTGTGACCACTTCCGGCCCCCATTCCTTGAGGAGGAAGTCATTCACGGCGGTGATAGTGGTCAGCGGAAGCCGGCCCAATGAATTGCCATCGAGATAACAGATTTGCTCATCAGAGACTACGAATCTCTCTTTAAATCGAGCAAGTGGGTCCTTCTTATCGAGTGCAATGGCATATTCACGGTCAGTGACATTCATAGTTGAAAGGTACGCTCTCCCATGATGGCGCGCAATCTAGTGAATCTCGAGGAAGTCTCCAAGGCTTTCGATATTCGCCCTCTCCTCAATCGAGTCTCTATTGGGATTTCAGAGGGCGATCGAATCGGAATAGTTGGCCGAAATGGCTGCGGTAAATCAACTCTAATGAAAATTATGGCGCGTATCGAAGCTCCAGATAGTGGACGGGTTACACAATCCAACTCCACCAAAATTGGATTACTCTCCCAAGTTGATAGCGCTGATCCACAAGCAACCGTGCGAGATGTCGTTCTGGGCGATAAAGCCACACACGAGTGGGCGCGTGATTCGGGAATCCGTGAAGTGTTCACCGGATTATTTGGTGGATTTGATGAACATATTTTTGAAAGAACTTTTGCATCTTTATCCGGTGGCGAGCGTCGCCGAGTTGGTCTTGCCAAGCTACTCATTGATGATTTGGATTTGATACTCCTTGATGAACCAACAAACCATTTAGATGTTGAAGGAGTTGCATGGCTTGCTTCCCACTTAAATGCACGCAAAGGTTTGGCGATTGGTGTTATAACGCACGATAGATGGTTCTTGGATGCAGTAACAGATCGCACATGGGAAGTTGTCAATGGCGCGATTGAAGAATACGACGGTGGATATTCCGCATACGTTTTAGCAAAGGCAGAACGCGCTCGCCAAGCGAATGTTATGGACGGTCGCAGAAATGCTCTCATTCGTAAAGAGTTGGCATGGTTGCGTCGAGGCGCGCCTGCACGAACTACTAAACCTAAATTTCGAGTAGACGCTGCAAATGAATTAATATCTTCTGAACCTGCCCCACGTGATCAAACTGAGTTATTGAAATTTGCTCGCAATCGTCTGGGTAACACGGTGTACGAAACGCATCATGCTCAAGTTCGAGCCGGAGACAAAGTTCTTATCGATAACCTCACATGGAATGTTGGTCCGGCTGATCGAATTGGGATTGTCGGAATTAATGGAGCCGGAAAAACAACTCTCATGCGCATGCTTGCAGGAGAAATTTCTCCCAGCGCAGGTAAATTAGTAACTGGAGTAACCGTCAAAGCCGCCTTTCTCACACAGCACTTACTTGAGTTAGATCCAACATGGCGCGTACTTGAAGCTGTTGAAAAAGTCGCAAACCATGTAGAACTTGGGAAAGGGAAAACTCTGTCAGCTTCTCAACTATGTGAGAGATTGGGTTTTGATAGAGATGGGCAATGGACTCCCGTAGGAGACCTATCCGGTGGAGAAAAACGTAGACTCCAACTCACTCGACTCTTGATGGATAGTCCCAATGTTTTGCTTCTTGACGAACCGACGAATGATTTTGATATTGAGACACTAACTGAACTCGAAGATCTACTCGATAGCTATGGCGGAACGTTGATAGTCATCTCCCACGATAGATATTTCCTGGAGCGAGTGTGCGATCGCTTTGTGGGATTACTTGGAGATGGACACCTTCGGGATCTGCCTAGGGGTGTTGACCAATATTTGGAGCAACGAGCTGCTGACATTGCAAAGGGAAGTGGCTCTAATTCCGCGGAGAAAAGCAATTCAAGTGCAGCGCAACAAAGGCAATTAAAAAAGGACGTCACACGCCTTGAACGACAGATTGAAAAAGCTGATGAACGGATAGAGGGTCTTCTTATTGAACAAGAGAAATGTGCATTTGATTCAGATCGCTTGGCAGAAATTGCGAGTGAAATAGAAACGATTCGCACAGAGAAGAACACACGGGAAGATGAATGGCTCGAAGCGACACATCTTTTAGGTCTCTAAGATAAAGTTATTCCTATGAATAAAGTAATTCACGCTGTTGAACTTACCCTCTTCCGCTCCCGCTGGCTTCTCTCTCCGCTCTATGTTGGTTTAGTCGGAGCTTTGGCACTGCTGAGCTATCGATTTATTATCGAATTCGTTCACATAGCTGAACACATTGGCGATACAGATGCACATACTTTCACCTTAGATCTACTTGCATTACTTGATCTCACTTTGCTAGCCAATCTAATCCTTATGGTTATTTTTGCAGGCTATGAAAACTTTGTTTCAAGAATTGATGCAGCGGTTGAATCCAAAGATCGCCCTCATTGGATGGGAACAATTGATTTCAGCGGACTAAAAATTAAACTAATTGGATCGTTGGTTGCAATCTCTGTCATAGAGCTCCTCAAGGACTTCATTGAGTTGTCAGGCGAGGATCACGTGGGAGATGGCACAAAGTGGAGAATTATCATCCACTTAACGTTTGTGGCCTCAGGCGTACTTTTTGCATTGATGGACTGGATTGCTGACAAAAGAGAATTTCACGGAACTCACTAATAGATGCGCTTAGATTTCTTAGCTGCGCTCTCGGGAGTACTAATCGCGTTTCAAGCTCGGGCTAACGGAGAACTCTCCTCTCGTTTAGGTAATGGGCTTGAAGCGGCGCTCGTTTCTTTTGGTTCTGGTTTAGTGATTATTGCAATCATCTCTTTCTTTCATCCAGGGATTAAATCTGGGTTAAGAAGGATTCAGGTTGCCGTCAGAGCTGGCGATCTCAAAAGATGGAGACTTCTTGCTGGCGCTCTCGGAGGAAGTTTCGTTGCGGTGCAAACACAAATTGTCCCTTTAATTGGTGTTGCCATTTATTCGGTTGCATCGATCGCCGGACAAACAGCGGTTTCACTTATCGTAGATCGAATTGGATTAACAGGCGGGGGCAAGAAATTAATCTCTAGGCGTCGAATTGGAGCTGCACTCGTAACAGTGGTTGCTGTTCTTATCTCTGTACTCGATCGAATCGAGGCACGAAATCTATCTCTCATCGCTGTAAGTGTCGGGGTGCTGGCAGGTGCAATTGTCGGAGTCCAGCGCGCACTCAACGGAGAAATTAATGAGCATTCCAAGCAAAGTTTCACAACTTCACTTTTCAACTTTGTCACAGGAACTTCACTTATAATAATTCTCCTACTCACTGGTGCTGCCATTGGAAAAATTAATATCGTTACGCTTCCATCGGGGCCATGGTGGATTTATACAGGCGGCGTTATTGGTGTTGTATATGTTGCATTTACTTCTACAATCGTCCAGCACCTAGGAGTTCTGACATTTACGCTATTTAGTGTTGGCGGCCAATTAGTGGGATCACTTCTTATCGATTTCTACTCACCAACACAAGGTGTTCATGTGAGCACCTATCTCGTAACTGGAATTTTTATGACTTATCTCGGAGTTGTGGTGGGCGGCGCAAGTAGTTCCAAATTACAGAAAAAATAGAAGCACTGATAAAAAATGCTGCGATCGCGTAGCTTGAAGTTTTCACCCAGGGAAGCGTGGCTGCATAAAAGCCAGCCAAGGTGATACCAACTCCCCACAAAAGTGCGCCGAGAGCATTTGCCGAGAGAAATTTGTAGTAATTCATTTTGGCGGCCCCTGCAATTGGGGGTACAAATGTGCGAATCCAAGGAAAGAATCGAGCGGCGACAACAGCCCACCAGCCGGTCTGCTCATAAAAAGCCTCTGACCGTGTGATCATCCTTTGAATACGTGGAGAAGGATGTCGCTCGAGGTACGGTCTCCCAATGGTTCGTCCGAGCACATACCCCACTTGATCTCCGAGAAACGCTGCGAGAAAAATGACGATCACAAGGATGACTATGTTGATGTCTCCATGAGAGGCAGCCACCAGCCCCGCGCTAAAAAGAAGCGAATCTCCAGGTAAGAAAAACCCCAGAAGAACTCCGGTTTCAAGAAAAATTAACCCGCCTGCAACAATGTAAAGAAAAAAAGGCGCTAACGATGCCATTTGTGAATCAAATGAAGCAGCGAACTCAATCAAACGCAATTCCTTACAGCTGTTGCCACCGCCGTGACTACGTTCGGATCAAAAACACTTGGAACAATAAATGAAGTGTTGAGTTGATCGGGTTTAACGCAATCAGCAATCGCATTTGCTGCTGCAACGAGTAACTCATCAGTGATCTTATTTGCATTTGCATCAAGTAAACCACGGAAAATTCCAGGGAATGCAAGTACGTTATTGATTTGATTTGGTTGATCACTGCGACCTGTCGCAACAACTGAGGCATACTTTCGTGCAATCGCTGGATCAATTTCTGGATCAGGATTTGCGAGTGCGAAGACGATGGAACCAGGCGCCATTGCTGCTACGTCTGATTCAACAATGACATTAGGAGCACTTACTCCAATAAATACATCCGCGCCCACAAGTGCTTCACCCATCGTTCCAACAAAATTATTTGGATTGCTATGTTCAATGAACCACTGCTGCATTTGATCTTCGCTATGCATTTGTCGAGTGATAACTCCACTTTTTGAAAACCCAATAATATTTTTTGCACCTTCTAATATAAGGAGACGAGAAATTGCATTACCTGCCGCACCGACTCCGCTAAGGACAATTTTAATATCTGAAAGATTCTTATTTACTAATTTAAGTGAGTTGCGTAGTGCGGCAAGTACCACAATCGCTGTTCCATGTTGATCATCGTGAAAAACAGGAATGTCTAATAGTTCACGAAGTCTTGCTTCAACCTCGAAGCATCGAGGAGCTGAAATATCTTCAAGGTTAATGCCACCATATACAGGAGCAATCAATTGAACTGTACGCACAATCTCATCAACATCTTGTGTATCAAGACAGACAGGCCATGCATCCACATCTGCAAAGCGCTTAAAAAGCGCGGCTTTCCCCTCCATTACAGGGAGTGCTGCAGCGGGACCTATATTTCCAAGTCCCAATACTGCTGAACCGTCTGTGACAACAGCGACTGTATTTCGCTTGATAGTTAGTCGTCTGGCATCGGAGGGATCATCAACAATTGCTTGGCAAATTCGAGCAACCCCAGGGGTATATGCACGCGAAAGATCGTCACGTGTTTTTAAAGGAACTTTTGAATGAACTTCTAGCTTTCCTCCAAGGTGCAAAAGGAATGTTCGATCGCTAACCTTTCGCACAATAAGACCCGGATGTTCACCAAGTGCCTTAGTGATTTGATCGGCATGTGCTGAATCAATGGTGTCACACGTGACGTCAATGACAACTTTGTCGAGCTGAGAATCAGTTACGTCAAGAGCAGTAATCGTTGCTCCCGCTTGGGCAATCGTTGCTGTAATGAGTGCAATTGGCTGCGCTGCAGGGTTACCCTCAACGCGGATTGTAATTCCATACCCTGGACTAGTTGAGGCCATTTATACAACTCCATACAGTCGATCGCCAGCGTCACCTAGGCCAGGGACGATATATCCATGTTCATTCAATTTTTCATCAAGCGCTCCAGTTACGATCGTAATTGGAATATTGCTATTGGTGAAAGCCTTTTCGAGAACGTCAATACCTTCTGGCGCTGCAAGTATGCAGATTGCAGTAATTTCAGTTGCGCCGCGCTCGATAAGAAAGTTAAAGGCTGCAACGAGTGTTCCACCAGTTGCAAGCATTGGATCTAGGACGAAACATTGGCGCCCCGCTAGATCTTCTGGAAGGCGATTTGCGTACGTACTCGCTTGCAAAGTTGTTTCATCACGAACCATTCCGAGAAATCCGACCTCTGCAGTTGGAAGGAGTTTTGTCATGCCCTCCAGCATTCCAAGGCCTGCGCGCAAAATGGGAACAACTACGGGACGAGGTTGTGCCATTATCAATCCAGTTGTTTGCGTAACGGGGGTCTCCACTGTTACTTCTGTCGTTCTAACATCTCGTGTTGCCTCGTAGGCTAGAAGTGTTACTAGTTCTTCAACGAGTCTTCGAAATGTTGGCGAATCAGTGCCCTTATCGCGTAAGTGAGTTAATTTATGAGAAATAAGAGGGTGGTTAGCCACGTGTACTTTCATGCTGGGTAGCCTACAGGGCTTTCTTTCTCTGCCAATGAGTGTCAAGATTGTTATGTTCTAATTGTCGGCGAGAGGGGTGAGAAATGGTTGAAGTCAGTAACTCAGATCTCATTAACGACGTAGATATAGCCATCGCTGCTTGGCACGAGGATGGACGATGGACTTTAGCCCTATTGCCAGATGCACATGACCTGCCTCATATCATTGAACAGTTGAGTGCGCAGCAAACAAATGGTGGTGCCATCGCGATGATTGCAATAGATGAGGAATTCTTCATTTTAATTCGAGTACTAGGTTCCCACATCACGATGTTCCTCAGTGACATCACATGTGCCCTGGATTATGCAGTTGCTTCAGAATTTTTAGAACTCAACGATATTGATATGCCAGAAGATGATGAAGATCCATTTCCTGCGGGGTATTTAGATATTTTTGCTGATCTTGGAATGAATCATATGGAAATAGCAGCCCTCTGTGATGATGCAGAGCTTTTTCCAGATGAACAATTAGAAGCCATCGCCGGACGACTTGGTTTTAGCGAACAATTTTCAGAACTCCTCGAGCTGTGATCCCAGAAGATGCAATGCGCGCTGCTATTGCAATCGCGCAAGAGTCTCTTGTCACGGGAGATATTCCAGTCGGAGCGGTAATTCTAAATCCTGAAGGCGAAATTGTTGCAACAGGAAAGAATGAACGAGAAGCGCTCGGAGATCCGACTGCACATGCTGAAATAGTCGCCATTCGAAGCGCGGCAAATAATGGGTGGAGATTAGATTCACATACTCTCGTTGTAACACTAGAACCGTGTGCAATGTGTGCCGGTGCAATTGCTCAGTCTCGAATTGGAAACCTTATCTTTGGTGCATGGGATGAAAAGGCTGGCGCTGTTGGTTCAGTGTGGGATGTTTTGCGAGATCCGCGTTCAATACATACGGTCGAGGTACGAGCAGGAGTTTTAGCCGATGAATGCGCGCAGTTGTTAACCGATTTCTTTAGAGAATAACCACTGCTGTATCGTCATCACTGGTGGCGTGTCTGAGCGGCCAAAAGAGCACGCCTCGAAAGCGTGTGTTGGGGAAACTCAACCGTGGGTTCAAATCCCACCGCCACCGCTGGTTAATTATTTATGCGAGTAATTCATATGATGGATTTAAAATAATGAGTTCTCCATCAGTTTCACCCACCATGCCTTCTGCCCTTAATTGTGACCCAACTTCGAGCCCAACAATTTCTCTACGCCCCAAGAATTGAAGCGTCACGCCGCCAGTTTGATCCCAAAGTTCAATCTCTAAAACCGGAGCAGAATCACGGGGAGCTGACTTGATTGAAGTCACTTGCCCTTGAACATGTGCTCGTTTGCGCCATTCGATAGAACCTATCGGCGTCATATTTTCTGCATAGTGACTTACCGGTTCTACTGTTGGCGAGTTCTGACGAAGAGGAGGAGTTGGAATAGTGTTCTTTTCTTCAACTGGCTTAGATTCATGTGAGTCATGTATCTCTAGTTCGCTACCGGAAATGATTCGATTCACATCAAATGGAACAATGGTTGCAACAACGCGAGGAAGTTGAGATATCGGGGCTGCAATTTCTTCAGCTGTTTGATCATGTAGCAAACGCCCGAAGAAACGACCGTACGCACGACGAGGCAAGAGCAGAGTTAATTCAACATCTGGCTTATCTGTCATTCTAATTGCGTAATCGAGAGCTGAATTAGCAAGTCTGCGATCGGGACAATCTATGAGCTCAAGGGTTACATCATCGAGTGCGTGAGAACTTGCCCATGCCTTTTGAATTTGTTCCGCTCTAACATCATCGATTACGAAGTGCACTGCCGCAAGATTTCTTGGTTTCAAACTACGTGCATATCGAACTGCGCGAACTGTTGCAATATCAACGTTATCGACTAGTACCGTGACATCGTGGCGGGCAATCGATGTTGCTCGTTCTTGTTCTTTTTTAACGTTAAGTGCATTTTGTTCACGCGTATATTGACTTCGCAAGCGTAGGAAAGTAATAACAAGGATTGGCGCGCTAACTAATACGATCCAAGCACCTTCACTAAATTTTACGACTGAGAAAATAATGACGACAACGAGGGATACGCTGCCTGACACAGCATTGATGAGCGCCTTGATTCGCCATGATTTTGGACGGGTGCGTAACGTGTGACGCGTCATGCCAAAGCCTGCAAGAGTGAATCCAGTGAACACTCCTAAGGCATAAAACGCGACCAAGTGCTCAACTGATGCTTTCGTAAAGAGAACAAGTAGAATTCCACCTCCTGAAAGCAAGAGAATTCCATTGGAGAATGCCAGACGGTGGCCACGCTTTGTTAGTTGGCGTGGCAGGTACCCATCAGTTGCAACAAAGTTAACTAGCAATGGAAAAGCGCTATAGGTGGTGTTCGCTCCAGCGAAAAGAATTAGCATTGTTGCTAGCTGCACGAATACGAACATCACGCTTCCAAATACACCAGTTCCAACGGCTGCTTTAGCAATTTGAGAAATGACTGTTGGAGTTCCAGATTCATATGGCATTGCATGAATTTGATGTGCAAACCAAGAAACTCCAAGAACCAGAGTTCCAAGGAGGGTGCTCATCACCACGAGTGTGCGCTTCGCGTTGACATGTTCAGGTGCTTTAAAGAGCGCAACACCATCAGAAATTGCTTCAAGACCTGTTAACGATGAACCACCGTTGGCAAAAGCACGAAGCAAAATAAAGATTGCAGCGAAAGTCAGAAGTCCTGTTGGCTGCCCAACTTGGACGGCACCAGGAAGATTGGTATCGAGTACTGGCAAGTTTCCAGAGAAGTATCTGTATAGGCCGCAAATAAAGACAACTGACATAGCACCTAGAAAGAGATAGGTGGGAAGAGCAAATGCTTTACCAGCTTCCTTTACTCCACGAAGGTTTCCATATGTCAATAAAACAATTACTGCGAGAGTCATAGGAACTTTCCACGAAGAAACTTCAGGAAAAGTAGAGACAATTGCTGCAACACCGGCAGAGGATTGAATTGCGACCGTGACTATGTAATCGAGCATCAATGCAACTGCAGCAATCTGTGCAACTACCGGACCGAAATTGTCACGAGCTACGATGTATGCGCCACCAGTTTTTGTATAGACCTCAATCACCTGACGGTACGAAAGAGTGATCAAAATAAGAATTCCGATCACAACCGCGGTCATAGGCATGAGAATTGTGAATGCAGCTAATCCAAATGCTGGAAGGAGTGCAATAAGAATCTGTTCACTGCCGTAAGCCGAGGAAGAGATACAGTCCGAAGAAAGAATCCCAAGCGCGTATTTCTTATCGAGCCTTTGATGACTGAGTGAGTGGCGATTTAATGCAGATCCAAGTAGCCGCCTTTTTATTTTATAAGTGACGGGGTCCTCTAAATGTGCATGCTCCTGAAGTGCAACAGGCGCTACCGCTCCATCAGTCCAAGACTTAGCCACTTGTACTCCTTTAAAAAGCGCCATAGGTAGCGCGCTCTATTATCCATTCAGTAGGCTCATCTTATGCGCACACAGATGTATATAGACGGACAATGGGTTGATGGAATTGCAACTTTGCCAGTTATCGACCCGAGTGATGGCAGTGTTATTGCGGAGGTAGCCCTTGCGGGGGAAGAGCAATGTGAAGCTGCCCTTGCCGCTGCTGATCGCGCCGCCGCTAGTTGGGCAAAGACAGCCCCTCGTGTGCGCTCTGAAATATTACGTAAAGCATTTGAAATTATGATTGCCGAAGCTGATGAGATTGCAACCATCGTATCTCGCGAAAACGGCAAAGTCCTCTCTGATGCCAAAGGCGAAGTTCTTTATGCTGCGGAATTTTTCCGCTGGTTCGCTGAGGAGACCGTCCGGGTACCAGGTGATTTTCGTAAATCTCCAAGTGGCGACAAGAGAATTCTCGTAACACACCAACCAATCGGAGTATCACTTCTCATCACTCCTTGGAATTTTCCTGCAGCGATGGCAACTCGCAAGATTGGTCCTGCAATCGCAGCTGGTTGCACAATGATTTTAAAGCCCGCGACAGAAACTCCGCTGACAGCGCTTGCAATTGTTGACATCATGGAACGCGCAGGAGTACCCAAGGGCGTACTCAATATAATTTTGCCTCAGAAAACAGGACCGTCTATCTCGGCTATGTTGCATGATCCGCGTTTGAAGAACTTATCTTTTACAGGGTCAACCGAGGTCGGCCGCGTACTTATTCGCGAAGCTGCAGATCGAGTGATTCGCTGTTCTATGGAACTCGGTGGAAACGCACCGTTTGTAGTATTAGAAGATGCCGATGTGTCTTCGGCGGTACAAGGGCTAATGCTTGCAAAAATGCGAAATGGCGGTGCTGCATGCACAGCTGCCAATCGCGTTTATGTCCATAGAAGTATCGCTGATCAATTCACTTCCGAATTTTCACAAGCGATGTCTTCACTTGTTATGGGTCGCGGTACCGATTCCGGAATTCAACTTGGCGCAAGCGTTTCACTTAAGGAACGTAACAAAATTGCGGAACTTGTTGATGCAGCAGTCACTGCCGGTGGAACTATTCATACTGGCGGAAAAACTCCTGACGGAGAAGGTGCTTTCTATCCCGCAACGGTTATTAGTGTTGATAAAGACAATGACATTCTCAATCACGAAGTATTTGGCCCTGTTGCTCCAATCGTTACTTTTGACACCGATGAAGAGGCTATTGCTCTTGCTAACGGCACCGATTTTGGGCTCATTAGTTATGTCTTTTCACAAGACCTTGGACGAGCCATTCGCACTGCCGAAGCTCTCGAGTCAGGAATGGTTGCAATCAATCGGGGGGTTATTTCAGATCCAGCCGCGCCATTTGGAGGAGTTAAACAAAGTGGTCTTGGTCGAGAAGGTGGCTTTGATGGAATTCACGAATTCTTAGAAACAAAATATATCGGCGTTGAGATCTAGATCTGAAAGTACACAGAGAATTAAGATTTTGGAAAATGATTTCGACTTCATTCTTATCGGTAATGCCGACAGCATATTAATAAACCTGCCGAGGCCGCTTAAGGGTTCAGGCTTCAAAATTTTGGTGATTGGCGCGCCAGGGATGACCCTTCTCAAGAGTCGTTGGATAGATTCGATAATCAAGATTTCAAATAATTCGCAAACAGAATTCTTAGAGGAATTACTTTCTCACAGCGAATTTCTCTTCTCTCTATCCGGAACCTTTCTTTGGTCATCTGACTCAATAATGCGCGAATTTAGCAAGATGGAGATACCGTTAAATCTTAAACAACACTTGCTACCTGTAAAAAATCCGAAGTACTTCAGTATGTTAGGTTCAAAAGTTGGTCAGTTTGAAAGTCTTAAAGACTTACAGATCCAGTTTCCAGAGACTTTTGTTCTTCGAAATTCAAATAGTACAGAAGCTATTAAATTTGATAAAAAGATGATTATTAAAGGGGATTCCCACGGCGGAGGTGCATTTATAAAAACGCTTGATCCAGGTTTCATGCTTGACTTGGAATCACTTGCGGCAAACTGGTTCCCTATTGTGCTTCAGGAGTATGTAGATGGAATATTAATTGGAATTGAAGCATATTATAAAAACGGAAAGTTACTCTTTTGGTTGTATTCAAAGGTAGAAAGTGAAATCTCAACTTTTGGACCCTCTATATCTCGAACATATCTATTTCCTTCAAATCTAGATTTTGTACCCCAACTCACGCGGATTGGCGCAGCTACAGAAATCAATGGATTTGCAAACATCTCTATGGTGTTTGATTCTCAAAACCAGGAGCATAAGATTTTTGAATTCGATATACGTCCAAATGTGTGGCATCACGTTTTCTTTGATTTCAAAATACCTTTCGGCTCAATATGGAGGGAAGCGGAAGAATTCGATACTTCACTTGTTTTTCATGTCCCTAAAGTTGTGTACGAACCTAGCCGACTATTTTTACATTATCTTTCAAAGTGGAATCTCATTGGTGCTATTCGGGTCTTGCGTGGATTAGAGATTCCGACGTTTGGCACCGGTATTTCGAGCTCGTTTTACGAACCGGAACTCAGATCAAAAATGATAGGAAAACTATTCTTATTTCCAATCGGACCTTTTAGAGGAAATATTCTTACAATACTAATAATAATTAAAAAAATTATCCCTGATTTTATGAAGAGACGAGTGGATCAATCTCGAATAAAATCACTCATACTTAACATTTTAAGTTGAGTATCAGTTTATTGTCTGAAATAGGAGTTGATGATGGTCTGCCAAGAGGTACTTTGGCATAGAACCCTAAAAACTCTGCAAATACTTCCGCAACCAGCGGAATCTAGATCTTGGTTTATTAGTTCTTTGTCTCAAAAAGACGCGAGCCTCTTCGCCAACTGAACCTCTTAATCCACCAGCTAAATACCAATGAGTTTGCACACTTCTAGCGAGCCTAATACCTGGATCCTCACTAGACCAAGCGCTACTTTCGTGTATTCGATATGTTGCCATGACATTTGGGGAGTAGTTAATACGGCCGCCTTCAGCTAAAGCCGCGAATATTAACCAATCAACAGGTAGAAGTGAGTGGATTCCTGCTAAATAACTTCTCTCAATAATATTATTACGAAGCATAACTGAACACGTCATTATAAAATTTCCACGACCTAGAGTTAGTTCCGGGTCTTGAATTGGAAAATTAGCCAAGGCGTTTCTGAGACCCAATGCATAATTTTCATCTTCCCGTTCATTTAGTATTTCAACAGCATGACAAGACAAAGAAATATCTCGATTTGAAGAAAGTAGTTCTTGTTGAACCTGCAATTTATCGTTCGAGTTCCAATAATCGTCACCTTCACATAGGGCTACATATTCAGACTCTATCCAGGGAAGGAGCATGGCTAGGTTAGAAATCCCCTTCTCCCACTGATTTTCTCGCTCGAGGATTAGTAAAAAAATATCAGGATAAGCCTTATAGAAAGTCAGAAGAATATCCCTGGTTGAATCATTTGAATTATCATCATGCACAATTACTTTAAAAGAGAAATTTACATTCTGAGTAACAATTGAATTGAGACACTGTTCAATATATTTTTCGTGATTGAATGTATTGACTAAAACACATACCTGTACGTTTGTGTCGGTGCTGCCCCACAATTCTGCATTTTCGAAATCTAAGAGAAATTTCATGACACCTCATGTATTTAGACTGAATTAGTTCTATACTCACACTTTGTAAACTATATTATAGAAGTGTAGGGTTTCTGGGATGAAGATTAATTTTTCAGATCGGGATATAACGGTTTCTCTCTGCCCGACAGGTGCAGTACCCAAAAGAACTGATAATCCCAATGTGCCTATCTCTGCTCAAGACATTGTTTCCCAAATAAGAGAATGCTATGAACTGGGAATCACGAGTGTCCACCTTCACGCTAGAAACGATGAAGAAAACCCTGTCTGGGAAAAGAAGTACTACGAAGACATTATTTCAGGAATAAAAAGTACGGTCAGTGAAGACCTGGCAATTTGTGTCACAACGTCCGGACGCGATTGGGAGGACTATTCAAAGAGAAGTGATGTCCTAAGAATTTCAGGGGATTTGAAACCTGACATGGCGTCCTTGACATTGTCGAGTTTGAATTTTAAGAAAACAGCTAGCATCAATTCACCCGACACAATTTTAAGATTATTAGAAAACATGAATGAAAATGGCATCAAACCAGAGTTAGAAATTTTTGACTTTGGAATGATTAACTATATGCACTACTTGATTGCCAGTGATCTTTTAAAGCCCCCATACATTGTGAATCTAATACTTGGAAACTCATTTTCAGCGCCAGCAAACTTCAATACACTAGGGAATCTTTTATCAGAGCTTCCAGAGGAGTCCGTTATTCAAGTCGGCGGAATCGCCAAGAGCCAGTTCGTTGCTAATGTACTTGGAATGGTGTCTAATAATGGCATTCGTGTTGGCTTGGAGGATAACATTAAAAATAACAGAAACCCCGAGCACCAGCCTACAAACTTGGATCTACTCTCAGAGTCTCTTAAGGTGGCGAGTGCTCTTGGTAAAAAAGTAATGAAAGCATCAGAATTCAAAGAGTTAATTCGGGCTTGATTAACGGGATGAGTAACAAGAAAAGTGAAATCTTATTCTTCGGTGTTCGGTCAGCAAGTTTTGGTGACTTTTGCGAAGTCGCGAAAAGTTTAAGCCTAAATCCCCTGTACGTAGATAATCTTCCCAAAGGTGAATCACAAAATACAGAAACCTTTTTTCATTCTAATGAATTAGAAAAATTTCATTTTGGTTTGCCGATTGTTATTTCCATTGTCACACCGGAATATCGAAAAATCGCAATGCTTCATGCAATAGAACTTGGATTCAGAGATTTTCCAGCATTTGTGAGCCCTAACGCAGATATCGCAAGTAATGCGACTGTAGAGTCGGGTGTGTTTGTAAATACATCATCGATTATTGGTCAATCGGCTTATTTGGCGAGAAATTGCGTTATTAACCGTGGTGCAAATGTCGGACATGATGTGAGAATTGGCGAATTTACACATGTTGCACCCTCGGCTTGCATTCTAGGATCCTCAAAAATTGGTGCAAACGTTTTAGTCGGTGCGAACTCCACCGTTCTGCATAACTTAGAAATTGGCCCAGGTGCAGTAATTGGGGCAGGTGCAGTGGTTATTCACGATGTACTTGCCGGACAGACTGTTGTTGGCAATCCTGCTCGAGTTATTAAGGATTAACACTAAGTGAATACACCTTCAATACCCGTGATGAGGCCCCTGCTCGCTCCACTTGACCATGTTTATGGTTACCTGTCACAGGTTTATTCCAATGGGGTATATACCAACAACGGCCCGCTAATCAATAAATTAGAGGAAAGATATGCTGACTATTTGCATGTAGATCCACAATTAGTTGTTGCAAGTTCAAGTGCAACCCTTGCTCTTGAGGGAGCTGTCAGGCTCAGCAAGGCTAATATTTTTAATGTTCCAAGTTACACATTCTCTGCGCCAGCACTTGCTGTTTTGAACGCTGGAAAGAAAATTGTGTTTAATGATATTGATCCTAACAATTGGCAAATGGATGTCTCCGCTATACCCAATACATATGAGCAAGGCCTAATGTATGTATTGCCTTTTGGTTCAGAAATAATTGACTCGAAAGTATATGAATTTGAAAATGTGATTATTGATGCAGCTGCTTCGCTTGGAAATAGAAATCTAGACCTTTCAAGAATAAAACCAAACTGGGTATTTGTTTTCTCCTTACATGCGACCAAAGTATTGGGAATTGGCGAGGGTGGAATTTCCGTATTTGGAAGTCCTGCTGCTGCGCAAGAATATAGAGCATGGATAAACTTTGGTTTTTCCGGAAATCGAAATTCAGACTTTAGTGGGACAAATGCGAAAATGTCTGAAATTTCAGCAGCATTTGGACTTTCTTCACTGGATCTAATCGAGACAGAATTTAGTGATTGGCAACAGGCACGAGACCTAACAAACTCAATCGAGGCTGACTTAAGACTCAAATCTTTTTCAAGGCGACAACCAGGCGCAAACCCATACTGGATAGTGGATTTCGAAAGTCCCGAAAGAAAAATAGAAGTAATTCAGAAATTATCATTTGCCGGAATTCAATCAAGAGATTGGTGGTCTCAGGGCTGCCACAAAATGACAATATTTAATGAATTTACGCAGGGTTTAACATTTCCAAACACGGATGAAATATCTGATCAAACTCTCGGGCTGCCTTTTTTTCGAGGTCTCTCAGAAGCACACCGAGACTCTATTTACGAATGCCTTAAATAAAAATCGAGACCTCTAGAATCTAAATATTCTCAAGAGCCTGAATAGCCGCCGTTAAGATCTCATCGCGTTTTTCAAGCACAATGGTGACATGTCCTTGGTCATCGAAGGTATTCAACTTGGATTGAGGAAGTTGTGAATTTAGAAATTTCCCTCGATCAAGAACTACATCTTCATCTATTTCTCCGTGCCATAAAGTGACTGGAACGTTTACTTCCAGAAGAGTGAATCCCCATGAGGAAATATTGGCGAGGTAATCATCGCAATCCGTTTCTGGGCCGTTGACTAAAGTTGGAGCAATTGCATTGAAGAGATCGTGTGAGAACTTAAGATATCTATCGTGGTGTAATTCAAAATTAGGAAGTCCAGAGATAATTTCAAGCAAGGATTCATGTGTGACTGCAAGGTCCTCTTCATATTGAATCCTACGATCTTCAAGAATTGCACCAAAATCTTGGAGGAAGTTTTCAATCTTGCTGCCTCGCTCTGGAGACAACCACGTAATGCTTTCGGCATCGTCAAAGTTAATAGGTGAAATTCCGGCAATTGTATGAACTGCAATACACCCTTGAATTAGACCTGTGCCAAGTGCGCGAGCCCCACCGCCCGACCAACCAATAGATACGAATGATTTTATTTTTAAATGCTCTAGAAGTTCACGCGTATCGCTGACATCATCGATGATTCGTCGTCCTTGAAAGCGACTGCTTTGCCCGATACCAGGACGATTCACTGCTATTGCGCGTTTATTGTGCGATGCCGCATCGTCGAGCCATGATTGCCACACATCTAGAGCAATTGTTGTGCCGTGATGAAAGATCAGCGCAGAATCAGAATCGATTCCATTGTCGGCCCATTGCAAGGTCCGGCCATCTTTCAACGAGAGTATTCCAAGCATGTGGGTCTCTCATTCCCTAGGTAAGTAGGTCCAGCGGAGGATAGGGGATTTGAACCCCTGAAAGGTTGCCCTTTACACGCTTTCCAAGCGTGCGCACTCGGCCGCTATGCGAATCCTCCTGAGGGTGAGAACTCTAGCGGTGCTCTAACTATGATTAGACCAGATCCCTCGTGCGGCATTACCGCACCGAACTCCCCCAGGGTAGGAATACAGCAAGGGTAGGTGCGCTCTGATGGGTGCACGAGGGGTCCTCTAAGGAAAGGGATGCGATGTCTTTAGCTCTGTATCGTAAATATCGCCCCTCAGTCTTTGCAGATGTCATCGGGCAAGAACATGTCACTGTGCCACTCTCTAATGCACTTTCGGCAGATCGAACCCATCACGCATATTTGTTTAGCGGTCCACGTGGTTGCGGAAAAACTTCGAGCGCTCGCATCATGGCGCGTTCACTCAATTGCGAAAAAGGTCCGACACCAAATCCCTGTGGGGAGTGTCAGTCATGTAAAGACTTAGTTGCTAATGGTCCTGGTTCAATCGATGTAATCGAACTCGATGCGGCAACTCACGGATTAGTAGATGACGCACGCGATCTTCGCGATAAAGCTTTCTTTGCTCCAGTAAATAGTAAATACAAAATTTATATCATTGATGAAGCGCATCAGCTTGGGCCGGGAGCTGCAAACGCTCTTCTTAAAGTCGTTGAAGAACCACCTCCTCACGTAATTTTTATTTTTGCAACAACAGAACCTGAGAAGTTAATTTCAACAATTCGTTCTCGTACACATCATTATCCATTTCGATTAGTTCCACCTGGAATCCTTGCGGCGCATCTCGAAAAGATTTGTAACGCAGAAGGCGTAACTGTTGCTAAAGGAGTGATTCCACTTGTTGTACGTGCAAGCGGAGGATCTGTGCGTGATGCACTTTCTGTGCTCGGACAACTCCTTGCAGGCGCAGGCGTTGATGGCGTCAGTTATGACATTGCGATTCAACTCCTTGGGTTTACAGATGGTGCCTTACTAGATGACGCAGTTGATGCCCTTGCTGCACATGATGGAGCAACACTTTTTCAAACTGTTGACCGAGTAATTGAATCTGGCCATGACCCTCGACGGTTCACGAGTGACCTTCTCGAACGTTTGCGCGATCTGATGATTGTTAGTGCGCTTGCTGAAACAAATGCCAACACTATTCTTCGCGAGTTACCTGACGATCAATTGGAAAGAATGCGCAATCAAGCACAACGTATTGGCGCCGCAGGACTATCGCGCGCAGCTGATATCGCAGCGCAAGGGCTTACTGAAATGCGCGGAGCTACTGCGCCACGATTGATTCTCGAACTTATCTGCGGCCGTATCTTGTTACCCATTGGCGATACTTCTGAAAGTGGACTTCTTACGCGTATTGAAAGACTAGAGCGTGCAGAAAACTTAGCTCCTATGTCTACACAACCTGCGGTTCCCGTTCGCGCAGCAGCTCCTGCACCACAGCGCGCGAGTGTTCCTGATTTTGTTGCGCCAGCAGTTGCGGAAGCAATACATGAAGCACCTGTGGCAATAAAGAAAGAAACTATTAAAGCCGAACCAATTGGCTCTATGGATATATCTGGACTTCGACGCATCTGGCCAGATGTTATTGAGGATGTAAAGAAGCGTCGCCGACTTACGTGGTCTCTCCTGAGTGCCAGTGCTCAGATTCTTGGAGTTGACGATAAAAACATCACAATCGGAATCGTAAATTCAGGTGCTCGAGATTCTTTCATTCGATCTGAGAGCGATGTAATTTTACGTCAAGCATTTATTGATGTTGTAGGGCTCGATCGAAAGATTGAGATGGTTGTTGATCCATCCATTAATCCAAATACACCGCAAGCGCGAGCGACTCGGGTAGATGAAGCTCCAGGGGATGAGACCCAACTTTCTGGTTCGGCGCTTCTTGCCCGCGAATTAGGCGCACAAGTAATTCGTGAGAAGTAAATAGATGAGCGGAATGTATGAAGGTGCAATTCAAGATCTCATTGACGCACTTGGTCGCCTTCCTGGAATTGGACCGAAATCAGCACAACGAATCGCATTTCACATTTTACAATCTGACTCAGAGGTCGCTTCAGCTCTCGTTGATTCCATTCGCACAGTAAAAGAACGCGTGAAGTTCTGTACTCAATGCGGAAATGTTTCAGAAGAAAGTGAATGCCGCATCTGTCGTGATCCTCGTCGTAACGCTGCCCAAATATGCGTAGTAGAAGAAAGCAAAGACGTCATTGCTATTGAGCGCACCCGTGAATTTCGAGGCAAGTACCACGTGCTAGGTGGAGCAATTAGTCCGATTGATGGAATCGGTCCAGATCAACTGCGTATTCGTGAACTCATGGCGCGTTTGGCGGACTCATCAATTACCGAAGTAATCCTTGCTACCGATCCAAATCTTGAAGGCGAAGCAACTGCGACCTATTTGGCACGCCTCATTGCCCCACTTGGAATAAGCGTTTCACGTCTAGCAAGTGGCCTGCCTGTTGGTGGTGACCTTGAGTATGCCGATGAGGTAACCCTTGGTCGCGCATTTGAAGGCCGCCGTACAGTAGAAAATTAGAAAGTTATTTAATTTTCACACTGATAGGACTGTAGGACCACTTAGTTGCAGTCGCAGGTACGGCGCCAAATCGAATGTACTTACCTCGATCAAGTTTGCTCAAGGTGTAACTCAATTTGGTTGCCTTTGCAATGGTTACACATGTTGCGCCAGCACGAGTAGTGCATCGTTGCCACACGTAAGTAACCGATGGATTCAATGCAGGCAACACCCATAGCCCTGCATCCGCCAGAGCTTTGCCGCCAACCTTTGCGGTGATTTTTGTAATCGAGACACGCTTAAGATTTTTAAACAGTGGTTCGACTTTTACGCTCGCGGTCGGAACAACGGTGGAGCCAAAAGTATTGTTGGCACTTACAAGGACCTTCAAAGACGTCCCAATATCAAGTGTGACAACTTTGTAGGTAGCAAGCGTTGCCAGTGGAATATCAATACATGTGAGATCGGTTGTGCATCGTTGCCACTTATATGTATATGTGACATTTGCCGAATCTCCCCATAGACCCTTATCCACGCTAAGAGTTACACCATCTTGTGGAGTTCCAATAATTTTTGGCGCCACAGTATTAATCAAAGGAACGTATTTACGAATCACTGGTGTGAGAGCCGAATAGACGAATGTTCCGCCAATGTAATTACTTGCTGATACCTGAAGTCGTAAGTACTTATCTTGATCAGTAGCTTGTACAACATATGTTGAAGTGATAGCGCCAGGGATTGACACGCACGTGGAGAGCACGACAGAAGTACAAACCTGCCATTGCAAAGCCAAAGTCGGAGCAGGAGTTGAAATCCATGTTCCGCTATTGGAAGTCAATGTTTTTGTTGTGAAAAATTCACCAGTGATAGTGGGTGCCACTGAATTTGTAGGAGGCCCCGAAATCAATGCTGTTGGTGCACTTGAAACCGTTGTTCGATAAATTGGATTGGGATCAACCGCAGTAACCGCTACTCGAATGTATTTTCCAGCGTCGATAGCTGTAATTGCATAAGTGCTTTGACTTGCTTGGCTTATCGTCGTGCAACTTCCGACATCTTGAGTTGTACAACGACTCCACGCGTAAAGGTAGGAATAAACGCCGGCAACTGGCGCGCTCCATGTACCAGTTGTGGCAGATACTGTTGATCCGATTACTACCTGACCCGTAATTGTTGGAAGAGAAATATTGACAGGAACATTGGCAATAAGACCCGAGAAGTTTGAAAATACAGTTGTTCCGCCAACTACATTAAGGGCGGTAACTGAAACCCTGAGGTACTTATTAACATCCGTACTTGTCGCTGTATAACTATTCTGCGTGGCACCTGTGATTGCGCTACAGACCGCACTAATCGTATTGGTGGTGCACCGTTGCCATTGATAGAAAAATGTTGAAATCGCTGCGCTCCATGTGCCATTTGTCACTCGCAATACTGATCCCGAGAATGCAGTCCCTGAAAGCGTAGGGGCAGAAACCAATGTTGCTGGAATAGTAATAACAGAAGTGGCCGCACTTGTGACAGTTGTTGAAAACTGCAACGTAGTGTCTTTCGCTGTCACAGAGACTCGAATGTACTTTCCAAGGTAAGGCGCACTCAGCACGAAAGAATTTGTCACTGCTCCACCAATTGGTGAGCACAAATTTTGAAGAGTTGAAGATGTACACGACAACCATGAATATTCGAAGGTTGATGAAATCGGAGCTCGCCATGATCCTGTAGTTGCAGTAAGTGTTGAACCCGGAGTTGTGATTCCACTGATCACCGGCAAAGAAGTATTTGAAGGTGCTGCACCTACCAGAGCAGAAAAATTCGAGAAAACCGTTGTGCCACCATTGGTGTCGAGGGCGGTAACAGAAACTCGGATGTACTTATTGACGTCAAAAGAAGTCAATGTGTAGGTATTTGGATTGGTTGTAGAAATTACTGAGCAACCAGTTGGAGTCTCCGTATTTGTTGTGCACCTCTGCCATTGATATGAATAGCTTGGCGTGACCGCGACCCAAGTTCCAGAAGTCACGGTGAGAACTGAACCCACGCTATTAGTTCCACTCAGCACCGGCGCAACACTGTTGACAGGTGCGGCCGCGTTAGCCGGAACCACGCCTGCAACGAGCCCAGAAGCCAGAATGAATACACCGAGTGCGAGTTTAATTTTCATGGGCTAATAATCTCCTAAAATCCTCGCGAGCGTGAAAATTAGAGGCTAACGCACCGCGGCGCGAGCCCCCCTAAAAATCTCATTATGTGATACACAGTATCGTCTCATTATTTGAGATTTTTAGTAATTAGTTAGAAAATAGACCTTCTCGCCTGTAACACTTTATCCATGGGGCTTATTGTTCAGAAGTACGGTGGATCATCCGTTGCTGATGCCGAGGGAATGAAGCGTGTGGCTGCCCGAATTGTGGCCACTAAGCGCGCAGGCAATCAAGTGGTTGTCGTTGTCAGCGCCATGGGCGATACGACCGATGAACTCATTGATCTGGCCAATCAGATAACCCCTATTCCAACCGGACGCGAACTCGACATGCTGCTCACTGCCGGAGAGCGAATCTCAATGGCGCTCCTGGCCATGGCGATTTCAAACTTGGGTCATGAGGCGCGCTCTTTCACAGGAAGCCAGGCCGGAGTAATTACCGATTCGGCACATGGCCGCGCTCGCATTATTGATGTGACTCCTGGGCGAATCCAAGAAGCTCTGGGCGAAGGAGCAATCGCAATTGTTGCTGGATTTCAAGGAATTTCACAAGACACAAAAGATGTCACAACTCTTGGACGAGGCGGGTCTGACACAACAGCTGTCGCACTCGCTGCAGCCCTTGATGCAGATGTCTGTGAAATTTACACAGATGTAGATGGAGTATTTAGCGCAGATCCACGCGTTGTACCTGCAGCTCGCAAATTAAAAACAGTTACATACGACGAAATGCTCGAACTTGCAGCAAGCGGCGCAAAAGTTTTACATCTGCGTTGTGTGGAATATGCACGCCGCTATGACTTACCAATTCACGTACGTTCATCTTTCTCAACCAACGAAGGCACATGGGTGGTGAGAGATCATCCTGGAGGAGGCAACATGGAGCAAGCAATTATCTCGGGAATCGCACACGATAAATCCGAAGCGAAAATTACCGTTGTTGGAGTCCCTGACCGCACTGGTGTTGCGGCGCGTATTTTCCAAGCTATCGCTGATGCAGATATCAACATCGACATGATCGTGCAGAATGTTTCAGCTGCCGCAACAGGTTTGACAGATATTTCTTTCACTCTTCCTCGTGCAGAAGGAGCAGATGCAACATCTATCTTGCAACGTATTCAGGGTGAAGTTGGTTTTAAATCAATTCAATATGACGATTCAATTGGAAAAATTTCACTTGTCGGCGCAGGAATGCGATCACACCCAGGTGTGACTGCAAAGTTTTTCGCTTCAATGTCTGAAGCAGGAGTCAATATTGAAATGATTTCTACCTCTGAAATTCGAATCTCAATTGTGTGCCGCGAAGCTGATGTAGAGCGCGCCGTAAAGGCTGCGCATACTGCTTTTGGGCTCGATGCAGATCAAGTTGAAGCAGTTGTGTATGGAGGTTCTGGACGATGACAAAACCATCTCTTGCTGTTGTTGGTGCGACAGGGGCCGTAGGCACTGTCATGCTTGGGATACTTTCAGAGCGCGAAGATGTGTGGGGCGAGATTCGCCTGATCGCATCAGCTAGAAGTGCGGGTAAGAAACTGACATGTCGTGGCGAAGAACTCACTGTCGTAGCTTTATCTCCTGAAGCATTTGATGGAATAGATGTTGCAATGTTTGATGTTCCCGATGAAATTTCTGCAGAGTGGGGTCCGATAGCAGCATCGCGTGGCGCTGTTGTCGTAGATAATTCGGGTGCATTCCGCATGGATGTCGACGTCCCACTAGTCGTTCCTGAAGTAAATCCAGAGGATGTTAAGAACCGTCCACGGGGAATTATCTCTAATCCAAACTGCACAACTCTTTCAATGATTGTCGCCATGGGTGCACTTCACCATGAATACGGGCTAAAGGAACTTGTTGTTTCTTCCTATCAAGCGGCTTCAGGTGCAGGGCAAGCGGGAATTGATACATTGCGCGCACAAATCAAAGCCGTCGCAGGCACAGATGCTGGTGACATTGCTGGCGATGTTCGCTCAAAAATTTCTGAGAATGGACCTTTCCCAGCGCCACTTGCACTCAATGTAATCCCATGGGCAGGCTCTTTAAAAGAGGAAGGGTATTCTTCTGAAGAATTAAAAGTTCGTAATGAATCTAGAAAAATTTTGGGACTTCCTCACCTAAAAGTTTCAGCAACATGTGTGCGGGTTCCTGTAATAACAACTCACTCATTGACAGTTCACGCGGTCTTTGAAAAAGAGCCTTCACGCAAAGCAGCTCAGCAGATTCTTGCAAATGCCGCGGGAGTAAAACTTGTTGATGATCCCGAAAATCATGTATTTCCAACACCAGCTGATGCCGTAGGAACAGATCCCACCTGGGTCGGCCGAGTGCGTAAAAGCATCGATGATCCGATGGCGTTAGACCTTTTTGTGTGTGGAGATAATTTGCGAAAAGGCGCCGCGCTTAACACAGCTCAAATTGCCGAACTTCTTGCTCTTGAATTTACGAAGTAAGGGTTACTAGCGAAACTTCGGGCGGACTTGCCACTCGAATTTTTGTAAATGGGCTTGTACCCATGCCTGCAGATACATGCAACCATGGTTCATTCTCAATTTTTGTTAATCCTCGTGCACGCCAATTCGGTAGATCACAATTTGTAGTCAGTGCTTTGCTCTCGCCAAACCATGGGAGTCGTACCTGACCCCCATGTGTGTGACCTGCAAATACCACATCGAGTTTGTCATCACGCATTGCATTTAATACGCGCATATACGGGGCGTGTGTGACGCCTAGGGAAATATCGGAATCACTAGGAGTTCCAGCAACGAGAGAGTAATTATCACGGTCGAGGTGCGCATCATCTGTTCCGCGTGCTTCAATAATTGTGCCATTAATTTCCAAACGAGTACGCGAAGTATTTAGATTGCTCCACCCACGGGCCATTAGTGATTCGGCAAAGTCGCGGTGTGGAAGTTCGACTCCATGAATGCGACGTCCTCGATCAGACACGAGATATCTCAATGGGTTTTTAATTTTAGGAGCGAAATAATCATTTGAACCAAAAACAAAGAGTCCTGGCAAATCTAAAAGGTTATCAAGAGCATCGAGCACGACAGGGACGGCTTCGACATGAGCCAGAAAATCGCCAGTACTTATGACCAGATCAGGTTGTAAATCTATGAATGATTTAATATCTGCGATTTCAATTTTTCTGGCAGGCGTTAAATGCAGATCGGAAAAGTGAAGTATCCGAATCGGCTGGTGTCCTGCGGGCAGAATCGGAATCTGCGCCTGGCGTAGCGTGTAGGTCATTACATGAGAAGATACCCCTATGGGACTCAAAGAACGACTTCAAGGCGATCTCACGGAAGCAATTCGCTCACGCAACGAGATAGCTTCTGGCACGATTCGTATGGTTTTATCGGCTATCACTAACGAAGAGGTCTCGGGTAAGACTGCTCGCGTTCTCACCGATGAAGAAATCATCACGGTTCTTTCGCGGGAAGCAAAAAAACGTCGCGAGGCTGCCGAAGCATTTTCTGATGCCGGCCGCGTAGATAAGGCCGCACTTGAAAAAGCTGAGGGCGAGATTATTGCTACGTATCTGCCCGCACAGATGAGTGAAGATGAGATTAAGAAATTAATTGCAGATGCCATGGCCTCAACTGGTGCAAGTGCGCCAAGTGACATGGGTAAAGTAATGAGTGTTTTAAAACCACAAGTCGCTGGCAAAGCCGATGGTGGTCTCGTATCAGGTTTGGTCAAAGCAGCGCTAACCGGAGGAAACTAATGAAATTCGAATATGCAACTGTCCCGTTGTTATCTCATGCAACAAAACAAATATTAGATACATGGGGTTCTGATGGTTGGGAACTTGTACAAGTTATCCCTAGTCCTGGAACTGGTGAACAGCTCGTCGCTTACATGAAAAGAGAAATCAAATGACAACTGATGTCAGAGCAAAATTAGCTGAACTTGGAATCACTCTTCCCGTTGCTGCTCTTCCCGTTGCTGCCTACGTTCCTGCAGTGCGAACAGGAAATTTAGTTTTTACAGCAGGACAACTTCCTTTAGTTGATGGCGCAATGGCTGGAACTGGAAAAGTTGATGGCGAAGTCACTGTCGAACGCGCAAAAGAATTAGCTCAAATCTGCGCCCTTAATGCTCTTGCTGCTGTGGCGCTTGTTGCTGATATTAATAAAATTACAAAAGTTGTTCGTGTTGTTGGTTATGTCAATGGTGTTCCTGGATTTATCAACCACCCTGCCGTTGTAAATGGTGCTTCAGAGCTATTTATTCATATCTGGGGTGATGCAGGTAAGCACGCACGAACGGCTGTTGGAATTGCAGAATTGCCACTTAATTCACCAGTGGAAATTGAACTTACTGTTGAAATCGCGGATTAACGAACTTACTTTCCGCGCTTTCCAAGACGTTCAACATCGGTAATAAGAACTGAACGTCCGTCCAACTTGAGCCAATTTCTTCCTGCAAAATCAGCAAGGGCTTTATTAACTGTCTCCCGAGAAGCGCCTACGAGCTGAGCTAATTCTTCCTGAGTGAGATCGTGATGAACCAAGAGACCTTCATCGGTCACTTTTCCAAAACGATCACCAAGATCAATCAGTGCTTTCGCTACACGGCCTGGAACGTCCGAGAAAACCAAATCTCCGACAGCTTCATTGGTGCGGCGAAGACGTTGTGATAACCGAGCCAATAGTTGAAGCGCAACCTCTGGATTTTGCTTGAGCCAAGGGATAACTTTTTCGTGTCCCAGTGAAAGTAATTTTGCGTCTGTGACTGCGGTAGCAGTTGATGTGCGTGGGCCGGGATCAAAAAGGGAAAGTTCGCCGAACATTTCACCAGGTCCGAGGATTGATAATAAATTTTCACGCCCGTCACCGCTAGATGTACCCAGCTTGAGCTTGCCCTCAACAATTACATAGAGATGGTCGCCTTCATCGCCCTCAGCAAATAGAACTCCACCTTTATTGATACGAACGCTATCCATTGAGGCGCGAAGCGATGCCGCGGCTTCGGTATCTAAAGCAGTGAAAAGTGGGGCCTGGCGAACTACATCTTCATCTGGGGTCACAGGGGTACTTTACTCGTATGAGCCTCGAACGCGAAACCCAGCAAAGAGCTCGGGCGATGTATCGAATACTCACTAAGACGTACCCCAATATTCGCTGTGAATTGGATTTTAGTAATCCGCTTCAATTACTTCTCGCAACTGTTCTCTCAGCCCAATGCACCGATAAAAGAGTCAATCAAGTAACGCCTGCGCTCTTTAAGAAATATAAAAATTCAAAGGCGCTTGCTGGAGCAGACATTCACGAACTCGAAGAATTAATTTATCCAACAGGGTTTTATCGCGCTAAGGCACGCAATCTAAAGGGACTTGCTGTGAAATTGCAGAGTGACTTTGCTGGAGAGGTTCCTTCAACCTTAGAAGAATTGATCACTCTTCCTGGTGTCGGACGCAAAACAGCAAACGTTGTACTTGGACACGCTTTTGATATTCCTGGAATTACTGTCGATACTCACTTTGGAAGACTCGCTCGACGTTTTGGTTGGACACACGAGAAGGATCCTGTAAAAGTTGAACATACTGTTGGTGCATTGATTCCCCAAAAGGAGTGGACCAATTTATCGCAGAGAATGATTTGGCACGGGCGCCGAATATGTCATTCGCGTAAACCTGCGTGTGGCGTGTGCCCACTTGCGAAAATGTGTCCCTCTGTTGGAATTGGCGAGATGGATCCAAAAAAAGCGGCGTTACTTGTGAAAACAGATAAGGATTTTCGATGAAAAGAATTTCGATTATCTGCGTTCTACTTTTGAGCGCATGCTCCACGCATGCCCAGCCAGTTGCGCGCGGAATAGTCTCTTCGTGTTCCACAATCAAGCAATCACCCGCTGCTAAGGGAATAGAACTCGCGTGCCTTGATGGAAAATCGAATATCAACCTCGATTCAATCAAAGGTCCATTAGTTTTAAATATCTGGGGTTCATGGTGTGCTCCGTGCGAGGATGAAATTCCTCTCTTTGTTGATTTTTATGCCCAGAATAAAACTGCAATCGCCTTACTTGGTATCGCAGTTGAAGAAGCTAAACCATCAGATGCGACCTCATTTATTATTTCGCATGCAATGACGTGGCCCAATTTAATTGATACAGATGGGCGCACAACTGGAAAATTTGGAATGGGTGTGCCAGTCACATGGTTTATCGCAGCCGACGGAACGGTTGCCTACAAACACATTGGGGTGTTAAAAAGCGTCAAAGAAATCCAATCCTTAACGAGTAAATACTTAGGAATTACTTCTTAATCCTCCGTTGATGTGTGCAATCCGGCAGAGATAAGTTTCATAACATTTGGATCTGCAAGGGTTGTTGAATCTCCAACGGCACGATTTTCAGCAACATCTTTAAGAAGACGGCGCATAATTTTGCCACTGCGAGTTTTTGGAAGTTCTGCCACAACAACAATCTGTCGTGGACGCGCAATTGCGCCAATTTCCTTTGTTACGTGG
Source organism: Actinomycetota bacterium (assembly GCA_009699575.1). GTDB lineage: Bacteria > Actinomycetota > Actinomycetes > Nanopelagicales > Nanopelagicaceae > Planktophila. The sequence continues at coordinate 32,474 of WLNY01000011.1, forward strand.
GCGCGCAATTGCTTCACTAGTTCGTCCCCATCTGCATGTGAAATCCCAGATCTCAAAATAACGAAAGCAACAATTCCTTGGCCCGTCATTTCATCTGCCGCACCAACTACAGCAGCTTCAGCTACAGCCTCATGTGAAACAAGAGCAGATTCCACTTCAGTTGTGGAAATTCGATGCCCTGAAACATTCATGACATCATCAACGCGACCAAGTAACCAGATTGCTCCTTCATCATCAATTTTTGCGCCATCGCCAGCAAAATATATTCCTGGAAAACGGGACCAGTAATTTTCTTTGTAGCGTTCTTCCTCACCCCAAATACCGCGAAGCATTGAAGGCCATGGTTGATCAAGAATGAGATAACCACCATGCCCTAGAGCAACTTCATTGGCTTCATCATCAACAATTTTTGCGCTAATTCCTGGAAGTGGTTTCATCGCAGATCCAGGCTTTGTGTTTGTGACACCAGGTAGGGGCGAAATCATGATTGCGCCTGTTTCTGTCTGCCACCATGTATCAACAATTGGGCATCGATCTCCACCAATAATTTCACGATACCAAATCCACGCTTCAGGATTAATTGGTTCACCCACTGATCCTAAAAGTCGAAGTGATGTGAGGTCATGTGCGTTTGGAAATTCATCTCCCCATTTCATCCATGTGCGAATGAGCGTGGGCGCTGTGTACAAAATCGTTACGCCGTATTTGGCAATAAGTTCAAAAATACGCCCTTTATGAGGCGTATCTGGTGTTCCTTCATACATCAATTGCGTTGCTCCGTTGATGAGAGGCCCATAGACAACGTAGGAGTGGCCAGTAATCCAGCCAACATCTGCGGTGCACCAATAAACGTCAGTTTCGGGTTTGATATCAAAGACAGCTCGATGTGTATATGCAACTTGTGTTAAATATCCACCAGTTGTGTGAAAAATTCCTTTTGGCTTTGCTGTTGTTCCTGAGGTGTACAAAATAAATAGTGGATGTTCACTATCAAAGCTCTGCGCAACATGTTCTACAGGTTGACGTTCAATAATCTCGTGCCACCAAATATCTAGTTCTGCATTCCAAGCCGTTTCTTGTCCGGTTCTTTTAACAACTAAAACTTTTTCAACATTCGTCGAACCTTTGAGCGCTTCATCGACAGCCGGCTTGAGAGCAAATGCACCACCCTTGCGAAAACCACCATCTGCCGTGATAACTAATTTTGCATCGGCATCTTGAATACGTGAGAGAAGCGCCTCGGCAGAAAAACCACCAAATACAACGGAGTGTGCAGCGCCAATTCGTGCGCACGCCAACATTGCAACTGCTGCCTCTGGAATCATTGGCATATAAATTGCAACGCGATCCCCACTGCGAATTCCTAATTCAAGTAAAGCATTCGCAGCCTTTTTTACATCTGTAAGAAGCTCAGCATAAGTAATTCTGCGGGTATCGCCCGGCTCGCCTTCAAAGAAAAAAGCAACGCGATCTCCACGTCCCTCATCTACGTGACGATCGAGTGCGTTAACGCTGGCGTTTAATTTTCCACCAACAAACCATTGCGCAAACGGGGCTTCCCATTGCAAAACCTGTGACCATGGTTGGTCCCATTTCAATGCACGAGCTTGATCTTCCCAAAATCCAAGGCGGTCAGATTCGGCCTCGGCATAGAGACTCTCCTTCGCGTTGGCTTGCGCGCTAAATGAGACGCTGGGAGGAAAATGACGGTCTTCGTGAGACAGGTTCTCGAGGGACTCGTGGTCTGGGTTATCGGCACCTTGATTCATACGAAGCAGGGTATCGCGAGCGGCTAATTTTTGTAATGAGGCTAAAGGTGGTTGGATTAGGCGTAAGCCTCGAATCGGCCCAACGGCGCGCTCGGTTGAGATTTACTCTCACGAATTTCTTCGCGACATACCATTGGAGCCCATCATGCCAATTGCAACCCCAGAGATTTATTCCGAAATGTTGGACCGCGCAAAAGCGGGCGCATTCGCATACCCAGCAATCAACGTCTCTTCATCGGCAACTCTTATCGCTGCAATTCGCGGTTTTGCCGAAGCGCAATCTGATGGAATCGTCCAATTTTCATGGGGTGGAGCGGAATATGCCTCAGGATCCACAGTAAAGAACGCGGTAGATGGAGCGGTTGCTCTCGCTGAGTTCGCTCATGTTGTTGCTAAAAATTACAACGTTAATATTGCATTGCACACTGATCATTGCCCAGCAGAAAAACTTGACTCCTTCATGCGCCCCCTTTTAGAAATTGGTGCGGATCGAATCAAGGCTGGAAAATCGCCACTATTTAATTCACACATGTGGGATGGATCGGCAGTTGATATGACCGAGAATATGAAAATTGCAGATGAATTAATCACAAAATCACTTGCCGCACGCACAATTCTTGAAATTGAAATTGGCGTTGTTGGCGGAGAAGAAGATGGTGTTGAAGCCAAGCACGATGCAAAACTTTACTCAACGCCTGAAGATGCTCTCCTCACAGTTCAGACTTTAGGTTGGGGCGAAAGAGGTCGCTACATGGTTGCAGCGACATTTGGAAATGTTCACGGTGTTTACAAGCCAGGAAATGTTGTCCTTCAACCAAAAATTCTTCAGACTCTTCAAGAAGCAGTGTCCAAATCAAAGGGACTCGCAGCCGGAAGTAAGCCTATGGACCTCGTATTTCATGGAGGTTCAGGTTCACTTCTATCTGAAATTCGCGAAGCCCTTGATTACGGTGTAATCAAAATGAATATCGATACAGATACTCAGTACGCATTCACTCGCCCTGTCGTAGATCACATGATGAAAAATTACGACGGCGTTTTGAAAATCGATGGCGAAGTTGGAAACAAGAAAGCTTACGATCCACGCGCATGGGGCAAAGCGGGCGAGGCTGGAATGGCTGCTCGCGTTTCACATGCATGCGAGGATCTTCGCTCTACCGGCACTTCATTACTGAAGTAACCCATGCCAGCACTGGTATTACTTGGCGCCCAATGGGGCGATGAAGGAAAAGGTAAAGCAACAGATCTTCTCGGCGACCGAGTTGATTATGTAGTTCGCTATCAAGGTGGAAACAACGCAGGCCACACTGTCGTCATTGGCGATCAGAAATATGCGCTTCACCTTCTTCCTTCAGGAATTTTATCTCCCAATGTGATTCCAGTAATTGGAAATGGAGTTGTTATTGATCCCGGTGTCTTGCTGGAGGAAATCAAGGGACTTACAGAACGTGGAATTGATTGCTCGAAATTAGTGATCAGCACGAATGCACATTTGATTACTCCGTATCACCGCACAATTGATAAAGTTTCAGAGCGCTTTTTAGGAAAATCAAAGATTGGTACAACTGGCCGAGGAATCGGACCTGCTTATGCCGACAAAATAAACCGCATTGGAATTCGCGTTCAAGATCTTTTCGATCCATCAATTCTGCGTCAAAAAATCGAAGGCGCACTTCGAGATAAAAACCAGGTACTTATCAAGGTATTTAACCGCAAAAATATTGAAGTAGATGAAGTTCTTGAAGAGTATTTAGCATACGCCGAAATTCTTCGGCCATATGTCGCAGATACAGTCTTGCTTCTCGATCAAGCACTCAAAGCGGGTAAGCGAGTACTTCTTGAAGGTTCACAAGGAACTCTTCTTGATGTAGACCACGGTACATACCCATTTGTAACTTCAAGTAATCCAACTGCTGGTGGCGCATGTACTGGTTCGGGAATCGGACCAACACAAATAAATCGGGTAATTGGAATTGTGAAGGCATACACAACTCGCGTTGGATCCGGACCATTTCCAACAGAACTCTTTGATGAAGATGGCGAAAAACTTCGCAGTATCGGCGGCGAAATTGGTGTAACCACTGGACGTGCACGTCGTTGTGGTTGGTATGACGCACCTATTGCTCGATATGCGGTTCGCGTAAATGGGCTTACTGATTTTTTCTTAACAAAACTAGATGTGCTTACTGGATGGGAAAAAATTCCAGTCTGCGTCGCGTATGAAATTGACGGCAAGAGAGTAGAAGAATTGCCAGCTTCTCAATCTGACTTTCATCATGCAAAGCCAATTTACGAATATCTTCAAGGTTGGACTGAAGATATTCGTAGTGCGCGCAAACTCAGTGATCTTCCTCAAGCAGCGCAGGAATACGTCGCTTTCCTAGAGAAGATTTCTGGGGCTCCAATGAGCGCAATCGGCGTTGGGCCTGGTCGCGATGAAACAATTGTCGTGAAGGATTTCATCTAAGAATGAAAATCCTCCTAGTTGGAAGCGGCGGTCGTGAACACGCACTTGCACTAGGGCTCACAGCAGATCCAATTACAACTGAGCTTCATTGTGCTCCTGGCAATCCTGGAATTGCAGAAATTGCAACACTCCACCAGGTGGCTGTTGATGACAACGCAGGACTTGTTGCACTTGCTAAGAGACTCTCTATTGAGTTAGTCGTTATTGGCCCGGAGCTTCCCTTGGTAAATGGTTTAGCAGATCTCTTGCGTGAGCAAGGAATCGCCACCTTTGGACCATCACAAGCGGCAGCGCAATTAGAAGGCTCAAAAGATTTCGCAAAGAAAGTAATGAGTGATGCTGGAGTTCCAACAGCGCGCAGTCGCACGTGTCAGACTCAGAATGAAATCGAAAAAGCGTTAGATCTTTTTGGTGCTCCATATGTTGTTAAAGATGACGGGCTTGCTGCAGGAAAAGGTGTCGTCGTCACCTCCGATCGCACAGAAGCGCTCTCACACGCTTTGCAATGCAAGCGAGTTGTTATTGAAGAATTTCTTAACGGGCCTGAGATTTCCCTCTTTGGAATCTCAGATGGCAGAAATGTAATCCCCATGCAACCAGCGCAAGATTTCAAACGTGCATATAACAATGATGAAGGTCCCAATACTGGTGGAATGGGTGCCTACTCACCATTGCCTTGGGCACCAGATGACATTGTTGATGACACCTATACACAAGTACTTGCCCCTGTAATCGCTGAAATGGCAGCACGGGGAACCCCATTTGTCGGTTTGCTCTATGCCGGACTCGCCCTAACAGATCACGGACTTCGGGTGATTGAATTCAATGCGCGCTTTGGTGATCCAGAAACGCAAGTACTGATTCCATTATTAAAAACACCTCTAGCTTCACTTTTATATAAAGCTGCCACGAATTCTCTTGATGATGTTGCGCTGCAATGGCGCGACGGCGCCGCTGTCACAGTTGTTCTCGCAGCAAAGGGTTATCCAACGTCACCAGAAACTGGGGGAGTGATCTCTCATATCCCGACCATGCAAGAAGTGCAGATTTTTCATAGCGGAACTAAAAATCTCGACGGTGCACTGTGCGCATCGGGGGGTCGGGTAATGACAGTCACGGGAATAGGCGAAGATCTCACCGAAGCTAGGGATCGCGCGTATCGCGCTATTTCACAGGTGAGCCTTGAGGGATCTTTCTTCCGTTCTGACATCGCGCTCAATGCGTCGGTGGCTGAGAAGGGGAATTAAATGAGAGAGAATGTGCCAGTGAGCGTTTTAGCAGATCGATATGCATCGGCCGCAATGCGAGAAATTTTCGCACCGGAAGCAAAAATTATTTCCGAAAGAAAATTATGGCTCGCGGTTGCACGTGCTCAATCATCCCTCGGTCACCCCATCTCAGCTGATGTTATTTCAGCATACGAAAAGGTCATTAACACAGTTGATTTAGCATCTATTGATGCACGAGAAAAAGTGAGCCGCCATGATGTTAAGGCTCGCATCGAAGAGTTCAATGCTCTGGCAGGCCACGAGGTCATTCATGCGGGCATGACCAGCCGCGATCTCACCGAAAATGTTGAAGCTCTGCAATTAAAAAATGGACTACAGATTGTGCACGATAAAACTCTCACTCTGCTCACCCGCTTGGGAGAAAAAGCTGCACAGTACTCAGATCAGCCAATTGCGGGACGCTCACATAATGTTCCTGCGCAAATTACAACTTTAGGAAAAAGATTTGCATCCGCTGCAGAAGAACTTCTTTTCGCTTACGATCGTCTGGCTTCATTAATTGCGCGATACCCAATGCGTGGAATCAAAGGGCCAGTTGGCACTTCGCAAGATTCCATTGATCTACTTGGATCCTCCGAAGCTCACGAAAAACTTGAAGCACAGATTGCGCTCGAACTTGGCTTTAGTAATGTTCTCGACTCAACTGGACAGATTTATCCGCGTTCACTTGATTATGACGTCTTAACAACACTTGTACAGCTTGCTGCCGCTCCATCATCGCTTGCGACTTCAATTAGATTAATGGCAGGGGCTGAACTAGTTACTGAAGGATTTAAAGCAGGCCAAGTTGGTTCATCTGCAATGCCGCACAAAATGAATACTCGCTCGTGCGAAAGAGTTAACGGTTTGTCAGTGATTTTACGTGGATACTCTTCAATGGTCTCCGAACTTGCAGGCGATCAATGGAACGAAGGCGATGTGTCTTGCAGTGTCGTTCGCCGTGTTGCATTGCCCGATGCTTTCTATGCAATGGATGGGCTGCTCGAAACAATGTTGACAGTCCTAGATGAATTCGGTGCATTTCCAGCAATAATTGCTGCAGAACTTGAGAGATACCTTCCATTTTTAGCGACAACAAAAATTCTTATGGCGGCGATTAAAGCTGGTGTGGGTCGCGAAGTGGCGCATGAAGTAATCAAGGAACACGCAACTAAGGCTGCTCTTGATATGCGACAAGGCAATGCCAATCACTTGCTTGATTCACTTGCTGCTGACCCAAGACTTCCATTGGATCGCACCGCATTAGATGCACTCATCAAAGACCCCATTGAATTTACTGGCGATGCTCGCCATCAAGTTGCTCGAGTTGTACATCGCATCGAAGCGATTACTTCCAAGCACCCTGCCACTCGGCAGTACAAGCCCGGCTCTATTCGGTGAGTGGATTCGGCACATCTGGCCCACCGCCAGCGCCAATGATCAATGGGTGGCGACATCTGCGCACCGGAAAAGTTCGCGATTTATATACAAATGACAAGAATGAAATTCTTCTCGTCGCTTCAGATCGAGTCTCGGCTTTTGATTGGGTTATGCCAACCGAAATACCGGGAAAAGGTGCAGTGCTTACTCAGCTCTCACTTTTCTGGTTCGAACTCTTAGCTGACAAAGTTCCTAACCACATCATTTCTGATGAAGTTCCTGATGAAGTTCAAGATCGCGCCGTGATAGTTGCGCCATTAGACATGTTTGCCATTGAATGCGTGGCCCGCGGATATCTCACTGGTAGCGGGTGGAGTGAGTACAAAGAAAATAGTTCTGTCTGCGGCACTATTTTGCCAGAAGGCCTCCTCGATGGATCCAAACTCCCAGAATCTATTTTTACTCCAGCGACAAAAGCTGAAATTGGTGATCACGATATTAATATTGATTTTAATTCCGCTGCCGCCATTGTTGGAAAAGATGTTGCGGATGAATTGCGTTCTCTGACAATAAAGCTCTATGAAACCGCGGCAGAATTCGCCCACTCACGGGGAATTATTCTCGCTGATACAAAATTTGAATTCGGCCGAGACTCCAAAGGAATTATTACCTTGGGGGATGAAGCTCTCACCCCTGACTCCTCTCGCTTCTGGGAATTAGAATCGTGGAAACCTGGTGGAGTTCAACCCTCCTTTGATAAACAATATTTACGAGATTATTTGGTTTCAAGTGGTTGGGACCGCAACTCCCCGCCACCAGAATTACCTGCTGAAATTGTGGAAAAAACGGCGCTTCGATACGAAGAAGCCTTCTTTCGACTTACTGGTACCCGATTTAACAGATAAGTTCACCCTCAACGAGCAAAGGAAAATGCAATGGCAAAGATCGTGGTCGATGTGATGTTAAAGCCAGAGATTCTTGACCCCCAAGGAACCGCTGTTGCTGCCGCGCTGCCACGCCTTGGCTTCTCTTTTGCACAATCAGTGCGTCAAGGGAAACGATTTGAAATTGAAATTGAAGGCGAACCCACAGTGGAGCAATTAGCTCAAGTGGAAAAAGCTGCAGAGACTCTTCTTGCAAATCCTGTTATTGAAACATTTACAGTTCGAGTGGAGAAATAAGTGAAAGTTGGAGTAGTAACTTTTCCTGGAACGCTCGATGATCGAGATGCAGCGCGCGCTGTACGTTTTGCTGGAGCCCAAGCTGTAGCTCTCTGGCATGCTGATTCAGATTTGCATGGAGTCGATGCAGTAATTTTGCCTGGAGGATTTTCATACGGCGATTATCTTCGCTGCGGGGCAATTTCACGATTTGCTCCAGTGATGCAAACAATTATCACTCGCGCAGGTGAAGGCATGCCATTACTTGGAATCTGTAACGGTTTTCAAGTTCTCTGTGAGGCGCATTTACTTCCCGGTGCACTGACTCGAAATAGTGAATTGCATTTTCTCTGCCGCGACCAGAAGATTTCAATTGAAAATAATAAGACAGCTTGGACCTCTTCCTATTCACAAGGCGAAGAAATAGTTATTCCACTTAAAAATGGCGAGGGATCTTTTCAATGTGACGATGCAACACTGGCAAGGCTCGAAGGCGACGGACGTATCGTTGCTAGATATGTTGGAGAAAATCCAAATGGATCAAGAAACCTCATCGCAGGTATAACAAATGAGCGTGGAAACATCGTCGGACTCATGCCTCATCCAGAACATGCGATTGATTCACTCACGGGTCCATCTGATCAAGGACTTGGTTTTTTTACTTCGGTACTCACTGCGATGGTGAATAAATGAGCCTGGATACAGTTGATTTAGCAAAGAACTCACCAACACAGGTTCAACCTTATGCCGAACTAGGTTTGAAAGAAGACGAGTACGCGAGAATTAAAGAAATTCTTGGACGTCGCCCTACCTCTTCCGAACTCGCGATGTATTCCGTGATGTGGTCTGAGCATTGCTCATACAAATCATCAAAGGTGCACCTCAAGCAATTCGGTGACAAGGCTGTTAAATCAGATGCACTGCTCGTTGGCATTGGTGAAAATGCTGGTGTTGTAGATGTCGGACAGGGCTACGCAGTTACCTTTAAAATTGAATCCCATAACCACCCTTCATTTATTGAGCCATATCAAGGTGCAGCTACTGGTGTCGGCGGAATTGTTCGCGATATTTTAACGATGGGTGCGCGTCCAATCGCAATTATGGATCCACTACGTTTTGGTCCAGCCGATGCTGCAGATACCAAGCGAGTACTTCCCGGAATTATTGCTGGAGTAGGTGGATACGGAAACTGTCTTGGCTTGCCAAATATTGGTGGCGAAGTTGTATTTGATGAAACCTATATTGGCAACCCACTTGTGAATGCCCTCTGTGTTGGCGTCATGCGACATGACCAAATCAAACTTGCTAAAGCATCCGGTGCGGGAAATCTCGTAGTTCTCTACGGTGCAAAAACTGGCGGCGATGGAATCGGCGGTGTTTCTGTACTTGCATCAGAAACTTTTGGTTCGACAGGTCCTGCTAAACGTCCAGCAGTTCAGGTTGGAGATCCATTCGTTGAGAAAGTTTTGATTGAATGCTCATTAGAAATATTTGCTGAAGATCTCGTCGTTGGCATCCAAGACCTTGGCGGAGCAGGGTTATCGTGCGCAACTTCTGAATTAGCCTCTGGCGGAAGTGGCGGAATGAAGGTCGAACTTGATCGTGTTCCACTTCGTGATCCTTCATTGAGCCCTGAAGAAATTTTAATGTCTGAATCCCAAGAAAGAATGTGCGCAATTGTTGAACCTCGCAATATCGCGCGCTTCTTAGAAATTTGTGCAAAATGGGATGTCACAGTCACAGTTATCGGTGAAGTAACAGATGGTGAACGCCTAGAAATTACATGGCATGGCGATCTGATTGTTGATGTACCACCGCGGACAGTGGCACACGAGGGTCCTGTTTATGACAGGCCATTGGCTAAACCAGAATATGTTGATCGTGTTAACGCAGAAATTTTGTCGCTGCCTATGCCATCGACTGACGAGGGAATTAAAGAAGCGATTTTGAAGTTAGCAGGAACACCCAATTTAGCGGACAAGTCTTGGGTGACAGATCAGTACGATAAATACGTACAAGGAAATACGATTCAATCTCAGCCTGATGATTCAGGAATGGTGCGTATTGATGAAAATACACATTTGGGAGTTGCTGTTGCTACTGATGCCAATGCAAATTGGTCCTATCTCAATCCTTACGAAGGTGCCAAGTTAGCTCTTGCAGAAGCGGCAAGAAATATTGCAACAGCTGGCGCCGTACCTCTTGCAGTCACTAACTGCCTTAATTTCGGCTCACCTGAAGACCCCGGTGTGATGTGGCAATTTGCCGAGACAGTTCGAGGTTTAGCCGATGGATGTTTAGAAATGGGCTTACCTATTACAGGCGGCAATGTTTCTTTTTACAACCAAACAGGTACCGTCGCAATTTTGCCAACGCCGGTTATAGGAGTTCTGGGTGTCATCGATGATGTGCGCACACGCACTCCGATGTCATTTGATCGCGCAGGTTTGGATCTATACCTACTCGGAGAAACTCACGAAGATTTTGCAGGCAGTGAATGGGCATACATGCACAATCAACGTGGCGGTCAATCACCTGTGGCAGATCTGCAGATGGCGATGAGATTAAATACACTACTTGTGGCTGGTCGCACAGATAAGTTATTCGTTGCCGCACATGATTTGAGCCAGGGTGGTCTTGCGGCAACATTGACAGAGATGGTTTTAAGAAAAAATGTTGGCGCAACAATTACGATTGAAAATACTGCAACAACGCTACTGAGTGAGACACCTGGGCGAGTTGTTGTGGCTATCAATCCATCGGATAAGCAAACGCTTATTGATCTAGCTAAAAAGCATTCAATTGTTATCAACAAGATTGGTACAACCGGTGGTAATCAATTACAGGTCAATAACGTAACCATCCCACTTGATCTACTGCGTACCGAGCACACTCAAACATTCCCACAACTTTTCGGTCGCTAAATAGATGAGGGATCCTGAAGTTCTCGGTGAAGTAAAAGCAACATTGGCTCTCCTTGAATCAAAGGCGCCAGGTCGTGCGATAGAAGTGAGAATTCCACCGTATGCAGCGGTGCAAATCGGGGATGGCCCAACTCATACCCGTGGCACTCCTGCTAACGTCGTTGAGATGAAGGCCGAAACATGGCTTTCCCTCGCAGCAGGAAAAAGTACATGGGAGCAAGAAATGTCCCAAGGGAAAATAAGCGCATCTGGTGTGCGTGCCGATCTTTCCGAGTACTTACCCTTAACGGATAAGAAATAGGATTAGACCATGTCGCGCCGGCCAGATGGACTTCTCACCCACAATCTTCTTGATGAAGATAAAGGCCCTCAAGATGCGTGTGGAGTATTTGGCGTATGGGCACCAGGAGAAGAAGTAGCAAAGCTAACTTTCTATGGGCTCTACGCATTGCAACATCGCGGCCAGGAGTCAGCAGGTATTGCGACAAGTGATGGTGAAAGAATTCTGATTTATAAAGATATGGGTCTCGTCTCTCAAGTTTTCACAGAGAGTGATTTGGTTTCGCTCACGGGAAATTTAGCAATTGGACATTGCCGTTACTCCACCACCGGATCGAGTTCATGGGTGAACGCTCAGCCAACACTTCGCCCAACTAAATATGGAACACTGGCTTTGGCCCACAATGGCAATTTAACGAATACCGGCGACTTGGCTGAATCAGTTCACAAACTCGAACCTGATGCTCCAAAAAATAGTCGAGGCGCTACAACTGATACAGAAATAATGACTGCACTTATTGCTCTGCAAGATGAAAATAATGTGGAGGCAAGTGCTCTTGCGGTTCTACCAATTTTAGAAGGTGCATTTTCGCTTGTATTTATGGATGAAAAAACTCTCTATGCCGCGCGCGATCGTCACGGTGTGAGACCGCTCGTTATTGGAAAACTTGAAAACGGTTGGGTTGTTGCTTCCGAATCTGCAGCGCTGGATATCGTTGGTGCCTCGTTTGTGCGCGAAGTCGAACCTGGCGAATTTATTGCAATTGACGAAAATGGGTTGCGCGCTCACAAATGGTCAACCCCAGAACCCAAAGGGTGCCTTTTTGAGTATGTCTACCTTGCGCGCCCCGATACGAGCATTGCAGGTCGTGGCATTCACGCGACCCGTGTGGAAATCGGTAAGCGGCTAGCTAAGGAACATCCAGTTGAAGCTGATCTCGTCATACCCGTACCGGAATCAGGAACTCCATCCGCGATTGGTTATGCAACAGGTTCTGGAATTACATACGGATTAGGTTTGGTAAAAAATTCATATGTTGGCCGTACATTCATTCAACCCAGTCAGACAATTCGCCAACTTGGAATTCGTCTCAAATTAAATCCACTGCGCGATGTCATCGAAGGAAAACGCATTGTGGTGGTCGATGATTCAATTGTTCGTGGAAATACTCAGCGCGCGATTGTGCGTATGCTTCGTGAAGCAGGAGCTGCGGAAATTCACGTTCGTATTTCATCGCCTCCTGTTAAGTGGCCATGTTTCTACGGAATCGATTTCGCATCACGAGCAGAACTCATTGCAAGCGGTCTTGCTGTTGAAGAAATTAGACGATCTATTGGGGCAGATTCCCTTGGTTATGTCTCCCTTGAGGGACTTATTGAGGCCACCCAGATTGCCGAAGAGAACTTATGTAGCGCATGTTTCACAGGAAAATACCCGATTGCAATTCCAGCCGATATGTCTGAAGGAAAAATGCGCCTTGAAATAACAGAAGTGCAAGGTAAAAAGTAATGTCAACGTATAAAGACTCAGGCGTTGATATCGATGCAGGTGATCGTGCTGTTGAATTGATGAAGGCATCAATCGCTCGTGCATCTCGCCCAGAAGTTATGGGTGGAATCGGCGGCTTTGCTGGGCTTTTTGATGCAAGTGCGCTTAAGAAATTTACTAAGCCTCTCCTTGCCACTTCAACAGATGGTGTTGGGACAAAAACAGAAATCGCTCGCGCAATGGGAATGTATAACACCATCGGCGAAGACCTTGTCGCAATGGTTGTCGATGATTTAGTCGTGTGTGGCGCAGAACCACTGTTTATGACAGATTACATTGCTGTTGGGAAAGTTATTCCAGAGAGAATTGCAGAAATTGTTTCTGGAATTGCGCGAGGATGCGAAAAGGCAAATACCGCACTCATCGGTGGTGAGACAGCGGAGCACCCTGGCCTCCTTGGCCCTGATGAATTTGATATTGCAGGAGCAGCAACTGGCGTAGTGGATGAACCCAATTTACTTAGTAAAGAGAATGTGCAAGCGGGCGATCTTATTATTGCCATGCCTTCAAGTGGATTTCACGCAAACGGTTATTCACTTATCCGCCACATTTTAAAAACTAAAAAATTAGATCTCTCTAAAACATATTCAGATTTTGATATGTCACTGGGTGAAATTCTCCTCACTCCAACCGAGATTTACACTCGCGATTGCCTTGCTCTGGCGCAACTCCTGGGCACATCACTTCGCACTTTTAGTCACATCACTGGAGGTGGTCTTGCCGATAACACTGCGCGAGTCATTCCGACGGGCTTGAGTGCAATCTATGACCGCAGCACATGGTCACTTCCTGCAGCCCTCGAATTTCTTGCCGCCGAAGGCTCGACTCCTCAATCTGATTTCGAGCGAACCTGGAATTGCGGAGTCGGAATGGTGGCGGTGATATCAGCCGAATCAGCAGATTTATCCCTATCAGCTCTTGCCGCGCGAGGCATGAAAGCGTGGGTCGCAGGCTCAATCCAGGCGGCGGGTGCCAGTACCGCGGGCGCCGCTTTGGAGGGGGACTACAAGGCGCGGTAACCTATGCCCCTGAAGAACATCGATTAAACCGTTAGGTTAGGAGGTCACGCACATGGGGCGCGGCCGGGCAAAAGCAAAACAAACTAAAGTCGCACGTGATTTGA
>WLNY01000012.1 GCA_009699575.1 Actinomycetota bacterium
TCACAATAACCACATCGCTTAATGCAATATGGGATATGTACGTAAAACGAGACGTCTTTCATTTATCCCTGCTTACGGGCTGCCTTAATCTTTTCAATATCAGCATCAGTTGCGAGGGCTGCAACGAAGGCTTCTTGTGGAACTTCAACACGACCCACCATTTTCATGCGCTTCTTGCCTTCTTTTTGCTTCTCAAGAAGTTTGCGCTTTCGAGAAATATCTCCGCCGTAACATTTCGCCAAAACATCTTTACGGATCGCTCGGATGCTTTCGCGAGCAATTATGCGTGAGCCAATCGCTGCTTGAATGGGCACTTCAAATTGCTGGCGTGGAATTAGTTCACGCAATTTTCCCGTCATCATGAGGCCATAGGCATAGGCTTTATCTCGGTGAACGATCGCACTAAATGCATCGACTGCCTCACCCTGGAGCAAGATGTCTACCTTTACCAAATTACCCTCTTCATCGCCTTTTTCCTCGTAATCAAGGGAGGCATAACCCTTTGTGCGCGACTTAAGTTGATCGAAGAAATCGAAAACAATTTCAGCTAGAGGCAGCGTGTAACGAATTTCCACTCGATCTTCAGATAAGTAATCCATACCGAGCAACATTCCTCGACGCTCTTGGCAGAGCTCCATGATTGTTCCGATGTATTCAGCAGGTGCAAGAATTGTTGATTTCACAATTGGTTCTTTAACGCTCATAACTTTGCCGTCAGGGAATTCCGATGGATTTGTTACGCGAATCTCTTTTCCATCATCCATGGTGACGTTATAAACCACGTTTGGAGCTGTTGAAATGAGATTAAGTTTTGATTCACGTTCTAATCTTTCGCGGACAATTTCCATGTGTAAAAGACCAAGGAAGCCACATCGAAATCCAAATCCTAGAGCTGCTGAAGATTCAGGCTCGTACACAAGGGCTGCATCGTTGAGTTGTAATTTATCAAGTGCTTCACGGAGTACAGGAAAATCTGCACCATCGAGTGGAAAGAGCCCAGAAAAAACCATCGGTTTTGGATCTTTATACCCTGCAAGTGCCACTTTGGTCGGATTGTTGTACGACGTAATTGTGTCGCCTACTCGTGATTGGCGAACATCTTTTACGCCAGTAATTAAATATCCCACTTCGCCAACGCCAAGACCCTTACTTGCAACAGGATCTGGTGAAATAACTCCGACTTCGAGAGCTTCGTGACGAACGCCAGTTGAGTACATTTGAATTTGTTCGCGAGGTGATAAGTGCCCATCAATCACGCGAACATAGGTAACAACGCCTCTATAAGAATCATAAACAGAGTCAAAAATCAGTGCGCGCGGTGGTGCATCAGCATCACCTTTCGGTGCGGGAATTTGCGCGATGATTTGGTCAAGAAGTTCTTCGACACCATCACCTGTTTTACCTGATACGCGTAAACAATCTTCAGGTTCGCATCCAATCAGTTTTGCAAGCTCTGCTGCAAACTTCTCGGGTTGCGCGTTAGGTAAATCAATTTTATTGAGGACTGGAATAATGGTCAGATTATTTTCCATAGCTAGATAAAGATTTGCCAGCGTCTGCGCTTCGATACCTTGCGCACAGTCAACGAGTAACACCGCGCCTTCACATGCTGCTAGCGAGCGCGAAACTTCGTAAGTGAAGTCAACGTGCCCAGGTGTGTCGATCATGTTCAGGATATATTCCTGCCCATCGATTCCGCTACGCCAAGGAAGTCGCACTGCTTGAGATTTAATAGTGATGCCACGTTCGCGTTCAATATCCATGCGATCCAGATATTGCGCACGCATATTGCGAGCCTCAACAACTTCGGTGATGCCAAGCATGCGATCGGCGAGCGTGGATTTACCGTGATCGATATGGGCAATGATGCAGAAGTTACGAATCTGCGCAGGATTAGTGCTAGCTGGTTGTGGTGCTTTAGCCAGTGGAATTGCAGGCATTTACATTAGCCTCGCAGAAGAAAAAATTTAGAAATTAACGAACGCCGGCTTTATTAGCCGCCTGCGCCATTGATGACTTCTTATTTGCTGCAGCGTTCTTATGCAAAACACCTTTGGCAACTGCTACGTCGAGCGCTTGCGAAGCAGAGCGAAGTTCAGCTGTGATCACAGTGGAGTCACCAGCAGTGACTGCGTCGCGGAACTTACGAACAGCGGTCTTAATTGATGAACGAACAGCCTTATTACGTAGGCGTGCTTTTTCATTTGTCTTAATACGCTTGATCTGCGACTTGATATTTGCCACGTGAAAGGGTCTCTTCTCTTAGTAGTTTTCAGGCAACTCACCCGAAAGCAGACCCGAAGGCTACCAGCGCGAGCACCTTTGGCTCAAACTGAGCTTTTCTAGCGCCCAGACCTAGCAGCGGTGATTGTCGCTACAGCATGCTCGAGGGCATATATCGGGTCACTTTGCGCCCCTTTTACCGCTGCATCTGCCGTGGCCACCGCACTCACTGCCGCTGCAATCCCGCGAGGCGTCCATCCCTGTAGTTGGCGACGAGCCTTATCGATTTGCCATGGAGCCATACCTAATTGCCCTGCTAATTCAAATGATTTTACCGATCGATTAGCGCCAGATACTTTCGCTAAGGATCGAATTGCTGAAGCCAACGCGCTTGTCACCATCACTGGATCAGTTCCAGTATCGAGGGCGCTTCGTAGGGTAATCAATGCCTGAGAAAGATTGCCATCAAGGGTTGCATCTGCCACATCAAAACCTGTGCTCTCCATGCGACCTTGGTGATATTTATCAACTTGCGCTTCGTCAATGAGACCAGCGGAGGCATCAGCAACAATTTGAGAACATGCTGCCGAGAGTTCGCGAAGATCACCACCTACGGCATGAACCAGCGCCGCAACTGCGCCAGGGGATGCTTTGCGTCCCAAATCTAAAAAGAGATTGCGAACGAAATCTTGTTTCTCATTTTCCTTCTTTAGTGGCTCGCATGCAATTATTTCTGGGTGCGCTTTTTTAATCGCATCAAGTAACGCTTTACCTTTGACTCCACCCTTATGAACAAAAACAACTGTCGTCGATGGGTCGGGATTTCCTAAGTAACGCGTAATTTCATCGCGATTATCTTCTGGGAGATCCTGCAGATCGCGAATAATGAGAGCTCGACGTTCGGAAAATAAGGATGGTGCAAGAGAATCGGCGATATCACCTAATACCGTTTCGCCCGCAAATAAAGATGTTATCTCTGCGTTTTCACTCTTCAGTTCTGTCATGATTTTCATGAGAGCGCGATCAGCTAGCGCGCCTTCTGATCCAAGGATGAGGTAGAAGGAATTCATCTCACTCCTCCTTCTCTTGGATCAGTTAAAAGTAAATAAATGAAATCCTTGTCGAGCGGTTCGAATTCGCACATGATGCTCCTGAACGTCAATCGCAATTGCTCCATCGGTATCTGTGCGCAGAACCTTAGCCCCTAGTCTAACTAAAGCGTGAACAGTCGTGGGAGCTGGATGCCCGTAGGAATTTGTGGCGCCTACGCTGATCAGTGCCACCTGAGGCGACAAGGCGCGCATGAAATCTGGGTCTTGAAAGGATGATCCGTGGTGGCAGACTTTATAGATATCTACATGATGCAGATCTGCAACGATTCCCTTTTGCGCCTCTGGTTCGAGATCTCCCGCGCTAAAGAAAGAGAATTGTGGCGTCAAAATTTCAATGGCAATACTGGTGTTATTCATCGCCGATCCATCCCCTGCAACGGATGCAAATGAGTGCTGACCAGAATCTGGCCAGAGAACATGGATAGATGCATCTGCAATCGAAATCGAATACCCGCGACTAACAACAATTTGATTGAGGTGTGCAAGTGATGGATCAAGGTGATTAACCCATACCTGGCCTACCGTGCGAGATTTTTCTAAACCGGGCAATCCAGCAACATGGTCTGCATGAAAATGGCTCAAGATAAGTATCGGGATTTGGGTAATTCCCAAATCTTTAAGGCATTTATCTACCAACTCAGGGTCAGGACCGACATCGATGACTATCCCTCGATGTGCCCCCAAATTAATAACCGAGGAATCACCCTGCCCAACATCGCAATTTGCTACTGTCCAATCACCTGCCGGCCATCCCTGAATATTACTGATCACAACAATAAAAATTAGGGCGATAATCAATAATTTAATTCTTTTGCGTGCAAGAAAAATCACTAAGGCGAATACAGCGAGAGTGAGAATCGCTAGCTCAATAACTGGAAAACCTGCAGACCAGAACGCGATGCGTGCGATGAATGCCGCTGGGTATCGAATTAGAAATATCAGCACAGCGCTAATGGATGGCGCGAGGGGGTGAACTAGTGCTGCGATAAAACCGAGAATTGTTATTGGTGCGACAACTGGGGCAGCCAATACATTTGCAACGATACTCATGGGTGAGAGATATCCAGATAAAGCGAGCAAAATTGGAGAACAAAAAAGAATTGCAGCTATTGGAGGAGCCAAGGCTTGAGCGATGATTGGTTTCATTTTTCGAGATAAGTGCGCGACAAGATGCGGTGCAAAAAGTAGTAGCCCTGCGGTGGCTAGGACTGAGAGAGCAAAGCCTGGATCACGTGACTGCCATGGATCGGCGATTATCACCGCTCCAATTGCAAATCCGAGTGCGGGAAGTGAATCTCCCGAGCGTTGTGATCCTTTGGCAATAAGTAAGACTGCAGCCATTGCAGCGGCGCGCAGCACCGATGGGGATGGGCGCACAAGTGCAATAAATGAGATCAGAAAAATTGCTGTCACACCAAGTCGCCATCGCATTCTTCGAATAACAAATTGCATTACCCAAAGGAGAAATGAAGACACTATTGCGAAATTTGCGCCACTGACTGCGACTAGGTGAGTGAGACCTGAACGCTTCATGGCAGTTTTAAATTCTGGGCTTTGCTTTGATGTATCGCCTAACACCATTCCTGGAATCAGACCACCAGCATCTCCGTCACCGCTTGATTCACGCAGACCCAATCTAATGGCTCCCAAACTTCGTGCCCATCGAGACGGTGGTGTCAGAATTTCAATTTCACCTCGCGTGATAACAAGTGCTGCAACTCTTGCTTCTTTGCTGGAATGAACAGTGGCAGAAAAGCGAATGGTCTGACCAGGCAACAGAGATGCGACTTCCTGTTTCGAAGTAATTATTCGAATAGGAATCCGTAAGGTGTACAGGGCATGGCCAGCCCGGATCCGCCTTGCTCGAGCCAAGAAACTATAACTCTCTGGAAGTAAAAATGATCCTCGCACTTTTGGTGCAATGCGAGATGGATCAGTTACTACTTGCGCAGTGATAACAATATTTTTATCAAAATATTGCGTGATTGCCGAATTCTGTAAGGATTCTTGGCGTAATGACATGATAGATGCGCCAAGTACCAAGGCTCCAACAAGAAGTAGGAGTAATCCATTTTTCTTCATTTGTGCAAAGAAAGCGATAGCAATTGCAAGTATTGCAATTTTCCAGGGCGAGACTGTGCTTTGCGTTAGAGCGCCAATCCAAATCGCGGCACCTAGGGCAATAGCCCTGTAATCAATTAAACTTGAATGCGATCTTTGAACTGTGCGAATTTTGCAGCACCAATCCCAGAGACGTTTTGAATATCTTCAATTGTGGCAAATGGCCCATGTGCGCTTCGATAGGCGACTATGCGAGCAGCTATAACTGGACCAATACCATTGAGTGAATCAAATTCGGAGGTACTCGCGCGATTGATATTTATTGGTCCATGATGGACGGGTGTAGATTTCTTTGAGCTTCCATTTTTATATATAAGATCCACAAAGATTTGTTCGCCATCTTTGATCATCCGCGCAAGGTTTAGATCCGATAGCGCGGCTTTCGGATTTGCACCACCTGCTGCTGCAATCGCATCAATGACTCGAGAGCCGTCAGGAAGTGAGTACACACCTGGGTTGATGACTTCCCCCGCGACATCAATAGTTAATGTGGGTGCGGTGACTTCAATCGGAACGATTAGGGGAGCAATTATTTCTTCGGAGTCTCCTCGAGTGACGATGAAAACCGAGACAGCAATGACAGGGAGTGAAATGGCAAAAAGTGCTCTTCTTTGGAATTGCGAAAAAGAGAGGTCATCCCACCATTGGCGGGCGCGATCAAAGTATTGATAAAAGGTATCCATGGGCACAAGGGTGACTTGGCTCGAGCCAATGAGTCACGAAATTACGCGTACTTGTGGATAGTTATTTCTTGATCCAATAGTCATTGATGTATTTTTCACCCTCATCACAGAAAAATGTCACAACATTTTCCACGTTGTATTGCTCTTTGAGTATTTTTGCCGCCAACATATGAGCGCCAGACGATGGACCAACAAAAAGCCCATGAGTACGTGCCAAGCGGCGCATTTCTTCGATTGACTCTTCTGAGCCGATATCTATGACTCCGTCGAGTTCATCATGGTGACGAGAAACAATCCCTGGAATGAATCCATCAGCGATGCCTTCAATGAGGTGCTTGGAAACTTCCCCACACAAAATTGTGCACGACTCAGATGGTTCTAGGGCGATTACTTTGCACGCAGGGTTGGCATCTTTAAACGCCTGCCCCACGCCAATGATTGTTCCACCAGTTCCAACTCCGCCAATGACAAGATCTGGGAGCACTGGCATTTGATCCAGAATTTCTTTTCCAAGCCATTCTCGGTTCTCTTGAACATTCCATTCATTATCAAATTGTTGCGGTGCAAAAAATCCTGGCATCGATCCACGACGGCGAGCTTCTTCCAGCGCATCATTGACATGGAAATCTCCCATGGTGTGCACCTCTGCGCCAAACGCTTCAGAGATTGCAGTTCGCTCAGGACTCATTCCATCAGGCATGATCACTAACATTTTGTACCCTTTAACCGCGGCCACCATGCTCATTGCATTTCCAGTGTTTCCACTGCTTGCCTCAACGATTGTGTCACCGGGTTTGAGCAGACCTTCGCTCTCTGCTTTCTCAATCATAAATTTCGCGATGCGCGCTTTAATTGATCCAGATGGATTCATATATTCCATCTTGACCCAGATGCCCTCGATATTAATCAGCGGTGTATTGCCGATTGCATCCAAAATTGTTTTCATGAAGCGCCTTTCACAATGTGGAACAGTGCAGAATTAGTTATGCCACGATATTAACTAATTTTGGCGCGCGCGCAATAACCTTTTTAGGCGTCGCCCCAGCAAGTTCGGCCACGATAGTTGGATGAGTCATCGCTAACGCCTCAAGTTCGGCGTCAGTAATCGTTGGAGAGACTTCAATTCGCTCTTTGATTTTGCCGTTGATTTGAAAAACCGCTTCGACCGCATCAGCAACAAGGAGTGATTCATCGACAACTGGCCAGCCAGCGAGTGCAACTGCTGGCGTATGTCCCAATCGTTCCCACATTTCCTCGGCAGTAAATGGTGCCACTAGCGAAATCATGATGGCTACTGCCTCGACCGCTTCGCGTACTGCTGGATCCGATGGGCCACATCCTGAATCGACAGCTTTACGAGTTGCATTGACAAGTTCCATCATTCGCGCAATCGCTACGTTAAATCGAAATGATTCCACAGCGAATGCGGAATCGTGTAACGCTTTATGTGTTGCCTTGCGCAGTGAAATTTCACCGTGAGAAAAATCAACGCCAGGAGCGCTAGAGACATCGCCCGATAATCGCCATGCGCGAGAAAGAAACTTCATCGAACCCGATGGCGAAACATCGGCCCAATCCACATCATCTTCTGGTGGCCCAGCAAATACCATTGAAAGTCGAATCGCATCTACGCCGTGCACAGCAAGTTCATCAGAGAGACGTACTAGATTGCCACGGCTCTTACTCATTGCCGATCCGTCCATCTGCACCATTCCCTGATTGAGAAGGCGAGTAAATGGCTCATTGAAATCTAACATCCCCATGTCATTGAGGACTTTGGTGAAGAAGCGGCTATAAAGAAGGTGCAAAATTGCGTGAGTAACTCCGCCAACATATTGATCGACTGGCAACCATGTATCGATATCTTTACGTGAAAATGGTTCGTTGTGGTTTGTTGAACTTGGGTAGCGCAAGAAATACCATGATGAGTCAACGAATGTATCCATGGTGTCCGTATCGCGCTTTGCATCCGCGCCACATGAAGGACATTTAACATTGACCCAATCAGTGGCAGCGCCCAATGGCGATGTTCCCTTTGGCTTGAGATCTAATCCTTGTGCATCTGGAAGAGTTAATGGAAGTTGGCTTTCATCAACTGGAACTTCGCCACACGCTGCACAATGAATAATTGGAATAGGCGTGCCCCAATATCGCTGACGTGAAACGAGCCAATCGCGAAGACGATAATTACGCGTCGCCTTTCCAACACCATTTTTTTCGAGTTCTGCAATTATTTTCTCAATTGCTTCGGCTTTCTTCAAACCGTTAAGGCCATCAGAGTTAATTAATACGCCATCGCTCGTTGTGGCAATCCCTGTTTTATTTGGATCTTCATCACCAGTGTTTACTACTACCCGCACAGGTAATTTCATTGCACGCGCAAAATCTAAGTCGCGTTGATCATGGGCAGGAACGGCCATGATTGCGCCTGTTCCATAATCTGCCAACACATAATCACTTGCCCAAATAGGCAACTTCTCGCCATTGATTGGGTTAATTGCATACTTACCTAGAAATACGCCGCTCTTCGGGCGATCTGTGGCAAGTCGATCAATGTCACTTGCCGATTTAATCTTCTCTAGATATTCCTTAAATTCTTTTTCAACCTCAGTGCCTTGTGCAAGTTGCGCTGCAAGATCGCTATCTGCTGCTACGACGAAAAATGTCGCACCGTATAAAGTGTCAGGACGGGTTGTGTAGACAGTGACGGGTTCGGCATGACCTTCGATTGCAAAGGAAACATTTGCACCGATGGATCGACCGATCCAATTGCGCTGCATGGTCAATACTTTTTCGGGCCACATGCCTTCGAGTTGAGCCATGTCATCAAGCAAACGATCAGCGTAATCAGTAATTTTGAAATACCACTGATTGAGTTTCTTTTTAGTTGCAACCGAATCGCATCGTTCACATAATCCAGCAACCACTTGCTCGTTAGCTAAAACTGTTTGACACCCTGGACACCAATTGACGGCAGAATCCTTGCGATAAGCCAACCCGCGCTTGTACATCTGTAAAAATAACCACTGGTTCCATCGATAATACTCAGGATCGCATGTATTAAATACACGATCCCAATCAAAGGAACAAGCAAAGCGACGCATCGATGCTTTTTGTGTAGCAATATTTTCATAGGTCCAAATGCGTGGATCTTCATTGCGTTTAATGGCAGCATTTTCAGCAGGTAAACCAAAAGCATCCCAACCAATTGGATGCATGACATTAAATCCACGCTGAATCCAATAGCGAGCAATTACATCACCTAGGGCGTATGCCTCAGCGTGCCCCATATGTAAGTCCCCAGATGGATACGGAAACATATCCAAAACATATTTCTTGGGACGTGGATCTTCGGGACGACCAGATTTAAATGGTTCTAACTGATCCCACACTGGGAGCCATTTTTCCTGTACGAATGCGAAATCGTAGGCAGCATGTTCGCGATCGTCGGTGCTCATTTGAGAAGTTTAACTTGTGTTAGAACGAGTAAAAGCCACTTGTTTCCAAGTGGAGCTGAGGGGATTTGAACCCCTGACCCCTTGCATGCCATGCAAGTGCGCTACCAGCTGCGCCACAGCCCCGTGTGTGAACAGGTTAAACCTTATCGCACCCAATCAGGTACAGGATTCGCTCCACTTTCTTCACCGTAAACAATCTCTGGAATGCTTCCAGCATTATGTTCAACGAGATGCCATCCACGCGGATTAGAGCCAAGAATTGACCATGACGCATTTGATAAACCACCAATGACGCCCCATTGAGTGACAGGCAATTGCAAGAGATGGCCCAGTACGCATCGAGCCGTGCCACCGTGAGTGGCAACAACTAATAGTTGCTCATCTTTACCTTCGAGTGCTTGAAGAATCGCGCCGACCGCACGCGCGGCAACTTCGCTTCGACGTTCACCAATTGTGCCTGCGGGATTATCTTCACCGCTAATCCAACTGACAAAATTCTCAAAATCTTCCTCACGGTTTTGTGCACCAGTCTTACCTTCCCAATGTCCCCCATTTGTTTCTCGCAAATGAGCAGTAGTTTCAAAGGAAAGATTGACAAGATTTGCCAGAGCTTGAGCAGTATTTTGTGCGCGCCCAAGATCACTTGAAATAATCATTGTTGGTTTCATTCCAGCAAGAACCTGGGCTGAACGTTGAGCTTGAACTAGGCCTACATCATTGAGTGGGATATCTGAGTGCCCTTGGAATCGATTGACAACGTTCCAATCAGTTTGCCCATGGCGCCATAAAAGTATGCGATTACTCATTTACTGCGCAGCTTCCTCACGAACAACATCGAGTTCAATCTTTGGGCAATCATTCCAAAGTCGATCAAGCATGTAGTAACGACGAAGCTCGCTACTTTGAATATGAACAACTAGATCTGAGTAATCAAGAAGAATCCACTCTTGCCCACCTTCACGGCGTGCAGGTTTCTCTCCCACTTCACGGAGTTTTTCTTCAACGAAGTCAGCAATGGCATCCACCTGAGGAATATTTTGTCCGGTGGCTATGAGAAATACTTCGCTGAGAACTAGTTGGTCAGAAAGATCGATTGCCACCATTTCGGTTCCATGCTTTTCGGCAATCGCTCGAGCAGCAATCTGTGTAATTTTTCTAACATGCTCACTGGCTGGCATAGAGACCATTCTCCTTTATGTATTGCGCAACACTCGGTGGTACGAGTTGTGATTCTCCGCTTCGGATTTCTGTTGCCGAAACATCGAGTGCGCCAATATCGAGTGTCGCACCACCAGGATGGTGAGGGCGATTAATCACGATTATTTCCACTAACTTAGTCAATTCTTCCATTCGATGCCATTTTGCAAAATTGGCGTAGGCATCACTTCCAACGATGAGGAGTAATTGAGCCTGTGGCATGGCTTTTTGAATCGATGTGACCGTATCTATTGTGTACGTGGGTCCGATTCTTTCAATCTCAATTGAACTAACTTCAACCGCTCTTCCTATCTGATCAGGAAGATCCGCTAATGCAATTTCGCACATTGCTAGGCGATAAAGGCCAGAGGCAACAGGTGGGTTAGAACGCAATTGCGGGTCCCCCGCTGGGATAAGAATTATTTCATCAACAATGTCTCGAGAAATTAACTCTGTAATGACGCGAAGATGCCCGTTGTGGATCGGATCAAATGTTCCGCCGTAAATACCGACGCGACTCAATTTAATCTCTGTCGAGGCGAAGTGTGATGTAAAGAAGAAGTGAAAGGATTCCAAATGCAAAGAGGCCAAAAAAGATTGGTGGGGCGGGAAGTTCGCGGACGCTCTCTGCTGCGATGGTAATCATGTTCTGATATTACTACCCGCAAGCAATTCTTTAAAGCGCGCCTCGTCGATAACTGGCACACCAAGTTCTTGTGCCTTAGCCAACTTAGATCCTGGGTCACTTCCAACTAATACATAGTCCGTTTTCTTTGACACTGAAGCTGCAGCCTTGCCCCCATGTGCGGTAATAACTTCCGAGATTGAATCGCGAGTAAATGATTCCAGCCCGCCTGTTACGACAAAGGTTAAACCTTCAAGGGTTTGTGGAAATACTGGCATTTCTGCATTTTCGAGCAAGACGCCAGCCTTTCCCCACTTTCGAATAATGTCGCGATGCCAATCAACGCTAAACCACTCAACAATTGCATCGGCAATAATTGGTCCCACACCATCAATGCTTGAAAGTTCATTGGCGCTTGCTTGAGAAATCGCTTCCACAGATCCGAAATGTGCCGCGAGTGCTTGCGCTGATGTTGGTCCTACATGGCGAATCGAGAGACTAACAAGCACGCGCCACAAAGGTCGTGATTTTGCCTCCTCAAGGGCTGCCAACAACTTCGCAACATTTGCACCAGGTGTGCCATCTTTTTTAACAAAGAAATCTGAGTGCGAGAGTTTCTTTTCAGTGAGATCAAAAAGATCTGACTCATCTGTAATAATTTTTGTTTCCAAGAGCGCGCTGGCTGCTTCATATCCCAAAACATCAATGTCTAGTGCCGATCGAGAACCAATATAGAAAATTCTCTCACGCAGTTGAGCGGGACAACTTCTTGCATTGGGGCAACGAATATCTACATCGCCTTCAGTGATTGCTCGAAGTGTCGACCCACATTCAGGGCATTGTGTCGGCATTACAAATGCGTGCTCCTTACCTGTGCGCTTTTCAACTACTGGTCCTAAAACTTCTGGGATGACATCTCCAGCTTTACGAATCACAACTACATCACCGATGAGTACTCCCTTGCGCACAATTTCCTGAGCATTGTGCAAAGTCGCATTGGTGACTGTTGAACCAGCAACTTTTACTGGTTCCATAAATGCAAATGGAGTAACTCGACCTGTACGACCAACGCTTACCTTAATATCGAGAAGTTTTGTGGTGACTTCCTCTGGCGGATACTTAAAGGCAATCGCCCACTTAGGCGCACGGGAAGTGAATCCAAGTTTTTTTTGCAACGATATCGAATCAACTTTGATTACAACGCCATCAATTTCATGTTCAAGATCATGGCGATGTTCTTCAAAATGAGAAATATAGGCGAGAACCTCAGAGCGATTTACGCAGACTTTATATTTTTCACTTGTTGGCAATCCAAGCGACTTAAGTAGTTCATAGGAATTGCTCTGAGAAATAAAATCAATCCCTTCATGTGCGCCCACTCCATGAACAACTACGCTCAAAGGTCTTTGGGCACTCACCCGGGGATCTTTTTGGCGAAGAGACCCAGCAGCTGCGTTTCGAGGATTAGCAAAGAGTGGCTTACCCGCTTCTTCAAGACCATCATTGAGCTCTTTAAATGCAGCAAGTGGAAAGAAGACCTCTCCTCGAACTTCAATGAGTGTTGGAACTTTCTTTCCTTTTAATGTATGCGGCAAGCCTTTAATAGTCTTCACATTTAAAGTTACATCTTCTCCCGTCACGCCGTTTCCACGGGTTAGGGCAGTGACGAGCTCACCATTTTCATATTTCAAGTTAATTGCTAAGCCATCAACTTTTAGTTCGCATAAATAGCTTGGATTTTCTACTTCTCGCTCAACCCGCTCAAACCACGCCTCTAATTCTTCAATATCGAAGACATTATCAAGACTCATCATCTTCTCGATGTGATCACGTTGTTCAAAGAGCGTTGAAAATCCCCCGCCTATGCCTTGCGTGGGTGAATCTGGTTCGCGCAGTTCTGGATTTGCTGCTTCGAGTTTTTCGAGTTCTTTCAGAAGTGCATCAAATTGCGCATCTGAAATAGTTGGCTTATCGAGGACGTAATATCGAAATTGATGATCTCGTATCTCTTTGGTGAGTTCATCAATGCGATGTCGAGCAATTGTTGTCATGCAGTCTCACATATTGTGGCAGAACCTACGACGCGATCACCGTCATAAATAACCATCGCTTGACCCGTTGCAAGACCTAGAAGCGGTAGATCTAGTTCAGCGACAAGAAAACCATCACGCAGAAAGTAAGTGCAAGAGAGTGCTTGGCCATGTGCGCGAACCTGAACAAGTCCTTGAGTGGGTGCTGTAGTGACGGCGGGACCGCACCAGACTGGTCTCTCGCCAACCATTGATGTCACAGCTAACTCTTCGCGCGCTCCAACCACGACCGTGTTAGTCACAGGCTCAATTTTTAAAACGAATCGAGGTGAGCCATCAGAAGTTGGAACGGTAATTCCCAACCCTTTTCTCTGTCCGATTGTGTAGGTGTATGCACCTTTATGCTCGCCAATTTTGGTACCTTCTTGATCAACAATTGGGCCGACTTCACTTCCCAATCGCTCGCGCAACCATCCTGCGTTATCTCCAGAAGGAACAAAGCAAATATCGTGGCTATCAGGCTTTTGTGCAACAGCTAAACCGCGGCTCTCAGCTTCTTTACGAATATCAACTTTTGTCGTATCGCCCAATGGAAATATCGCGCCGTTAATTTGCTCAACTGTTAGAACTGATAGGACGTAGGACTGATCTTTTGAAATATCAATAGCGCGATGAAGAGTCTTTCCCGTCGGTCCAATTTCAGTGCGCGCATAGTGGCCTGTCACCACACCGTCAAAACCCATCGCGCGAGCACGATCGAGAACTGCAGCAAATTTAATTTTCTCATTACATCGAAGGCACGGATTAGGAGTGCGTCCCGCTGCATATTCACTCATAAAATCTTCCACAACACCTGCATGAAATTCTTCAGCCATATCCCAAATATAAAATGGAATACCAATCACATCTGCAGCCCTTCGGGCATCGTGGGAATCTTCAATTGTGCAACATCCTCGAGCACCTGAGCGATATTTTTGTGGATTGGAAGCTAGTGCTAAATGAACACCAATTACTTCATGACCCGCCTCAACTGCGCGAGCTGCTGCGACAGCTGAATCAACACCACCGCTCATTGCTGCAATTATCTTCATACGAAATTCGCCGCCCGCCCACGCCTAATCACATCTGGTAACACCGACAAAGCGTATTGGCAATCCTGGATAGTTGATTGGGAACCAAAGGAGAATCGCAATGAAGATTGAGCGGTTATCTCATTATGTCCCATGGCAAGGAGAACGTGGCTTGGACGATGTACTCCCGCGCTGCATGCCGAGCCCGTAGAACAAGAAACTTTTTCCGCATCCATGAGCAATAACAAGGTGTCGCTTTGCGTCCCAGGAAAAGTGACATTCACAATCCCCGGAAGACGCGCCGCATTGATTCCATTGACGTACGCATCAGGAATGAGCGCTACAACCTCTTGGGCAAAAAAATCCCGAAGTTCACTCACCATACTTGCCTGATAGGAGTGATCCGAAACTGCTGCAGCAAAAGAAACTATTGCTGGTGCGTTAAGTGTTCCGCTACGAATTTCGCGCTCTTGTCCTCCACCATGTAACAGCGCTGGAATTTCAATTGTTCGTTTCAGGATGAGAGCACCGACACCGATTGGTCCACCAATTTTGTGAGCGCTGATTGTCATTGCATAGAGACCAAGTTTATTAAATGACAATTCAGATTTTCTAAAACTTTGTACTGCATCACTGTGCACTGGAATATCTCCAGCGATTGCTACTACTTCAGCGATTGGTTGAATGACACCAGTTTCATTATTGGAAGCCATTACAGAAATCACTGCAATTTCGTCCGCTCTCTGCTCAATGAATTCTCGTAACTCATCAAGTTTTATAACACCATGTACATCCACGCCGATATAAACAATTTCTGCGCCTTCGTGTTCGGCAAGCCAGAGTGCTGGATCTAAGATTGCATGGTGCTCGATCGCCGAAATGACGACAACATTTCGACCATTCTTTCGTGAACTCCAATAGATACCTTTAAGGGCCGTGTTATTAGCTTCGGTGCCCGATGCGGTAAAAATCACTTCCGTTGGATCACAGTCGACCGCGCGAGCAATTGATTCGCGAGCTTCTTCAAGATCTTTTCGCACGGCCCGACCTTGAGTATGAAGGCTAGAAGGATTTCCAAGTGTGCGTAACTGAGTATCCATCGCTGTTATGGCAACCTCAAGCATTGGCGTAGTCGCCGCATGATCAAGATAGATACCAGACATAGGTGCAAGTCTAGGACTTGCGAGCAAGTACGCCTTCCGTGGCCGCAGGCAGAACGGCAAAGAGATCCCCTACTACGCCAAAATCACTGATATCAAAGATGGGAGCCTCTGGATCTTTATTGACTACGACAATTGTTTTACTCGTTTGCATACCGGCGCGATGTTGAATCGCCCCTGAGATTCCACAGGCTACATAGAGCTGTGGGCTCACAGTTTTTCCAGTTTGGCCCACTTGATGGGAGTGCGGATACCAACCAGCATCAGTTGCTGCTCTCGATGCGCCCACCGCGGCGCCTAAGGAATCAGCAAATGCCTCTACTGCGCTAAAATTTCCATCCGTACCACGCCCGCCTGAAACAACAATATTGGCTTCAGTAAGTTCTGGACGTCCACCTTTAATTGGCGGCTCCGATGATGTGATTGTTGCTTTTTTAGATTTCTCTGAAATGACTAATGCAACATTTTCGATTTCCGGTGCACATGGTGAATTATCCGCTTCAAATGAATTGGGTCGAATGGTGATAATTGAAATTCCATGCGAAATCTTGGAATGCACCGTTGTTGATCCACCAAAAACTAATTGGGTTGCAGTCAGGTCTGATGAAATATCTACAGCATCGGTGATAATTCCGGACAGCGTTTCCACAGCAACTCTGCCAGCAATTTCTTTCCCAAGTGCATGCGAAGCTATTAATACTGCAACAGGTGATTGGGTGCTCACCAACTGAGAAAGAGCATCAGCGAGCGCGGCTACTCCATGAGCAGCAAAATCATTGGATTCGACAACAATTAACTTCGAGATTGGACCAGAATTAATAGTTGCAGCCATTGATGCACCTAGCCCCACTGGCGCAAAGACAATTCCGATCACTTCACCAATGCGAGCAGCAGCTGTTGCGAGTTCGGTTGTCGTCTTCGTCGCTTTCTCGCCTGAAAAATCGCCGAGGATAAATACCTGACTCATATTAATTTCTTCTCTACTAGAAAGTTAACAAGCAAAGGTCCTGATTGCCCATCATCGGTAATTTTGACTCCTGCAGCGCGAGGTGGGCGTTCAGTCGCGTCAACGACTTGCGACCAATGAACTTCTGCAGACAGCCCCACTGCTGCAAGGTCCTTTGTCTCAATAGTTTTTTTCTTTGATGCCATAATCCCTTTAAAGGATGGATACCGCGGTTCGTTAATTTTCTCCACAACGCTGATGACGCAGGGGAATGACGCAGTGATTGCATCGACGCCAGCTTCTGTAACTCTTGATATAGAAACAGTTTGAGCATCTGCATTCACTGTGACAGAGCCAGCGAATGTCAGCTGAGCCCAATCAAGACGAGCTGCAATCATCGCAGGAACCACACTCATTCGCGCATCGGTTGATTCCGTGCCACATAAAACGAGATCAAATTGTGAATTCTTAATAACCTCAGCCAAAATTCTTGATGTTTCAAGCGCGTCAGCGCCTTCAAGATTCGCATCCGAAATCAGAATTCCACTATTTGCACCCATCGAAAGTGCTTTTCGAATTGCATCGGTTGCACGGGCAGGTCCCATAGAAATAACGGTGACTGAATGCGGACCACCTTCTTCATTTCCGCCGTGTGCTTCAACAATTCGAAGCGCTTCCTCTACGGCATATTCATCTAGGTCATTGAGTACCGCATCAACGTTCTCGCGATCGAGATTGCCCGATGCCCCCATTTTTTTCTGCGCCCACGAATCTGGAACCTGTTTTACGCATACGGCAATCTTCATGTGTGAAAGGTTACTGGCGGGTAGCACTTCTTACAATCTCATCACACCTATTTGTAGGGCAAGATTGCCGCGTGCTTCCTGCAGATCCCCGAACCCTCGGCGCCACCGTCACTGATGGCGGGACCAATTTTGCAATCTGGAGCAATGGCGCGGATGCTGTAGAACTCTGCCTATTTAATGAAGTCAATGGCGCCATGGTGGAAACTCGCTTTTCCATGGCCCATCGCAATGGTCCGATTTGGCATGGTTACCTCGCGGGAGTTCGCGCGGGACAAAAATATGGATACCGGGTCTACGGACCGTGGCAACCAGAGAGAGGCGCTCGCTTTAATCCTGCCAAGTTGCTGATAGATCCCTGCACCCACTTGTTAGAGGGAAACATTACATACGGACCAGAAATTTATGGTCACATCGCAGAGAATGAAAATGGGGGCGGAGATCTTTATGCACGCGATGTGCGAGACAGCGCTGGCTTCATTCCATACTCTGTTGTGACAGATCATCGGGCGCGCGAAGTGCATCGGCCACTCACTCCGTGGTCCAAAACTATTATTTATGAAGCTCATGTTGCTGGACTCACTTCAAAGAATTTAGATATTCCAGAAAATGAACGAGGAACATATAAAGCTCTTGGTCATCCAAGTACAATCGCACATTTGAAAAATCTAGGAATAACTGCCATTGAACTTCTACCCATTCATCACTTTGCAACAGAGCCAACAATTTGGCATCGTGGGCGTCAAAATCATTGGGGATATAACGCGCTCGCATTTACTGCGCCACATCGCAACTACGCGGCAACTAGTGATCCAATTTCAGAGCTCCAAGTGGCAGTAGATGCGCTCCACGAGGCAGGAATAGAAATTATTTTAGATGTTGTTTATAACCACACCGCTGAAGGCGGAATTGGTGGTCCCACATTTTCATATCGTGGTATCGATAATAACTCGTGGTATCGAAATGATTCGCATGGAAACTATATTGATGTTACCGGTTGTGGAAATACATTCGCTGCAAGTAATCCACAAGCAGTTCGGCATATTGTAGACTCGTTGCGCTGGTGGGTTGATGTCATCGGAGTAGATGGTTTTCGCTTTGACCTTGCAACTGCTCTATACACAAGCCATAGCGCCTTTAACTCATCTCTCCTCTCTGCAATTGAAGCTGATTCCGTTTTGCGCAATCACAAAATGATTTCTGAACCGTGGGATGTTTCAAGATATTCACTTGGCGATTTTCCCCATCCTTTTCGCGAATGGAATGACGCCTACCGAGATTCCGTTCGCCAATTTTGGCTCGACGATATTGCACGTGGGTATGGCGAGGGAATCTCTGACTTAGCCGATGGAATAAGTGGTTCGAGCTCTATTTTTCATTACCGAGGACCAACATCATCAATCAACTTTGTCACAGCTCATGATGGTTTCACCTTGCATGATCTGGTTACATACAATCAAAAACATAACGAACCAAACGCGGAAGAGAATCGAGATGGATCGAGTACCAATCGGTCTTGGAATGGGGGTATTGAAGGCGAAACCTCGATCGAAGATATTAATCTTCATCGCCACTGGTTAAAGAAATCGATACTTGCCACTTTGATGCTCTCTTCTGGTGTTCCCATGATCACGATGGGTGACGAAAATTCCAGATCACAAAATGGTTCAAATAATGCTTATTCCTTACCAAGAAATTTAACGAACCGCGATGAAGATAACGTGGAGAATTTTAATAATGGTTGGGCCCTAGATTGGTCATTATCTGAATTACAGGAAGACATGCAGAGCTCTTTAGCAGAGCTTGCACGAATACGATCAACCTATCTTGCCGATGTCACAATTGAATTTTTTACAGGCGCCCTAGATCAAGGCACGAAAAGAAAAGATATTGCGTGGTTTAGTCTCGGCGGACGCGAAATGAAAGAAGAGCATTGGCAAGATGGTGAGAAAAGAAGCATCACTGTCTTCATTGAAACTTCTCATGATCGTGGATTATTGCTTCTTATGAATTCATCACACGAGCCCACGCTTTTCACTCTTCCTGATGCCAGCTGGGGTGAGTCATATCGATGCATTTTTAAAGCAAGTGAAATTTCCTCCACCTACGCCCCAGAGATTGCTCAGCCAGGTGATCAAGTGGAAGTTTCACAGCACACTACTCATGTGTGGCTAGTTACTCGAAATAATCTCGCGTAAACTATCCCCATGCTCGCACTTCTCGCGCCAGGTCAGGGTTCGCAAACGCCTGGAATGCTTACGACATGGCTTGAAAATCCTGAGCTCAAAGATTTACTCAAAGAATGGTCTCAGGCAATTGATCTAGATCTCATACATCTAGGGACAAGTGCATCTGCAGAAGAAATTCAAGACACTGCCAATGCACAACCACTCATTGTCGCCGCGAGCCTTCTTAGCGCGCACGCACTTCTCAAAGGAAACATGACTTGTAAAGTCATTGCGGGCCACTCTGTTGGGGAAATAAGCGCCGCCGCAATTGCCGGTGTTATTTCCAGCATTGATGCAATGAAGTTGGTGCGAACTCGTGGAATCGAAATGGCGAAAGCTGCTTCTCTCGCCCCTGCTGGAATGTCTGCAGTACTTGGCGGAATAAGAGTCGAAGTACTGGAAGCGATTGCTTTACTGGGGTTAGTTGCTGCTAACGACAATGGCGCGGGCCAAATAGTTGCCGCGGGTTCTTTAGAGGCGTTAGAAAAATTAGCGAACCACACACCAGCTGGCGCTCGAGTACGCCCGCTTGCAGTCGCTGGTGCCTTTCATACTTCCTACATGTCTCCAGCGGTCCAACCAATGCAACTCCTTGCACAAGGAATAGAAGTTTCAAATCCTCTCTGCGATGTGATTTCAAACAAAGATGGCGAAATCGTCTCTGATGGCCGAGAAATTCTCGATCGAATCGTTAATCAAATCGCTAATCCTGTGCGCTGGGATTTGTGTATGAGCGCAATGAAATCTCATGGAATAACCGGCGCTATTGAATTGGCACCTGGCGGCACTCTTGTTGGATTGCTCAAGCGCGCAGAGCCAGAGATTCAAACATGTGCATTAAAATCATCAGAGGATCTATCAACCGCAGCGCAACTTATTACCAACCACGGGTAGGGATTATGACAAAAATAAAAAGCGTTCAGGGTTCCGAATCCCGCATTCTCTCCGTTGGCTCTTATAGACCCACTCGCATTGTTCCAAACTCTGAAATTGTGGACCGAATTGATTCAAGTGATGAATGGATTCAGCAACGCACAGGCATTATCCAACGACATATTGCAGGGCCACATGAAAGCGTTATTGATATGGCAATTTCGGCTGCCGAAGTTGCTCTCCATCGAGCGAAAATTACAATTGCAGATATTGATACAGTCATTGTCGCCACAATAACTTTTCCGTATCAAGCACCAAGTGCCGCTACTGCAATCATTGAAAGAATGGGAAATCCAAAAGCGGCAGCATTTGATATCTCAGCTGCCTGCGCAGGTTTTTGTTACGGCGTCGGAATGGCAAATGATCTTGTTCGCGGTGGGACATCAAAGAAAGTCTTGGTCATTGGAGTTGAAAAAATATCTGATTTCACAGATCCCGACGACCGTGCGACTGCATTTATTTTTGCCGATGGTGCAGGCGCAGTTGTAATTGGAGCTTCCGAGGAGACAGGTATTGGTCCAACCATTTGGGGATCTGATGCCGATTCACGAAGTGCAATTGTGATGGAACCCGCATGGACTGATTACAAATTACATCCAGAAAAATTGATGCGCGAATTGCAATGGCCAAATATTGCCCAGCAAGGACAAACCGTTTTTCGTTGGGCGGTTTACCAAATGAGCAAAGCCGGGTTGCGAGCACTTGAAGCTGCAGGTGTGACTCCTGATCAACTCGGTGCCTTTATTCCGCATCAAGCTAATTTTAGAATCATTGAAACGATGGCAAAAGAAATGAAAATTCCAGATTCAGTCGTCGTGGCAGATGACATCAAAACCAATGGAAATACCTCAGCTGCCTCGATTCCTCTCGCCATGGACGCCTTACTAGAGGCTCATCCAGAGCTCCATGGGACCTTGGCACTCTTAATTGGATATGGCGCTGGCCTCGTGTACGCCGGACAAGTAGTGCAATTACCGCCTGCACCGTAATTTATCTCACTCTCAGGAAGGGTTATTGGGGGCCAAATACTCGTAAGTACGCCCCTCTATCGTAGAGAATTACCCTCTCACGCCGAAGAAATAGAAAAGGGAATACATCACCATGACACTTTCACAAGCTGACGTACTTGCAGGACTCAAAGAGATCGTCGAAGAAGTAGCGGGAATTCCAGCTGCATCAATCGAACTTGATAAGAATTTCACTGACGACCTAGAGGTTGACTCATTGAGCATGGTTGAAGTTGTTGTCGCGGCAGAAGAGCGCTTTGGCGTAAAGATTCCTGATGAGGCTGTAACAGACCTCGTCACAGTTGGCGATGCAGTTAACTTCATCGTAAACGCAGCTAAGTAGAAAAAATAGTTTCATGCGTCGCGTAGTTGTTACAGGACTCGGTGCCACAACTCCTATTGGTGGAGATGTCGCAACATCATGGTCGGCTCTCCTTGCCGGCACAAGTGGTGTTCGCACACTTACCGAAGAGTGGGCATCGGGTCTTTCTGTACATTTCGCAGCGCGAGTTGCTCTAGAACCTTCTGAGGTAATGGAGCGCGTTGAGATGCGTCGCTTAGACCGTTCAGAACAATTTGCACTCATTGCATCGCGCGAAGCTTGGAAAGATGCTGGTTCACCAGAAGTTGATCCAGAAAGGCTTGGTGTCGTGATCGCATCCGGCATTGGTGGTGTCACAACACTTCTCGAGCAACACGACATCTTGCGTGAAAAAGGTGCACGCTTTGTCAGTCCGCACACCGTTCCAATGTTGATGCCAAATGGACCAGCTGCAAATGTTGGAATTGAATTAAAGGCACAAGCTGGTGTTCATACGCCAGTGAGTGCATGTGCATCAGGGGCTGAAGCAATCGGATACGCACTTGAAATGATTCGTACTAATCGTGCTGACATTATTGTTTCCGGAGGAGTTGAAGCGGCGATTCACGCCCTTCCTATGGCGGGCTTTGCTGCAATGAAAGCATTATCTACTCGCAATGATGATCCTGCCCGCGCATCTCGTCCATATGATCTTGATCGCGATGGGTTTGTACTAGGCGAAGGTGGCGGAATTTTAGTTCTCGAAGAACTTGAACATGCACAAGCACGGGGAGCAAAAATATACTGTGAATTAGTTGGTCAAGGGCTTTCATCCGATGGGTATCACATCGCAGCGCCTGATCCAGATGGCAGCGGAGTACAGCGAGCAATCAAATTTGCACTTCGCGATTCTGGATTATCAACCAAAGATATTGTTCACCTCAATGCACATGCCACCTCAACTCCTGCAGGAGATGTAGCCGAGGCAAATGCACTACGTAAAGCCCTTGGAGCAGATGCTGATCATGTTGCAGTCTCTGCAACAAAATCTATGACTGGACATCTTCTGGGCGGCGCAGGAGCAATTGAATCTGTCTTAATCGTTAAGGCTATTCAGGATCGTTTGGCTCCTCCCACAATAAATATCGAGAATCTTGATCCAGCTGTCACTGTCGATGTTGTTCGAAATACTCCGCGCGCTCTACCAACTGGTGATATCGCAGCCCTCAATGATTCATTTGGGTTCGGTGGCCACAACGTGGTGCTTGCTTTTCGGTCTTTCTAAGACCAAACTAGAAATCTCATGGCTGACATATCTCTTGATTCTC
The DNA here is from genome assembly GCA_009699575.1 of Actinomycetota bacterium. Classification (GTDB taxonomy): domain Bacteria; phylum Actinomycetota; class Actinomycetes; order Nanopelagicales; family Nanopelagicaceae; genus Planktophila. The sequence continues at coordinate 23,226 of WLNY01000012.1, forward strand.
GCGACCCAGAAGTTCGCATAGCTCGCCTTGTTGATTCTGGGAAATACGAATTACTCATTCCACGCACTGATTGCGGAATGATTGCAGCAACAGGAATTGTAAATGGAAACAAAGTTGTTATCTTCGCCTCCGATGCAACACAACAAGGAGGCGCACTCGGCGCAGATGGTTCACGAGTAATTGTTCAAGCATATAAAGCAGCAATGGGCGCGCAGGTTCCAATTATTGGTATTTGGCATTCGGGAGGCGCGCGGTTGCGTGATGGAGTGTCATCGCTGAGCGCTTTTGGTGAAGTTTTTCAATCAATGATTACGGCGAGTGGGCGTATTCCACAACTCTCACTTGTTCTTGGTCCAACTGCTGGTGGAGGCGCCTATGGACCAGCGCTCACTGACATTGTTGTTCTAGCGCCCGAAGGTCGAATATTTGTCACGGGCCCTGGTGTAGTGAAAAGTGTTACGGGTGAAAAAATTGATATCGATACTCTCGGTGGCCCAGACGCGCATCGTAAAAATAGCGGCCTAGCCCACGTCATCGCCCACACAGAGCAAGAAGCATTCGATCGAATTCGTGACATTACTTCTTTGTTTGCAAACCAAGGCTTAATGAGTTCAAAAGTCGAAGACGTTGATCTCTCCCCCTTTGTGCCACCGGTGACAAAGCGTGCATACGAAGTTCACCCCCTCATAAATGCGATTCTTGATTCTGATGGAGAGAAAATCGAACTCCTGCCAATGTGGGCTGAAAATATGACAACTGTATTAGGTCGCTTCGGTGGGGCAACAGTTGGAATCGTTGCTAATAACCCTCAACATCTAGGAGGAGTCCTCGATTCTTCTGCGGGAGAAAAAGCTGCACGTTTTGTTCGAACGTGTGATGCTTTTGGAATTCCTCTCATCGTGATCGCAGATGTTCCAGGATTTTTACCTGGCGCAGGTCAAGAATGGGAAGGCGCGGTGCGACGCGGAGCGAAGTTATTACATGCCTTTGGTGAGGCAGTTGTTCCTCGCGTCACCTTAATTACACGTCGCGCATATGGCGGTGCTTACGTTGCAATGAATTCGAAATCATTAGGTGCCACGCACGTTTTTGCCTGGCCCACTGCAGAAGTTTCGGTGATGGGAGCAGTTGCTGCCGTTCGAGTATTACATCGACGATTGCTTGCAGATATTCCAGAAGATCAAAGAGAGGCCATGGAACTCGAACTTGCCGCAGAGCACGATCGAGTTTCAGGTGGAGTGGAACGCGCAATTGAGATTGGCGCCGTTGATGAAATTATTCAACCAAACCAAACTCGATCAGCGTTAGCTCGCGTGCTCAATGCAACACCACATCGCCGCGGAAACCACGGCAATATTCCATTATAGGAAGGGCTAGTTTTCGAAAGTTACCGAAACTGTCGCAGTAACGGTCTTCTCAATTGTTTGAGTGTCATAGGCTCCGCCATCAGATGTCATCGTTGAATCCGGCGCTGTCACTTGGATAGGGCCGCCACGAACACTCATCACTTTTCCAACTTTTCCATTGACAGCTTTTGTGATCGACGTCGCGCGATCGAGTGCATCTTTCATTGCTTCCCCTGCAAGTTGTGGGCGAAGTTCTGGCAAATTAGAGATGTAATACTGCGGACCATAATTATTTACATTCACACCAGTTTGCAAAATGCTTCCGATTCCCTGGCTGAGCTTTGATACTAATTGAACATTTGTTGTGCGCACTGTGATGTCGCGACTTGCTCGATACGACAAGATACGCCCCGTGCTATTTCCGTTGAGGTACTCCTCGTTGGCGTAGGTTGATACAGCACCGAGCGTGAGTTCTGAGGATGGAATTCCACCATCTGTAAGATATTTCGAAACTGCCGAAACGCTTGAACTCACCTTTGTCACAGCAGTTGAAACAGTCGGTGAAAGTTCCTGAACAGATAGAGTCCAGACTGCCTTATCTGATGTTGCTTCCGTTTTGGCAGATCCGGTTACCGTAATTCCATTGGAGGCTCGAGATGAAAAACCCGCGCCAACCTTGACAAGGCCAAATCCCATAGCAAGTGCAACGATTAACGCTGCGACAATAACGATGACGGCATTACGACGTTCGACTGTGATAACTGTTGTTTCGCTCATGGAGAAACTCTACTCTTTTCTGCTGTGAAAACACTGTGATGTTCTTGACATAACATTTATGGTTTTTTAAATCGCGCGAAGGTGTTCAACCTCTTGATGATCGACGCCACGTAATGGCTCCAGTTCAACTTCCCACTCAGTTCCAAGAACTCTTGCGAGCGCGGATCTAAGTGCTTCCTCATCGAAAGTTGAAGCCAGCGCTTCGAATATTAAATTCTCATTAACAAGGACTGACCCAAGTTGATCAATCTCACTTCTATGCATTCCAAGATCTGGAGTGAAACGAAACATTTCACCACCATGGGCATCTTCATCGCGCACTTCAAAGCGAAGGTAATGCCACGTCCGTAAAGCCGAAGCTATTTCGGGAGCTCTATTTTTTGTATCGCGCCAGTTGATAACGCAACGATACGTTCCACCAATGCGCGGTTGGGGTTTCCAGGCGAGGCGAACCCCCGACCCTAAGATTCCTTGGATTGCCCACTCGACATGGCTGCGCAAGGCAGATGGACATGTATGGATTACACAAGTGCCTCGGCGAGACATATTTCTCCTAGCAAGGTGCGCTCGTAATGCGACCTTCCCCGGTCCATTAACGCCATTTTGCTTAGAAAACCTGCCGTGCAGGCGTATTTCTACACCTCTCAGGCTAACCTGTCTAGATTGAAGCCCCCTGATGCCCCTGAGAATTTTCTATGAACTTTAGGAATACGGACGAGTAGGGGGTACTCTTTATCTCAGTCGGACGCTTAATCAGTACCCGTTTCATGAATTCATGCTCGGTATCGCTGGCGCAAGAGGAAGACCGTGTTCGAGGATTTCTCGAACACCCACATATCGAAGGAAAAGTAAAAACATGGCAACAGGCACAGTTAAGTGGTTCAACTCTGAAAAGGGTTTCGGTTTCATTGCAGTTGATGGCGGCGGACAAGATGTATTTGTTCACTACTCAGCAATTCAAGGAAATGGTTACAAGTCCCTTGAAGAGGGTCAGTCAGTTTCATTCGAGGTCGTACAGGGTCCAAAGGGTCCTCAGGCCGATGCAGTGAACGCTAACTAATTACACTAACTAGTTTCACGCTAGATTAATTTCTAGTAAATAACCCTCACCGGAAACGGTGGGGGTTATTTTTTTGGCAGGGGTGGGATTTCTCCCACTGATAATTTTTTCGCATTCACTTCTTTAACTGGTGAACGATCCTTACCAATCTTCCAGGCATCAAGATATTTCCATGGGTACACAGCTCCCCTGCGAACCCACCAAACATTTGCCTCAACGGGAGTAGGCCACGAAATTCCAAAATGAACATGTGGGGCTGTACCCCGTGCGCTTCCAGTTGCGCCTATATATGCCAGCAATGTTCCAGCTTCCACTCGAACACCTGGTTCGATCCCTGGAGCTATTTTACGAAAGTGTGAACCGTAATAACGAATTCCATCATCTCCAATAAGTGTTACTGATAAACCACCACGATCTTGCCCAAGATTTGTTTTACCACTCCACTTGTCAACTGTTGCAACTTCATCGATGACTCCACTGACGGGAGCCACATATTTGCATCCCGCTTTTGCCAAAATATCTGTCGCTGGATAATCATGATGTGAGTGAGCGTATTTAACGGTGCATCCTGTGACTGGAAAAACATAGATAGGAGCTGCCGATGCATGAGCAAAAGGGGAGATCAGTAACAAGGTGATTGAGAAAGCAGTCCCACGTAATTTCATGTAATCCTCATCTAACGACTCGATAGGTGCCAACGCTACGGCATCAATTCATAGACAGTGGGACTTGACTGCACTAAAATCTCACAGTGTCTCATATCTCGCATTTGCGCGACCTTTTAGGTAGTGATGCGCTTCTCATAAGCGATCCAAACATCACCGTGTCGTACTCACGAGATCATGCAGTATTCGCACAATCCGCTTCGCCGTTTGCAGTATTGCTTGCTCGTTCAACACAGGAAATTTCCACGGCTCTTCGTTACGCAAGTGAACATGGCATACCAGTTGTAGCCAGAGGAGCAGGTAGCGGACTCTCAGGCGGGGCAAATGCAACAGCAAATTCCTTAGTGATTTCATTGGAAAAGATGAATCAAATAATCACAATTGATGCCCAAAATCTTTGGGCTCGAGTGCAAGCCGGTGTGATTAATCTTGATCTCGATACGGCAGCGAAAGAATTAGGGCTTGCTTACTTACCCGATCCCGCAAGTCGCAGTTGGTCAACGATTGGCGGCAATGTTGCAACTAATGCTGGCGGTATGTGTTGTGTAAAATACGGAGTCACCTCTCAACATATCCGCGCTTTACAAGTTGTTTTAGCAAGTGGTGAAATTATCGAACTTGGTTCTGCAACTAAGAAGGGTGTGACAACTCTTGACCTAGTGCACTTATTTGTTGGATCTGAAGGCACTTTGGGAATTGTCACCGAAATAACTGCAAACCTTCAAGTACGCCCATCTCCCCCGGCAACACTTGTGGCGACCTTTCCAACTATTGATTTAGCTTCCTCTGCAGCCCATTCACTCTTGCAATACGGTCCATCGATGCTTGAAATATTGGATCAAACGACACTGCAAGCAGTCGAAGCGTGGCATCCACTTGGCTTTGAAATCGCTGGGGCAGTTGTGCTGATGCAACTCGACGAGCGAAAAGAAAGGTGCGAAGAAGCGCTTCTGACATGTGCACGTTTTGAAATGATCGATGGAGTCTTCTCCGATGATCCAAAAGATGCACAAGACCTTTTGCGTGTTCGCCAATTGGCATATCTAGCTCTCGAACGCATGGGCTCGGTTCTACTTGACGATGTCTGTGTCCCCGTAGGACAGATTTGCGCCCTCGTTCAAGGAGTTGAAAATATTGCAGCGCGAAATAATCTAGTTATTGCAGTTTTTGGTCACGCAGGCGATGGCAACATGCACCCAACAATCGTTCATGATCATGGCGATCAAGAGGGTGCACGGCGAGCGATTGTGGCCTTTGGAGAAATTATTGAACTTGCACAATCTCTTGGTGGTACAGCTAGCGGCGAACATGGAATTGGATCCATCAAAACTAACTTTGTGCACAATGAAGTGAGTAAGGAAGTCATTGAAATACAACATGGAATCAAGAAGTTACTCGATCCCCGATCAATTTTGAATCCTGGAAAGAAACTCCCCTAGGTGAAAGCGCACGTGTGGGATGAAAGAAAATGTCTATTAGGTGAAGGTCCTGTTTCCTTCGGTGAAAAGAATTCCAATGTTGCATGGGTAGACATCACTGGCCGGAAAGTTCTACATAAGAATTTAACTACTGGTGTGTCTGGAGAATTTTCAACTACTGAAGATATTGGTTTTGTAATACCTCGAGCACACGGTGGCTTCATACTTGGAACTCTCAATGGACCAAGCGCGCAAAGCAGTGACGGCCAGATTACTTCGATGGTCGAGCGAGCACACTGGCCCATTCCCACTCGGTGGAATGATGCGAAGGTTTCTCCTGATGGCGATCTTTGGCTTGGCTCGATGTCATATGAAATGGTTCCGGGTGCCTCGGCCCTCTTTCGATTAGACCGCAATGGAAAGAAAATCGACACGATGCTCACTGGAACCACGATAAGCAACGGCATGGGCTGGAGCCCTGATTCCAGTACGTATTACTTCATTGATACACCGACTAGATCCGTTGATGCTTTTGATTATGCACATCGAGAGATTTCTAATCGGCGTTCAATTTGGAAGAGCACGCATGAATCCGATGGATTTCCAGATGGAGCATGCGTAGATAGCGGTGGTGCACTGTGGGTGGCTTTTTGGAATGGTGGCTGCGTACGAAGAATTGATCCGCACTATGGTGTCATTGAAATTATTGAGTTACCTGTCAAGAATGTTACAAGTTGTGCATTTGCGGGTGAAAATCTTTCCACATTGATTATTACGACTGCTGAGTCCAAGGAATCACCTCACGAACTCGATGGAATGACCTTTGCAGTTGAAACAGAGATAGAAGGATTAAAGACCCAACTCTTTCCTTCGTGATTAGTGGGAGTCTTTAGGAACCTCTGAGCCACTCGCACCGACAAGAAAGTCAAGATCTGCACCTAAGTGCGCCTGTTGAACATGTTCGACGTATAACTTTACCCAACCGCGATCTGAATGTGCAGGCAGTGGCTTCCATTGTGCTCGCCGTTCATTGAGAACTTCCTCTGAAACCAAAAGATTAATTGCTCGCTCTGGAACATTGAGTTCAATGACATCGCCTGTTTGAACTAATGCAAGATTTCCACCGATAGCTGCTTCAGGTGACACATGTAAAACAACTGTGCCAAAAGCAGTACCGCTCATACGCGCATCTGATATTCGCACCATATCGGTGACACCTTGGTCCAATAATTTCTTGGGCATCGGAAGATTTCCAACTTCTGGAAAACCGGGATACCCCTTTGGGCCAGAATTTTTTAACACTAAAATGCTATCGGCGGTGACATCGAAATCTGGATCATCTGCAACTGCCATGTAATCCTGAATCGAATCAAATGCTATTGCGCTTCCGGTATGTACCAAGAGTTCTGGGGAGGCAGCTGAAATTTTCATCACGGCGCCATCGGGGGCAAGAGAACCCTTAAGCACGACAATGCCCGAACCAGCCTTCTGAAAAGGGTTGCTCGCCGGGGTGATTACATCATCATTCCAGCACTTGGCATCTGCAATATTTTCTTTGACCGTTTTACCTGAGACAGTAATTTGATCCGTATGTAAAAGATGTTCGATCTCTTTCATCACCACAGGTAATCCACCAGCATCAAAGAACTCTTCCATTAAATATTTTCCTGACGGCATAAGATTTACAAGTACCGGCACGTCACGTGCAAGACGATCAAAATCATCAAGATCTAGCGTGACGCCAATACGCCCTGCAATAGCAAGTAAGTGCACAATCGCATTTGTTGATCCACCTATGGCGGCATTTACCTTGATTGCATTTTCAAATGCTTCACGGGTGAGAACCTTCGATAATTTTTGATCCTCATGCACCATCTGAACTATTCGTCTGCCAGCAAGTTGAGAAGTTGAATATCTGCGCGCATCAACGGCAGGAATTGCAGCGCTTCCTGGTAGCTGAACTCCAAGGGCCTCGGTGACACAAGCCATTGTCGAAGCCGTGCCCATCGTCATGCAACTTCCATTTGAACGTGCCGAACAACTTTCCATATTGAAAAATTCTTCTTGCGTTATTTTTCCGGCACGCATTTCATCGTTATATTTCCAGATTGCAGTCCCTGAGCCAAGAGTCTTTCCCTGGTATCGACCATTGAGCATTGGGCCGCCGGTGATCATCAGCGTCGGCAAATCAACACTTGCAGCGCCCATAAGTAAACCTGGTGGTGTCTTGTCGCAACCCGCAAGTAAAACAACTGCGTCCAAAGGATTCGCGCGTATTAATTCTTCAGCCTCCATCGCAAGCAGATTGCGATAAAGCATCGTTGTTGGGCGCATCAATGTTTCGCCCAATGACATCGTTGGAAAAACTAGCGGGAACCCACCGGCTTCCCAAACGCCTATTTTTACCGCTTCGGCAACCCGATCAAGGTGACCGTTGCATGGATTAAGTTCGGACCACGTAGTTGCAATTCCGATAACTGGCTTATCTACAAAAACATCCGGTGCGTACCCTTGATTACGAAGTCTCTCGCGGTAGATAAACCCGTGCTTACCTTTGAGGCGAAACCAGTTCTCGCTTCGCCTGGCAAAGACTTCTTCACTCAAAGTATTTCTCCACTCATCTATCAAATGAACTTCATGGCGAGCCTACTGGAATTCATTCATATATGAAAGACTGTCCACCTTATGAGAGCCTTCGTTATTACAGCTCCGCAACAGAGCACGGTAATAGATATTCCTGATGTACATCCGAATCCTGGTGATGTTCTAGTTGAAGTAGAGCGCGTTGGAATCTGTGGAACTGATGTTGAATTTTTTAACGGCGAGATGGCCTATCTGCACAGTGGAAATGCGCATTATCCAATACGTATCGGGCATGAATGGACCGGCCGTGTTATCGAAGTAGGCGATCAATCCGATAGCCACTGGCTCGGTAAAAGAGTCACTGGCGACACCATGCTTGGATGTAGAAAATGCGCGCGATGCATCGGTGGATATCAATATCTCTGTGAAGATCGTTTTGAAATAGGAATTAGAAATGACTACGCAGGCGCACTTGCCGAACAGCTCATAGTTCCGACACTTGCCTTACACGAAATTCCAAATTCTCTCGATGAGACTATTGGCGCAATGGTCGAACCTGGTGGAAATTCTTTACGTGCATTCATGGCTACACAAGTCACTCCCTCGGAACGTCTGCTCATTCTTGGCCCAGGAACTATCGGTCTGCTCTGTGCCCAATTTGCGATGGCCCAAGGAGTCGAAGTTCACCTGGCTGGACGGCAAGGACGTTCTTTAGAATTTGCAAAGAATTTTGGTGTTGCAAGTGTTTCCACATCCGATCACATACCAGATACAAATTTTCACGGTGTAATTGATGCAACATTTGATGAGGCAATGCCAGCTAAAGCACTTGACCTTGTAGAGCCGGGCCGTCGCGTTGTTTATATTGGAATTTCTCATAAGCCAAGTTTGATTGATACACGGGAGCTAGTTTTGAGAGACATTACAGCCGTTGGCATACTCAGTGCATCTCCTGGATTGGCACAGACTATTGAAATCTTCTCGCAAGGAAGCGTTGATCCTCGTCCACTGGTTGCAGATGTTGTCGGATTATCCGAAGCGGGAAAAGTTCTTTCAGGTTGGCGCCCAGATGGCGCAGGTGCAGGACCTAAGATTCACATTGATCCACGAAAGTAGAGGGAGCCAGAATGAAAATAGCTCGAATTGGTGAAGTTGGAAACGAACGTCCTGTTGTAGTTGTGGAGGACGAAGCGATCTTTGTTGACTCGCTCATTCCCGATTGGTCACGCGAGGCACTTGAATCTGGCGCCCTAGAAAAGGTAAAGCGTGCCGATTTGAACGATTTACCGCGAGTAGCTTTTGGTTCTACTCGAATCGCAGCTCCGGTGGCGCGTCCAACAAAACTTATGTGTGTCGGTCTTAACTACTTAAAACACATCGCCGAATCAAATGCTCAGACTCCCCCAGAGCCCGTAATTTTCATGAAAGCCCCTGATGCTTTGGTAGGTCCTAATGATGATGTCATTATCCCGCCAAATAGCACAGCAACTGATTATGAAGTAGAGCTCGCGATTGTCATTGGGAAAAGGGCTCTCTACTTGCCAGATGTTTCGGTGGCACCTTCGCATATTTTAGGTTATTCAATTTCTCAAGATATCAGTGAGAGACATTGGCAACTTGAAAAAGCTGGCCAATGGGTGAAGGGAAAATCTTTTCCGCACTTTAATCCGATGGGTCCTGTTATCGTGACTTCTGATTCCATTGATCCAAATGATTTGCGACTATGGGCTACTGTCAACGGTGAAAGTCGCCAAGATTCGACAACGTCAGATCTTCTCTACGGAATCAATCACATCGTCTGGTACATCAGCCAATTCATGGAACTTTTCCCAGGCGACATCATCAATACTGGAACTCCCAGCGGCGTTGGTATGGGATCTACTCCAACTAAATACCTCAGGGCTGGAGATATTCTCGAAACTGGAATCGAAAATATCGGACAAATTCGATCTCACGTAGTTGCAACGAAAGGATTTTAATCATGAATACTGAATTTTCTGGACTCACTGCAGTTGTTACTGGTGCTGGCTCGGGTATTGGGTTAGAAGTTGCTAAAAATCTCACTCAGTATGGGGCAACAGTATTCGGACTAGATTTACATAAAGGCGACCTTGATGGGCACGGAACGTGGATTGAGTGCAACATAGGCGAAAGCAATAGCGTCAAAACCGCTTTTGAAAACATTGCAACTCACACTCAGGTGATAGATATCCTCATTAACAATGCAGGAATTAGTGCTGTTGGAACCGTGGAGGATGCCACAGATGATGAGTGGTATAACGTCTTAAACGTAAATGTTGCGGGTATGGGGCGAGTGAGCGCGGCCGCACTTCCGTTTTTGCGAAAGAGTTCATGTGGAGCAATTGTTAATACGTGTTCAATTGCAGCGACTTCGGGACTTCCCAAACGCGCTGTATACGGTGCGAGTAAAGGTGCAGTATTAGCTTTGACCTATGCAATGGCTGTAGATCTCATCAAAGAGAAAATTCGAGTCAATTGCGTTAATCCAGGCACAGCAGATACGCCATGGGTTGCGCGACTTCTCGCAAATGCTGCTGATCCAGTCAGTGAAAAAGCGAATCTTGAAGGGCGCCAGCCAATGGGCAGACTTGTTACGGCAGCTGAAGTTGCCAGCGCGATTCTCTATCTTGCATCACCACGGCAAAGTTCGACCACCGGTACAGCGCTACCTGTAGACGGTGGTCTTCAAACTTTGAGACTGCCTCGTTAATTCTTTGATGCAAATGCAGCGTCAAATGCTGCAGCAGGTGGTTCTATCGCACACATCTTGCGAATAAATGCGAGAGATTCTGGTCCGCCAATTAAGCGATCCATTCCTGCATCTTCCCACTCCACTGAAATTGGTCCGTCGTATCCAATTGCATTGAGCATTCTAAAACATGCTTCCCATGGAACATCTCCGTGTCCGACGGAGACAAAGTCCCATCCGCGACGTTGATCTGCCCAAGGAAGATGTGAACCAAGTCGACCATTACGACCATTGAGTTGCTTGACCGACTCTTTGCAATCAACATGATAAATACGGTCTTTAAAGTCCCAAATAAATCCAACAGGATCAAGATCTTGCCAAATGAAGTGGCTTGGATCAAAGTTCAGACCAAATGCTGGGCGATGCTTAATCGCTTCAAGGGTCCGAACTGTTGTCCAATAATCGTATGCAATTTCTGATGGATGAACTTCGTGCGCGAAGCGCACTCCCACTTCATCAAAAACATCAAGGATTGGATTCCAACGATCTGCAAAGTCTTGATATCCCTTGTCAATCATTGATGGTGGAACAGGTGGAAACATTGCCACTGTGTGCCAAATAGATGAACCCGTAAATCCAACAACTGTTTTTACGCCAAGCTTTGCAGCAGCGCGCGCAGTGTCTTTCATCTCTTCGGCGCAACGTTGGCGAACTCCTTCTGCATCCCCATCTCCCCACAAACGAGAAGGCAAAATACCCTGATGGCGTTCGTCAATCGGGTGATCACACACAGCCTGACCTACAAGGTGATTGGAAATAGCAAATACTTGCAAATTATATTTCTTGAGTATTGCATGGCGTCCTTCGACATAACCGGGTTCGTTGAGTGCGCGATCCACTTCAAAGTGATCACCCCAACATGCAATCTCGAGGCCGTCGTATCCCCATTCAGAGGCAAGGCGGCACATCTCTTCAAATGGTAGGTCTGCCCATTGACCGGTAAAGAGGGTAACTGGACGTGGCATTGTGACTCCTTCTTATTTAACTGGTGTGAGTTGGGATTGTGAATCTGCACTTACTTCTACTGCATCAAGAACTTTTTGAACATAGAGACCATCGGCAAATGATGGGGACGGCTGCACACCTTTATCTATTGCGACAACAAAGTCATACATTTCGTGTGTGAATGTGTGTTCATATCCAAGGATGTGTCCTGGTGGCCACCACGCTGCAACATAGGGATGGCTCGATTCTGTGGCGAGAATGCGTTTAAATCCAGCTGTTGATGAGTCTTCAGTGTAATCATGGAAAAGCAGCTCATTCATGTTTTCGAATTCAAAGTAGATGCTTCCCTTTGAACCATTAATCTCAATCGACATTCCGTTTTTATGACCCGCAGCAAATCGCGTGGCTTCAAAAGTTCCAATCGCGCCATTATCAAATTGCGCTGTGAAAATCGCGGCATCGTCAACAGTGACAGTTCCGCGTCCAGCCGAACCTTGCGCTACAAGGCCTGTGTAGGCCGCAGGTAATGGCCGTTCCTTGATAAACGTCTTTGTTATTGCACTGACCGAATTAATTTTCGATCCAGTGAGAAAATATGCCGCATCAACGATGTGCGCACCCAGGTCTCCCAGCGCTCCAGAACCTGCAGAGTTTTTATCCAATCGCCATACAAGTGGGAATTCAGGATCGATAATCCAATCTTGCAAATAATTGGCACGTACATGAAATATAGTTCCAATTTTTCCATCATCAATGAGCTTCTTGGCTACACCCAGGGCTGGTACGCGGCGATAATTAAATGCGACCATGGATTTGATTCCATTCTTGATCGCTTCGCTCGCGGCTTCGGCCATTGCTTGTGCTTCAGCCCCATTATTTGCAAGGGGCTTTTCGCAAATGACATGTTTGCCTGCTTTGAGCGCAGCAATTGCAATCTCTGCGTGAGTATCTCCTGCGGTGCAAATATCAATAATGTCGATATCGCTTCGCGCTATAACTTTCTTCCAATCGGTTTCCGCTTCATTCCATCCAAATTGGACGCGTGCGCCTTCAAGGGCTTCTGCACTTCGACCACAGATAACAGTCATCTCAATGGGAGGTGCATCAGGAAAGAAATGATTCACTGTGCGCCAAGCATGGGAATGAACTTTTCCCATAAACCCATAACCGATCATGGCTACACGAAGCGTCTTACTCATTTCTACTCCTTCTCGTAATGTGGTTCTAATTGTGTCGGGAAATTCTAGTTTTGATAAGACATTTGACTTAATTTATTTCGTGGTGTTTAAGAACCAAAAAAAGGAGCGGTTGCGGCAACTATTTCATGCATATTTATTCGCAAGTGACCAAGATGCGCCTCGACGGCTTTTTTAATCGCTGGTAAGTCCCCGTGCGCTATAGATTCTGCGATCTCGGTGTGCTCTGCCGAACATGTGACCAAATCCTTAGCCCCCGATGCTGATCTAGCCCAAAAGCGCTGAATTCGACGCCGTGTGACGCGCGCTGTTTCTGCAATTAATTGATTATTGGCGGCCACCATAATCGTTTCGTGAAATACATGATCACTCGTACTCCACCCTTCTCTATCTGCAGCATCTGCCGCCCGAGCCATATCTTTGGCGGCTTTACGCAAAGTGTCGATCTCTTTTTTCGTGAAATTTTGCGCAGCTCGTTGAAACATATAGGTATCGCATAACATAAGTAAGTCCATCGCTTCGTCGACATCTTTGGCGCTAAGCATTGCAACTGTAAATCGGCCAGCATCACCTCTTTTGACCAGGCCCTCAGATTCCAAGCGCTTGAGCGCTTCTCGCACCGGAGTGCGACTGACGCCTAACTGCACAGCCAATTTATTTTCAGAAATTTGGCTATTAGTTGGAATTCGAAAAGAGGTGATGGCGGCGATTAACCACTCGTATGCGTCGTTACCGAGTGATTCTGAACTTTTGGAAGAAATCATTAGACGCGATTAATGAACTCTCGGTTGCGAACATCGACAGGAGTTTTCATCAATTCAAGGACGCCTTTTGATACATGCTCACTAAAACGTCGAAATGCTTCTTCACCTTTTGCCTTAGTCGCACGCATTGGATTTCCAATGATTCCGTTGTCGACGAATTCATGATGATCCATTGGGAATTGGAAATACTGATACCCCTCAAATTCAACATCAGGCATTCCGTCATTTTTAGAAAATGACTTAGGTAGAAATTCAGGAGTATGTGCGCGTGTATCAACCGCTCTCTCCATGCGTACTAGATCTTCATTCCAGACCATGTCTTGCGAGGTCTCTAATTCACTTGAGTGCCATCCTGGAGTTTCCTCGGGTGGATTTTCCATAAGGCCAGCAAGTACCCCGGTGTAACGTTCCATATAAGGCTTTACGAAACCTATCAAAGCATTTGTTTCATAACGCAATTTACGAAGAACTGGGTCTACAACTTTAATATTCGATCCATGACCATTAACGAAAATAATTCGATTAAATCCGTGGTGGATTAATGATCGTGCAATGTCATACATCAAGTTATTAAGTGTTTCTGCGCGAACCGTGATTGTTCCGCGGCCTTGACCTGGACCATACATATGCTGCGGTGAGTATCCAGTCCAGATTGGCGGTGTGTGCAAAATGCCAATTTGTTCAGAAACTCTTGAGGAGACTTCAATAGCCGTGATGGTATCTGTGTATAGCGGTAAGTGTGGGCCATGTTGCTCGGTACTGGCCATCGGTACCAAAATGACATCCTTCTCTTTGAGATATTCATTGATATCTACATACGTAAGGTCAGCAATATTCCACGAACGAAACTTGTCGCGAAAGGCTCCATCGCCAGTTGTAATGTGGGGCACTTTCCTCTGTGGTGTTGCGTAGTCCATCTCAGCTCCTCTGTGGCATCGTGTGTGGTTTATTTTTTGACGAGTGAAAGAAATCGTTGTGCAACTACTATGCCAAATTCTGGAGAATTAGCGTGTAGCTCCACTTTTTCGATTCCAATATTTTTTTCTAGATTACTAATTAGCGCTTCTTCAAATGCCGCATCGGCGAAGCGGTTCCAGAATATTCCATCTGGCACATTGGGAATTGAATACCCTTGGCCAGGAATCACAATTTCAATTGGACCCGTTGCTGTATTGGCACACTCGGCAAAGTACTTTCCGATTGCAACCATCTCTTCCTGAGTGCAGCGCACTAAAGCGAATTCTGGATTGTGATCATATATTGGGCGACCTAGCACTTCGGCTGGAATTGAAGTCGTGTGATAGACAGCAAAATCAACACATGCTGGAACCAACACTTGTGGTATTCCTAATGGACCCACTCGTTTCATTCGCCGTGGTCCGCCATAGTGAATGCCGCCAACAAGTGTTCCTACAATTTCCGATGGCGTGAAATCTATGACCCCTACAAATTGACCAGATTCAGCGAGCTCTTCCATTGCTGGGCCACCGACCCCATTTGCATGAAAGGTGACTACTTCGTATCCGTGTTTTTCAAGTTCTCCTTGAAGTGCCATAACCGATGTTGTGGTATTACCAAGCATCGTGACTGCAACATATTTCGCACCTGTTGGTGGTTTTCCGAGTTCATGGCCATATTGCACAAGACCTGCCATCGCGGCCACTGCATTGTCGTAAATAGTTTGTGAAATGTGATTAAGACCAAGGATGTCAATCACTGTGTGCATCACCATCATGTCACTTGTGCCAACTAATGGACCAAATTCATGACGGCCAGATGCAATGGGTGAGAGAACAATTTTTGGCACTCCAATAGGCAACGTCATGAGGGCCCCTGCCGACATGACCGAGCCCTCAGCGCCACCGATTCCGATAGCGCCGAGGACTTCTCCTTTGGAGTACAGGTCTTTCACTTTTGCTATGACAAATGTGCGCATGCGTTCGACAGCGCGACCACGCGTTCCTGAGTTTCGTAACTCTTCTAGAGTTATTCCACCAAAGAGCGCGAGATCTTCGTGAGTGATATCGGGGGTGATCCCAAGGGGTTCACCCAAAATTCCGGTATCAATCACGGTTGTCTTGATTCCAAAACGGTTGAGTCCATCGCGGATATATGCCGCTTCAGGACCTTTGGTATCCAAGGTCGCGATAATCAGAACTGACTTGCTCACGTGTTAGTTAATCCTTCCGTAATCTTCTCAACTTAGATCAGCGGAAGAAGGGTCTTTGCATTTTCTTCAACTAACCAGTCATAGAAAGGTTCAGTTAAAACATTTGAACCGTGATCGATGATGAACTTAAGTTGTTCTGGGCTGATCTCGACATTGTCGAAATTGGTTTCCAGAGCATTCTTATAGTGATTAGCTGGAGTGCGATCAATCGGTGCAACGAATTCTGCAGTGAGTGCTCCGTCATATCCGATGCTCTTGAGTGTCTCAATAACTTTCTTCCAGTCATAGTCACCGTGGCCCGCAGGCATTCGGTTATTTTCTGCGACGTGGAAATCAGTCAAACGTCCCTTTGTGCTACGAATAGCTTCATAGAGATCGGTCTCTTCGATATTGATATGGAAGGCATCGAGGCAGACTCCGCAATTGGGGCCCGTTGCTTCGGCAAGTGCCATTGCTTGTTCTGCGCGATTGATGAAATAGGTTTCAAAGCGGTTAAGAGGTTCGATGGCTAAACGAATGCCAGCCTTCTCTGAATGCTCGTAAATCTCTTTCATGCTTTCAACAGCCCATTTCCACTCTTCGTCAGGAGTGGCATCAGCAACAATTTTTCCAACTGTTGCTGGAACAACTGTCATTTCATATCCGTCGAGCTCTTTAACCATTGTGAGGCAGTCTTTTACATATTGCACAGACATCGCGCGCTTGCCAGCATCAGCTGCAACAAGATTGCGCTCTCCGAGCATTAAAGTGACAGAACCCCAGCACTTTAGACCGTGGTCATCAAGTAATTTCTTGGTGTCTTTACTTCCATTGAGTCCGAATTGCTCGGGCTCTCCGCTGATTTCAATACTTTTATAGCCATACTTTGCTAGACGCGCGATCGTTACCTTGATTGGCTCCGCGCGCATCCAGTTATGCATTGATAGATGCATGATTCTCCTCTCAAAAGAATCTTCCGTATTACTTGTAACGCCCGTTCTTGGGTGGCCCAAATCCAAGTTTTCCTGGATTTAAAATTCCATCCGGATCCCACGCGTCCTTTACTCCAAGGAGTAAATCAAACGACGCTCCATGCTGTGCGCGCATGAAACGTCCCAACTTCAAGCCAACACCATGATGTTCATTAAGTGACCCACCATTATCCAGACTTGCCTTAATTGCTGCGTCCCACACTTGATCGTGTAACGCAATTGCTTCTAGCGGATCTTCGGGTCCGTTATCTATGTAGAAACGGTCGTAGATCATTCCGCCCCAGGGGAACCAGTGCGAAAAGTGTGCGGTGTAACGTGCTTTATATTGGGAGAAACCTTCTTCGATAGCTTTTTTCTTCGCCCAATAAATCTTTTCAAGATCTACAAAACGCGCAGCTGTGTCGGTTGTGCCAAAAATCTGGGGAGGTGCTGGAATGTTGCCGTGTTTAAATGGTTCGTACTTTCCATCCCACCACATCTTGCCAATTTCAGGACCGTAAGATTTTCCGCCAACGCTCTCGCAGAGTTTCGCAATTTCAGAGGATTCAAGGGCTGTGAGTTCTTTTGTACCATCACACATAATCACAAGGAGAACGCCTTCAACGCCAAGGTTGAGCCATGATGAAAGTTTTGCGCTATCAGCTTCGTCATAGAGACGAATAACCGCTGGCTTCCAGCGGTCAACCATAATTCTGCGCGCCGCTTCGATACCTTCTGAAATGTTTGCAAATCCATATGAAAGAAACACTTGGGATTCTGGAATTCTCTCTAGGCGCATAGTTGCTTTAGTAATAATTCCTAGCGTTCCTTCAGAGCCGACAATGGATTGAATTATTCCAGGACCTGATGCATGGCTTGGAACTTTCATAGTCTCAATCAGTTTGCCAGGTGGCAGTGCTGCCTCTAGTTGCAAAACGAGATCTTCAGCCTTTCCATATTTTGTTGAAATAACTCCTGAACCGCGCGCTGCTAAATAGCCACCGAGAGTTGCCCCAAAATGAAATGAACCGGGATAGTGAGGCATCGTGAGTCCGCGGGCGTTAAGAACTTTTTCAAGCTCTGGTCCTTCAATTCCTGCCTCAGCTGTTACGACCATGCTCACTTCATCAATATCGATTATTTTATTCAGGCGCCTTAGATCAAGTGCGATGCCACCGTAAATTGCAAATGTTCCACCTTGTGTTCCCGATCCGCCTCCGCGAGGAATTACGGGGATTTTGTATTCACAAGCAATGCGCAGAACTTCAGCTACTTCTTGCGCACTACCTGGTGCCACGTATAAATCTGCAGTGGGAATTGGTAATGATTTGTATTTGAGGTATTGAGAAATCCAGGACCAATCTGCTGACTGCTCGTAAAGCTTGTCGGAATCAGTTGCTACAAATTCGCTGCCTACAACTGCTGCGATTTCGCGAGCAATCTGCGCGATTAAATATTGCTCGCGGATTCCCCTTTGGTCGAGATCATCCTTGGAATACACGCCATCCCCCTAAAAATACCCGGTTCGTATCTTTACTTGTATACAAGACGGGATACTAATTGGAGCGATTCAGGGGTGTCAATAGACGCGCCGCACGCTATTTCTTGAGTGGATTAAAGCGATGAAGAGCAATCCCGGCGGCAAGCCCCCAAAATGGAGCCCCGACTCCCCACCCAGTAACCCCTGAAACCGTGATCAAAAAGGTGACCATTGCTGCTTCGCGATAATCGGGAACTTCGACTGCCTCAGAGACCGATGCGATGATGACGGGAAGTAGCGCGAGTCCTGCAAGAACTGCTGTGAGTTCCATTGGAAAGGAACCAAACAAGGTCGAAAAAATTCCGGCAAATACTGCGGCTGCAATATAGGTCAGCGCTGTTGCAACGCCTGCGAAATAGCGAGTCTTCGGATTGGGATCGGCATCAGGGCTCATCGCTATAACAGCGGTCATGGCCGAGATATTTACTCCTGCCCCACCAAAACCAGAACCGAGCAATGAGAGCACTCCCCCAAGTCCAACGATTTGGTTGATAGGTGGAGTGAATTTTGCCGCGCGCAAGAGCGAGATTCCCGTTGCATTTTGCGTTGTCATCACCATAAGCACAATTGGAATGACAAGAGTCAAAATGATTCCAAATGAAAATTTTGGCGTAGTCCATTCTGGCTTCACTACAGAAAATGCCACATGCGGATTGGTGATCTTGTTTTGAAGGATTGCGACCAGTACACCTGCAATGAGGGCAAAAAATATAGTCGCTCGCAGCTTAAGACGTCGGCCAATGAAAAAGATAATAATCATCGAAATCCCGAGGAATGGATTAATTTTAGTTGCGGTAAATATCTTTGTTCCAAAATTAAATAAAATACCCGCAAGCATCGCCATAATGACAGGGTGCGGAATCAGACCCATAATTTTTCCAAAAAGCCCAGAGACTCCGATAGCAATTAAAATAATTGATGCTACAAAATAAGCTCCAATAACATCGGCATAAGAATGCTGAACAAGGCCGGTCACCAACAAGGCAGTTGTAGTCGCTGCCCACGATCCGATAATTGGCATTCCAAAGCGCAATGTCAGCAGAAGGCCAAAGATTCCAGAGCCCAAGAAAACAGCGAAGAGCCACGAATTAGTTTGCGAGGTTGTTAGCTTTCCTGCGGCAGCGGCCTGAAAGAGAATCGCTATTGGCCCAGTTGTTGAGATGAAAACAATCAGAAGACCAGAAAGCAATCCGGTCCACGTAGCTGCTCTTGGTAATCCAAGAAAGTTCTTCTGTAGCGCCTTAAGAATTGTGAGATCTGTTGTTCCATGCTCAATCCCTTGTGTCATGTCCTCATCCTTTATTAGTGGGAACTGCGGTACCGATCGATGGTTCGTACATGTGAGGGATTAAGTTCTTCAATTGAATTCACGCCAAGTAACTTCATTGTTCGAACTATTTGAGAATTGAGAATTTCAATTGTGCGATCGACGCCGTCGCGGCCACCAGCCATAAGGCCATAAAGGTAGGCGCGGCCTATCCAGGTGAAATGTGCACCATGAGCCAAAGCAGCAACAATATCGGCGCCATGCATAATGCCAGTGTCCATATGCACTTCGACCTTCTTGCCAACCTTCTTAACTACTTCAGGCAAAAGTAAGAAAGGCACTGGAGCGCGATCCATCTGACGCCCGCCATGATTAGAAAGAATAATTGCATCGGCGCCGGCGGCTACAGATTTCGCAGCGTCATCTACATTTTGGATTCCTTTGACGACAAGATTGCCATCCCAGTTTTTTCTAATCCATTTAAGGTCTTCAAAAGAAATCGTAGGGTCGAACATTGTGTCTAATAATTCTGCAACTGTTCCGTTCCATGTATCCAAGGATGCAAAGCGAAGTGGGTCTGTCGTGAGAAAATTTATCCACCATCCTGGACGGGGAATCGCATTAAGAATAGTTTTCGATGTGATTGACGGTGGAATCGTCATTCCATTTCGAACATCTCTTAACCGAGCACCGGCAACAGGCACATCCACGGTCAACACCAAAGTATCGCATCCCGCATTTTTCGCACGAGTCACAAGACCCATTGCTCGATCACGATCTTTCCACATGTACAACTGGAACCAGTTTCGACCATTTGGGGCAGCCGTAAAAATATCTTCAATCGATCGCGTACCCAATGTTGAAAGCGTAAATGGAATTCCTGCATCTTGAGCGGCAGTTGAACCAGCATTTTCTCCTTCAGTCTGCATCATGCGAGCGAAACCGGTAGGAGCGATGCCAAATGGAAGGGAATGATGCTTACCTAACATTTCCACGGAAGTATCAACATGGGAAACATCTCGTAATATTCTTGGCACAAATTCAGTTTCTTCAAAGGCTAGGCGAGCACGTGCCAGACTTACTTCAGACTCAGCCGATCCATCTGTGTAATCAAATGGAGCTTTGGGAGTGCGGCGCTTTGCGATGGTACGTAAGTCATAAATAGTCAGGGCGCGCGAGAGTCGTCGCTTCTTGGGGCTGAAAATCGGCTTTCGAAATTTCATCAATTGGGCTAAATCAAGAATGCTTGGAAACCGTCTCTTGATTCGTGCACGAGTCTTTGACATCGCAGACCTTCCCCGTCTTTATCAATTTCAGTGAAGCATAACTGGGTTATCGCGCACTCACTAGAGCATTTCGAGACGAAAATAACTGATAATCTGAGCCCTGCACTAATAATTAAATAGACAACCGCAATTTCTCAGGGGCGGTAGCTCAGTTGGTTAGAGCCCAGAACTCATAATTCTGTCGTCGTCGGTTCGAGCCCGACCCGCCCCACTAAAAAACAGGTTACAACCTGCGTTAATCCAACTATTTGTCTAATAGATTCCAAAGTTTTATGCCGCCATTAAAAATCATTAACAGCACTAAATCTACTCACCTAAGAAATAAAAACCTTAATCGGTGAATAGGAACTGTTAGTTAAAAAGTACTAAAAAGCCCGAACAGGAGGTGGGCTTTTCCATAAAGTGAATTTTTGGAAATTACCTCCAACACCATCGCCGAAACCTTGAACCCACGCCGTAGAACCGTCGCTCTCGGTAGAGGACCAGAGGTAGTCGGCACCTATCCCTCCAACTATTGCGGCGTTTAAGTAAAGTAGATTTAGTTCCTCTTTTGAAGGCAAGAACCAATCGCTCTTATTATTTGGTCCCCTATAGGCTTTGGCCAGAGATGCGGCGCCAGTGCTTCCAGCGCCAGATTGACTAATCATTAAAGTTGTATTTCTATATCCAGTTCCTATCGCACTACCAGTTGCGCCACTTGATGTATCGGTAATTCCGGACCAGGGTGCTGCAGGGAACTCCCACGCTGCCGGACCTGTTGTTGGTGCTGCTTCAAGGTAGTGGCATGAAGAACGACATCCCGCACCAGGTTCCGCAAAGGCGGTTTGTGAATAAAAGATAACAATTCCACCGCCAGGACCTGTTTCACCTACTGAATAGCAGGTCTTCATGGTGTTCTTTGTGCTCTGAATTTGAGAATTGTCAGATCCACTTGTAACACAAGGTCCATTACCTGCAGTCTTTCCGGGTGAACTAATTGGAGCACCAAAAGATTGAGCAGGAATTAATGTAGCAAGTATTAATGCGAAAACTGCAACTAATGAATTCATATTCTTACGCACCTGAAAACCTCTTTCGTAAATATCACCTCAGATGTGCTCTGAAGTTCTCAATCTGCATCCAGCTTCTGCGAAGAATGGACGGTTGGGTAACCTTAAAAGTCCCATTGGCGTGAGTGACACCACTCACCCCAATGGGAGGTAGCCTCCTCTTCGCGATAAGGGTTGTCAACGGGAGCAACAGAGATTTGCTGGACTATCTTTGGCTTAAACGCCCTGTAGCTAGGTGAAAGTATTCGTGGGCTGTCGGATATGCGTATGGGTGGCATTTTTCTCTCACCTTGTGATTCATTTTTTGTCTAACACGTGTCTAACACCCCTCTAGATTTCAAATTGCGTCTACAGGTTTCTATGTGGAAATTCACGCTCACGGATACGATGAGAAATAGATAGAACACCTTGACGGATAACTAATAATTCTGTCGTCCTCGGTTCGAGCCCAACCCGCCCCACTTAAAAGTCCACGTCAGAGACGTATTCGTGTTCTCGCTTCACTTCACTTCACTTCACTTCACTTCACTTCACTTCACTTCACTTCACTTCACTTCACTTCACTTTATTAAGTGCAGACTGCAATGAAGCAATCCACGCAGCAGATGTATAGGAAGCTCGTGAGGTTCCCTGGATATTCGAGTTATCTTGTGCGACTAATGTCTGTTCA
>WLNY01000013.1 GCA_009699575.1 Actinomycetota bacterium
ACATTTCCTGCTACAAGGGCTCCAATTTGAATTGGAACCAAAGGAATTGTTCCGCTCGTTAGAGCCGATGCTGTGGCGTAGGCCGCAAATGAGTTTGCAAATAACAAAAGTACTCCACCACTAAAAGCTGGTGCAAGTAATGGGATTGCCACGTAGCGCCAAAATTGAGCCTTGCTCGCACCAAGACTTCCAGCGGCCTCACGCCACTCAAGGCGCAGACCATCTATTGCTGGAAGAATCACGATGATCATGAGTGGAATTTGGAAATATAAGTAAACAAGAACTAGTCCTGAAAAAGTAAATAGGTTCCATGAACCTGCGTAGAGGTCAATTCCTAATTTAAGTAGCCCCTTCGTTACGAGCCCGTATCCACCCACTGAAGCGATAAACATAAATGCCAGTGGAACGCCACCTGTATTGGCGAATACGCCAGCTGCGGTTTGTGTAACGCGGCGCAAAAGTGGAATCGAAGAAATTGCAATTGCATATGCGGCTACAAAACCAAGTATTGCTCCAGTGATAGATGAGATTGCAGAGAGCTGCATACTTTGAACGAATGATTCTAGGTACACGCTATGCATCGCTTCATTGATGTTTTCTAATGTCAGGTGCTTATCTTGATTTTGAAAAGCCAAGAGAACAACTTTGAGCATTGGAACAGCTAGGAAAAAAGCTGAATAAATGAAGAATGGAAGTAGCCCGACATATAATCGAAACGAGCGAATTCGACGGCTCCGATAGAAACTGCGGCCGGAGTTTCCTCCAGCCGCAGTTGTACTATCAAGCCGCATCTCTGCGGTTGTCATGTGTTAGAGCTTGCCCCAGAATGCAGCGATTCTTGCTTTCGCAGAAGTAACCTGTGCTGCCGTTGCAGAAACTGGCTTTGCTCCTGCAGGAATTGGTGGCAAAGAAGCAATGTATGCCTTGTTTGCTGTTCCTGCTTTGATCATTGCATCAAGACGGATTACACGTGAACCACCCTTGAGCCATAGATTCTGTCCTTCATCACTGAAGAGGTACTCAGCCCATAGTCGTGCAGCAGCTGGGTGTGGTGAATCCTTGATAAGTGCAATTGCGTATCCACCTTGGTAGGCGACATCGCTAGGAATAACGACCTTCCAGTCAACCTTGCCATTTGATTCTTTGGCATATGTTGCTTGCAAGTAATCCCAGTCAAGTGTGATGGGAGTTGTTCCGCTTTGAACTGTTGCAGGTGTTGCTTCGACAGGAATGAAGTTTCCGATTGCCTTGAGCTTCTTCCAGAAAGCAAGTCCCTTTGCAGTTTGCCCAATGGATCCACCGTTAGCAATGATTGAAGCAATCACAGCTGATGAAGCGGCTCCAGCTGTTGCTGGGTTTCCATTGAGTGCAACCTGGCCCTTGTAGGCAGGGTTAAGGAGATCCTTAATTGATGTTGGAGCAGGTGAAACGCGCTTTGCGTCATACCCAATTGAAACGAACCCGCCGTAATCAAATGTGTATTCGCCGTTTGGTCCTTTTGCTGATGGAGCAATGTCGTTCCATGTCAGTACTTTGTAATTCGAAAAGAGACCTTCGTTAATTCCTTGGGCGGTAAAACCAATACCAATATCGACGACATCTGGTTGACGGCTTTGACCCTTGAGAGTTTTGGCAGCGACAAGTTCGGCAGCGCTAGAGATCTGCTCGTCGTAGCTATTAACTTTGATGCCGTACTTCTTAGTGAAACCTGCCTTGAGCTCGCCGTAGTTTGACCAATCGTCAGGGCAAGCAATGATGTTAAGTTCCTTCTCGGCTTTGGCTAGTTTGATCAAACCAGCTAGGCCACCAACAGCTTTTGCTGAAGTTGCGTTCGCTGCCTTTGATGCTGCTGCGCCAGCTGGAATTGCTGCGAGTGCTGAAGTTGCAAGTACAGCACCGACTACAGTTGCAAGTACTTTGAGTCTCTTGGACACAAGTGACCTCTTTCTTTTGTAGGGCCCAGATCTCCTGGGTGCGTGAAGTTTCGCAGGGGAACGAAACAGTTCAGTGCGCTTAATATTCACCCTTATCCTCGTAATTGCTAGAGGCAGGGCACTCCTTTGCTTTAAATTTTCAGCAAACTCTCAAGGATAGATTAACCCCAAAAATATATAGAAAATTAACCTTGACCATCCCTGCGCGAGGCAGCGAGTTCGAGCACCTGGGTTGATCGCAAGACAATGAGAATAATGACTGTAAATCCCACGGCAACGAGTTGAAAACCAAGGCCGACAGCGACTCCCATGGAGGCGGTAGCAAAGACAGTTGCTGCGGTGGTGACCCCCTGAATTCCTGAGCGCTGATTAGTAAAGATCAGGCCAGCCCCGAGGAATCCGATGCCAGTAATAATGGCGTGAAGCGCCCGAGTTGGATCTCCGTAATCGGCAGCTTTATCTAGGACCGCGCCAATGGCGACGACAACTGCCGATGAGGTGCCGACCAGTGCCATAGTGCGAGGACCGGCAGATTTTCCAGCGCGATCTCGTTCCCAACCAATGATTGACCCCAAGATCGCGGCGATGGTTCCATCAATGAAGACAGTGAGTTGTTGCCAAAGATCAATGGAGTGAAGTGTAAGCATCTACAAATTCTACAACTGACACTTGGGTAATTCTAGGCTTTACAGTATTTAAATCGTTCAAACATTACTCTTGCCTCATGGAATCACCAGTCATATTTACACGTCGATTAGAACTTCACCATATCGAAGCCGATGACTTAATTTTTCTCTTTGAGAATCGCGATGATACACAAGCACTGAGAGGTAAGGATTTTCTTAACCCATATCGCGTGCTTGTTGATTTTCAAGGTCCGCTGGCGTGGAGGGTACCCCAGGTTAAAGAAGATCCACGCCTCAACAAATGGTTCGTTCGATGGATTGTGCAGGCAGATACTCGAGAGATTATTGGGAGTACAAGTTTTCATGGTCGACCCGATGAGGATGGGATGTTAGAAATTGGCTTAGGTATTGAGAGCGCATTTCATCGAATGGGGTACGGCCATGAAGCCCTAGCGGGGATGTGGAATTGGGCAATTTTAGATCCTGTAGTTTCTACTTTGCGATACACGGTCAGTCCTGAAAATATTGCCTCAATTGGATTGGTGAAATCATTTGGGTTTACGTATATGGGTCAACAGATAGATGACATTGATGGCCCTGAAGATATTTACGAAATGAGCGCGATAGACTTTCGCAATGGAAGATTTTGAGGACGACCTAGATCTCACGATTTATGCAGATGAAGTTGAACTCTGCCACGAGGTAACCTCACAAGCTATTGATGCGATTCAATTAGGTTTGCTTGCAAATGGAACATTTCATCTTGCCCTCACGGGTGGCACTTTAGGTCTGACATTGACAGAAAAAATGCTGGAGCAATGGAATACCCAACCAGATCAATTTGTTGGCCTCCATCTGTGGTGGAGTGATGAGAGGTTCGTTGAATCAACAAGTACGGAAAGAAATGCACTTTCAATTCGTAACCACTTAACAAATAAAAATATTGTTGTGCACGAATCTTTAGGTTCAGATCAGGTCCCAACTCTTGAAGAAGCAGTGAGTAATTACGCCAAAGCTACTGATGGAGTAGTGATGGATTTGATCATTCTTGGAGTTGGTCCTGATGGTCATGTCGCTTCACTTTTTCCGAAGCAATGGGATGAGAATGAAACTCGTTCGATCATCGCTGTTATAGATTCCCCTAAGCCCCCACTACAACGAATCTCGTTTTCAATGGCATTTATAAATAGTGCAGATGAAGTATGGATAGTCGTTGCTGGCGCCTCAAAGGGGGCAGCGGTTGCAGCAATCGTGGAAGAAGACCGTGCCATTCCCGCTTCTCACGTTCATGGGGTCAATCTCACACGCCTCATCGCGGATACTGAGGCATTTCTCGCAGAGTAGACTGAGGCGCCCGACACCGGAGATCCTTGTCGAAAGAGGAATACACATGAGCGCAACTACTCAGCAAGCCCCTCATCTTGGAATGGTTGGCCTAGGCAAAATGGGCGCAAATATCGTGCGCCGCCTCGCCCGCCACAATATTGCCACTGTGGTCTTCGATGTCAACGCAGAGGCGGTAAAGACGCTAGTTGGTGAAGGACTCATCGGGGCATCTGATTTGGCTGATCTCGCCGCCAAGCTCCCAACTCCTCGAACTATCTGGGTAATGGTCCCGGCAAGTGTTACCGATTCAACGATTGCCGACATTGCTCAGTACCTCAGCCCGGGTGACACGATCATTGATGGTGGAAACTCCTATTACCGAAATGATTTGGTGAACGCAGAAAAATTAAAAACAATGGGAATTAACTTTGTAGATATTGGCACAAGCGGTGGCGTATGGGGACTAGAACGCGGATATAGCCTCATGATTGGCGGAGATAAGAATATTGTCGATGCACTCGATCCAATTTTTAAGGCACTTGCACCAGGAGTCGAAGCCGCTTCTCGCACACCCGGTCGCACAGGTGAGCCAGCACAAAGCGAATATGGATATTTACATTGCGGACCTGTCGGCGCTGGCCATTTTGTGAAGATGGTTCATAACGGAATTGAATACGGAATGATGGCAGCTTTTGCAGAAGGACTGGCAATTTTTGAAGCTGCAGATGAAATGACTCCAGCGTATGACTTAGATATTCCAGAAATTACTGAAGTATGGCGACGTGGTGGCGTAGTCGCGTCGTGGTTACTTGATCTCACCGCACAAGCGTTGCAAGAGAGCAGTGACTTGGCCGAATACTCCACCGAAGTCAGCGACAGTGGCGAAGGTCGATGGACAGTTCAAGCAGCAATTGAAGCTGGTGTTCCAGCGCACGTCCTTGGCGCATCGCTCTATTCGCGTTTCGCCTCTCGCGATAACGATGATTATGCAAACCGAGTACTGAGTGCCATGCGATTTAAATTCGGTGGTCACAATGAACGTCCAAAGAAGGGCTAATTAATTGCGCGCAGATGTACTCGTACTTTTTGGTGCGACAGGGGATTTAGCTAAGAAGAAGTTGTATCCAGCTCTCTATGAGATGGAGGAGCATGGTGAATTAGATATTCCAGTTTTCGCTGTTGCATCCTCTAAATGGACTCAAAGCGAATTCAAGGCTCAAGCGGAAACTGCGATTCGTGAGCGTAAACCTGATCTCAAAGAGGATGTTTTGCAGCATTTGCTGGCAGAGCTCAATATGGTTTCCGGTGACTATGGCAACCCTGAAACTTTTGTGGCGCTTAAAGCTGCGCTCGCCCCATTTGCATTGCCGGTGATTTATTTAGCTATCGCACCACACATGTTCGCCGATGTCACGAAGGGCTTACATGATGTTGGCCTGACGAATTCGGCGCGAGTGGTTGTAGAAAAACCATTCGGGCGCGATCTTCAAAGCGCCATTGATCTGGATAATTCGTTGAAAACTTTATTGCCTGAGGATCAGATTTATCGCATCGATCATTATCTTGGAAAAGAATCAGTAGAAGATCTTCTGGTATTTCGATTCGCAAACACGCTCTTTGAACCTGTATGGAACCGTAATTACATTTCAAATGTACAAATTACGATGTCGGAAGATTTTGGAATTGAAGGCCGTGGAAAATTCTATGATGGAGTAGGTGCAACTCGCGATGTCCTTCAAAACCATTTGCTGCAAGTACTCTCAATGCTCACCATGGAACCACCCATTGAAATGAGTTCTCAATCGTTGCAAGATGAGAAAATGAAAGTTCTCTCGGCAGTTCGTGATGTTCAACCCGATGATGTCGTCCGTGGTCAATACGTTGGTTATCTTGACGAAGATGGTGTTGCTGATCATTCACAGACTGAAACATTTGTTGCAATGAGAGTCTTTATTGATAACTGGCGCTGGGCGGGCGTTCCGATCTATATGCGTACCGGCAAAAAATTACCTGAATCAACGATGGAAGCTGTCGTAGAATTTAAACAACCGCCTCGTTTACTTTTTAGCGCTCCAGGGGAACCTCGTCCAGAGCCTAATATCGTCCGTTTTCGAATGGGAAAAAGAGATGGCGTAGACCTTTCATTGCAGGCAAAAACACCTGGATCGAAATTACTAACAGATAAAGTGGATCTCACTGTGGAATTTGCAGCAGCACTGGGAGAACGTAAAGAGGCTTACGAACGCTTGCTTGACGCAGCCATTGTTGGAGATCACTTTCGATTCACTCGTATTGATGCGGTGTTACAGTCTTGGCAAATGCTCAGTCCTGTATTAGAAAATCCTTCGAAGTTGCATCCTTACTTTGATCACACGTGGGGCCCAGATGAGGCTCTCGATCTAGTGCCAGGTGGATGGAATCCTGTTGGAACCTCTGCTATAGATACTGTGGAGAATTAATCTCTCGACTGTCCTGATTTATGTTTGTAACGTCCCAGGAAGTCTTCTTTCATATCTGCAAAATTTCCGTCAAGGAGCGCTTGGCGCATTTGATCTACTAAACGAACTATAAATCGCTCATTATGAATCGTAGCAAGCGTTGCTGCGATAATTTCTTTTCCACGAAAGACGTGATTGAGATATGCACGCGTGTAGTTTTGGCAGGTATAGCAATCACATTCGTCATCGATGGGGTTGAAATCTCTTTTAAACGTTGCATTCGAGACATTAAATCGGCCCTCCATCGTGTAGACAGCACTCGTTCGCGCGATTCGAGAAGCAAGTACACAATCAAAGGTGTCAACGCCGTTTTCAACGCCCACGAAAAGATCTTCTGGTGCGCCGATTCCAAGGAGATGCTTAGGTTTATTTTCGGGAAGCGTGCTATTAACCCAATTAATAATCGTGCCTAGTTGATTTTTATCTAATGCGCCACCAATTCCAAATCCATCAAATTCAATCCCGGAACTGCTTAATGCGCCAAGATCTCCTGCTGCTTTTTTGCGTAAGTCCTCATACTGCGCCCCTTGGATCACGCCAAAAAGTGCTTGATATGGTTTTTCAGCTCGTACTTCGGTCAATCTCTTATGTTCATCGAGGCAGCGAATTGCCCATGCAAGTGTGCGATCCATCGCGAGTTCTTGATACGGGCGGGTGTTGTGCAGCGTCGTACATTCATCGAAGGCAAACATAATGTCGGCCCCTATTTGGTGCTGAACTTGCATCGAAATTTCAGGGGTAAAGCGATGCATTGATCCATCAAGGTGAGATTTAAAAGTCACTCCCTCGTCATCGACATGGGCCAAACGATCTTTATTTCCAGCAATAACTTGATCGGACCGAAATGTCTTGGCATCCATTGCAAGTACTTTTTTAAACCCAACACCAAGAGATAAAACTTGGAATCCACCGCTATCGGTAATTGTTGGTCCAGGCCAATTCATGAATCTGGCAAGACCACCGGCCTCATCCAGAACATCTGGACCTGGCTGCAAATAGAGGTGATACGCATTTGCTAATAGAGCTTGGGAGCCAAGATCCTGCATTGACTCTGGCAGGACGGACTTCACAGTCGCCTTAGTGCCTACAGGAATAAAGGCAGGCGTTTGAATTTTTCCGTGGGGGGTGGTGATGGTGCCCACACGGGCAAGAGAATTTTCCTCTCGCTTATATATCTCAAATTCAAAGCCGGTGCTCATTCGCCAATTGTGGCAGAGATATAGGCTCTGCCAATGCCGTCATTGATTCCAGCAAGTATTCGTGAATTTACTGACCTGCTGAACCCATCTTCGCGACGGTTGCTCATTGGCCTGGTGCTTAATTCTATGGGTGGCGGAATGACTATGTCGCTCTTGCTTGTCTACTTACATGACCTTCGAGGTTTTACAAATACATTTGGCGGGCTTGTGCTCTCTGTCGGAGCAGCCGTGTCACTTATGGCAAGTGGGCCATACGGTGCCCTCGTTGATCGCATTGGTCCTAAGAAAGTTTTAGCAGCCGGGTTATTGCTAGAAAGTGCCGGTGCATTTTCGTGGTCGCTCGTGACTACACATTGGCAAGCGATGGCAACAACTGTGCTTGTCTCTCTCGGCGCTTCTGCAGTTTGGTCTCCGCAAATGGTCGCACTTACGCGCTTAACCCCGAAAGAACATAGACAAAAGATTTTTGGATTAAATTTCATGCTCCTCAACCTTGGCCTTGGATTGGGTAGTCTCATCGCGGCCTCGATAATTTCAGAAGGCTCACTCCAGTCATTTAAGATTTTGTATTATGTAGATTCCTTTACTTTCTTTGCCTATTTCGCAATAGTCATTTCAATTAATTCTGCGCTGATCGGAAAATATGTGCCAGAAGATAAGGAAGAGGCCAAAGGTTCATATCGAGATCTCTTATCGAATCGACCAATTATTTTGTTAGCTGTGTCGGGGTTAGTTTTGATGACATTTGGATATGGGGTCCTTGCTTCGGGAATTCCCTTGTATTCAACACAATATCTTGGACTCTCACCTAAATGGCTTGGCGTTATTTTTGGTGCAAACACTTTTTCAATTGTGATCTTTCAGCCCTATGTTCTTAGAAAACTATCTAAGCGCTCAAAGTATTCAGCAATAATTTCGGTAGGTGCATTCTGGGCAGCTTCATGGGCCGTTGTTGGTCTGAGTGCGCTGCTCCCAATGTTTTTAGCAGGTCTTGCTATATGTATCAGCCAAATAATTTTTGCTTTTGGAGAAATGATTTGGTCTCCAAGTGCACCAACGCTGATCAATGAACTCTCTCCTGAAAATATCCGTGGTCGCGCCAATGCATTAGTTGGCCTGCAGTGGTCGGTCTCGGGAGTTCTTGGTCCTGCAATTACGGGATTAATGTTTGGAGCAGGACTTGAACAGTGGTGGGTCCTAGTCATGTTTTTAGGAGCACTTTTACCTATCCCACTTCTTATACGTTTACGAAAAATGGTACCTGGTCACTGAGTCTGCGCTCAAAGGTCAAGGTGTTACCAGATGCGAACCCGAGATGCCTCATCCATCCATAGCGCATCACCTTCGAGTACATCGAATGCTTTGTAGAAATCATTGATATTTCCAACGATGGCATTGCATCGAAAATCCGCAGGTGAATGTGGATCTGTGGCGATACGCCGCCTAGTTTCTTCAGCACGCATTTTTCCTCGCCAAATCTGCGCGTATGCTAAAAAGAAACGTTGTTCACCAGTGAAACCATCAATAACAGGACTTGTGGAGCCCTGTAAAGCCAGTGTGTAGGCCTTGAATGCGATTGTGAGTCCACCGAGGTCACCAATGTTCTCACCGACTGTGAGCGCTCCATTGACATGCAAATCAGGTGCTTCCAGGGGGATGAGTGCATCAAATTGTTTGATCAGAATCGCAGCGCGCTTTTCAAATTCATCGCGGTCAGATTTTTCCCACCAATCCACCATATTTCCATCGCCATCGTATTTCGAACCCTGATCATCAAATCCATGCCCGATTTCATGCCCGATGACCGCGCCAATCGCGCCGTAGTTTGCGGCCATATCTGCATCGATATCAAAAAATGGAGGCTGTAAAATTGCTGCAGGAAAGACCACTTCATTCATCAATGGGCTGTAGTAGGCATTGACCGTTTGTGGGGTGATGTACCACTCGGAGCGGTCTACAGGTTTTCCAATGCGGGCCAATTCGAAGTCACGTTCAAATTTCGTTATTCGGGCAAGGTTGCCAACGAGATCATTTTCGGTAATTTCTAGTGCCGAGTAGTCACGCCATTTATTTGGATACCCGATTTTGGCTGTGAATTTTTGCAACTTTTCTAGAGCCTTTACTTTTGTCGCAGGACTCATCCAGTCGAGTTCGGAGATGCTGACGTGGTAGGCCTCAAGCAAATTCTTGACGAGTTCTTCCATGGATTTTTTTGCAGATGGTGGGAAATGCTGGTCAACGTATATCCGCCCGATTGCTTCTCCAAGTGAGCCCTCAACCAAGGAAACAGCACGTTTCCAGCGCTCGCGGATTTGAGGAGTACCAGAAAGAGTGGTGCCATAAAAAGAAAAATTCTGTTGTACGAGAGCATCATTGAGATACGCGGCCGACCCAGAAATGATCTGCCACTTGAGCCAGAGAACCCACACGTCTCGGTTAAATTTTTCAAAGAGCGAACTGATGCCACTGAAGAAATCAGGTTCACGCACAATGACAGATTCAAAAACGCTTTGCGGAATATCACCTGCACCGAGCCAAAGTTTCCAATCAAAGTGCGGTGTGAGTTCTTGCAACTCAACAAAGCTCATTTTGTTATATGTGAGTGTTGCATCGCGATCGCGAACTTGATCCCAATGGCAAGCGGCAATCGAAGTTTCCAGTTCAAGAATTGAGGCAGCGTCATTGGCTGAAATTTCCAAGCCAGCAAGTGAGAACATTTTTACAAAATGCTCAAGGAGGGCTGTGCGAATAGATTCGTATTGATCTTCTCGGTAGTAAGACTCATCTGGCAGTGACAGGCCACCCTGACTTATGTAGATCGCGTAAGAATCTGAATCCATTGCATCTGCAAATATCGATGCACCAAATACTCCACCAGTACCTTTGGCTTCGAGGCGAGCCATTGTCGTAATAAATTCAGAGAGCGTTGAAATTGAGTTAGCCTCTTCGAGATCTGCGTGAAGCGGTGTCGCCCCGCGGGCTTCGATTGCGTCCACATCCATAAAAGAGCGATAGAGGTCGCCAATCTTTTGCGCGTCTCCAGCGCCAGTTGCACTTTCAATAATTACGCGCACCTGCTTTTGCGAATCGTCATGGAGTGCATAAAAAACTCCATCAGAGGCTCGGTCTGCAGGAATTTCATGAGTGGCAAGCCACTTTCCATTGAAGTGACGGTAGAGATCATCCTGGGGGCGAATCGTTGGATCAACGTGAGTGAGTTCTAGTCCGCTGCGTAGAGTCATAAAATTTTCAGATCCTTTGATTCGCGTCAAGTAGTTGAAAGTTCAACAGTGTCATATGATTGCCGTATGGCACGTGAAAACGCTACATCACAACAGGCTCCCAAGTGGCTTAACGCTACTGAAATGAAGGCTTGGCGCAGATACATCATCGCGAGTCGCCGATTACTTGAAGCCTTAGATTCAGACCTCGCACCCCATGATGTTTCAATGGCTGATTACGAGATTTTGGCCCAACTCAGCGATGCCCCAGATCGCCGGATGCGCATGAGCGAATTGGCTAGTGAGGCCATGCTCTCTCGGTCACGACTCTCACATCGAATGAAGGTGATGGAGAATGAAGGATGGGTGAGGCGCGAGGCATGCCCGAGTGATAAGCGCGGATATTTCGCTGTGATGACACCTAAGGGCTGGAAAGCAATTGTTGCGGCCGCTCCCGATCATGTTGAAAGTGTTCGACATAGATTTGTTGATCATTTATCGAAAGAAGATCAAGTTGTACTTGCAGAAATTTTTGAACGAGTAGGAAATTCTCTTCGAGAAGAAGAGTTAGATAAATAAAAAACCCGCCACTTGCGTGGCGGGTTTTTTAATAAGCGATTGCTTACTTAGCAGCTGCCTTCTTGCGACGACGCTTCTTTGGAGCAGCTGCTGGAGCTGCCTTCTTTGAAGCTGCCTTCTTGCGCTTTGGAGCAGCTTTCTTAGCTGCTTTTTTAGGAGCAGCTTTCTTAGCTGCTGCCTTCTTGCGCTTCTTTGGAGCTGCCTTCTTTGCAGCTGGCTTAGCAGCTGCCTTCTTGCGCTTTGGAGCAGCTTTCTTAGCTGCTGCCTTCTTGCGCTTCTTTGGAGCCGCCTTCTTTGCAGCTGGCTTAGCAGCTGCCTTCTTGCGCTTTGGAGCAGCTTTCTTAGCAGCTGCCTTCTTACGACGCTTCTTTGGTGCAACTGCCTTTACAGCAGCCTTCTTACGACGCTTTGGCGCTACTGATTTTGCAGCAGCCTTCTTACGACGCTTTGGAGCAGATTTCTTAGCTGCAGCCATGTACATCTCCTATCGGAATGGTTCGGATCCGTCACCCAAACCTGTTCGTGGATAAGTGTGACGGGAAAAGGCACACAAAGCCAGCATTTTGTGGAAAAAAAACAAGGTGTGTCGCAAAACATTTTTTATTATTTTTTGTGCATCTTCGAGAAATTTTGACAATGTTTTTTTTATTTTTTATTAAAAAATCACGGATTTTCTTTTTCGTCGGAAGTTTTTTGCTCAATTTCGCGAATTAGTCGCATTTGGACGGCAAATTCGTTGGTTTGGACGTCATATTTTCTAAATTTGGGAAGAAAACTCGCAAGCAAAACAACCATCGCGCAGCAGATTAGACCCCCCGATGTTACCGAAAACGACAAACTAGTAGCAGCTGCCATAGATGCAGCTCGCAATTGTCCAGCTAGCGGCCCAATGGAATAAGAAAGTAATTCGATACCAGCCAATCGACCTCGTAAATTATCTGGGATTGTTTGGTTCCAAATTGTGCCGCGGAAAAGGGCGCTGACCATATCGGATCCGCCGGCAATGGCAAGAAAAACGAGGACAAAAATCAGGGAGTGCGAAATTCCGGCCAGCGCAATCGCTCCACCCCACCCGATCGCGGCAAGTATTACAGCACGTCCATGAAATCTATAGTTTTTTATCCAACCGCTAGTCAACGTTACGACAACTGACCCAACAGTTCCGGCTGCGTACAGCAACCCCAACGCCCAGGGCGCTCCTAATTGATCTGCCCAAAATGGAAAGAGTGCGTTTGGCATGGCAAAAAACATTGCGGCAAGATCAATGAGATAAGTTCCAAGTAAATCTTGCCGAGTAAAGGCATATCGAATTCCATCTAATAAGCCTTGCAGAGATGGCTTTTGGGCCTCTGCTTGGGCAGGTACTGCACCAACTCGGGAAATAAATAGAAGAGAAATAATAAAAGTTATTGCATCGAATGCATACCCTGCTGAAATTGAAACCGTGGAGATAACAATTCCACCAATTGTTGGTCCGATGATGACACCCACCTGCCAACGAAGACTCATCAGTGCGCTAGCTGCTGGTAAATCACTATGTCCAACAATGCGGGGCAAGATTGCATCGGCACTGGGACGTTGGAGACCATCGACCGATGCAAAGAGCCCAGCGATGATGTAGATAGTGAGGACTTTTGGATTGGGAAGAAGTGAATTAATTAATAGGCCGCAGGTAAGCAGTAGGGCCATCGCCTCGGTCACCCAGACCATCTTCTTTCGATCCACATAATCCGCTAGGACGCCCCCATAGAGACCAAAAAGAATCAGTGGAATTATCTCGATAGCTCCAACAATCCCAACTGCGACATACGAGTTGGTCAATTCCTTGATCTGAAATGGAATGGCAACGTAGGTAACCATGGAACCTAAATAGGAAATAAGCCCCGAGCTCCATAAATTGCGAAAATCGCGATATTTTCGCAAAGGGGAGAGGTCAATTGCCAACTTTTTCATGCGTGAATACTAGTTACCTCAGCGATAACTCTGCTCAGGACCCGGAAAAGTACCAATTGCGACATCGTTCATGAATTCAGATGCAGCACCGAGCATTTCTGCCCGCATATTTCGATATGCCTTTGCCAGTTTCGGTGGATTTTTGGTCATACCCATCAAGTCAGTCCAGACGAGGACTTGGGCATCGCACGCAGGGCCTGCCCCGATTCCGATAGTCGGAATAGCGAGCGCCGAAGTGATTTTTTCAGCTAACTCTGCCGGAACCATTTCAAGAACAACGGCAAAAGCGCCAGCTTTTTCTAGAGCACAAGCAGCTTCTATCATCGCTTCTCCATCGCTACGGCCTTGGACTTTGTAGCCGCCTAATTGGTGAAGAGATTGGGGGGTAAAACCGAGGTGCCCCATTACGGGGATGCCACACGAAATCAATTTTTCAACTGTAGCGATTCTGAGCCCTTCAATTTTTACCGCCATCGCTCCCGATTCTTTAAAAAACCGGAGAGACGTTTCTAAAGCAATTTCTGGCGATGTTTCATATGAACCAAAAGGAAGATCTGCAATAACCATGGCGCGAGTGGATCCGCGTACCACCGCCCTAGTGAGCGGAATTAGCTCATCAACAGTGACAGGGATTGTATTTTCGTGTCCGAGAAAATTATTACCAGCGCTATCACCCACTAGGAGAACGGGAATGCCAGCCTCATCAAAAATTGAGGCGGTCATCTCTTCATAAGAAGTGAGCATCGCCCATTTCTCACCACTTTTCTTGGCTGATTGAAGGTCTGAAATTGTGATGCGTTTATGTAGCTTGCCACCATAGACAGAGCGAGTGTGCGCAGATTCCATTGAAATTTCCTCCAGCCTCAAGGCTTCACATGAAGTCCCTGGGTACATCTCAAAGCCTACTAGAAGTAGGCTTGCACTATGAAGTTGCGACTAGCGATGGCTCAGATCAATCCACTTGTGGGCGATCTTGAGGGAAATAGTCAGCTAGTTATCTCAAGCGTGACATCAGCGGCACAATCCGATGCACATGTTGTGGTTTTTCCTGAGATGGTATTAACCGGATACCCGGTTGAAGACCTTGCGACTCGACTCTCCTTTCAACAGGCAAGTGCTACTCGCATAAAAGCTCTAGCTGGAGAAATCTCCCACGCGGGATATGGTGACATTGTTGCCGTTATCGGATATTTGGATCACAGCGAACGCGGTCCCCTCAATGCACTTGCAATTGTGCATGAGGGTGAAATAAAGGCTCGATACATTAAACAGCACCTACCAAATTATGGGGTCTTTGATGAATATCGCACCTTCGCGCCAGGAAAAGAAAGTTTGATTGTGCGAATCAATGGAATCGATGTTGGCTTCCTGATTTGTGAAGATATCTGGCAAGACGGCGGCGCAGTCGCGAAGATGGCATCTCGGCACCCAGGGTTGTTACTTGTTCCTAATGGCTCTCCTTTCGAGCGAAATAAAGACGACATCCGTTTAGCACTTGTTAAAAAACGTGCGCAAGAAATTGGAGCACCACTTGCATACGTGAATATGACTGGCGGACAAGATGATTTAGTTTTCGACGGTGACACAATTGTTGTCGACCGCGATGGAACACTGCTCGCTCGAGCTGCCCAGTTTGAAGATGTATTGATGATGGTTGATCTCGACCTCCAGGGATCAACGAGTACGCCAGACTTAGTTATTTCTACCAACGACATTGAGATATCACACCCCGTCACACATGAGATTGCCACACGGCTCGGCGATATCGAGGAGGTATGGCAGGCATTAGTTATTGGGCTTCGTGATTATGTTGAAAAGAATGGATTTAGAAGTGTTGTCATTGGACTCTCTGGGGGAATTGATTCAGCGCTAGTCGCTGCAATCGCTATTGATGCGCTTGGTGCAAAACGAGTAAATGGCGTGGCGCTGCCGAGCAGATATTCATCCCACCATTCTGTTGAAGATGCTCAGACTTTTGCCACTAACACAGGGATTCATTTTAGGATCGTAGAGATTGCTCCGATGGTGGATGCATTTATGAATAATTTGATTCTCAAAGGAATCGCAGAAGAAAATCTTCAAGCGCGCGTACGAGGCACCACCCTGATGGGAATTTCGAATCAAGAAGGACATCTCGTACTTGCAACAGGAAATAAATCAGAACTTGCAGTGGGCTATTCCACTCTCTATGGAGATGCTGTGGGTGGGTTTGCTCCCATTAAAGATATTTACAAGGTTGACGTGTGGGCTCTTGCGCGGTGGAGAAATGAGAAGGCTCTACGCGATGGAGAGACTCCACCAATTCCAGAAAATTCGATTGCTAAAGAACCCAGCGCGGAGTTACGTCCTGATCAGAAAGATTCGGATTCACTTCCTGACTATTTCGTTCTGGATGAAATCCTTCTTCGATATGTCGATGGTGATGAGGGCCTTGAGTCACTCCTTGCTAGTGGACTCGATGGCGACCTTGTCCGAAAAATCATCACCATGGTCGATAGAGCTGAATACAAGCGGCGCCAA
Organism: Actinomycetota bacterium; assembly: GCA_009699575.1. Classification (GTDB taxonomy): domain Bacteria; phylum Actinomycetota; class Actinomycetes; order Nanopelagicales; family Nanopelagicaceae; genus Planktophila. The sequence goes on from WLNY01000013.1 coordinate 15,857, forward strand.
TATCCCCCTGGTACGAAGGTTTCCTCCCGTGCATTTGGAAAAGACCGTCGCTTACCTATGACTTCACGCTGGCAAGAGGGCTCCCAGTAGGTGATGTAACACTGCCGTAATGAGCCTTTGGCACGATGGCGCAATGAATTCAGAGCCACAGTTTCCAAAACAGCAGGAGTTCGTCTTGCGCACTCTTGAAGAGCGCAACATTAGATTCGTACGTCTATGGTTTACAGACGTTTTAGGATTCCTCAAATCTGTTGCGATTGCTCCAGCTGAACTTGAGAACGCATTTGAAGAAGGTATTGGTTTTGATGGTTCGGCCATCGAAGGCTTTGCTCGAGTCAGCGAATCCGACATGTTGGCAAAACCAGATCCTGCAACTTTTTCAATTCTCCCATGGCGTACAGAAGCGCCAGGAGCCGCTCGCATGTTTTGCGATATCACAATGCCAGATGGCACTGCATCACCGGCTGATCCACGAAATGTTTTACGTCGTACTCTCAACAAGGCAGCACACATGGGTTATACCTGTTACACGCACCCAGAAATTGAATTCTTTCTATTTAAGGCACGTCCAGAAAAGGGTGAAATTCCAATTCCAGTGGATGAGGGTGGGTATTTCGATCACACTCCTGCGGTCGTCGGGCATGACTTTCGACGACAAGCAATTACCTTATTAGAAGAGATGGGAATCAGTGTTGAATTTAGTCATCATGAAGGTGGTCCTGGTCAACAGGAAATTGATCTTCGTGATGCTGATGCGCTGAGCACCGCCGATAACATCATGACTTTTCGAAATGTAATTAAAGAGGTTGCACTCGATCAAGGTTTCTACGCTTCATTCATGCCGAAACCTTTCTCAGATCATCCGGGAAGTGGAATGCATACTCACGTCTCACTTTTTAAAGGTGAAGAAAATGCCTTCCATGATTCCGATGCAGAATTTAATCTCTCACCTGTTGGTCGATCATTTATTGCAGGAATTTTGAAACACGCCTCTGAAATCACAGCGATCACCAATCAATGGGTTAACTCATATAAACGTCTTCATGGTGGAGGAGAAGCTCCTGCCTTGATTAACTGGGGCCAAAGTACTCGCGGAGCATTAATTCGCTTACCTATGTATAAGCCAAAGAAAGAGAACTCCACTCGCATCGAATTCCGATCACCGGATTCGGCGTGTAATCCATATCTTGCTTACGCAGTAATGCTTGCAGCAGGGCTTAAGGGTATTGAGGAGGGATATGAACTCACCGCATCAAGTGATGCCAATATTTTGCCAACTGATCTCAATGAAGCAATCATTGCCATGGAAAAGAGCGAGTTGGTCCGCGAAACCCTAGGGGAGCATGTTTTTGAGTATGTGCTTCGCAATAAGCGCGCCGAATGGAACGACTATCGCCGTCAAGTCAGCGCCTTTGAACTTGATCGCTATATTCCGATTCTTTAAGGGTTATTTGCATATTTATTGGTTACCATTTTGCTATGGATACTAAGAAACTTTCGACTGGAAATATTCGCCGAGCAAATCTCATCGCAGGAGTTTTCCATCTTGCTCAGATGATTGCCGTCCTTGCCCTGAGCAATGATTTCGCACTGCCTGTCATTGCTCGGTACATGTCTGGTCCACCAGGAACGACATATGCCGAACCAGTCGTTCTCTTTAGCACTCCCGTTGGCCTCACAGTTGCGATTTTCCTTGGACTTTCCGCACTGGCACACTTCATCGTTGCGAGTCCACAATTTTTCTCACGTTACGAGGCAGGACTAGCCCAACATCGTAATTATTTCCGCTGGGTCGAGTACTCAATAAGTTCGTCAGTGATGATTGTTTTGATTGCACAAATTTGCGGTATTTCTGATGCCATCGCACTACTCGCGCTCTTTGGCGTGAATGCATCAATGATTCTCTTTGGTTGGTTGCAGGAGAAGTACGAAGAACCAGGCAGCGGCGGATGGGTTCCATTTATCTTTGGATGTATCACAGGAATCGTTCCTTGGATTGCAATTGCAATTTATGTAATTGCACCATCGAACCCAAGTGACGCTAAAGCACCAGGGTTCGTCTACGGAATTATTTTCTCGCTCTTCATACTCTTCAATTCATTTGCACTCGTGCAGTTCGCACAATATAAAAAGCTTGGCGCATGGGCGAATTACCTTCGTGGAGAACGCACATACATCACACTCTCTCTTGTTGCTAAGTCTCTCCTTGCGTGGCAAATCTTCGCAAATACGCTTATCCCTTCGTAAATCTCTACAACGAGGCGAAATGCTCCTCGTAGGTTGTCGAATTCGCATGAGTCGGGCTACGCTTAGACCCTTATGACACGCAGTCTCCTCCTAAGCTGCCGTGGCGGGGCCAAATAACCGGTCCCCTCGCCGCGGGGTTTGTCGTACCGGTCCACTCACGACATTCGCCGCACACATAAGGAGCACATAGATATGAATTTCCCACAACAACAGCCTTCAAAGATGCGAGCACATCGTTACTCGCCATTTCTACCTATTAAATTAGAAGATCGCACGTGGCCAGATAAAATTATGACCCACGCACCTAAGTGGTCATCTGTGGATCTTCGTGATGGCAACCAAGCACTGATTGATCCAATGGATACGCCGCGCAAGCTGGCAATGTTTAAGTTGCTCATTGCAATGGGGTACAAAGAAATTGAAGTGGGATTTCCAAGTGCTAGCCAAACAGATTTCGACTTTGTGCGCAAAATTATTGATGAAGGTTTGATTCCAGATGATGTAATCATTCAGGTACTGACACAGGCGCGCGATCCGCTTATTCGTCGAACTTATGAAGCAATTAAGGGATCAAAGCAAGCAATTATTCACCTGTACAACTCAACTTCGACCCTACAGCGACGCGTGGTTTTTGGTCTTGATAAAGAGGGAATTAAAAAGATTGCAACAGATGGAGCCCAACTCTGTCTTGATCTCGTAGAGACAGTGCCAGAAACAAAAATTTCTTTCGAGTACTCACCAGAGTCATATACCGGCACCGAATTGGAATTTGCTGTTGAGGTTTGCAACGCTGTCAATGATATTTGGAAGCCAACAAAAGAATGGAAGACGATTATGAATCTTCCAGCAACTGTCGAGATGGCAACTCCCAACGTCTATGCCGACTCAATTGAATGGATGTGTCGACACCTAAAGAATCGTGAAAATGTGGTTGTTTCACTCCACCCACATAATGATCGAGGCACAGGTGTTGCTGCTGCAGAACTTGGATATTTAGCAGGCGCGGATCGCATTGAAGGAACGTTATTCGGAAATGGCGAACGCACAGGCAACGTCTGTCTTGTCACGCTAGGGCTCAACCTTGTAAGTCACGGAATAGATTCCATGATCGATTTCACCAATATTGATGAAGTCCGCAGAACGGTTGAGTATGCAAACCAACTTCGAGTTCCAGAGCGTCATCCCTATGGTGGCGACCTGGTCTTCACTGCGTTTTCAGGATCCCATCAGGATGCTATTAAAAAAGGTTTCGAACATCTTGAACGCGATGCTGCCGCTGCAGGAAAGCATGTTGATGAGCACACGTGGGCTGTTCCCTACCTTCCAATAGATCCAAAAGATATTGGTCGTTCGTATGAGGCTGTTATCCGTGTGAACTCGCAATCTGGCAAAGGCGGAGTTGCATACATGATGAAAAATGATCATCACCTTGATCTGCCTCGTCGTTTGCAAATTGAATTTAGCAAAGTTGTACAAGCAATGACAGATGAACAAGGTGGCGAAGTTACAGCTGCGGACCTTTGGAAAGTTTTTGAAGATGAATATCTTCCAACTGATTCTGCGCCATGGGGACGTTTTCGCCTCAAGGGACTTTCGCAAAAGTCTGTCTTGGATGAAGATGTACAACTCGAGGTAACACTCTTTGATCGCGGAGAGAAGCACGAGCTATCAGGTCATGGAAATGGCCCTATCGCAGCGTTTTGTGTCATCTTGCAAGATTATGGAGTCGATGTTCGAGTCCTTGATTATTTCGAGCATGCACTCTCCGCTGGTGGAGATGCATCTGCTGCTGCCTATCTTGAATGCGCAATCGACGGTGATGTCTTTTGGGGGGTTGGAATCGATCCCAACACCACGACAGCCTCACTTAAAGCTGTCGTGTCTGCAATAAATCGCGCAATTAGATAGCACCTGCCACTACCTTTACCCGTATGGCCCTTTACCGAGATGAAGCGATCATTTTGCGCACTCAAAAACTGGGCGAAGCCGATCGAATCATCACAATGCTCACTCGTGATCATGGACGAATTCGTGGAGTCGCAAAAGGTGTCCGGCGAACAATGTCCAAATTTGGTGCGCGTTTAGAACCTGGAAGCCACGTAGATATTCAACTCTTCGTTGGGAAAACTTTTGACACCGTGACCCAAGTCGAAGCGCTTCGAAATTACGGAGAAGAAGTCACAGATGATTACAGGCGATGGACAATTGCGTCTGCAATCCTTGAAACTGCAGAAAGATTTACTGCGCAAGAACACGAACCTGCGCTGCAAGAATTCAATTTAGCTGTGGGCGCCATGAAAGCCCTCTGCGATGATCGATATGACCCATCTCTTGTACTCGATGCATTCTTACTTCGCTCTCTTGCAATCGGAGGATACGCACCTTCTATGACGGATTGTTCGCGATGTGGCAAAGAAGGCCCTCATCGATATTTCTCACTCGTTGGCGGTGGTTCGGTATGTTTGGATTGCCGTCCATCTGCATGCGCTACTCCTGCACCAGAGACACTTTCACTCATGGGCGCCCTACTGAGCGGAGATTGGGATAGCGCTAATGAGAGCGAAGGTCGCAATCGCCGTGAAGCCAGTGGATTGATTGCTGCGTACTTGCAATGGCATCTCGAGCGCGGATTGCGCAGTCTTCCCATGGTGGAGAGAGTATGAAAATTCCAGCACATGTTGCAATCGTTATGGATGGAAATGGTCGGTGGGCAAAAGAACGTGGATTGCCTCGCACCGCAGGTCATGAGGCCGGAGAAGCTGCTCTCTTTGATGTAGTCGAAGGTGCTATCGAATTTGGGGTCAAAGAGATTAGCGCTTATGCATTTTCAACAGAGAATTGGCGACGTTCACCTGAAGAAGTGAAATTTCTTATGGGCTTTAACCGTGATGTCATTCGTAGGCGACGAGATGAAATGAATGCAATGGGTGTGCGGGTGCGCTGGGTTGGCCGCCCAAAAAGATTATGGAAAAGCGTCATTGATGAGTTAGAAGAAGCTGAGCAACTTACGGCTAAGAACAAAGTTCTCACCTTGAACATGTGCGTCAATTATGGTGGACGTGCAGAAATAGTCGACGCCGCTACTGAGCTCGCACGAGATGTGAAACGTGGAAAAGTTGCTCTAGATTCAATCACTGAAAAGACTTTCGAAAAATATTTGGATTCCCCGAAAATGAGGGATGTTGATCTTTTCTTACGTTCATCTGGTGAGCAACGCACTAGCAATTTCTTGCCGTGGCAATCGGTTTATGCTGAATTAGTTTTTATGGATGTCTTATGGCCTGACGTGAATCGAAAAGTTTTATGGCAAGCAATTAAGGAGTACAACAATAGAGAGAGACGTTTCGGGAAAGCTTAGGTTGAGCACTTCGAGCAGAGCCCAAAAATTTCTGCCATGTGACCTATATCTGTGTAACCATGTTGGGTGGCAATGTTCTTAGCCCACTTTTCAATCGCTCCGCCTTCTATCTCAACTGTTGCCCCGCATGACTTACAGACCAGATGATGATGGTGCGTCTCCCCGCACAGTCGATAAATTGCCTCACCATCGTCTTTGCGCAAGAGGTCCACAATTTTATCGTTGAGCAAGCTTTGCAACGCCCTGTAGACAGTTGTCAGCCCAATTGATTGTGAGCCGCGTTGAAGAATTCGATGAATCTCTTGCGCGCTAGCAAAACCACCAACTCTTTCCAACGCTACTAATACCTTTGTCTCTGATTTATTCACGCTGAAATATTCCCAACGATGAGCCACATTGTTAGAGCGCCGATGATTGTTGCAAGCATTGTTAGTCGAGATGGATGGCGTGAATGTGCTTCGGGCAAGATGTGTGAAGTTGCCAAGTAAATTACGAATCCAGAAAATGCTGCTAGATAGATTCCTAACACGTTATCGCTCACCACTACATAGGTTGCGAGAGAGGCGCCACTCACACGCATGATTGCATCGAGACCGAGCAAACTGAGGGCACGCTTACTCCAATGCCCGCTTTTAATGAGAAGCGAAACTGTATTGAGCCCATCGCTAAAAGCGTGAGAGAGAATTGCAATGAAGACAGCAAGACCAAGAGCGTTGCTTACTTTAAAAGCTAAACCAAGTGCGACGCCATCTAGGAATACATGCCCACCCATCGCGAGGGCACCGAGAGTTCCTGCGATATTGGTGCTGTGATCATGCTCGTGGCCATAATCAGATTCTGCTGGCTCGTGTGATCCAAATAATTGTTCGGCGAAGTGTAGAGATAGAAAACCAAAGACAAGGGCGATGGAGACAATAGGAACATTGCCGAATCGATCAGTATTGAGTTCGAAAATTTCTGGTAAGAGATCAAAGGCAACGAGACCCAAGAGCAATCCTGCGGAGAGACCGAGAACAAGATGCAAACGGTCGCGCGATCGAATGGCCAGGAATCCGCCAGAGAAAGTAGCAACGGCAGTAAGGGCAGCAAGTCCAATAGCGATGTTCATGGGGTGAAAGTATCACAGAATGAAAATGATTGTCATTTTCAGTTTATCCCTAAGGTTCAAGGGTCGGTAGGCTCATCCCATGCTCGCAATTGCTCGATTTAGCGTCCCCCTGGCATCAGCTGATCAGTTCTTTCAGGAGATTCAAGGGGCTCATGCTGCCTTGGCCCAAGCCGTTGGTTACCTCGGCGGTGAAGTTGGACAAAATCTAGATGATCCCTCTCTCTGGACATTAATGACTCAATGGCAAAATGTGGGTTCGTATCGCAGAGCACTGAGTTCAACGCGAGTAAAAATGGAGGCAATTCCACTTCTTGCTCGCGCAATTGATGAACCAGGTGCATTTGAAAATCCTGCAAGCCAGTAAACTATGAGCACGGAATGCAACATCAGTTGCCGAACCGCCGACAGCCAGCCGGATGGAGAATTTTATGGCCACGGACCGTTTAGAAAATATTGTTTCACTTGCAAAGCGCCGCGGATTTGTCTATCCGTCTTCTGAAATATATGGCGGACTCCGAGCATCGTGGGATTACGGTCCTTTGGGTGTTGAATTAAAAAATAACGTTAAGCGCCAGTGGTGGAAATCCATGGTTACGGGGCGCGAAGATGTTGTAGGTCTTGATTCCTGCGTCATCTTGGCTCGCGAAGTGTGGGAAGCATCTGGACACGTCGCCACTTTTTCTGACCCTCTAACTGAGTGCACTGCATGTCACAAGCGATATCGCGCTGACCACCTCGAAGAGTCTTTTGAAGCAAAGCATAAACGCGCGCCAATTGATCTATCTGAAATTAACTGTCCTGCATGTGGAAATAAGGGTCAATTCACTGTCCCTAAGCAATTCTCAGGACTCTTGAAAACATATCTTGGACCAGTCGAAGATGAGTCAGGGATGGCTTTTCTTCGCCCAGAAACAGCGCAAGGAATTTTTATTAACTTTGATCAAGTCATGACAACTTCTCGCAAGAAACCACCATTTGGAATTGGGCAAATTGGCAAGTCTTTCAGAAATGAAATTACTCCTGGAAACTTTATTTTCCGTACTCGTGAATTCGAACAAATGGAAATGGAATTTTTTGTAGTGCCAGGCACGGATGAGGATTGGCATCAATATTGGATTGACACACGCATGGCTTGGTATATCGATCTTGGTATTAATCCCGAGCGTTTGCGTGTATATGAACACGCAAAAGAAAAGCTCTCACATTATTCAAAGCGCACCGCAGATATTGAATATAAATTTGAATTTTCAGGTACTGAATGGGGCGAGCTCGAAGGAATTGCGAATCGCACAGATTTTGATCTCAAGGCGCATTCGCTCGCATCCGGAAAAGATCTTTCTTATTTTGATCAAGAAAAAAATGAACGATGGACGCCATTTGTCATTGAACCTGCAGCTGGAGTTGATCGCGCAGCCCTTACGTTCTTGATGGATGCATTCACTGAAGACGAAGCTCCTAACAGCAAAGGTGAAATGGAAAAGCGCGCGGTACTTAAAATTGATCACCGCCTAGCCCCAATAAAGGCTGCTGTTCTCCCACTGTCGCGAAATGCAGATCTTTCACCGAAGGCTCGCGATCTGGCGGCTCAATTGAGAAAAAACTGGAACATTGATTTTGATGATTCTGGTGCAATCGGCCGACGCTATCGCCGCCAAGATGAAATCGGAACACCGTATTGCATTACGGTCGATTTTGAGACTCTTGAAGATCATGCAGTCACAATTCGTGATCGCGACACCATGGCGCAAGAACGAATTTCAATTGATCAGGCTGAAGCATGGCTGGCGCCAAAACTTCTGGGTTGCTAGCTCCACTTCGCTTGCCACTTGCAAGCGGTGATCACTTCATAGATCCGCCAGTTGTACTGGCACCTATGGCTGGAATAACAAATGCGCCATTTAGGCAACTCTGCCGTGAACAAGGTGCAGGTCTTTTTGTTTCAGAAATGGTTACAGCGCGCGCATTAATAGAAAGAATTCCAGAAACACTTCGAATGATTGAACCTGGGCCAGATGAGTATCCACGATCAGTACAGCTTTACAGTGTAGATCCACACACTATGCGTGCCGCAGTAACAATGATTGGTAAAGAAAATTTGGCCGATCACATTGATATGAATTTCGGATGCCCTGTTCCTAAAGTTACTCGCAAGGGTGGAGGTGCAGCGCTTCCCTATAAACGCAACCTCTTTACGGCAATTGTTGGTGCCGCAGTTGACGCCGCCAAACCATTTGGAATTCCAGTGACAGTAAAAATGCGAATTGGTATTGATAGTGATCATGAAACGTATTTAGAAGCTGCCATGTCAGCTGCGCAATTAGGAGTTTCATGGGTTGCCCTCCACGCACGAACCGCGCAACAAATGTATGAAGGTAAATCAGATTGGTCTGCAATCTCGCGCTTAGTTGAGCACCTTAAGCCAACGGGCGTTCCAGTTTTGGGCAACGGAGATATTTGGTCGGGAGTAGATGGGCTTGCAATGATTGAACAAACCCAATGTGCAGGTGTTGTGGTGGGACGTGGATGCCTCGGGCGCCCGTGGCTATTTGCAGATCTTGTCTCATCGCTCAACGGTGGAAGTTCACGAACGCATCCCACGCTCTTTGAAGTTCGAGAAGTGATGTACCGCCACGGCGAATTAATTGTTAATTACTTTGAATCAGAAGATCGTGGATGCCGTGATCTTCGCAAACACATGGCTTGGTATCTCAAAGGATTTCGAGTGCCCAGCGAACTACGCCGCCAATTTGGAATGATCGAATCGCTCAAGGAGTTTCGCTCATTACTCAATCAATTAGATGACCAGCCGTATCCTGTTGAAGTAGGCGAGAAGCCTCGTGGCAGAACGAGCCACAGCCGTCCAGTTACTCTTCCTGATCGTTGGCTAGATGATCCTGATGAGATGGCCCACCTTGATATAGAAGATGCATTTTCGGGAGGTTGATCACTATTTTTAAACTACTTCGCCGTGCATTTATTCTTGTGATTATTGTGATGATCTCTGTACCGGGCTATGCGTTAGCAAAGTCATGGTACGCCGCACACAATCCACTCGTACGTAGCGCCGATGCTGTTGTCGTGTTAGGTACCACGCAAAATGATGGTCGCCCTGGTGAAGCGCTCAAGGCAAGGCTCGTGGAAGCAAAACGTGTCTTTGATATTGGACTAGCCCCACTCATAATTACAGTGGGAGCAGGTGCGCCAGGTGATCGCACAACTGAGGCTGCTTCAGGTCGTGCATGGTTGCGCGCACATGGAGTGAGTTCCAAGAAGATCATTGCTATTGAGATAGGTCGAGACACCCTCAGTAGCACCAAGGCTTACGTTGTAAAAGCTCGAGAGTTAAAGATAAAAGAGATTTTAATTGCGACAGATCCATTTCATTGTCTTCGTGCAACCACTATGGCAAATGATCTGGGTGTAAACAGCACATGTTCTCCAGTGCGTACTGGCCCCAATTCACTAGGCGAATCTGGCCTTCGTTACCTTGTCCGGGAAGCAGGAGCATATTTGGCATATATCACCCTAGGTCGCCGAGGCATACATATAAGCGATCACTTAGGCAATCAAGGATTTCTCGTTAAGATTGGAAAATGAACGCATATAGCGATCGCGACAATGAACGATTCCTCGACGAACCAGCCAAGCGCCCCGGTCGTACAGAATTTATGCGAGATCGTGCACGAGTCATTCATTCGGCATCGCTTCGTCGGTTGGCAGCTAAGACTCAGGTAGCGGTTCCTTGGGAAAATGATTTTCAACGTACACGTCTTGCTCATTCACTTGAGTGTGCGCAAATTGGCCGCGAACTCGGTGCAACGCTTGGTGCTGATCCAGATTTACTCGACACTGCATGCCTTGCACACGATCTTGGTCACCCTCCGTTTGGGCACAACGGTGAAGAAGCCCTTGCTCGGATTGCGACTAGTTGCGGTGGTTTTGAGGGAAATGCCCAAAGTTTTCGGCTGCTCACTCGACTAGAGGCCAAGACGATTACATTAGAAGGTAAATCTGTTGGCCTAAATCTCACTCGTGCATCTTTGGATGCTGCAACTAAATACCCCTGGGCTCGAGCGATTAATCCACGCAAATTTGGCGTATACGATGATGATTTAGAAATATATAAATGGATGCGTCAAGATGCTCCAGATGGCAAGAGGTGCATAGAAGCGCAAATTATGGACTGGGCAGATGATTGCTCTTATTCGGTTCATGATTTGGAAGATGCAATTGTTGCGAATCAGATTCACGTACGTACATTTGAAGATGATTTTGATTATCTGTATAAGTCGATGGTTGAAGATTATGCAAGTAATGCAACGGAAGAAGAAGCGCAACAAGCGATGCAAAGATTACAAGAATTATCGTGCTGGCCTATAAATTACGACGGCAGCCATCGCTCACTTGCAAGACTTAAAGATTCTACAAGCCAACTCATCGGGCGATTTGTTTTGTCTGCCGAAATTCAAACACGAAATGTTTATGGAGACGGGCCACTTTCGCGATATGGAGCGAATTTAGAGATTCCACGAGATCAATTAGTAGAGGTAGATTTCTTGAAATCAGTTGCGGGACATTATTTAATTCGAGCAGCCGAATCCCAAGATCGTTATGCCAAACAACAAGTCATAGTCATCGAACTTGTAGAAGCACTGTATGAGTTAGCACCTAACGCACTAGACCAGATTTTTCTGGGAGACTGGAATAACGCGGCGAACGACGCTGAACGCCTTCGGGTAGTCATCGATCAAATCGCAGCTCTGACTGATCCGGGAGCGTATGCGCTCCACGCCCGACTGATTAAGAATCGCTAAAGTATTCCCATGAGCGGTCGCATAAGGGAAGAAGATGTTGCCTATATCCGCGATCGCGCTCCCATTGATGAAGTTGTTGGCGATTACGTGCAACTCAAATCCGCCGGTGGCGGGCAAAAGAAAGGTCTCTGCCCGTTCCACGACGAAAAGTCTCCTTCATTTCATGTAACACCAAGTAAGGGATATTTTCATTGCTTTGGGTGCCAAAGTGGCGGAGATGTAATTGCTTTTCTTATGAAAATTGATCATCTCACCTTTACCGAAACGATTGAACGTTTAGCAGATCGAATTGGGTATGCGCTCAGATATGAGGAGTCAGGATCTGGCCCAAGTGTTCCATCTGGTCAGCGCAGCCGACTCATTGCAGCAAATGCTCAAGCCGCAATCTATTATCAAGAGCAACTCAATACTTCTCCAGGTGCTGCTCACGGCCGCGAACTTTTGCAAAAACGTGGATTTGATAAAGCCGCATGCCAACAATTTGGCGTTGGCTATGCACCTGATGAATGGGATGCCCTTACTAAACATTTGCGCGCGCAAGGCTTCACTATTGATGAGCTAGAAACAGCAGGACTTTCAAAGATGGGTCAACGTGGACCAATTGATCGATTCCGCAATCGACTCACATGGCCAATTCGAGATATTTCAGGTGATGTTGTTGGTTTTGGATGTCGCAAGTTAGCAAGTGATGAAGAAGACCAGGGACCTAAGTACCTTAACACTCCCGAGACTCCCATATATAAAAAGAGTCAGGTTTTATACGGACTCGATGTTGCTAAAAAAGAAATTGCCAAGAAACGCCAAGCGGTAATTGTTGAGGGCTACACAGATGTTATGGCTGCGCACCTCGCAGGAATTACTACAGCTGTGGCAACGTGCGGTACAGCCTTTGGAGCTGACCATATTCGTATTTTGCGCCGCTTATTGATGGATGATGATGCATTTCGCGGTGAAGTGATTTTTACTTTTGATGGTGATGCAGCCGGTCAAAAAGCTGCTCTGCGAGCCTTTAGTGATGATCAAAAATTTGTCACTCAAACATTTGTTGCCGTTGAACCTAACGGCCTCGATCCCTGCGAATTGCGCCAGGAACATGGTGATGCAGCCTTGCGAGATCTTATTGCCAGGCGAGTTCCACTTTTTGAATTTGCTATTCGCGCTGAATTAGCAAAATACACGTTGGATAACGCCGAAGGGCGTGTAAGCGCACTTAACGCAACTGCGCCGTTGGTTGCGCAAATTCGAGATAAGTCACTTCGTCCTGAATACACACGCTTGCTGGCGGGATGGCTCGGCGTCGATGTTGAAATTGTTTCAGCGGCAGTTTCTCAAGGAGCAAGACGAGTGCCAGTGCAAGCATCGGAACAGCAGCAAGAGAATCCAATTGATAATAATTGGCGTCCAGATCCTTCAGAGCCTCGACTTATTTTGGAACGTGAAGTTCTCAAAGCAAGAGTGCAGATGCCAGAACTCTTACATAACTGGAAGACCATTGAAGATGCTGCATTTACGCACCCTGCCTATCGAGAATTGCGCTCTGTTATTGACGACATTTCTCCAGAAGGCACAATCGAAATTGGTAAAGTCACAAATGAAAATATGCGAGCTCTCTTCACGGAATTGTCGGTAGAGCCCATACGAACTGATGGCGAAGTCTCCCTTGGCTATGTACAAAGTATCGTGGCCAGACTTCGCGAGGTAGGCATCTCCCGCCAGATAGCAGAACTTAAATCGAGCCTGCAAAGACTCAACCCAGTGGAAAATGTCGATGAATATAACGCCGCTTTTGCCACCCTTGTTGCCCTGGAGAGTGCGCGCCGAACCCTTCATGATGTGGCTATTGGGGGACTGTAGAAGCGGCAAATTTTGCACAATTTCAGCGACTCCTCATCTGTGCGCTAGAGTGTGCGCTCGTTACTCCTAAGAGTTTCGATAGTCCCTGATAGCTCAATGGCAGAGCAGCCGGCTGTTAACCGGCAGGTTCTTGGTTCGAATCCAAGTCAGGGAGCAGCGTTATATTTCCACGCCGGTCCTATCAGGAATTACTCAGGTCAAGGCTCTAGTATTTTAATCATGAGCCGTCGAATTCAAAGTGTCACACAATCATGGCAATCTCAATCTCTTGCTACCCGCGTCATTCGCGCATGGCTAGGAGTCACCTGGATTTATGCGGGTTGGGATAAGGCAACAGATTCTGGATTTCTCACTCGTGGATCTGCGACGTTTATTGGGACGCAGTTATCGGCATACTCGGTGAATTCGCCTATTGGATTTCTTTTCAATAAGGCGATTGAACACGCAACTCTTGTGGGTGCATTTGTAATGGTCGCAGAGTTTGCTATTGGAATTGCAACGCTCTTGTGGGTATCTCCAACTCTTGCAGCATTCGGTGGATTTGCGATGTCGATTGGATTATGGCTTGCATCGTCTTGGCATGTTAATCCATATTTCCTCGCCAGCGATAGCGCTTACGCAGTTCTTTGGCTCGCATATTTCCTCACCTTGTATTCCAATCGAAGTTCGGCAAAAATTAATTTAGATCGACGCGGCGTATTGAGAATTTCAGCTGTCGCAGCAACGGCTGTAATCGCCGCTGGAATTGGTAAACTTTTTTCAGGAAATACTTCAAAAGAAAATTCCAGCAAATCAAAATCCACTAACTCTTCCAGCACTTCAAATAACATTATAAAATTAGCCGATATTAAGGAGGGAGCAACTCACACATTCCAAGCGGCAAATGGGGCTCCAGCAGTTCTCTTTCGCACAAAACTCGGCGTATATGCATACTCGGCAATTTGTACTCATGAAGGCTGCACCGTTAATTACTCGGCGCGTTCTGGTTACCTAGAATGTCCTTGTCACGGAGCGGTCTTTGATCCTGCAGATGGAGCAAAGGTTCTTAGTGGCCCAGCTCCGACGCCACTTGATTCTGTAAAAGTAGCCATTAATGGCGAGTGGGTCACTCTCGTCTAATCCGCATTTATGTCTGAGGAAATTGTCATAGAATTCTAAGAATCAAATAACATGATGGTGTCTAAGAAAATCTACCGGAAGGTACTTAACATGAGCGTGCAGGCAGTTACAAAAAAGATTGCATCGCATACATCTTCTAAAATAGGTGCAGCATTTATTGCAGGAGCCCTTATTGCAGGCGGAGTAGCAACTGCTGCGACTAATAACTCAGCCGGTACCAATGCCTGTATTGATTCCAAGACAAAGGTGATGTACTACTCGGCAGATGGAACATGCACTAAGAATCGCACGCCAATCCAAATTACCTCAAATAATTTTGATGTGAAAAATATTGCTGCAACCGTGACTCCTTCAGTGGTTTCAATTGCAGTTGTTTCTTCACTTGGAAGCGGTACCGGTTCGGGATGGGTTTATCAAACCAACTCTGGTTCAAGTTACATCATCACTAATAACCATGTTATTGAGGGCGCTGCTCTTTCAGGCACTATTACTGTTGAATTTTCATCAGGTGAACAAGTTTCCGCAAAAATAATAGGTCGCGATATCGCCTATGACATTGCAGTTTTACAAGTCGAGAAGGGGTCACTGCCAGTACTTAGTATTGGAAATTCTTCGCAAATCAGTGTCGGAGACCCAGTCATAGCTATTGGTTCACCATTGGGACTAGCAAGTACAGTGACAAGTGGAATTGTTTCAGCGCTTAATCGGCCTGTATCGGCTGGAACGGTGGGTGCTGAATCTTTTGTTAACGCGATCCAAACAGATGCTGCAATTAACCCGGGTAATTCGGGAGGAGCGCTCATTGATTCTCAAGGACGAATCATTGGCGTCAATTCTGCGATTGCAACACTGACCAACGGTTCTGCAAGTGGCAGCATTGGTCTTGGCTTTGCTATACCAATTAATGAAGCAAAAAGAGTCATCGATGAAATAATTTCAACACCTACACATACTTCGACACGTCCTGTGATGGGTGTCTATTTTGATTCAACATTTACAGGCATTGGTGCAAAAATCCTTAAACTAAGCCCAGGTGAAGCTGCAGATAAAGCTGGAATTCCGGTTGGCGCTGTCATCCGTTCTATTGGTGGAGTAAAAATTGTTGATCAGGTAAGTGCCATTGTGCGAATCCGCTCGTACGCCCCAGGTTCGACAATAAGTGTTGTTGTGGAATTGCCAAGTAGTGGCGGCTCAAAGACGTACTCCATCAAGCTGGGTAGTACGGCATCCAATGGCTAACCTGTAAGATTGCAGCATGGCTCTTTTTAAACTTCAGGTTTCGCTTCCCGATCGCCCAGGCTCACTGGGGGCGCTTGCATCTGCTATCGGCTTTGCGGGCGGGGATATTCGTGGCCTCGTAGTTAAAGGGGCAGAAGAAGGAAAAGGTTTTGATGACATTACTGTCGCAATTCCTGGAAGTGACCCAACGGATCTTCTCAATATTCTTGGTTCAATTGGCGGCGTAGAGGTTCTCTCTATTAACGCACTGGATGAATAGAGTGCGCGGTATCGCGCACCATATCCTCTAAATTTCTCACAGGCTCCCAGTTTAGAAGAGATTTCGCGCGTGAAATATCTGCAACAAGAATTGCAGGATCTCCTTGACGTCTTGAAGCATCTACCGTGGGGATGTCATAACCAAGTGCACGTGATGAAGCGGTAATAACTTCGCGCACCGAATATCCAATTCCACCTCCAACATTGATAATTGTGTGCGAGGGCGCGTCCAGGGAGTTGAGAGCTGATACGTGAGCATCCACTAAGTCAATGACATGAACATAATCTCTGATGCATGTTCCGTCAGGAGTTGGCCAATCTGTTCCAAATATTTTTACTGGCTCATCAGGTTTTGAGCGCAAGACCATTGGAATGAGATGAGTTTCTGGATTGTGGCGCTCGGCGAGCCATTGACCATTAATGTTTATCGCACCCGCGACATTGAAATATCGAAGAGAAATTGCAGAGATTCCATTAACTGAAGATTCTCGAGCGAGCATCTCATCGACAGCTAATTTACTTTCACCATAAGGATTTGTCGGAATACCAATCTGCGTTTCGGGAGTAGGTGAGATTGCCGGATCTCCATAAGTAGATGCTGATGATGAGAAAACAATTTTCTTTAGTCCCATATATTGCATCTGTTCTAGAAGTAATCGAGTTCCTTCAATGTTTACATTTCTGTACAGATCTGGTTTTTCAACTGATTCAGATACGAGCGATTTTCCGGCAAAATGCATGACTGCATTACATCCAGTGAGAGCATCCTCAATTGCGGTGGAGTCAAGAATCGATCCACGAATAAATCTAACATTCTCAGGAATTGAATCCTTGTGCCCAGTGCTGCAATCATCAAGGACGCTAACTTCAAAGCCTTTACTCAATAGAATTGCAACCGCAGTGGCTCCTATATATCCGGCGCCTCCTGTTACAAGAATTCGCACTATACGAGGTTCACATCTCGCAGTTGGGCTGCTGATTGTTCTGGCCGCAAATCCATGATGAAAGCACCCATCGCTGATTCCGATCCAGCCAAATATTTCAATTTTCCAGGTGCGCGGCGCACGCTTGTAATCTGCCAGTGGAGACGAAGCAATTCACGACCAGTGCGCACCGGAGCTTGATGCCACGCAGCAATGTAGGCCATCGGAATATTAAAAACTCCATCGAGACGGCGCATCACCTCGAGTGCGATCGATGGAAAAGCATCGGCAGCAGCAGGGGAAAGTTGCGTTAAATCTGCAACGGATGTCAGCGGTGCAACATGTATCTCAAAGGAATACCTAGCTGCATAAGGAACGTAGGCTACCCAATGTTCATTCCGTGCCACAATTCTTTCACCATCTCGAATTTCCCGTGCAACAACATCATCGAGCAAAATGTTCCCAGTTCGTTCATGATGTGCCTGTGCCACTGCAAGCATCAGCGATACGCGCGGTGGAATGTACGAGTATGCGTAAATTTGGCCGTGAGGATGAGAAAGCGTGACACCTACTTCTTCTCCACGATTTTCAAATGGAGTGACATGTTCGATGTATGGCAATTGAGAAAGTTCGTGAGTTCTATCAATCCATGCTTCAAGCAAGGTTCGTACTCGCTGCGGTGATAAATCTAAAAATGATTTACCATGTTCGGAAGTAAAACAAATCACTTCACACTTTCCAGCAGCTGTCCCCATGTCTGTATCAGGTCCTGCCAAATCTGGAAGGGCCCAGTCTCCTTGTGGCGCCCGCAGGGAGGGTGTTCGGTTATCAAAAACCACCACTTCGAAATCACTTTCTGGAATTTCTGTAGGCAACGACTGAGTAGATGGACACAGTGGGCAGAGTTCTTTGGGTGGCAGAAAGACGCGACCTTGACGATGATGTGAAACAGCAATCCATTCATTCGTGAGTGGATCTAAACGCAATTCGCCAATTCCTGGCTGTTCCGCACTTTCTCTGGTGTCGATGTTAGATCTACGTTGACCGTGTGTATCGTAATATCGAATGATTCGACCATCGGATAACTCTTTAGATGTACGAATTACTCCGGCTGCGAGTTCTTTAATCTCATCCATAGTGGTTCTACTCTACCCAGTTCAAGGTTCTTTCAATTGCTTTCTTCCAAGTGGCATAACCGGTTGTTCGCATTTGTTGCGTATTCTGTGGATTCCAGCTCATTGATTCTTGCCATAGAGATCTAATTTCATCAGTAGAGGACCAATATTTTACGGCAAGGCCAGCTGCATAGGCAGCGCCAAGAGAAGTAGTTTCCGAAATTACTGGGCGCACAATTTCTATTCCCAGCGCATCAGATTGCATCTGCATCATCAGAGCGTTTCTTGTTCCTCCTCCATCGACGCGCATCTCTGTGAGTGAGTGACCCGCATCTGTGGCCATTGCATCCAAGACATCACGGGTCTGATAACAAATAGCCTCCAGAGTCGCGCGAACAATATGTGCCTTAGTAGTTGCTCTAGTGAGACCTACTATTATTCCACGCGCATCATTTTTCCAATACGGCGCCATAAGCCCAGAGAATGCAGGTACAAAATAAACTCCACCAGTATCTGGAACTGTAGCCGCGATTTTTTCGGTTTCATCAGCGTTTGCAATAATTCCTAGTTGATCTCGAAGCCATTGAATAGCTGATCCAGTGACAGCAACACTTCCTTCAAGTGCGTATTGGGCAGGTGCATCACCTAACTTAAAACACACAGTTGTTAGTAGGCCATTTTTAGAACGAATAATATCTGTACCCGTATTAAGCAAAGTGAAATTACCTGTGCCATATGTTGTTTTAGATTCGCCATTTTCAAATCGCACTTGTCCAATCATCGCAGCATTTTGATCTCCCAAAACTGCTGCAATTGGCACTGCCTCTCCAAGGGGGCCAGACGGATGGCAGTACCCATGGATTTCAGAGGACGACTTTATTGCAGCCAAGGTTTCACGAGGAATATTGAAAATGTCTAGCAAAGATTGATCCCAATCAAGGGTTTCCAAGTTCATCAGCATGGTTCGACTGGCATTAGTCACATCCGTAACGTGTGTACCGCCAGAAACGCCGCCAGTGAGATTCCATACGAGCCATGAATCCATTGTTCCAAATCGTGCGCTTCCATTAGCGATAGCGTTTGCGACCAAAGGCATATTGCGCATTAGCCAATTCATTTTACTTGCGGAAAAATACGGCGAAATTGTCAAACCGGTCAGTCTTTTTAGATGTTCTTGAGTGTCTATTTGTAAATCATCCATAAACTCCGAAGTGCGTGTGTCCTGCCAGACAATTGCATTATGCAGCGGTTTGCCAGTGGTGACATCCCACGCAACGGTCGTCTCTCGCTGATTAGTAATTCCTATAGCCACCAAATCTGCCCCCGTGAGAGTTGCGGATGACATTGCAGAGGAAATAACTTCTTGTGCATTTCGCCATATTTCGTTCGCATCGTGCTCTACCCAACCAGAGTGAGGCAATATTTGCTCGTGCTCTTTTTGACTCTGACTAATCACATTTCCTGCGTGGTCAAAAATAATGAACCGAGTGCTACTTGTACCTTGATCTAAAGCGCCTATGTATGACATAACCAGCCTTTCACTGCTGCACGCGTTAGGCTAGCCTATATAACTAGTGCCTAATGGAGTGAGAAAAATGTTTTCCTCTCAGTTCGACCCGAGCCAACGAGCGCAAGCCGTTTCCACATTAGCTACTGATGATTTTGATGTGCTCATTATCGGGGGAGGCGTTACTGGAGTCGGAGCCGCACTAGACGCAGCAACTCGTGGGCTTAAAGTCGCATTAGTGGAATCACAAGATTTTGCATCAGGTACATCCAGTCGCTCGAGTAAATTAATTCACGGTGGCTTGAGATATCTCGAACAGTACGACTTCAAATTAGTTAGAGAAGCCTTGCATGAACGTGAATTACTTGTATCTACACTCGCACCTCATTTGGTCAAACCAGTTGGGTTTCTATACCCACTCTACGAAAAAGTGCGCGAGCGTACGTATGTAGGGGCAGGGCTTGCTCTCTATGATGCGCTTCGAGGATTTCAAAGATCTCTTCCTGGACATAAGCACATGTCACAAAAGACTGTAAGTGAAATTGCTCCATCCCTACGTCTGGATCTTGTTACTGGCGCTGTTAAGTATTTTGATGCACAAGTTGATGATGCACGTCACACGATGATGATTGCCCGAACAGCAGCTCGTCACGGCGCTGTTATTGCCACCCATATGAAATGCGAATCTCTGATTAAAAATGGCAAAAGGGTGACAGGTGCAAAAGTTCGCGATGCGCAAACAGGTAAATTAATTTCAGTCAACGCCAAAGCAACTGTGATGTGTGCAGGAATTTGGAGTGATGAACTGCATGCACAGTTTGGCCTAAAGCCCGGTTATAACGTTGCCATGAGCAAAGGCGTGCACATTATTCTTCCTGGTAGCGCAATCCATTCCAATTCAGGAATTATTTTAAAGACTGAAATCTCAGTTCTATTCCTTATTCCTTGGGGGAATCAGTGGCTCGTTGGCACAACTGATACGCCATACACAAGCAATCCCAATACACCTCAAGCTACTCGCGAAGACATTGACTACATTCTGGAGCAAGCAAATAAAGTTCTCCAACCCAAATTAAAAGCTGAAGATATTATTGGAGCGTATGCAGGATTGCGTCCATTGGTTGCAAATAAAAAAGACTCTTTGACAACAAAATTATCTAGAGAGCACACAGTTGATAGAAGCGCACCGGGCTTTGTGAGTGTAGCTGGGGGTAAATACACGACCTATCGAATTATGGGCAAGGATGTGATTGACCTTGCAGGAATCGAACTTCGCAGAATTATTCCTGAATCCATTACTGAGAAAGTTCCAGTGGTGGGCGCCGATGGTTACTTTGCGCTTGTTCAACAAACCAATTTCATTGCTGAGAAATCAGGATTAAGTGCAGCGACAATTACCCACTTACTTAATCGTTATGGATCACTCATTAATGAAGTTCTTGAAGTTATTGAAGATAATCCCAAACTTTCCAAGGCGCTAGATAAAGATTTGCCTTATTTAAAGGCAGAGATTTACTACGCAGCCAGCCATGAGGGGGCGCAAAGTGTTGATGATGTCATGTCACGAAGAACTCGTATTTCTTTTGAAGCACCCAATCACGGAATTGAATTAGCCGAGAGCATCGCAGCAATTATCGCTCCCGTGTTGGGCTGGAGCGTAAAGGAGAGAAAAGATTCGGTAAGAGCATATTTAGAAATTGCAGAGTTAGAAACTAGCTCACTCGGAATTAGTATGTCGTCAGTTTAATTTCGAATCTGATTCTTGCAGCCGTTTGTCGTTGCCTTCTTAGTTGGCTTTGGGGATGGCTTTACTGTCGGGGTCGGCGAGGGAATCGCTGTCGGGGTCGGTATTACTGATTGCTCTATAGTGAAAGAAACGGGTGAAAGGCTCTGTGCATGAGTTCCCGATTGATCTGTATACACAATATTTGCATTCCACGTTCCAGCTGGAATTCCTTTTACAGTCAGCGTCCATGACCCACTTGTGTCTCGCACTACTTTTTGAACAGGTTTTGGTGCAATTGGAGTCAGCGGATCCACCACTAATTTGATACTTCCCGTGACAACAGGTGTCGAATCTGGACGAGAGACATCTACTGACACTACGAGTGGCTTATTGCTTTTGCTAAACGTCACTGACTTAATGGCCATGGAGCTTGGTTCATTACTTGGCATCAGATCACCTGATGATGGAATCCAGGTTCCCGTAAGTAATTGTGCAAACGCACTGGGAGTGCCGCCAAATACATTGAGATCAAGTCTGGTGCCGGGAACTCCGTATCGCGGAGCAAGGCCGCACGATGTGTACTGCCACATGGTCCATTGAGTTTGGCATTGCGACGAAGTCCATGAATGCACGTAGCAACCTGGTTTCTTCTGACCCGGCTGAGCATTTGCAATCGCGGGATCTACTGCATAGTGCGCTACCCAGAGAGGATATTTCGCCAGCTCGGCACTTCGCTTCATTGAGCTTTCTAGGAAATTTGAATACGAATACATGATCGGAGTGCGGCCGGTTTTTTCAGCAACAGATTTGAGAAAAGTTTCCGCCCATAATGTCACAGCAGAGGATGTTGCATATTTAGCACAAGTCCCTGACGTCCTAAGGCGAGTGCATTTATTTTCAAGATCGAGAGCATAAGGGAGATCCCGCGAGGTAAACCCGCCTATTGCAGCAAGACGCCACACGACCTTTTGGGCTTGTGCAAGTGCATCTAACCTAATCTCGTTTGGCGTTGTCACGTCAGGCAGAACTGTGTAGTGATAAAAACCAGTGAAAATTCCTGCTGCCTGAGCTGCAGTGCGATCTAATTTTAAATATTTGTATGACAATGCATCTGCATCATCTCGAGTATCTGATGCCTTAATCATTACAAATCGAATTCCAGCTTGGTACATTTTTGCGAAGTCAATAGACCGTCCATTGGGGTGTTGCCATCGACTTATATCTGCTCCGTGTATTCGAGCACCAGGTCCTTGTAAATCAACTGTTGTTATTGGGCTTGCATCAGTAATTACCGGGACATCGCCAATGTCGTTTGCATTTGCCGGAACCGCCGATATAAAGAAAAGTGTGAATGAGAAAAGAAAAATTCTAATTTTCATGCGATCTCCTGAATTTCAATATTCTCTCCGAGGACTTCGGTCATCGATTCTTTCAATGCGGTGAGATGAGAAATTCTTGCTTGTTGGTATTCATGGCTAGAACCAAATTTACGAGCATCTGAGTAATCTAGAAATAGTACTGTTCCATCAAAAGAAGCTAGACGTGCATCAAAAAAAGCCATCCAAGCAATTCGATCTTTTCGCTCGAGACAGTCAAGGACGTCGTTCCACTGCGCTTTAAGAGTGAGTAAATCTAGGCCCATACTGGGCAACGATACCCGAAGCCTTTAACTTGCTCGCGCGTTCATCCAGCCGTAGTACTCTCCTGCGAGAAGCACTCGGGTGTTCTTGGTTCGATCGGCATTTAAGTGCAAGTGGAGCGCAACTCGGGAGACCATCTGCTCTACTGATTTTTCGCTCACAAATCGAATGCGCCCAATTTCAGCATTACTCAAGCCTTTGGCGATGAGTCGCAAGGTTTCTATTTGAATATCGGTGAGGTCCCGCACTATTCCAGCTCGAGTCAGAGGTGCGAGAGTTCCTTGAGGATCTATCCATTTCATCTTTTCTTTACCTGCTAATGCCGAAATTGAAAATTGAATTGAATCGCCAAGGGATGCCAAATCAGTGAACGCCTTTTTATAAATGATTTGAATTCCTTCAGGCACATCATTTTCAGAAATTCCCAATAGCCGCAAATCTGGGCAATCAGATGTCATAAC
>WLNY01000014.1 GCA_009699575.1 Actinomycetota bacterium
TAACAATGCTCTGCTCGCTCTTCGTTGATGATCACACATCATCAACTGGTGAGAAGAGATACATGATGGGCAATGAGCCAATTCTGACTCTGGATAAAGCAGCCATTGTTGATTCACACGGTCGTCGCTCGTATGTAACAAGTGCTGGTTCTGCTCCATCGCTAGGAAAGCATGTTCTCATGTCATACATTCCAACAGAGTTGGCAGTTGCTGGAAATAAATTCTTGGTCGAATATCTTGGCGAGCACTATCCATGTCATATCGCTGAGGTAGGCGCGACACCTGTCTTTGATTCTTCGAATGAACGGATTCTTGCGTAATGGATATCTTGGTCTGCCTTAAGCGCGTTCCACTGGCTGGTGGAACTCTCATACTTACACCTGATGCGAAAGACATCGAAACCAAGCACCTTGGCTTTGGTATCAGCCCTCATGAGGAAAATGCAGTGGAGGCAGGTGTTCAACTCGTTGAGCAAATGGGTGGAACGCTCACTTTGCTAACACTTGGACCAACTGATGCCGAAGAGCAACTACGTGCACAATTGGCAATTGGTGCCACGCGCGCAATTTTGCTCGAGACTCAAGGCGAAGAATGGGATCCACAAGCAACTGCCGCGGCTCTCGTTGATGCAATCAATGCCGAGGAAACAAAATTTGATCTCATTATTTTTGGTGCAGAATCAGCCGATAGTGCTGGATATCAAATTCACATCCGCATTGCACACGCACTCAATCGCCCCATTGTGACAAATGTTAAAGCGATGAAGATTGAAAACGGGATTGCTCATTGCGAAAGAGTCGTAGCTGCGGGTCGCGAACATTATGAAGCACCACTACCTGCGATTATCACTGTGCGCGATGGACTTAATATTCCTCGATATCCATCAGTGCCTGGACGTATGCAGGCACGAAAGAAGCCCGTTGACATGATTAAAACATCTCCACGCGTTCCAAAGTTGGAGAAACTCAACCTCACGGTAGCGCCATCTAAATCAAAAGGCGCTGAAATATTAGGTAATGGTCCAGAAGCAGTTCCAGCACTTGTAGAAGTTCTTAAAAAGATTGGGGCTATCTAAAATGATTCTTGTTCTAGTTGATCACGACCGCGGAGAACTCGACCCGCTCTCACTTCGCGCTCTCACAGCTGCACGTAAATTGGGCCATGAGATCCAATCAGTCGTCATTGGAAGCGAAGGCGCATCACTCGCCGGTGTCGTGGGCGAATATGGCGCGAAAGTCTTGCATGTTGCCACTCACGCAAGCATCACTGATTATGCACCGATGGCCTCAGGACGAGTGCTCAAAGAACTCGTCGAAAAACTTTCACCTGCTGCTGTTCTGGCCGCTGGTAGTCCTAGAGGAAATGAACAGCTTGCACATTTAGCAGCATTTCTTGATCTCCCGATGGCAGCTGAGTGTTCATCTATTACGCTGAGCACAACACCAGGTGCTCCACATCAAGTTTCTCGTGCACGGTGGGCTGCAAATCTCATTGAAGACGCCAATGTTCATTCGGATCTATTAATCGCTTCTATTCTTGCCTTCTCTGTCGAACCAGAGAGCGCCAATGGAGCCGCGGCAAGTGTTGTTGAGTTCCAACCAACACTTGAGGCGAGTGACACGCAAGTACGAGTACTGAGTCGCGATTCTGGTGAAACTAAAGGCGGAGTTACCCTCACTGATGCAAAGGTAATTGTTTCTGGAGGCCGTGGTGTCGGTGGTTCAGAAGGATTTGGAAATCTTGAAGAACTTGCAACTCTCATGGGCGGCACTGTCGGATGTTCTCGCGTTGTGACAAGTTCTGGATGGCGTCCACATGCAGAGCAGGTGGGTCAAACTGGCACCAAAGTAGCGCCAGATCTTTATATCGCTGCAGGAATTTCTGGGGCGATGCAACACATCGCAGGTATGAAAAACAGTAAGACGATTGTTGTCATAAATACTGATCCAGAAGCACCTATTCTCAATTACGCAGATTACGCAATCATCGGTGATTTGCACCAAGTACTTCCAGCACTCACCAAGGCAGTACGAGAGGCAAAGGGTTAACATGTCCGACATCGAAATCGCACAAGCAGCAACAATGAAGCCAGTACTAGAAATAGGTAAGTCACTCGGCATTGGCGCAGAACACCTTGAGCCATACGGTCATTACAAAGCTAAGATTTCGTTGAAATATCTTGATGCGCTACCAAAGCGCGAAAACAGCAAACTTATTCTCGTCACTGCTATCAGCCCAACCCCAGCAGGTGAAGGAAAAACAACAACTACTGTGGGTCTTGGAGATGCACTTCGTTTCATTGGTAAAGACGCACTCATTGCACTGCGCGAGCCTTCACTTGGCCCCGTTTTTGGAATGAAAGGCGGAGCGGCAGGTGGCGGCTACGCTCAAGTTGTTCCCATGGAAGATATCAATCTTCACTTCACTGGAGATTTTAACGCTATTGCATTAGCTAATAATTTACTTGCAGCCTTAATTGATAATCACATTCATCATGGCAACACTCTCAATATTGATGTGCGACGTATTGCATGGAAGCGTGTTGTGGATATGAATGATCGCGCGCTACGTGAAATTGTTGGATCCCTTGGGGGAGTTGGAAATGGAATGCCTCGCCAAGATGGCTTTGACATTGTTGTTGCATCTGAAATTATGGCAATCTTCTGCCTAGCCACATCAATTGAAGATCTCAAAACTCGGATGGGCAAAATTGTTATTGGATACACGCGTGAGAAGAAGCCCGTACTTGCTAGTGATCTCAATGCTCACGGTGCGATGACGGTGATATTAAAAGATGCATTCCAGCCAAATCTTGTGCAGACACTTGAAAACACTCCTGCATTTGTTCATGGCGGACCATTTGCAAATATTGCCCACGGATGCAACTCGGTGGTTGCAACAACATCAGCTCTTAAGTTGGCTGATTATGTTGTAACAGAGGCGGGCTTTGGAGCAGATCTTGGCGCTGAAAAGTTCATCGACATCAAATGCCGCAAGGCGGGGATCGCTCCCTCTGCGTGTGTTTTGGTTGCAACTGTTCGCGCCTTGAAATACCACGGCGGAGCTGATCTAAAGACAATTACTAATGAAGATTTAGTAGCACTTGAAAAAGGCATCGTTAATCTTGAGCGCCATATTAAGAACATCACTACCGTGTATAACTTGCCGCTAGTTGTCTCTATTAATAATTTCACAAGTGATACACCAGCTGAAATTGCGTTAATCCGAGCAAAGGTTGAAGCACTTGGCGTGAAGGTTGTGCTCGCAACACATTGGGCAGACGGCGGTAAAGGCGCTGCAGATCTTGCACACGCCGTTGTCGAACTCTGCGAATCCCCAAAGAAGATGACCTTCGTCTATCCTGATGAAGCAACGTTGTGGGAAAAAGTTACAGCAGTTGCGACAAAAGTATATGGAGCAGCAGATGTTACGGCCGATGCAAAGGTTCGCGCAAAGATTGCCGAACTCCAAGAGAGTGGATACGGTCATTTTCCAATCTGCATTGCTAAAACGCAGTACTCATTCTCCACAGATGCAGCCCTACGTGGAGCGCCTAGTGGTCATTCACTTAACATCCGTGAAGTGAAGCTTTCAGCTGGCGCTGAATTCATTGTGATGGTCTGCGGTGAAATCATGACAATGCCAGGTTTGCCAAAGATTCCGTCTGCCGAGCGCATTGATTACATTGATGGAAAAGTTGTGGGTCTTTTCTAAAATGACACATCACACATACCCACAGTGGAGTACGGAATCGGCGCATGCCATTCTCGAACCACTGAAATCTACTCCGGGACCTGTATTGGTAGCACTTCAGGCACTTCAAAAGGAGTACGGGTATGTAGATCCCGAAGCAGTTGCGATTGTGGCCCAAGTATTTAACGTCTCTCGCGCAGATGTTCATGGAGTTCTCACTTTTTACCATGACTTACGCACAACACCAGCGCCGGCAAAGATTATTAAAATCTGCGTGGCAGAGGCGTGCCAATCAGTAGGCTCGCGCAATTTAGTGGCAGGGATGCAAAAAGCTTTAGGTGTGAACATTGACGAGAGCCATGCAGATGTTGAAATCCAATCCGCCTACTGCTTTGGAAATTGTGCATTGGGACCCGCAGCGATGGTTGATGGAACACTCATTGGGCGCGCAACTGTTGAAAAGTTGATGCCATGATCACCATTTTTATCCCCAATGACAGCGCAGCAGTCTCCATTGGCGCCAATGAAGTCACATCCCTCGTTGTAACTGAAGCGTCAAAGCGGGGAATAGAAATAGAGATAATTCGTAATGGAACGCGTGGCGCCCTCTGGCTTGAAACTCTTGTTGAAGTGCAAACACCCGAGGGACGCATTGCATACGGCCCCGTGTTTGCCGAAGATGTTGCATCTCTCTTTGAGTCAGACTTTCTTCACGGCGGATCTCACCGTCTTGCACTAGGTAAAACCGATGAAATCCCGTGGCTGAAAAATCAAGATCGCGTGACCTATGCACGAGTTGGAATTATCGATCCCTTGTCACTATCTGATTATGAGAAACATGGCGGTCTGAGCGGCCTTAAAAACGCACTTGGGAAAACTGGCGCAGAGATTATTCAAGAAGTAACTGAATCGGGGCTTCGAGGTCGTGGGGGAGCCGGTTTTCCTGCCGGAATTAAATGGCGCACAGTTTTGCAAACACAAGCTGTGCAGAAATATATTTGTTGCAATGCAGATGAAGGCGATAGCGGAACTTTTGCGGATAGAATTTTAATGGAAGCTGATCCCTTCACTCTCATCGAGGGAATGGTAATCGCGGGTGTAGCAGTTGGAGCAACACAAGGATTTATTTACCTGCGTTCGGAATATCCGAGTGCAATTAATCAAATGAATCGCGCAATTGAAATTGCCCGAGCCAATGGAATATTGGGCACCTCAATTCTTGGCACTTCTCATTCATTTGATCTAGAAGTTCGAGAAGGCGCCGGATCATATGTTTGTGGCGAAGAGACCGCGATGCTTGAAAGTATCGAAGGAAAACGCGGCGTGATTAGATCAAAGCCACCTCTGCCAGCTATCGAAGGTCTTTTTGGAAAACCAACTGTTATTAACAATGTTCTGACACTGGCTAGCATTCCTGCAATTTTGCACCACGGAGCAGCTGCATATGCAGCTCGTGGAGTAGGACGCTCGCTTGGAACGCAAATATTTCAGTTAGCTGGAAATATTAAACGTGGTGGAATCGTTGAGCTCGCCTTTGGTGTGACACTTGATCTTCTCATTAACGAATATGGCGCCGGAACTCTCTCGGGCCGCCCTATTCGAGCAGTGCAAATAGGGGGCCCCTTAGGTGCGTATTTTGATTCTAAGAAGTTTTCAACCTCCATGGATTATGAGTCACTCGTGCAAGCGGGTGGAATGCTTGGCCATGGTGGAATAGTCCTCTTTGATGAGAGCGTGAACCTAGCGAGTCAGGCGAAATTTGCGATGGAATTTTGCGCTATTGAATCCTGCGGCAAGTGCACTCCGTGTCGCGTGGGCTCGACTCGTGGCGCTGAAACAATTGAAAAGATAATCTCAGGGGTGGATGTTCCTGCAAACACTCGACTGCTTTTAGATCTCTGTGATGTAATGACTGACGGTTCGCTCTGCGCTATGGGCGGCTTGACGCCACTACCTGTAAAGAGTGCGCTCACCAATTTCCCCGAAGATTTTCAAGGCAAGGCGTAAGGAGAACGCTATGACACTGATTATCGAACCTGATTTGGGAACTCCAGCGAGTGAGAAGACCGAAATTGTTACGGTGGAAATCGATGGTACTTCGATCCAAGTACCAGCTGATACTTCCATCATGCGCGCTGCCGCACTCTGTGGAATAGACATTCCAAAACTGTGTGCAACTGATTCTCTAAAGGCTTTTGGTTCATGCCGACTCTGCGTTGTTGAAATCGATGGCCGCAATGGCACACCCTCATCGTGCACCACTCCTGTGGCGGATGCAATGAAAGTTTCGACACAGACCCCTCGCGTGAAGAAGCTGCGCGAAGGAATCATGGAACTCTACATGTCAGATCACCCGGCAACCTGCGCCACAGGTGATGAGTGCGAAATGCATTCGATGGCCCAAAAAGTTGGACTCACTGAGGTTCGCTATGACGGTCGTACTCACTTAGATATTAAAAAAGATGAATCAAATCCTTATTTCACATTTGATTCCACTGAGTGCATCGTGTGCAATAGATGCGTTCGCGCGTGTGATGAAGTACAAGGTACATTTGCATTGACGATTGAAAACCGCGGTTTTGAGGCGCGCGTGTCATCATCGGGTACCTCATTTCTAGAATCTGAATGCGTATCGTGCGGAGCGTGTGTTCAAGCATGCCCAACAGGCGCCCTGACGGAAAAAACTCTTCTAACAATCGGCGCACCGACTCGATCAGTGATTACAACATGCGCGTATTGCGGAGTGGGTTGTTCGTTTAAAGCTGAGATGCGCGGAGATGAATTGGTTCGCATGGTGCCTTACAAAGAAGGTGGCGCTAATGAAGGCCACTCATGCGTGAAGGGTCGATTTGCCTGGGGATATGCAACGCATACAGACCGCCAACTCTCCCCAATGATTCGCGAGAATATTTCTGATGCGTGGAAAAAAGTGTCATGGGAAGAAGCAATTTCCTTCGCTGCCTCGGGACTAAAAAAGATTCAAAATGAGTCAGGTGTTGATGCCATAGGTGGAATCACATCCTCTCGATGCACAAACGAAGAAGTTTTCGTAGTTCAGAAAATGATTCGAGCAGCGTTTGGAAATAACAATGTTGATACCTGCGCGCGCGTGTGCCACTCTCCAACGGGATACGGACTGAGTAAAACATTTGGCACATCTGCCGGAACCCAAGATTTCGAATCAGTGGAGTACGCCGATGTCATTATGGTTATTGGTGCTAATCCAGCAGCGGCCCATCCAGTCTTTAACTCACGCATGAAACAAGCGATTCGCCGTGGGGCTAAGTTGATAGTTATTGATCCGCGTGTGACAGAAACGGTGAAGTCTGCGCATGTAGAAGCTGATTATCATCTACAACTCCTCCCCGGAACCAATGTTGCAGTCATCAACGCACTCGCTCACGTTATTGCAATGGAAAATCTCATTGATAGAGAATTCGTGAACGCGCGATGTGACCTTGAATCATTTGCGCAATGGGAAGAATTTATCCGTTTGCCAGAAAATAGTCCTGAATTCCTCGAGGCGCAGACTCGTGTTCCAGCTGAGGAGATCCGCGCTGCAGCACGATTATTTGCTGCTGCCCCAAATGGCGCGATCTACTATGGACTAGGTGTCACCGAACACAGCCAAGGTTCAACAATGGTGATGGGTATTGCAAACCTTGCGATGGCCACAGGAAATATTGGACGCAAAGGCGTTGGAGTTAATCCATTGCGCGGGCAAAATAACGTTCAAGGCTCATGTGACATGGGATCATTCCCACACGAACTTCCTGGGTATAGGCACATCTCTCGCGATGATGTTCGAGATATCTTTAATAAAAAATGGGGAGTTACATTGCGCCCAGAGCCTGGCCTTCGGATACCGAACATGTTTGATAGCGCACTTGGTGGAAAATTTCGCGGACTTTACGTGCAAGGTGAAGATATTGCGCAATCAGATCCAAACACCACGCACGTCCATGCTGCCTTGCGCGCGATGGATATGGTGATTGTGCAGGATCTTTTCCTTAATGAAACATCTAAGTTTGCGCATGTGTTCCTCCCAGGTACTTCATTTTTGGAAAAAGATGGAACATTTACTAACGCAGAAAGACGCATCAATCGTGTTCGTCCGCTGATGCCATCAAAGACTGGAAAGAGCGAATGGGAAGTCACCTGCGATCTAGCCCAGGCAATGGGTTATGAGATGGGTTATGAAAATTCTGCGCAGATCATGGATGAAATTGCCGCCACAACTCCTACATTCGCCGGCGTATCATTCGCTCGACTTGATGAGTTGGGAAGTATGCAGTGGCCAGTCAATAAAAAAGCGCCCAACGGCACACCAACAATGCACGTAAGTGAATTCGTGCGCGGTGAAGGTAAATTTATGCAAACCAAATACGTAGCTACTGATGAGAAATCTAATCGTAAGTTTCCACTACTTCTCACAACTGGTCGCATTTTGAGCCAGTACAACGTGGGCGCCCAGACACGTCGTACTGAGAATGTGAGATGGCACAGTGAAGATATTTTGGATATTCACGAGTCAGATGCTGCGATGCGCGGAATTGCAGATGGTTCGTGGGTCAAACTCTCCAGTCGAGTAGGCGAGACGATTATGCACGCACGTATTACAGATAGCGTTCCTGCTGGAGTCGTCTATACAACTTTTCATTTCCCTGAATCTGGAGCGAACGTCATCACCACAGATCTCTCCGATTGGGCGACAAATTGTCCAGAGTACAAAGTGACAGCCGTGGAAATCTCTCCGAGTTCGAAAGGGCCAGGAACGATTGCCGAACATGACATTGCAGGAGATAGCCAACTTGATTCGATTATTCGAATGGCCAATCAAATTGCTGCAAATATTCCCGCATCTGGCGCTCCCGAATTAGAAATTGCGCACCACATTGTTCAATTCTGGACTCCAGAAATGCGTCATCGCTTACACACCGATGTAGATAAATCCTTGCTTAATCCCGTTGTTCTTAAGGCAATGGAGCTTGAATCAGTTCAGTAGTTCGAGAATTTGTTTCTCTAGAACCGATTCGCCAACGATTCGAATTTCAAGGGGTAGGGCTATCTGCTCAGCTGCGTGACGCGCAAGTATCTCAAGTTCGGCAGTTGGATTCTGAGCGAGCCAGATTATTCGGTTGTAGTGAGCGAAATAGTCATCACGTAATTCTGGGTAACGATCTAGTCCTAGTTCGACAATGACGCTTCGCTGAAAAGATTTCACTAAAAAATCTGTGAGAAAGTACGTTCCGGCATCGGATTCCATAATCGTAGCAATCTCTTTTTCGCCAGCAAAAATGTCGTAACAGTGGTTACCGCCTAGTCGTTTAACGCCATGAGCAGACACGATTTCATCGAGCGCCCCATAGGTTCCACAATCTGCATAGGCAACTGCAAATTTCTCATGTTTGCCGGCAAGAGAAATCAAGAGTTGCTCAACCTCGCCAGCAATTTTTGTAGGTTGATTGTGAAGGAGCGGTGGTAGAGGATAAATAGTGATATCGAGATTGTTTGCCTTTTGAACTGATGCGATATGTGTGGCTATGGCACCACAGGCAATAACACCAACAGACATGTCTCTACACCGGGAAACTAAGGCGTTCAACGAATCGATCGTTAAAGTCTGATCGATCGGAGAGTTCTATGTAATCAATCTCGTCAAGAAGTGCGTTGGCACCATTTCGCTCTTGCGCTGAGAGTAAAACCATTTTTGCACCTTCACCTGCGACATTTCCTGCAGAGACGATACGCATTACAGGAAGTTTAGGAACGAGCCCAATTTTCACTGCAGATGCGGGGGAGAGGTAAGAACCAAAGGATCCAGCCAACAGCACCTGTTGGATTTCACTTTCAGCGACGCCAAATTCCTCTAGTAGTAACGCCCATCCAGTTGCAATCGCAGCTTTAGCGAACTGTAATTCACGGACATCTCGCTGAGTGAGAAATACGCAGTCAGAAAGATCTCCCACTTCGCGACTCCACGTAAGCACAAAGACTCTCTCGCCTTCGCGTTCAACAAGTCGATTAGCCAACAGTGGAGAAATTTCTTTGGCTTTCTCTTCGCTGACAAATCGCCCCGAATGATCAAGGAGTCCTAATTGCACAAGACACGCACACGCATCGACGAGTCCAGAGCCGCATATGCCAATGGCTTTTGTGTCATCAATGGTTCCAATGACCAAATCGCCATCTACGATTTTAATTGTTTCGATGGCTCCCGAAGCAGCGCGCACTCCACATTTAATAGAAGCTGCTTCAAAGGCCGGGCCGGCAGGCGCCGCTGTTGCTAATATTTTTTCACCATCACCTAAAATGATTTCGCAATTTGTTCCCACATCAATAAAGAGGCGAAGGCGTTTATCTCGATCCATTCCCGAAGCAAGTGCTCCGGCAACGATGTCGCCCCCAACGTAAGCGCCAAGTGAAGGCATGATGACTGCCTTTGCACGTGGGTGTATCGCAAGACCGAGTTCGGATGCTTGAACATCTGGATAACTAGCACTTGCCATAATAAATGGTGCAACACCTAGTGGTTCTGGATCAATACCAAGGAGCAGTTGAGTCATGGTTGCATTTCCAGCAAGTGCAACCTCATAGACATGCAGTGGATTAATTCCTGCTTCTTCACACACTTCAGCGGTGAGTTCACCCAGTGTTTGTTGTGCGAGTCCGCGTAGGCGATCCAAAGCGGTTACATCCATCATGGTTGCACTAATGCGGGTAATCACATCTGCGCCAAAGGGTTGTTGCTTATTGAGCATAGATTTCACAGCTACAGGTGTTCCAGAATTGAGGTCAAGGAGAGTGGCAACCACAGTGGTGGTCCCTAAGTCATAGGCAATTCCGTAACGAATTTCGGTTGTATCGCCGGGTTCAACATCAATGAGTTCCTGATCGACAAATACAGCGGTGACTTTGAAATACGAGGCTCTAAGAACTTTACCGATACTGCGCATCGCATCAAGTGAGACGGTTGCTTCGATATCGTCAATGGCATCGAGAAGGCGAACAACGTCTGTGCGCTGATCATGCAACGTTGGGTCTTCTAGTTCGACATAACGTTTTTGGACTGCAGGGCGCAAAATAACTTGGCGCCCAACCCCCACTGTTGCAGCTTTGGGACGAGTAGTCATTGGCGGTACGTCTATTGAAATATCTTTTGAGGTGCGAATCAAGCAGGCAAGTCTCCAACCCTCTTTGATTTCACTCTCTGTAAATGCTCGGTAATCCAATTTGGAGGCTTCGACATCACCGCTTGAAATTTTCACTCGACATTTCTTGCACGTTCCATACCCGCCACATGTTGAATCAATGGCAACGCCATTCCAGGAAGCAGCATCAAATGCACTGACACCTGTTGGAACGGCGACCGGCTTTTCTGATGCCAGGGTGCCATCCTTTTCAAGGATGCGAAAAGTTAACTTAACTCGCCCTGTGCCATCATGGACAGGTACAAGCGAGGGATCGAGAGGTTTCTTACTAATGATTTATCCTTCGTTCTTTGCAGCTTCTTGCGCACGGTAACGTGCAATCCAATTGCCACCCCATGGATCAAGGCCTAATAGTAGGTCTGCAGCTCGCACTGCCTCGTTAATTGCAGGTGTGCGCGCGTCCATGACGGCGCACGTTAATCCATGTGACATCGCAGATGGCAAGAATGCTGCGTTGAGAGCATGGCGATTAGGAAGACCAAAGGAGATGTTGGATGCTCCGAGGGTCATGTTTAGTCCCCATTTTTCGCGGATTAAATGAATTGTCTCCAAGGTAATTTTTACCGCTTCTGGATCTGCGCCAACTGTCATAGCAAGTGGATCGATTACCAATTTATCCATAGAGATTCCATGCTTTTCAACAGTTCGAATAATTTTTTCAGTGATAACCATGCGCTCAGCAGCCGTTGCTGGGATTCCAGTCTCATCGTTGGGAAGAGCAATAATCGCAGCGTTATGTTTTTTAATCAGCGGCAAAATAATTTCCATTCGATCATCTTCGCCAGTCATAGAATTGACGAGAGCAACACCTTCATATGCCTCAAGTCCTGCCTGAAGCGCTTCAATGACTGAAGAATCAATACAAATAGGCAAGTCTGTAATTGTTTGAATCATCTTTATGGCTTTTGCAAGCAGTGCTGGCTCATCAGTAAGAGGAACACCCATATTGACATCGAGCATGTCTGCGCCACCTTTAACCTGCGCCTCAACATCTATCGCGATTGTTGAGAGGTCACCTGCTCGCAAGAGCTCCTGAAATTTCTTTCGCCCTGTCGGGTTAATGCGCTCACCAATAATACAAAAGGGTTGATCGTGACCAATAGTGACGCTCTTTGATGCTGATTGAACGACTGTATGCATTGCAGTGGTGCTCCCTAGTGATTGGTATTACGCGTATTGGTTGGGTGTTCGGCCGAGATCATTCATTAAACGTTCGAGTGTGTCATCGTGGCGAAAATCTGTAATGTGAAGCCCACGCACTGCTGGTAAAGAGAGCGCATGCTTACATTGTTCAAGAGCCAATTGGTAGGCAGCTTCTGATTGATCCTCTGCTTTTTCAACGCTCTCAATCACATCACGAGGTACATCAATTCCAGGAACTTTATCGTTCATAAAATTGAGTGGGCGCGCACTTTTTACCAAGACAATGCTGGGGATGAGGTGTAACCCTGGAGCGCTTTGAGCAACCCCACGGCAGAAATTTTCTAAACGATCAGGGTGATATCCAATTTGAAGTTGAAGCATACGAGCCCCAGCACGTTGTTTCTTGAGTGCTCGCTCGATGCGGTAGTTATGCGGAGGCGCGTAAGGATTTTCAACAGCGCTAATATAAAAATTTGGTGGTGGATTTAACTTACGTCCAGAAAGATATGTCCCTGCATTGAGCACGGATGCAACATTAATTGCCTGTGGCCCATCTAAATCAAAGACTCTACGAGTTTCAGGTTCATCTCCAGCGGTGACATCATCGCCAGTAAGGAGGGCGATGTTGTGAATTCCATGAAGATTGGCGCCAGCCATATCGGCTTGCACAGCAAGTCGGTTCTTATCGCGACACACTATTTGCATAATGGGTTCAAGACCACGGTCATTCATCGCAATAGCAACAGAGAGATTTGATGCGTGAGCATGGGCGGCAGTGTTATCAGTTGAATTCACTGCTACAAACCATGGAGATAAGCGATCAACATATTTTTGCACCTGTGCCATACCGCCACCATCGATAGCGGGAAATTCTGCTGTGTACACAAGCTCCGTTGTATTTTCTAATAAGTCTGAAAGTTTTGACATTACTCGCCGCTTTGGTCTTCTTGGCGCTTTGCCCAACCGGCCGGAGTTTGCTGATCTCGCTTAGTAATGAGATTTATCCATGATGACGTATCTTTAAGTTGCATATCAACTGGCGGACGCAAATCGTTGTAATGCTCTTTCCATACCTTAGGCAAAGGCAAAGAAACCGTGCGGTCGTAGGCTTTTACCCACACACATTGCATTTCAGGTTTTACTTCACAATGGCCATCTTCGCGAACCCCTCCGCATGGACCATTACGCAGCGTTTTTGGACATGTCATCGGACATGTCATCCCTGTTGAATGCAGAACACATTGACCACACATCTTGCAATCCCAAATGGGCTTCTTGATGCCGTGCTCAATGAGGTTAAGTAATTTAGGCATTGATAAGTGCGCGCTTCTTCTGAATAAGATCTTTCGCAATTCGAACAGCGGTAGACGCATCAGCTGCAAACCCATCTGCACCCACAGCGTCTGCATACTCCTGCGTAACAGGTGCGCCACCAACCATGATGATCACCTTGTCGCGAAGTCCAGCTTTAGTAATCTCGTGAATATTGACCTTGAACATTGGCATAGTTGTTGTGAGAAATGCTGACATTCCCAAGATATCTGGTTCATGTTCTTGAATAGCTGCAATAAATTTCTCAGGAGATACCTGTACTCCAATGTCGATAACTTTAAAGCCAGCGCCTTCGAGCATGATGTTGACAAGGTTTTTTCCAATGTCATGTACATCGCCTTTCACAGTTCCCATGAGGAATGTTCCAACTGTCTCTGCTCCAGTTTCAGCAAGGAGTGGACGCAAAATGTTGAGAGCTCCAGACATCGCTTTACCAGCGATGAGCATCTCGGGAACGAAGTAATCACCGCGCTCAAAACGAGCACCTACTTCTTCCAATGAAGGAATAAGAGCCTCAAACAAGATCATGTCTGGGCCCATGCCAGCGGCAAGTCCAGCATTGGTGAGTTCGAGAACTGCTGGTGCATTTCCAATCATCGTCTCATCAAAGAGAGCCTTAATGATTTCATCATGTGTCATGCTGCGCCGACCTTTCCTAGTTCTTGCTTGTGCAGAGGGGATTTTTTCGTATAGGACATGCTTTGTACTGCCTCTATCTCATCAATAATCTGCACACCGATGCGAGTGAGATCTTTGTGAGATAAACGTGGTGATGGACCGGAAATTGAAATCGCGCCGATGACACGACCATCTAGCTCGCGAATGGGTGCCGCAACGGCAACGAGACCTTCCTCGAGTTCATCGGTAATGAGAGCAAATCCATTTTTTCGAACATTTTCTAAATCCGCTAGCAAACGTGTGCGAGAAGTAATAGTTTTTTCAGTTAATTTTTCTAGTCGTCCTGCTGCAATAGGTACGGCAGAGTAAGCAAGCAAAATTTTTCCAAGTGCAGAGGCGTGATACGGAACGCGCTTGCCGATCCAATTTGTTGCACCGAGGAGATATTGACCATCAGCTTGGTCAAGCATGTTGACATATCCATTGCCCGGGATTGCAAGGTTGGAAGTCTCACCAGTTTTTTCGGCGAGTGATTCAAGAATCGGCCGCATACGCGCCACCAACATTGAATCCTGATTTTGCTCACGCGCAAATGAGGTGAGAACATCACCTGCAAGAAATGCTCCTGTGCGATCTCGCTTAATGAGACCTTGTCGCTCTAACGCTGCCAATATTCGCGACGTTGTGCTTTTTGGAATGTCATGTGCCCGAGAAAGTGCGCCGAGTAATGGGGGAGTAGGCGATTGCAAAATATTTATCAGGAGCGCACTGGCGCGATCAATAGCCTGAGTACCCGTAGTTAATTCAGATTTAGCCATAGACACCCCCTTATGAAAGGTTCCACTATATGGAACCTTTGTTCCATGTTCCTAGCGTATTCTCGTGGCGTGTCCATGGTCAATAGCCACGCGCCATGTAGTTTGATTGAAGGCAGTTCCATAATTGAGGGTTTTTCATCCACACCTGGAGGTACACACAGTGTTTCTTAACAAGATGCCGCGCTATGAAATATTAAGCGAACAATCGATGGCAACCCTAAATGCTGGGTGGCGAAGAATCGTTTCAGAAATCGGCATCGAGTACATGTCACCATGGGCTCTAGATATGTTGCGTGAAGCGGGACAAGAAGTCTCTGGCGATAACGTGAAATTTGATCCTGATTGGATCATGACTCAAGTTGCAAAAGCACCGCGCGAATTTGATCTTCGTGCACGAAATCCAAAGAACAACGTACATATCGGTGGGGATGCAATGGTCTTCGGCGGCGTATATGGCCCACCCTTTGTTCGCGAAGGTGATGTAAGGCGCGATGGAACATTTAATGATTTTGAGAATTTTTGCAAGCTTTCACAATCCTTTGACGCACTTGACTCAGTAGGTGGCGTTGTCACAGAACCAAATGATCTCTCACTTGATTCACGTCACCTTGATATGGCATTTGCTGCAGCAACTTTGACTGATAAGTTCTTTATGGGCAACGTCGTGACAGATGTCAATGCCCGCGATGTCATCCACATTGCAGAAATTTTGCACGGTGGCCGAGCAGCTATTGAAGAAGTACCAGCGCTCATTTCCCTTATTAACTGCAACTCACCTCTGCGCTGGGATGATCGCATGCTTGATTCCATGCGCGAATATGCACTCGCCGGACAACCAGTTGTCTTTACTCCATTCCTTCTTATGGGCGCTATGAGTCCAGTAACAATTCCTGCCACATTGGCGCAACAAATGGCTGAAGCGCTTTCAGGAATCGCGCTCGCTCAATTAATTAGACCCGGAACACCTGTTGTTTTTGGTTCGTTCCTTTCTAATATTGATATGCAATCAGGGTCCCCACAATTTGGAACTCCTGAATCAGGCATTGGACTTCTCTGTACTGGCCAAATTGCCCGCAGTCTCAACCTTCCGTTTCGTGGAGGCGGCGGCTTAAATTCATCACAGACAGTTGATGCGCAATCGGCCTATCAAACAATGATGACCATGATGCCAACATTTCTTGCCGGCACTAACTGGGTAATGCATACAGCTGGATGGCTCGAAGGTGGACTTGTATCTTCCTACGATAAGTTCGTTGTTGATATTGAAATCCTGCAATCACTCATGGCTGAATTCACTCCACTTGAATTTAACGAAGATTCATTGGCCTTTGATGCTCATCTAGAAGTTGGTCATGGAGGCCACTTCCTTGGCGCAGCTCACACAATGGAACGCTTTCGCGATTGTTTCTACCGACCATTTCTTACCAACAGCGATAACTACGAACGGTGGAATCGCCTAGGTGCAAAAGATACTCGCGCACGTGCGGAAGAAATTTGGAAAAAGAAGTTAGCTGAATACGAAAAGCCTGAGATGGATGCGGCAATTCTTGAAGAGTTGACCGATTTCGTAGCAAAACGTAAGAGCGAACTCGACTAAGAACTGCGATGTCAGTCAATACGCTCTACATAAATGGTCAGTGGCGCCCAGCAAGTGATGGTGGCTTACGAGAAATTCGTAGCCCTCACGATAATTCGGTTGTCGTGCGCGTCTCTGAAGCTACACAGAGCGATAGCCTCGATGCGATAAGTGCTTCTCGCGCCTCATTTGATTCAGGTGTGTTTTCACGTTGGTCTCTTGCTGATCGGTGCGCACTTGTTGGACGAGTTGCCGATTTAATCGATAGGGATGCCGAAATTCTCGCGCAATTAGAAAGCGGTGATACTGCCAAGCGCTTGATTGAAGCAAGGTATGACATGGCAGATATCGCAAGTTGCTTTCGACATTTCGCAACCACTGGCTTAGCCCTCCATGATCGAATCGTTGATGTGGGGGCCGCCAATATAAATAGCGTAATCACTCACGAACCAGTGGGAGTCTGTGCGCTAATTGGTCCGTGGAATTACCCGCTCCTACAAATTTCATGGAAAGTTGCACCCGCACTTGTTGCTGGGTGTTCATTTATTATCAAACCTTCTGAACTCACTCCATCCACTGCAATATATTTGATGAAATTAATGGAGGAGGCAGGGCTTCCTGCAGGTGTCGGTAATCTCATTCTTGGAGCAGGCGCAACAGCTGGCGCACCACTGACATCTGATCCTCGCGTAGATCTGGTTTCATTTACAGGCGGATTGGTTACGGGCAAGCGCATCATGGCAACCGCGGCCCAGACTGTAAAAAAAGTTGCACTCGAACTCGGTGGAAAAAATCCAAATATTATTTTTGCCAATTCTAATCTTGATGCGGCAATTGATAACGCAGTGACTGCAGCATTTTTACACTCGGGCCAAGTGTGTTCAGCTGGCACCAGACTTATTGTCGAACGAAGTGTGCACGATCAAGTGGTTAATGAAATTGTTAAGCGAGCATCAGAGATTTACCTCGGCGGACCAAATGATCCACTTGCTGAATCTGGCCCACTCATTAGTGAAAACCATCTGGCAAAAATTGAGGAATATATGGATCGCGCGCGTCAAGATGGTGCGCAAATTCTTGCGGGTGGATCGCGCGATACTAGAGATGATTTGAAAGACGGTTGGTATTACAGGCCGACCGTATTAGGTGGCTGCACAACGAAAATGTATTGCGTCCAAGAAGAGTCCTTTGGTCCCATCATGACAGTAGAAGTTTTTGATACTGCAGAGGAAGCCATTGCTTTAGGAAATGACACCATCTACGGATTATCAGGAGCGGTCTGGTGTAACGATTCTGAAATCGCCAGCCATGTAGCCCGCGCGCTTCGACATGGAACCATCTGGGTTAACGATTACGGCCCTTACCGCCCACAAGCAGAGTGGGGTGGATACAAAGCATCAGGTGTTGGCCGCGAACTCGGCGAAAGTGGACTCGGTGAGTACCTTGAAATTAAGCACATTTGGACCAACAATGAGCCTGCACGTTCTGGTTGGTTTGCCGACCGGACTTTAGAGAAATAAATTCAGGGGGAAGTCATATGAGCTCGAGCGAACCAATGATTTCAGTTCGACATCTCTGGAAGGTTTTCGGAAATAATGCCGACAAAATAATCGGCTCACCTGACGCACTTCTCTCTCGATCAGAGCTTCGCGCAAAAACTGGTAACACAATTGCCGTGCGTGATGTTTCATTTGATGTCGCTCCCGGTGAAGTATTCGTCGTTATGGGACTTTCTGGATCTGGAAAGTCAACACTGGTTCGTTGCATGACTCGTTTGATCGAACCAACTGCTGGAGAACTTGAATTTGCTGGCGAAGACATTCTCAAATTTGATGATAAGCGTTTGCGCGAATTACGTAAGACGAAGTTTTCGATGGTCTTTCAACATTTTGGACTTTTGCCACATCGTAAAGTCATTGACAACATCGCATATTCATTAGAAATTAATGGTGTTGGAAAATCTGAAAGACATGCTCGCGCAAACGAAGTCATTGATTTAGTCGGATTGCAAGGCTATGGCCAGGCCTATCCAGAGCAACTCTCTGGCGGAATGCAACAACGCGTGGGCCTTGCCCGAGCATTGGCAGTTGATCCGCAG
This sequence comes from Actinomycetota bacterium, assembly GCA_009699575.1. Classification (GTDB taxonomy): domain Bacteria; phylum Actinomycetota; class Actinomycetes; order Nanopelagicales; family Nanopelagicaceae; genus Planktophila. The sequence continues at coordinate 18,490 of WLNY01000014.1, forward strand.
GTGATGTTCCTTGACGAGCCATTTAGCGCTCTGGATCCTTTAATTCGTCGCGATATGCAGCACGAGGTGATTCGCTTGCACCGAGAACTGGGCAAGACGATGGTATTTATTACCCACGATCTCTCTGAAGCAGTCAAGGTGGGGGATCGCATTGCAATTATGCGAGATGGCGCTCTTGTGCAAACCGGCACACCAGAAGAACTCGTCGCCAATCCAGTTGATGAGTATGTTGCAGATTTCGTTCGAGATATTGCAAAATCTCATGTTTTAACTCTTAAATATCTTGCTCGCCCAGCACAATCTGGCGAAGATATAGATGGCCCAGAATTACCAGCTAACACAATCATTCGCGATGCGCTTCATCTTATTGTTGATCAGCCTAAACCTGTGCGTGTTTCTGATAACGGCAAAGCGTTGGGCATAGTGACTAGTGAAGATGTATTGCGATTGATTTCTGGAGTCGCATAAATGCTTGATCGCCTGATTGTGCAGTTCCACCTCAAGAAGTCTTACCTTCTACTTGGGCTCGTCTTTATTTGGATTGTGCTCTCTCGCTTATTTCAAGGAACACAAACGCTAGAACTTCCAGTCTCTGAAAATACTTCGGTAACAACTGCCTTTGGTGATGCAGCAGCATCCATTCGTGGAAATCGAACAAAAAGTCCAGCATTTATTTATTTCTTTAATCCAATTCGCGTAGGCATCAATGGATTCGTGCAGGTGATTCGCACGTTGATAGCAATTCCCGCTCCCGGATCAATTATTCCTGTCATTGGGTGGCTCGGATTTGCCGGACTGATCGCTTTCGCTGTTTATGCCACAAGTAATTGGCGTACGTCTCTATTGGCTACATCTTTGCTGCTTGGATGCGGCGCTCTTGGTATGTGGACATACACAATGGATACCTTTGCAATGACAATTGCTGCGGTTTTGCTTTCACTTGCAATCGGAATTCCCCTTGGAATATGGGCAGGACTATCTGATCGGGTGCTCAAACTTCTCACTCCGATTTTAGATTTAGCGCAAATTTTACCAACGCTGGTTTACCTTGCTCCGCTTGCGCTATTTTTCCTCATCGGTGCAGCCTCGGCCACTATTGCCACAATGGTGTACAGCATTCCAATCTCTATCCGAATTACTTCGCACGCAATTCGCAATCTAAACTATTCACCTATTGAGGCATCCACATCCATGGGTGCTACCACTAAGCAAACACTTGCCAAGGTACAACTGCCTATGGCAAAACAGATGATTGTTCTAGGAATAAATCAGACCGTGATGGCAGCGCTTTCATTTGTCGTGATTGCTGCGCTCATTGGCGCACCTGGATTGGGTAAGCCAGTTGTGGACGCCCTCATAATCCGAAACGTTGGACAAGGTTTTGTTGCAGGATTGGCAGTCGTATTTGTTGCTATTTTGTTGGATCGAAGTACCAGCGCTGCTGCAAAGCATCAAGAAAGCTTTATTCCACCCACGCCTAAGCAAATTATTCGTAAGCGCATTAAATTGGGCATAGCCGCAACTGTCGCCATTGTGATGATCTTTTTATCTCGCGCTCAATTGTGGGCCGCAGTCTGGCCAGAAAAAATTGATTTCTCAGACGCGGTGGCGCGAGTGACAAACACTGCAACTAATTGGACAACCACAAATCTCTATATTTTTACTGTAGGTTTCAAAGATTTCATTTCCAACTGGGTTCTTAATCCATTAGAAGCTCTTTTAGGTGGCTCTCCCTGGTATGTCACCCTCTTATTAATAGTGTTTATTGCGCTTGTCATTGGGGGAGTGCGAGTCTCACTTCTTTCACTTGTACTTTTGGGACTGATTGTTCTTTCGGGCCTGTGGCACGACGCAATGATCACCTTGACTCAAACTATCGTGGCAACACTGCTGACGATGACCGTTGGAATCCTTTTAGGAATTTTGATTGGCCGCAATAATCGGGCTGAAAAAATATTGCGGCCTTTTCTTGACGCGGGCCAAACACTTCCTGCATTTGTCTATTTGGTACCGATGCTTGGCCTCTTTGGTCCGACTCGATTTACTGCAATTGCCACAGGTATCGTGTACGCGATTCCTGTTGTGGTGAAAATTGTCGGTGAAGGAATAAGGGCCGTACCTGCAACAATCATTGAAGCAGCAACAGCTGCAGGATCAAGTACACGCCAGATTATTACAAAGGTTCAATTACCCGCAGCGAAGAAAGCAATTTTGCTTGCAGCTAATCAAGGAATGATTTTTGTTTTGGCAGTCGTAGTTATTGGTGGATTTGTTGGTTCTGGAGGGCTTGGATATCTCGTGATTTTGGGTGGCTCCAAGCCCGATCTTCAGGGCAAAGGTCTTGTTGCAGGGCTGGTGATTCTCTTGCTTGGCGTGACTATTGATCGCATCGCTCAAGCGGGCGCTAAAAGAGCGTAATACTCTCGCGTGGCTCTTCCTTTGATGTGAGGTGCGCCATAGAATTGCGCAGTTACCTTAATGAAGGAGGAGTAATGAAATCGAACTTCGGTAAGCGCTCTGCCATTGCAGCAGTTGTCGCATCCTTAGCTCTTGTTCTATCTGCTTGCGGTTCTAGCGTTGATAAAGCAAGTGATGCACCTGCCGCCACTGATTGTGGATCTTGGGGCATTGCCATGCACGCATGGAATGGTTACACAGCATCAGCACAAGTTGTAGCAGAGATTGCAAAGAAGGAACTTGGCTGCACAATTACACAAACGACTCTTGAAGAAGCTGGCGTTACTTATGACGCTATGGAAGCCGGTTCTGTCGATCTAGTTATCGAAGATTGGGGCGGCGGCCGTTGGAAAGAGTGGGTTGATCGCGGAGCCATCGAAGAAGTTGGTCCAAACGGAAACATCGGCCTCATTGGTATGTACGTAGCACCATGGATGGTTGAGAAGTATCCAGACATTACAGATTCTAAGAACCTCAACAAGTACGCATCATTGTTTAAGACTGCTGATTCAGGCAGCAAGGGTGCTTGGTATGAAGGTCCTCCGGGATACACAACAATTGGCGAGAAGATGATTTCTGCCAACAAGTTGAACTTCAAAGCTATTTCAACTGGTTCAGAAGCGGCTCTCATTGACGTACTGACAAAAGCTGAAGCAAATAAGACTCCAGCTCTCGCATACTTCTATGCACCACAGACATTTTTTGTGAAGATGCCAGGACTCACAAAGTCCCGCGTTAACTTCCCAGCAAATGACTGGACTGATGCTGCAAAGGCAAGTGGTCTCACAGATTATCCAGAGACCGTTCTTGTCAAGCTGGCAACTACAAAGTTGATGTCTTCAGGGTCAGCATTTGCAACTCTTGTTAAGAACTTTAACTGGACAAACGATGACCAAAATGCAGTCGCTGCAGATATCGAAGCTGGAACAGATCCAGCTGCTGCTGCACAAAAGTGGATCGATGCAAACCCTGACAAAGTCAAGGCATGGCTCGGTTAATAGTTAAGTAAGAGGCAGCGCCCCTGTTAGGTGGGAATACTCACCAGACAGGGGCGCTGCTTTTTTGTAGAATTAACCAGATTAATCCCACGCACGTTATAGAGAATGGAAATACTTATGGCCGCCGAATACGACTACATCATCGTTGGTGGAGGCTCGGCCGGTAGCGCGCTAGGAAATAGATTAAGCGCCGATCCAAAAAATAAAGTATTAGTTCTTGAAGCAGGGCGCCCGGATTACAAGTGGGATGTATTTATTCACATGCCAGCTGCGTTAGCTTTTCCCATTGGCAATAAGCACTATGACTGGCAGTACGAATCAGAGCCAGAACCATTTATGAACAACCGTCGCATCTATCATGCGCGTGGAAAAGTTTTGGGTGGATCTTCATCTATTAATGGACAAATTTGGCAGCGTGGAAATCCATTGGATTACGAACGTTGGAGCCACGACCAAGGGATGTCTAATTGGGATTACGCCCACTGCCTGCCATATTTTAAAAAGATGGAAAATTGTTTAGCTGATCCCACGAGCGTATTTCGTGGCCACGATGGCCCTCTTAAGTTAGAGCGAGGGCCTGTCAAGGGCCCACTCTTTGCTGCATTTTTTAAAGCAACAGAGGAGGCTGGATATCCGCGCACCGATGATGTCAATGGATATCGCCAAGAAGGTTTTGCAGCTTTTGATCGCAATGTTTACCGTGGACGGCGATTAAGTGCTGCGCGGGCATATCTCTATCCAGTGAAGTCGCGAAAAAATCTCACTGTTAAAACTCGCGCGCAAGTGACGAAAGTTCTTTTTGAAGGCAAGCGCGCAACAGGTGTTGATGTAGTGATTAAAGGAAAGACTCACACAATTACTTCGCGTGAAGTTATTTTATGTGGCGGCGCAATAAATACTCCACAACTTCTGCAACTCTCCGGAATTGGCAACGAAAATGACTTGAAGAAATTAGGTATTCCCGTCATCAACCACCTTCCTGGTGTGGGCGCTAATTTGCAGGACCACTTAGAGGTGTATGTTCAGTACAAGTGCAAACTTCCTGTGACTCAACAACCGATTACACAATTGTGGCGCCGGCCATTTATCGGCGCAGCCTGGCTATTCTTTCGCCGCGGACCGGGTGCCACTAACCAATTTGAAGCAGGTGGCTTTACTCGTAGCAATGAAGATGTCGCTTATCCCAATTTGATGTTTCACTTCCTGCCACTTGCTATTAGATATGACGGCTCTGGCCCTAAGAGTGGGCACGGTTATCAAGTCCACGTCGGGCCAATGTATTCAGATGCACGTGGATGGCTCAAGATTAGAAGTACTGATCCATTTGAAAAACCCGCCATACAATTTAACTATCTCTCCACGGATCAAGATCGGCGAGAATGGATAGAAGCAATTCATGTCGCACGCAAACTTCTGACTCAGCCCGCGATGGATCCTTATAACGCAGGGGAGAGTTCGCCGGGACCTTCGGTCTCAACGGATGAAGAGATTTTGGATTGGGTTCGTAAAGATGCCGAGACTGCCTTGCATCCATCATGTACAGCAAAAATGGGAACCGATGCGATGAGTGTTGTACATCCAGAGACCATGAAGGTGCACGGAGTCGAAGGATTACGTATCGCTGACGCATCAGTGTTTCCCTACGTGACTAATGGAAATATTTATGCGCCCGTCATGATGGTTGCTGAAAAGGCAGCTGATTTAATTTTAGGTAACACTCCTTTGCCACCCGAGAACACAGAGTTCTATCGCCATGTACGAGCGTGACCAAGCGCCAACTTCCGTTGCAAAGGTAAAAGTCCACAAGAGCGATTCGGATTCCACCACTTCAGATACTGTCGTTGTGGAAGAACCGTTAGAAATCAGGCTTAAGCGCGGCGCACATGAAGAACAACTCGGAATCACTATGCGCACCCCTGGCGCGGATCTAGAACTGGCAGCGGGGTTCTTATGGGGTGAAGGATTCCTCACGCATCCATCCGAGCTATTGCAAGTAAAAGTGTGCGCAGATCAATCACTGACTCTTCGCCAGCGAGCAAATGTTGTCATCGCGCAGATTTCCGAAAATACTCCCGAGCCGCCACGCACACTCGAGCGACGTTTCACTATGACATCTGCATGCGGAGTCTGCGGTTCATCAAATATCTCAGACCTTCACGCGCGCGGAATAAAAAAAGTAGTACCAACTGCGCATTCATTATCCACTCTCGCGGCCATGACAGAGTTACTCAATAACCGCCAAGTAATTTTTGCCAAAACTGGCGGACTCCACGCAGCTCTTCTTGTTGACCCCCAAGGTCAGCCGGTTTATGTTCGCGAAGATGTTGGTCGCCACAATGCAGTCGATAAAGTTATTGGCGCGTCATTAATGGCAGGCCAAATCCCGCTATCGGGTTGGACAATCGTTGTGTCTGGCCGCGTGGGTTATGAAATAGTGCAGAAAGCGATTACTGCAGGTATTTCAGCCCTTGTCGGCGTGAGCGCACCAACATCACTTGCGATTGATCTCGCACATGAATTTGGATTAACTCTTTTGGCCTTTGCCCGTGAAGGTCGTGCCAAACAATTTTTGCCTCAGTAAAAATTACTTTACTGAATCCAGGAACTGCGTCACTATTCGCTTAAATCGCGCAGGTTCTTCCACATGTGGCATATGTGATGACTCAGGGAATAGTTCCCATATTGAACCTGGCATCAGTTGATGTATTTCAGTAACCATTGCTGGAGTTGCTTCGTCGTATTGACCAGAAACATGCAGAGTCGGTACAGAAATCTTATGAAGGTCAGGACGGATATCCCAATCTTTGAGTGTGCCAATGACATGGAATTCACTTGGCCCATTCATGGTGTGATACACAGTTGGTTCAGCCGCCATCTGCTCAAAACTATCAATAACATTTTGTGGCATAGGAATTCGACACAAGTGGCTGGCATAGAAAACATCAACGGCAGCGATATATTCCGCAGAGTCAGTCGTGCCAGCCGCTTCATGCGCGAGAAGAGTTGCCTGCACTTCTGGCGCTAGATCGGCGCGCAACTTATTAGCCTCTGATACCCAGACTCGCATACTTGCTGGTGAATCTGCAACGACGAGTGATTTAAGTCCTGCAGGTTGCGTAATGGCAAACTGCATTCCAAGCATTCCTCCCCATGATTGACCAACGATTGCATAATCCTGGCCGATGCCAAGGTGCTGTGTGAGAAGTACAAGTTCTTCCATAAATAATTCAGGAGTCCAAAATTCGGCAGGCGCATCAACTAGGTGAGTGGAATTACCGCATCCAATTTGATCATAGAGAACAGCGGCGCGACCGGTCTGTGCAATCAGTTCTGCGATTGGAATGCAGTAGTTGTGACCTGCACCAGGGCCGCCGTGTAGGACCATCACGGGAGTTTTTCCAGATTTCAAATCACCAATAACTCGGTACCAGGTTTCTCCGTGCTGCCATTTCATTGTTGATGTGCTCATCTGATATCTCCTTATGTGTAGTGAGTTAAATATTAAATGGTGTTGGACAGGCGGAAATGCTTGGCACGCTCATCTTTGCAATGACCGTACCCGAACTTGGATGCACGGACTGTGCGATTCCAAGGTCTGCAGCCACAGAGAGAAATATAAAGGCATCTTCATAGGTAAAGCCCCATTGGTCAACGAGTAGACCAGCGGCTTCTTCACACGCAATCTTCATAGCAAGTGTTAAATCTTCAAATGCCACGCCATGTGTGATCCAGGAATCAGCAGTTTGCGTCACGGGATAGCTGGTACCGACAGATTTAATGACCTCGACTTTAATGAGCACTTCACCATCGATTTCAATTCCGGTCCCACAAATTTCGCCATCGCCCATAGAAGCGTGCATATCACCGAGAGCAAGGAGCGCTCCTTCATGTTTGACCGGAAGATAGACAATAGATCCTGCCTTATTCATATTGTCATCAAGATTGCCGCCGTGCATTCCTGCCGGCATGGTGCTTATGGATCCTGATTCAGGGGCAACTCCGATTACACCAATCATGGGACTTGCTGGAAAAGTTACCTTCTCATTCATTCGCACGACACCATCGGCCACATCAAAGAAACGTCCATAGGGAGCCTTGACGAGATCATGTAACTGGCCTTCACCGGGATAGAGACGAGCAGCTCCACGTGGACCTGTTTCAATCGAAATAAGAGTTACGGCCAAAGTGTCTCCAGGCATCGCGCCTTCAATGAAAATGGGCCCCGTTGCTGGATTTACTTCAGAGCTAGGAATGGTCTTGATGAGGTCGGCTTCTGTTTGTATCGCATAGTTATAGCAATCGCGAGTTTGGACCAAGATCGTCTCACCCGATGACACTCGAAGGACGGGATCGTGCGAAGCACTGAAATCCCAAATAATAAATTCCCGTGAAAGAAAGTGATCTGCATTGTTAACTTTAGATTTCATTGGGGATTTGCTCCTTTTCCTAGTGCGTAATCTAGCCACAAGTGAGAGGATTCGGCCATCCCATCTAGGAGGTAGAAATTGCGTAAACGTTCCATCATTCTCGTCTCCATGCTCGCAACTGCAACGTTGCTCCTGTCAGCATGTGGCGGATCATCTGATTCAAATAGTTCGGCAGGTAGTGATACAACTACAAAAGGCTCCTTTGCAGCATATGACGAAACAAAAGCGGGTGGCATTCTTAAGTTTGTTGCCGCTGGAGCAGGTGGAACGCTTGATCCAAAAGTAAACTACACAGCTCAATACTGGCAGCTATACCAGGCTTCATACGATGGCCTCCTCGCATTTAAATATGCTGATGACGAAGGTTCATTTGAAGTTGTTCCAGATTTAGCGGAGGCACTTCCGGAAATCACAAATGATGGCAAGACTCTGACATTTACACTTCGTAAGGGAATTAAATTCTCTGATGGAACAGATGTAACTGTTGCAGATGTCAAAGCATCATTTGAGCGTATCTTCACAGTTTCCTCACCTACTGCTGGTGGTTTCTACAATGGAATCGTCGGCGCAGATGCATGCTTGAAGAAGCCAGCTGGTTGCAAGCTTGATGCAGGCGTTGTTGTAGATCCTGCAACAAATTCAGTTGTCATCAACCTCATCGCACCTGATGAAACAATTATTTCAAAGTTGGCTGTACCTCACGCTGTAATCAACCCAGCTGGTTCACCAACAACTGATGCAGGAACAACAATTATTCCTACAACAGGTCCTTATATGTACAAGTCATATGACCCAAATAAATCTCTCATAATGGTACGTAATCCGTACTTCAAGGAGTGGTCACATGATGCACAGCCACAGGGCTACCCAGATGAAATTCATTACACATTTGGACTCACTGCAACAGCGCAGGTCACTGCCGTTGAAAACGATCAAGCCAACTGGGGATATGACCCGATTCCATCTGATCGCCTCAATGAAATTGGCACAAAGTACGCAGACCAGGTTCACGTTAATCCATTGACAGCAATGTGGTATTTGCCAATGAACGTTAATCTCGCACCATTTAATAACCTCAAGGCTCGCCAGGCAGTTAACTACGCACTGGATCGCGCTGCGATGGTAAAGATCTTCGGCGGAGACAAATTGGCAGCGCCAGTATGTTCATTCTTGCCACCAGGATTTCCTGGTCACGAAGATTATTGCCAATACACAGTCGGTGGCACCCCTGAAGCACCTGCAACTGCATGGACTGCTCCAGATCTAGCCAAGGCAAAGGCACTTGTTGAAGAGTCCGGAACAAAGGGCCAAGCAGTTGGCATCGTTGTCTCTGATGATGAAGTCAATAAGCAAATGGGTGAATACATTCAGAGCGTTCTCAATCAAATTGGTTACAAGGCAACCTTGAAGCCAATTTCTGGAAATATTCAATTCACATACATTCAAAATACAAAGAACAAAGTCCAGATCTCACTATCTCAGTGGTACCAGGACTACCCAGCGGCATCAGACTTCTTGTACATCCTGCTTTCATGCGGATCATTTACACCAGGTTCTGATTCCTCAATTAACATGGCTGGCTATTGCAACAAGGCACTCGATGTCAAGATGCAAAAGGCAATGGATCTAGGACTTACTGATCCAGCTGCTGCTAACAAGCTATGGGCTTCGATTGACAAGGAAGTTATGGCAGATGCACCTGTTGCAGTTGCCTTTACTCCAAAGCAACTCGACTTCATCTCTAAGAGCACCAAGAATTACCATTTCTCAAAGCAGTACAAAATGTTCGTTAGCCAGATTCAGCTAAAGTAATCGAACGTTACTGAAGAAATAAGTAATTAATTGTCACTTAACGAGTCAGCATCCGCAGTGTTCTCCGAATCTCCGGGGAAAATCGCACTGCGGATGCTTTCTCGCGACAAAAGAAGTTGGATCTCACTTGGAATCCTTTTCACAGTTTTATTCCTATCTTTAATCGCTCCCTTGTATGCAAGCTCAATTGCTCATACAGATCCCTTTGTCTCAACCCTGAATGCAACAATTAATATCAACGGAGAAACCAAGCAAGTACTCGAAGCATCTACTGAGGGTCTTGGCCTAGGTGTTACACCGATTGGCCCCACCTGGAATCCCAGCGCATATTTCCTAGGCGCAGATAATCAGGGCCGAGATGTAGCCGCGCGCCTTCTCTATGGCGGCCAGAACACACTCTTTATCGGATCGTGCGCAGCGCTTCTGACAATTTCACTTTCATTGCTCATTGGTCTTATTGCTGGTTATCGCCGCGGAATTGTTGACTCAATACTGAGCCGCATGCTCGATGTTATTTGGGCATTTCCGGTCTACTTGCTCTCTATCTCTCTTTCAGTGGTACTTCTGACATCGGGACTCTCACTTGGTTTTATTCATATCGGAGCGGGTTCCATTGCTCTACCTATTTTCATTATTGGAATCGTGTATATCCCATATGTTGCGCGCCCGATTCGTGGACAGGTTCTCGCACTTCGCGAAAGAGAGTTCGTTCGCGCAGCAGTTGGAAGCGGTGCCAAACATTCCACAATAATTTTCCGTGAAATTTTGCCAAATGTCATGCCAAGTGTTCTTGTCTTTATCCCGATCATGGTCGCACTTGCAATGTTAACTGAGTCTGCGCTCTCTTTCTTATCCATCGGAGTACAGCCACCATCTGCTTCGTGGGGCACCATCATCAACGACGGATTAGCACTTCTCTATACCCGCCCGATCGTTGCGCTGGCACCTGGTCTCATGATTGTGCTCACTGCTGCCTCACTTAATCTTTATGGAGACGCAGTACGTGATGCCCTTGATCCAAAGACTCGTGGACGAGGTGATTCATGAGTAAATTTATTCTCAAGCGAATTGCAGCAATGATTTTTGTTCTCTTCTCCATCTCCGTCCTTGTATTCTTAATTTTCTTTGCAACTCCAGGTGTTGATCCAGCTGCGCGCATTGCAGGTCGAAACGCCGATCAGCTGACGCTACAACAGGTGCGAGTTTCATTTGAACTCGATAAGCCTTTGCCACTTCGTTATCTCTCCATGATGCGCCACCTCTTTATTTCGCAAGATCTCACCTCATATGTCAATCGCGGCGCCAAAGTTCTCCCTCAACTTTTCCAAGCCATTCCTGCCACTCTCTCACTTGTCTTTGGAGCCGCCCTTATCTGGCTCTGTGTGGGAATTTTCCTTGGTATTGCTGCGGCAAGTTCGAAACGTAAGTGGATGGACCCGACAATTAGTTTTCTAGGAATCGTTGGCATCTCACTTCCTGTGTACTGGTTGGGTGAGGTAGTAAACCTGATCACCCAATCTAAATTGCACAACTCTGTCTTTAGCTGGCTGCCACCTTTGGGCTACGTACCATTGACGCAAGATCCGCTGGGTTGGTTTTTGCGAATGATTTTCCCGTGGATGACACTGGCACTTCTCTATGCCGGTATCTACATCCGCGTCCTACGCTCTGAAATTTTGAGTGTAATGAAAGAGGATTACATAAAGACCGAACGTGCAAAAGGTGCCAGCGAGAAGCGAATTCTTTACAAGCATGCAACCCGAATGTCCTTGATCACCATCGTCTCACTCTTTGGTTTGGATTTCGGAGCACTTGTTGGCGGCTCCGCACTTCTTACTGAAGTCGTCTTTGGTATCCAAGGTGTTGGAAGACTTACTTTTAGCGCGCTACAAAACTTTGACCTTCCCGTAATCATGGCAACAGTTATGTATGCCTCATTCTTTGTTGTCCTTGCCAACGCCATCGTTGATGTTGTCTACGCCTTATTAGATCCACGGGTGCGACGTGTCTGATCAATTACTCAAAGTCGAAGATCTCAACGTCACATTTAAAACTCGACGCGGTGATGTGCGCGCGGTCAATCACCTCTCTTTCTCCCTAGAAAAAGGCAAGACCCTTGGCATTGTCGGAGAATCAGGTAGCGGTAAATCCGTCTCCATGAATGCCGTCATGGGGTTGGTTCGAGATTCAAATGTTTCGATCTCTGGAAAAGTTAATTTCAATGGCACAGATCTTCTGACTCAAAGTGATGAGCAGATGCGCGCTATCCGCGGTAAAGAAATTGCGATGGTTTTTCAAGATCCGATGACTGCCCTTACACCCGTCTACACCGTGGGCTGGCACATCATCGAACAAATCCGTTTGCACACGCAGCTCAGTAAAGAAGAGGCTAAGAAGCGCGCGATTGAAATTTTAGATGAAGTAGGTATCCCTGATGCAAAGCGTCGGGTAAATCAATACCCACACGAGTTCTCAGGCGGTATGCGCCAGCGCGCAATTATCGCGATGGCCTTGGCCCTAAATCCTGCGCTCTTAATTGCCGATGAACCAACGACTGCACTGGATGTAACGATTCAAGCCCAGATTCTTGATCTTCTTAAGCAATTACAAAAAACACATAATTCATCCATCATCATTATTACTCACGATATGGGTGTGGTTTCTGAAATCGCAGATGAAGTCCTTGTTATGTACGCCGGTCGCATGGTCGAGCGCGCATCAAAAGCTGTGCTTTTTGCAGACCCACAACATCCATACACACGAGGACTCATGAACTCGGTTCCGCGTCTTGATCGCCCGCGCACTGAAAGACTTGAAGCAATTCCTGGATTGCCAGCATCTCTTTTGAATTTACCTAAGGGATGCGCATTCTCAACCAGATGCTCACAAGTGCACGCAGCATGTATCGAAGTCCCAGAATTTGTCGCAGATGCCAACGGTCACGGAAAAGCCTGCTTTCTTGGAGGTGGAAAATGAGCCGCGATGTAATTCTCTCCATTAAAAATCTTTCTAAAAATTACGAACTCAGTGGCGCATTTACGCGCGGTAAAGATGTTGTACATGCCGTTGAAAATATCTCACTAGAGATTCACGAAGGTGAAACACTGGGCATCGTTGGTGAATCAGGCTGCGGCAAGTCAACTCTTGGTCGCATGATTGTTCGCCTAGAAGATCCAACCGATGGTTCGATTTTCTTTGAAGGTCGAGACCTTGCTAAAGAATCTAGCCGCGCCCTTCGCTTGATTCGCAAACGCCTACAAATGATTTTCCAAGATCCATACGCATCTCTTAATCCTCGCCGCCAAATCGGCAAGATAGTCGAAGAACCTCTGCGCATTCACGGAATGGGCAAGCAGGAGCGTCGTGCGATTGCAATTGATCTCCTGAAAAAAGTTGGACTCGATGAGAATTCTTACGAGAAATATCCTCATGAATTCTCCGGTGGACAGCGCCAACGTGTTGTTATTGCTCGCGCCCTATCGCTCAATCCAAAACTCGTCGTTGCAGATGAACCCGTCAGCGCATTAGATGTTTCCATTCAGGCCCAAGTACTTAACCTCTTTAAAGATATTCAACGCGAACTCGGCCTGACATATGTTTTCATCGCACACGATCTCGGCGTAGTCAGACATGTATCGGATCGCATAGCCGTGATGTACCTCGGCAAGATTGTTGAATTAGCACCTGCTGATGATCTCTATGAAAAGCCCGCACATCCATATACGCAGGCACTGCTCTCAGCGAACCCGCGCATGGATGAGAGTGATTCACGCGTTCGCATTATTCTCACCGGAGATATTCCCAATCCAATTAACCGCCCTGACGGATGTGTATTTAATCCACGTTGTCCAAAGGCTGCCGACATCTGCCGCACAACCGCGCCAGCTCTACTGCAAATTGGAACCAGGCAAGTCGCCTGCCACTTCCCAGATTAATTTTGTTCACACCACAGTCATAAGAAAAAGAAAAGGGATATCACCATGTCAACACCAACAGTGAAGATCAGCAAAGACCAACACATCTGGGCGTTTTCTGCCGATATGCAACCAGTTGTCACTGTCGATCCTGGCACCGTCATTGAAATCGAAACATGGGATTGCTTTACAGGCCAAGTACAAACCGAGGCCGACACAATTGCAGCCCTTGATCTCTCTCGCGTGAATAGCGCGACAGGCCCTATTGAGGTCCGTGGCGCCGAGCCAGGGGATTCTCTCTCCGTTACTTTTATTGATATTCGCCCCGGCGAGCAAGGTGCTGGAATGGTTATCCCTGAATGGGGACAGATCGTTGAAAAATGTGAAGCACCAGCGACGCGTATTTTTAAAGTTAAAGATGGCATCATCACCATGAATGAAAAAGTTTCATTTCCAACCCGTCCAATGTTTGGCGTAGTTGGCGTCGCACCTGCCAGCGGGGAAGTTCCTACATTTCTTGCCGATCGCCATGGTGGAAATATGGATGATCGCCAAAATGGAATTGGCGCAACGCTTCACATGCCAGTTTTCCAACCCGGTGGAATGCTAGCTATTGGCGATATGCACGCATCGATGGGCGATGGCGAAATTTCTGGAACCGGTGTTGAAATCGGTGGCACAGCAATTATCAAAGTAGATCTCATTAAGGGCAAAACGGGCACATGGCCCATTACCGAAACAGCTGATTCATGGTTCACCCACGGAACGCACGCAACAAGCCTTGATGACGCACTCAAATTTGCAGTCGAAGAAGCAGCAAAATTACTCGTTGACGAATGGGGATTCACCATGGAAGATGCTTTCATCTTCCTATCAGTTGCCGGTGATCTTGGTATCGCGCAGTACTGCCATCCTTCACCGGGTAGCGTAATAGCGCGAATGAGAGTTCCTAAAATTTCAGCATGCCCAGCACCGTTTAAAAAATAGAGGCACATTA
>WLNY01000015.1 GCA_009699575.1 Actinomycetota bacterium
CAGACGACCTTGCAGTCTGTCGCGCATATGGTTTACCAGTTGTTAATCCCGTTGCACCTGATGGACATTTCCTCGCAGATGTTGCACTTGTCGGCGGGCTCTTTTTTAAAGATGCAGATAAATTAATTGTCAAAGAACTAAAAACTCGTGGAGCGCTCTATCGCCATCAGCCATACGAACACTCCTACCCTCATTGCTGGCGTTGCCACACTGCCCTGATCTATTACGCGCAACCTTCTTGGTATATCCGCACAACCTCTATCAAAGATGCCCTTATCCGTGAAAACGAGAAGACCGATTGGCATCCAGAAACTATTAAGACTGGAAGATACGGTGATTGGCTCAATAACAATATTGATTGGGCGCTCTCACGTAATAGGTACTGGGGCACTCCTCTTCCAATCTGGCGTTGCGAGAATAAACATGAAATTTGTGTTGAATCACTTGCACAATTGGGCGCTCTAGCAGGAGAAGAACTTTCGACATTAGATCCGCATCGACCATTTGTTGATGACATAACTTTTGACTGTTCTGAGTGTCAAGCAACCATGACTCGAATCCCCGAAGTGATCGATTGTTGGTATGACTCAGGTGCAATGCCATTTGCGCAATGGGGATATCCACATAAAGAGGGTTCCAAAGAAAAATTTGAGGCAGCCTATCCAGCAGATTTTATTTGCGAAGCAATTGATCAAACTCGTGGCTGGTTTTACACACTCATGACAATTGGAACACTCGTATTTGACCAATCGTCATATAAAACTGTTTTATGTCTTGGCCATATTTTAGATAAAGATGGCCGAAAGATGAGTAAGCACCTTGGTAATGCCCTCGAACCAATGGCTCTGATGGATCAACACGGCGCAGATGCTGTGCGCTGGTACATGCTGGCTGCTGGATCTCCATGGTCTGCCAGACGAGTAGGACATGACGCTATTAGCGATGTGGTTCGAAAAACACTTTTAACATATTGGAATACTGTTTCTTTTCACTCCCTCTACGCCGAGGCTGCCAATTTTGATCTCAGTCAATCTCCTTCGCTTTTAGAGCGTCCAGTAATGGATAGATGGATCATCTCTGAATTAAATATTCTCATTAACGATGTAGATGCAGCTCTGGCAGATTTTGATTCGCAGACAGCAGGAAAGGTTCTTGCCCGCTTTATTGATGACCTTTCTAACTGGTATGTGCGCCGCTCCCGACGACGCTTCTGGGATGGTGATGTTGCAGCTCTTTCGACACTTCATGAATGCCTAACAACACTGACACAACTTCTTGCTCCGATGGTTCCATTTATTTCTGAACATGTCTGGCAAGAACTCGTTCGACCTGTCAACGCAAGCGCTGCTCAATCCGTGCACTTAACAGATTTCCCAGTGGCGAATTCTGAGGCAATTGACCTCACTCTTGCTCGCGATGTTGCTCTCACGCGGCGAATAGTCGAACTAGGTCGCGCGGCTCGAGCGGAATCAGGAACTAAAATTCGCCAACCCCTTCAGCGCGCACTCATTGCGGCAAGTGGCTGGGCTGCGCTGCCACTTGATATGCGCGAGCAGATTTCAGATGAACTCAATGTCCTTGACCTAGAAGATATCGCCAATGCTGATGAGGATTTAGTGAGCATTTCGGTCAAGGCTAATTTCAGAACTTTGGGAACAAAATTTGGCGGCGAAGTGCAGGCGATTGCGAAGGCAATCACTGGTGCGGATGCGACTGCTCTCGTCAAGTCACTGCGTATATCTGGCAATGGGTCGGTCTCAGATGGTGCTCATTCATGGGAGATAACACTTGAGGATCTAGTCATTACTGAAGTTCCAAAAAGTGGCTGGATGGTCGCGAGCCATGAAGGCGAAAGTGTTGCTCTAGATTTGTTATTAACTCCGCAGCTTATTAAAGCTGGCAACGTACGCGAAGTAATTCGCTTTATTCAAGAGCTACGCAAAAGTTCAGGATTTGAAATATCCGATCGCATTTCCGTGACATATAACGGTCCGCAAGAAATTCTCGATGCAATAGATTCAGATAATGCACATATCTGTGGAGAAGTCCTGGCACTGGCAATGCAACATAAGCCAGAGTTGCCTTTGGGCGAGAACGAACTTGGATTAGTGGTGAATTTAGAGAAGGCGCACTAGCGACATCAGCATTTGCACGCCGAAGAAGAGCACTATGAACGAGAGATCTAAACTCACGCCGCCAATTCGAAGTGGCGGAACAAAACGGCGAACAAAGTTCATTGGGCGGTCAGTGATTGCGAATATTGCTTCTACAAAATAAAGAACTATTCCTTGGGGTCTCCATGAACGAGCGAAAATTCGAACATAATCAAGAATTAGACGACCGAGCAGAGCAAGCAAAAAGATTTGCAGAATGATATTGAGTACGGCTCCAACTGATGTCATAAGTTATTTCAACTTTGGTTAAAAAAACTTGCTTCAGCTGCCGCTGTTTTATCTTCGCTGCTTACGCGCACGTTGGCAGGTGAAAGAAGAAATACTTTTGATGTTACCCGCTCAATAGTTCCATGGTGTCCGAAAACTAGTCCGCTTGCAAAATCAACAAGTCGTTTGCGCTCTGACTCTTCCATATCTGAAAGATTGATAATTACGGGATTTCCACTTCGATAATGCTCACCAATAGTGCGTGCCTCATTATAAAAACGTGGGTGCAAAGTAATGATGCGATCAGGAATGGGAAGTTCTACGGCCGCCGCAACAGGTCGAGCGATTGCAAGTGATGACTGACGTGGCTCGCGAGTGCGAATACGAACATCGGGAACTCGTGACTCAGAGGCGGCAACGGTGGAATCCACAGCAGGATCATCCATTAGGCCTAGGTAGTTGGCGACTCGTCGCATAGCATTTGACATGATAAAAGGTTACTGGGGTCAGTGCCTAGAACCGAGGATTTCGCTACCCACGCGTATATGTGTCGCTCCATATTCAATGGCCATTTCGTAATCTGAACTCATGCCAGCTGAGAGGTAGTGAGCCTCAGGAAATTCATAGAGAAATTCCTGGCGAATCCGAGCGAGATTTGCATAGGAATCGCTGAGCTCTTGAGTCAACGGTGGAACCGCCATCAAACCCAGCAGTTCAACTTTTGTACTCCCCCTCACCGCTCGCGCTAATTCGCTAATGTATTTAGGAGCAATTCCACCACGCTCAGGATCATCATCCAGGCTTACCTGGATAAAGGCGCTCAAAGGATTAATGGCAACGCGGTCTAGTATCTCCACATATCGAGGATCATCGAGAGAATGAATAACGCCAGCCCACGAAGAAATTGATTTTAATTTGTTACTCTGAATTTGTCCTTGAAAATGCCATTTTCCTTGAACGGCTGCAGATTTACTCGCACCTTCTTGATCCCTATTCTCACCAAAGTTGGTGATACCTAGTTCCTTTAGAATTTCCACATCGCTTATGGGGAAATTCTTTGTGACCGCTATGAGTGTGACCTCAGATCGATTCCTGCCACTTTTTTTCACAGCGCTAACTATTTTAGATTCGACGTGAGATAGATTGTGAGAAATCTCTTCAAAGCGCGTACTCATAGTGAGATTATTCCTGCTTGACGGCCTGTGACACCACTGCGCCTATAGGAGTAGTACTCCAAATTTTCTTGTGTACAAACTCCAACATCTGTTGCATCAACACCAATATTTTGTAATTCTACAATAAGAGCTCTTGAAAGATTTAAAGACGGAGTCCCGCTCGTGGTGTGCGCCTTCGCTGTGGGATGTACGGCGATTATTTCGTCACTGACCTCTTGGGAAACTTCATAGCAGCGTCCACAGATGCTTGGCCCTAGTAGTCCAGTTATCTCCCTCGCACCCAAGTCGCGCATTGAACTCACCGCTCGTAGCGCAATTGAATTCATCAAACCTTTGCGACCAACATGGACTGCTGCTACGACACCTTCTGATCGTAACAACAATGGAATGCAGTCAGCCGTTTGCACGGCGAGTGCAATTCCAGGTTGATTTGTCACTAAAGCATCGCACGGTGGTAACACTTCTTGTACGTTTTTTATCGATACAACGGTGTTGCCATGTATCTGATCCATAAACTGAATCGGACCGTACTTCTCAGTCAACGTGGCACGATTTCTATTCACGGTAGTCGGTTCATCACCTACATGCAAACCCAGGTTGAGCGACTCATACACTCCCGTGCTATAGCCACCAATACGATTTGTAAATATAGATTTCAAGAACTCTTATTTCATAAAGTCTGGAACATCTATATCGTCTTCGGCAACAAGATCTTCAAAGGTCACTCGTGGACGAGATGCGCTTCGATCATCTAGATCAAGAGCCACTGAAATGGGATCATTTGCCGCTATCGGATCTGCTATCCCAGAAAGCGCCGCTGCGTTTAAAACCGGTACGGAAACTTTCTTTGGTTCTCCGCCATCAAATCCTGCGGCGATGACTGTAATTCGTACTTCATCGCCAAGTGCATCATCAATAGTTGTTCCAAAAATTATGCGGGCATTTGGATGTGCTGCGGATTGAACCAGTTCGCACGCTTCATTAATTTCAAAGAGTCCTAGGTCTGAGCCACCAGCAACGGAGAGCAGTACTCCCATTGCGCCATCTATTGATGCCTCAAGCAGAGGACTTGAGATCGCTAGCTCTGCAGCTCTGATCGCACGATTCTCACCTCGAGCAGAACCGATCCCCATGAGCGCCGAACCTGCCCCTGTCATTACTGTCTTCACATCTGCAAAGTCTAAGTTAATAAGACCCGGCTGAGTAATAATTTCGGTAATTCCTTGTACGCCAGAGAGCAACACTTGATCCGCACTCTTAAATGCATCTACCGCTGTAATCGAACGATCTGAAATTGCAAGAAGTCGATCATTAGGAATAACAATGAGAGTATCAACTTGTTCACGTAGCTCTTCTATACCTTGATCAGCTTGTTGCGCACGAATTTTTCCTTCAAAACTAAACGGACGTGTAACAACACCGATAGTCAGTGCGCCAAGATCACGAGCAATTTTTGCTACGACAGGTGCGCCACCAGTTCCAGTCCCGCCACCTTCCCCTGCGGTTACAAAAACCATATCCGCTCCGCGAAGAATTTCTTCAATCTCATCTATGTGATCAAGGGCGGCCTCTTTGCCTTTTTCAGGAGCGGCTCCAGCACCAAGCCCACGAGTTGATTTACGACCGATGTCTAACTTCACATCAGCATCACTCATTAATAAATGTTGTGCATCAGTATTGATTGCAATAAATTCAACGCCTTTGAGTCCAACATCGATCATTCGATTAATTGCGTTCACACCACCGCCACCAATTCCTACAACTTTGATGACAGCTAAATAATTTTGCGGTGATGCCACGGTAATCCTCCTTGCGAACCATAAACCTCATGTTAAGGCTTATAGAACTGCGTAAATTCGTGAGGCGAACGTAAAGCCAACAGCCCTTGGAATCAAATACCGCCACGAAAAATTTAAAAGTATTTATTTATATTTTTATTACTTTTTTATTTTACTACTGGTGAATTAGGTGATGAGAGATCGTATTGAGTGGCATCTTTATTCTCCAAACGGAGTCGAAGAAATTCGTAAACCTGCACTTTGCGGGGGTTTACATCATTATCTCCCCAGATAAGAGAGATGACTTTTTCACCTTCAGTGATCGTCAGAAAATAATTCGTTCCCGGGCGTACCTCTATACGAGTAATTTTCTTTCGAAATGCCAGTGGCAAGGTACGCAGAAGGCTATAAGCATCAACTCCAAGTTGAGGGCTTGCGGCGACAAGTTGAGGTAGAGGCGTGGGAATAGCTGTTGGACTTTGAAAACGTACCCCATACCGATCAATCACGACTCCTTTATAGATTGCGATGGGAGTACGTGGGAGCACTGTGACTGCGAGAGTCTTATTGAGCCAATCTCGACTCACACGTGCTTGAAGTACCCATCCAATTTTCTCAACGTTGCCTTCAACTTCGTGCGGAGGAATTCGAGCCAAGTTATCTCCCGATGTAAAACCGATCTTATTGAGTACTAATTGCTTAGTAGCAACCGTCGGGGCTCCCGTCACTTCAACGCTCGTGATTGCGAAAAGAGTGGACCAGCCAACCCCGTAAATAAGACCAGCAACTACAGAGAGAGCTAAAAAAGTTTTAAACTTTTTAATAGTTGTCATTCAAATCTCTTTGCAAGACCTTCAAGAATGATTGGTGCCAACGAACTCACGTCACCAGCGCCCAACGTGATGATGACATCCCCCGGACGTGCAGCTGAAACGATCAAATCTGTTGCTTCAATGAAATTGGGAATATAAGAACCTTTTGTCATTCGCTCCACAATTAATTCGGCGCTTACTCCAGGAATAGGAATCTCACTGGCAGCATAGATAGCTAAAACAATTACCTCATCAGCTAGATCTAAAGTCTCAGCAAATCCATCGAGAAATGCTTGGGTGCGTGAATATCTATGCGGCTGAAAAACTACTAGGACTCTGCCATCGCCGGCATACCTGCGTGCAGCTTCAAGAGTTACCTTAATTTCTGTGGGATGGTGGCCGTAATCATCTACTACCCGAATCCCATGCACAGTGCCTTTGAGTTCGAAACGACGCCCCGTTCCTTGGTAAGAATGAAGTCCCGAGATTAATTCGGCGGCAGGTAGCCCTAGTGCTAGGCCTGTCGCTAGCGCTGCGCACGCGTTAAGAATATTGTGGTGACCAGGAACGTTGAGTTCCAATGTGCCAACAGATTTTCCTCTCCAGAGAACTCGAGACCGAGAACCTTTTGCATTGAGAACAATTTGATCAATGCGCAGCTCGGAACCCTCACGTGTGCCATAGGAAATTGATTTCAAAGTTACGTTTCCTAGAAGTCTGGATCCTTCATCATCATTACAAAATACAATGAATCCTGAAGGCTGGATTGTTTGCACAAATTCGGTAAATGCATCTGTGACATCTTGTGGGGTTGCAAAATAGTCAACGTGATCATGTTCGATATTTGTAATTATTGCAGCGAATGGGTGGTACTCGGTAAAAGAGCCATCCGATTCATCTGCTTCGGCAACGAAAATATCTCCAGTTCCGTGGTGCGCGTTTGCTCCGGAAGCATTCAGGGTTCCCCCGATAGCAAAAGAGGGATCTTGTCCTGCAGCTTGAAGCGCAACAGTGAGCATCGATGATGTTGTTGTTTTCCCGTGGGTACCAGCAACAGCAATACTCTGTGACTCCGACATCAAAATTGCCAGGCCCTCCGCGCGAGTCAATACCAAGAGACCTTCATTGTGAGCAAAAGAGCGCTCGGGATTACTTGGTGCTATTGCATTAGAGTAAATAACAACATCAGCACCATCAATATTGCGTGCATCATGCGAAGTGAAAACCGTGGCACCGAGCGCTTTTAGAGCTGCAATAACAGAAGAATCTTTCGAATCAGATCCGCTTACGCGTGCCCCTTGCGAGAGAGCAATTCGTGCCAGGCCGCTCATTCCAGCGCCACCAATACCAATGAAGTGAATTTTCTTGTTGAGGAGTGCATCAAGATTCATCAGTAACCTCTCACGCTCACGCGTTCTTCTTCTTCAGTGCTTCCGCCATTAACGCAGCTATTTTTTCACTGGACGCAAGATTAGCGGAAGATCCTTCCAATGGGGCCTTGTGGGAGAGTTCAATCAAATTTTCCACTTCTGCAAGTAACCACTGCGCATTGAAATCCTTTTCCTGAACTATGCGCGCTTTGCCTTCCTTCACAAGATGGCGAGCATTGTGTTCTTGCTCGCCGTTACCAATCGCTAGAGGAATAAATAGTGCAAATTTTCCGAGCGCTTCAATTTCAGAACATGTGACCGCTCCCGATCTTGCAATAATAAGATCAGAACCAAGGTAAGCACGTGCCATCTCATTAATGTAGTAAACGGGGGTGTAGCCTTTACGAGGTTCTGGAAGTGCATTCTTTTTTCCTACCGCATGCAAGATCTGAAAATTGCGTTCGAGCAAAGAGTCAAGAGAATTCGCTACTACTGTATTAATAGCGACAGATCCCTGCGAGCCACCCATAACCAAAATCACTGGATGCTTTGAGTCAAAACCCATCGCTACGCGTGATTGGCTCCGTGCGGTTTTCCAATCCTTGACTGTTATGCGCAGCGTATTCTCAACATCAGCACGTAATGGCATCCCAGTAATCAAAGCCTGAGAGAATGAACCTGACGTAACGGGAACCGCAACAGCGCAAAACGAACTCAGTGCTGCGCCCAATCTGTTAGCCCATCCAGGTTTGGCATTGGCTTCATGGATAACTATGGGGATTCGACGAACTGCCGCAGCTAAATACGCTGGCCCTGAAACATATCCACCAAATCCAACTAAAAGATCCGCAGTACTTAATATTTTATAGCACTCAATGACAGACATGAATAGGGAAATTGGCACTGTAAGAAGCGAGAGATTAATGCGCCGTGAAATTCTTACTTTTCTAATTAGTTTGAGTTCAAATCCCGCTTCTGGAATGAGGGAAGTTTCCAAACCCTGTGCCGTTCCTAAGAAAATGCACGCATCACCCGGGTGGGCACTTAGCCACGATCGCGCAACGGCTAATGAAGGTTCAATATGTCCTGCGGTACCACCGCCAGCAAAAACTATGGTTGTCATTTCTTCTTCTTCTGCGAAAGATGTGACATCACCGCTGGCTCCCGTCTTGCTACTCCCAGAACAAAACCGAGAGCTAAATACACTGAAATCAAAGACGATCCGCCGTACGAAATTAGTGGCAATGTCACTCCAACTACAGGTAGTAGTGAGGTTGCCGAACCAATGTTGAGAATCACTTGAGCACTTAACCAGCATCCCACTGCAACGCATGCATACCGTGACATTGCATCACCTGTGCGAAGTGCGATACTAAAAATAGAAAAAATCAAGGCTGCAAATAAACCCAGCACTCCCAGCGTTCCAAAGAGTCCCAATTCCTCACCGATCACAGAGAAAATAAAATCAGTATGCGCCTCAGCGAGATTTCCCCATTTTTGTCGGCTGGCGCCAAGTCCAACTCCAAAAAAACCACCACTTGCTAGGCCCAAAATACTGTGCGCTGGTTGCCATCCGGCGTTTTTATAATTCTCGGGAGAGAATGGATTTAGAACAACAAGAAATCGCGCAGCTCGATAGTTTGCAGTTAGAATGAAAAAAGTGAGCGCACCCGCAAACGCTGTGGTGAAGAAAGCAAAGATGCCCAATGACACTCCTGAGACCCACAAGAGACCGGCAAAAATACAAACAAAAACAACAGAAGTTCCGAGGTCACGCCCTAACATGATTAAGAGAATTATTACTCCGAAAACTGGGGACAAAAGTGCAAGAGCATTTGATTTACTCCGTCCACTTAATTGACTCTTAGCCAAAGTTGAGGAAGCCCATAATATGAGCAGAAACTTAGCAATTTCACTAGGTTGAATGTCAATTATCCCCAAATGAATCCAGTTTCTATTTCCATTGACTGTCTTGCCAACTCCAGGAATTAGCAGCAACAACATTAGAATCAACGAACCAATAAACCCATATCTGGAAACTAGGCGCCAACGAGACAAACTCTGACGGGATGCAATGAATGCGCATGGAATGGCAAGGCAAAGAAATATTAATTGTCTTCCAACGATTCCGAAGGAGTTACCTTTTGTATCCAGTGAGAGGATTGAGGAAGCAGAAAAGACCATGACTATTCCGATAAATGTAAGAGCAATTGTTGAAGCTATAAGTAATTGATAAGCCGCAGTAGGTTTTGAAAGAAACTTTCCGACACCATATTTCTCAGACATGTCCCACAACCTTTCGCACTGCTTGCGCAAATCTATCGCCGCGATCTGCGTAGTCACTAAATTGATCCATCGACGCACAGGCTGGAGCTAGTAGGACGGTATCCCCTGGTTTCGCAATCTTGGCTGCAGCAAGTACAACGTTTTCCATCAAGGAATTAGATTCTCCACCGACTGCGTAATCTGATGGAGAATCTATTTCAATGATAGCGATCTCTGGTGCATGGGCTTTTAGGGCATCTGCAATCAAAGCTCTATCTTCGCCAATTAGAATTGCC
Organism: Actinomycetota bacterium; assembly: GCA_009699575.1. Classification (GTDB taxonomy): domain Bacteria; phylum Actinomycetota; class Actinomycetes; order Nanopelagicales; family Nanopelagicaceae; genus Planktophila. Next base: position 10,078 of record WLNY01000015.1, read on the forward strand.
GCTTTCACTCGACTCTTGATACGTGAAATTAACGGTGGCATCTGAGCTCCTTTTGCCATTCCTCCCGCGATCCAAATAACTGAGAGTGCAGACATAACCGAGGCTGCGGCCGCGTGAGGATTTGTAGCCTTGGAGTCATCTACCCAATGAACATCATTGGCGACGAGCACTTCTTCGATGCGATGACGGCCCGGTTTAAAGCCCATCAACGCTCTTTGAATATCTACATGGTCAACCTTCCCAGCAAGTGCGACTCCCGCAGCGGCAAGTGCGTTAGAAACATTGTGTGGAACAGTTGGCTTGACATCCGAGAGTTGGGAAATCATCACAGCTTCTTGAGGATCAAGTACAAAGGCGCGATCAACAAGAAGATCTTCGACAATGCCAATTTCTCCAGGACCAGGGGTGTCTAAATTAAAAAAGATTTTCTTTCCATGCCAGTGAGACGTTCTTGTTACGACTTCTGAATCATCAGCATTAAGTAACGCAAGATCACTGTGGTCTAGTAGGGATAATTTTGCCTCAGCATATTGTGAGAAAGATCCGTGCCAGTCCACGTGATCATCGGCAATGTTCAATATTGCCGAAGCGCTAAATTGTGCATCCTGCATCCAATGCAACTGAAAAGAAGACAATTCGAGTATAAGAACTTCATAATTATTTTTACTCTCGACTGCCTCTATTACGGTATCTCCAACATTTCCACAAGCCGCTGCTCTCACGCCTGCTTTGTTAAACATGGCTGCAGCCATTTCCACAGTTGTGGTCTTTCCATTTGTCCCCGTGATCGCAAACCATTTCTGGGAAGGCACACTTTCGTTGCGAAATTGCCATGCAATGTCTATTTCATTGTGAATTGGTTTTCCAGCACGTTGAGCGGCCACAATGAGTCGATGACTGTCTTTCCATCCAGGAGAGACGACGACGCTATCCCACTCCAAAATATTCACATCATCAGAGAGAAAAGTTGAAAATGGAGACTGAAATATTGGCTTGTCATCAGCAAATGCAACCACAGCCCCACGCGAAGAGAGGGATTCGCCAACCGCACGTCCGGTCACGCCCGCTCCTAATATTAGGATTTTCATATCGGAAATATTGATTTTCATACGAATCTTTTCTTTTACTGTGTTACCCATTGGGCATAGAAAAGACCTAACCCCAATGCAACGCCTAAACCTGCAATAATCCAAAACCTCAAAACAATTGTTACCTCTCCCCAACCGAGAAGTTCAAAATGATGCTGCAATGGAGCCATCTTAAATACTCGTTTGCCTCCAGTAATTTTGAAATAGAGCGTTTGAATAATTACAGATCCAGTAATGATGACAAATAATCCTCCAAGAGGGATGAGCAATAGTTCAACTCGCAGAGTTGCAGCCAAGCCAGCAAGCGCGCCACCAAGTGCAAGAGATCCTGTATCACCCATAAATATTTTTGCAGGCGATGCATTCCACCATAAGAATCCTGTACATGAACCAGCAAAAGCTGCGGCTAAAACAGCCAAGTCGAGAGGGTCTCGAACTGCATAGCAATTTCCACCGGCGTTATTTGCACATCCTTGTCCAAATTCCCACACACCAATCAGTACAAAGGCAAGAAAAGTCATCACAGCGGCTCCGGTAGCAAGGCCGTCTAGGCCATCAGTGAGATTTACGCCATTACTAGTTGAAAGAACCATAAGCGCTATAAACAAAACAACCAGTACGGTTCCTAACGTGAAAGATGTTTCTCGCACTGTTGAAAGATTTTGAGAAATTGGTGCCAAGCCATCAGAATCCTTAAAGTGAATTCCTAAATACCCAAAGCCCGAAGCCACAATTGCTTGTCCAAAAAGTTTTTGTTTTCCAGTCAGGCCAAGTGATTTCTGTCTTGAAACTTTAAGCCAGTCATCTAAGAAGCCAATCAGACCCAACAAAACGACAAGACCCGAAACCAATAGTGCAGATGCGCTAACAATACCTTTAGCAAAAATGTGTGAAATAAAATAACCAGCGAGTGCAGCAGCAATGATTATCAGTCCGCCCATTGTTGGTGTGCCACGTTTCGTGTGATGACTTGTTGGGCCGTCATCGCGAATGATTTGACCGTAACCTCGGCCGGCAAGTGAGCGAATAAGAAGTGGCGTGCCAAAGAGTGAAATGAAGAGTGAGATTGCTCCTGCAATCAAAATGACTCTCACTGTGTCTCCTCGACTATTTCGCTACTTCTTTTTAGCCACACTTCTTCAATCCCTCGTGCCAATTCTTCCAGACCTTCCGATCTCGAGCCCTTTACAAGGATCACATCACCAGGTGAAACGTGGGATACAAGCTCAAGCGCTGAGGTCCTATCTGGGCAATAGTGCATCGCGAGATGCGAATTCTCCGGTACCGCCTCGCCATAGCCGGCAGCATTTACGCAAACAAGGTTGTCTACACCGAGTGTGTGAGCAAGGAAGCCAATAGCCGCATGTTCTTGGGCAGCTTGAGAGCCTAATTCTTTCATCGCCCCTAGAAACGCCCACGATTGCCCGCCGCTTTCCTGTGCGAAAAGTACAAGTGTTCGAAGCGCTGCCGCCATGGATTCAGGATTGGCATTATATGAATCGTTAATCAGCATGAGATCTGGGAGTTCGTGGAGTTCCATGCGCCATTTACTTTGAATTTCAGCAGTCGATAACGCACTCGCTATCGATTCGATCGAAAGGCCTAACACAGTTGCAACCGCTGCAGCGCTTAACGCGTTGGCGACTTGATGAGATCCAACGAGGCGTAAACCCACTGCATCCCTGCCAGCAGAAGTAACCAAATCAAAATGTGGACGTCCTTCGCGTAATTCAATATCTGCCGCGCGAACTTCATCTGTCGGTCTAACTCCAAATATGACAGTACGTCCATTGTGCACATTCGCCATGTCTAAAGTCCATGAATCATAACTGCCAAGTATCGCTATCCCGTCTGGTCCAAGTGATTTGATTAGTTCACTTTTCGTGCTGGCAATTTTTTCCACGGAACCAAATTCACCTAAGTGCGCGCTTCCGACGCCCAGTACTACGCCAATATTCGGTTTGGCAATTTCACACAGTCGTGCAATATCCCCAGAGTGACGCGCGCCCATTTCAAGTATGCAGTAGGCAGTTTTCTCATCGCATTCCAGAAGCGTGATGGGCATACCCAATTCATTGTTAAATGACTGCATTGTTGCGACAGTCGGACCATGCACAGTCAAGACTGCTGTCAGTAGATCCTTGGCTGTAGTTTTTCCAGTCGAACCGGTAATTCCAATGACGGTAAGTTGAGAAAGTCGATTACGAATTTCAATGGCTAGAGTTGACACTGCACTAATTACATCCGGAACGACTAAGCAATTACCTACAACCTTTTTTGACGTGAGGGCCAACGTTGCGCCATGAAGAAAAGCGTCTTGGACATATTCATGACCATCACTTTTCTCGCCAATTAGTGCAAGAAATAAACTACCTGGCTGTGCTTTTACAGAATTAAATACAGGAGCTTTGCTCACAATTGCAGTGGGATCTCCATGTAGGACCCCGCCAACAATGTCAGTAATTTCTTTCGCTGTAAGTGAAATCATCTTTTCGCCTCAATCGCTACGGCAAGAATGCGTCGGTCATCAAATGGGTGCAAAACGCCGGCGATTTCTTGACCTTGCTCATGACCCTTACCTAAAACTACAACTATGTCTCCGGGTTGAGCTTGATTAACTGCCCAGCGAATCGCCGCCTCTCGATCCACGACAACGCTTCGAAGTTCTGTGAGTTGAAGGTCTTTAGTCATTTCATCAAGGATGGAATGGGGGTCCTCGGAACGAGGATTATCGCTTGTGAATACTGCGATGTCGGCGCCGTCGACAAGTGCTTGGCCCATCAGGTTTCGCTTGCTGCGATCACGATCACCGCCACATCCCAAGACTGCAATTATTTTCTTTTGAGTCATTTCACGCAATGTCAATAATACGTTGCGAACAGCATCTGGGGAGTGCGCGTAATCGACAAAAGCTCCAAAATCTTGACCAATTTGAACCGGCTCCAACCGTCCAATTGCTCCAGTAACAAAGGGAACCAATGCAGCAATTTCGACGGGATCCATGCCATCTTCACTCACAATCGCAATTGCCATAAGCAAATTATCTAAGTTATAGCCACCATGTAACTGCGTAGTGGTTTCAATAAGAATTCCACCTTTGCCTCTTACTGCTAAAGCAGTTGAGATTCGCCCAATGTCGATGTTGCTGTAATGCCAATCTGCTGATGGCTCCAGTCGTGAAATTGTTGTCGTGGGAATCTCGATTTCTTCTGCAAGGCGCTTGCCATAGGCATCATCTATGTTTACAAATGCAGCCTCCGCATATTCAAAAGAAAAGAGCTTTGCCTTCGCTTGGAAATACTCTTCCATAGTTGTATGAAAATCCAAGTGGTCCTGCGAAAGATTCGTAAATGCAACAAGATTAAAATGGCCACCACGAATTCTCTCTAGTTCGATTGCATGGCTTGAAACTTCCATCACTACGGTTCTGCAATGTCTCTCGCGCATCACTGCAACAAGCGATTGCAACTCACTTGCTTCGGGAGTTGTCCGCTTACTGGAAATCGCATCCAATCCAATCCGAGTCTCAATAGTGCCAATAAGACCACTTTGCCTTTGTGAGCCAGTGAGTAGCTGATGGCACAACGTGGTGATCGTAGTTTTTCCATTCGTACCGGTCACACCAACTGAAAACATGTCGCGCATGGGTTCGTTAAAAAACCAAGCACTTGCAATAGCAGCAGCTCGCCGCGCATTTGAGACAATAAGTACTGGCAAACCAGAAATAAGTTGCGAGCCTTCTTCATCAGTTACGACCGCAACCGCTCCCAATGCTTGGGCGTCGCTCGCGTAATGTGCACCGTGAATTTTCTGACCTGGTAATGCGAAAAACACATCACCAGATTCAACTTCAATACTAGAACTTGTAACACCTGAAAATGTACTCGTTTCACCTTGACTATCAGCAATGTCAACGGTTGCGCCTAATAGCTCTGCAAGATCCTTAACTTTCTTTATGAAAGGATCAATGGGCCTTAGCATTATGCCTTCGCCTTTGTCACAACAAAACCTGTTTGCGTAAGTTGTGATTCATGTAATGCAACCGGTTGAATCACTGTGTTAGTTGGCGCAATATGTTGAGATTGCAAGACATACGACATAACTTTTCTAAATACTGGTCCACTCAACGCACCGCCAGCATGTAATCCGTGAGGATTTTGAATCGTAACGCTCACAACGTAAGCCGGCTTATCCGCTGGCGCAAAGCCAATAAACGAAGCTGTGTACCCGCTATAGCAATGACATTTTGAGTCGTAGCGCATCGCGGTTCCTGTTTTTCCTGCCACTCTATATCCAGGGATTGCAGCTGATGGAGCAGTTCCTTGTGAGGAAACCACTCCCTCCATCATCGCACGCATCTGCTGAGCAGTTAGAGCGCTCACAACTCGTTCACTTGTGCGTGCTAGCGATGAAATGAAACTTCCCGTAGACGTTGTTGTGCCAGCAATAACCGTTGGAGAAACTCGAACGCCATCATTTGCAATTGTTGCAAAAACACTGGTTGCTTGCATTGCAGTAAGTGAGTATCCCTGACCAAAGGCAATCGTCGGAGCAGAGGTGCCCGACCATGATGCGACTGGGTGAAGAATCCCAGCCGACTCCCCCGGTAGTCCAGATCCAGTACTACTTCCAATGCCAAATTTACTGAGATATTTATATAAAGTGTCGTGAGAAAGCATTTCACCGATTTGAATAGCTCCCGTATTGCTAGACACCGCCAAAATGCCAGCTGCAGTTAAACGCTCAATAGGATGTTTTTCATGATCATGAAAAACGGCGTCCGAGCGTTTTAATGCATATGGAACTGTGAAGACTGTTGTCGGAAGAATCTTTCCCTCTTCCATCGCTGCCGCTAAGGTCATAACTTTTCCTGTCGAACCAGGCTCGTATACATCTTGCACGGATGGGTTGCGGAGCAAATCAGCAGAAATACTCTTGGTGTTATTGGGATCAAAAGTAGGTGCAGTTGCATGAGCCAAGATTGCGCCAGTTTTTGGATCCATGACAATAACGGTTCCACTTATGGCTCGTGAGTTCTTAACTGCTTCAGAAATTGCATTTGAAGCCACCCACTGCACATCCCGATCAATTGTTAACCTAATTTTTGTCCCTTGTTTTGCAGGGAGAATTTCTGATTGAGATCCAGGAATTTCAGTGTGATATCCATCTGCATAACTATATTTTCCAGCTGTTCCTGAAATTACGGAGTTCATGCTGGATTCAATTCCAGAAGCACCAACACCATCATCTCTAACAAAACCAATCAAAGATCCTAGAAGTTCCCCTGAAGGATAATCACGAATGTAATCACGTTCAGCAAAGAAGCCAATGATTCTTTTATTGAGATCTTTACCGGTGAGGTCCTTGTTATATGTCGCCATCGCATCGACTAGATTTCTCCAGATTGCAGGTTGTGCATTACCCAGGACTTTTTTGTAACGAAGTTTCCCGGTAATAGCGTTTTGAACTTCGTACATGCTCAAACCTAAAATCGGCGCAGCGAAGGCTGCCACTTTTGATGGGTTGGAAATCTGCGTTTGATCGACAACGATATTAATTGCCGAAACACTTCGCGCGAATGTCACACCATTCACATCGGTAATATCACCTCGCTTCGCAGGGATATCTCGAGTGCTATACATTTCATCTTCAGCTCGGATTTGGTAACTTCCGGCATTGATTGCTTGAATCTGAATTAATCTGCCAGCAAATAAGAGAAGAATTGCTAAAGAGAAAATAATGAGCGCAGTGATGCGCCGCCTGGCTAATGGAAAATTACCCACGTGGAAGACCATTCAAATTTACAAAGGTAGGTGTCGCTGCCGGTTCCATGCCTAGAGCCTTGGCTTTAACGGCAAGTTCTTCTGGTGACGAAATTTTTTCAATCGTTCGTGACAGCGCCTCGTATTGATCAGTTGCAAGTTTGGAGTCGTTTTGCAATTTTGCCAAAGTGAATGCGTCTTGGGCTAATAATGTGTTTATCACCAGAAGCATTGCAAGGCCAAAAATCATGACGAAGGTTGCAAATGTTGCAAAGAATTTTCGGTTGACCTGCTCTGCGGGTGAGACGTTCGTAACTAATTTGAGTGCGGCTCGAGCAGATTTCTGAGTGACAATTTTCCGTGATTTTGTGAATGCCGGTGATAGCAATGGAATTGACATTAAGCAGCCACTCTCTCGATTGCACGCAAACGAACTGATGCTGACCGCGAATTTTCTTCCAATTCGCGTGCGCTTGGAGTCTGACTCCCCTTAAAGACGAGCGAAAATTTAGCGGCTAGCTCTGGAATTTCAACTGGTAAATCTCTTGGAGTTCCAGATGTACTTGCTTGCGTAAAAAAATCTTTAACGATTCGATCTTCTAACGATTGAAAGGACATGACTACAAGTCGGGCGCCTACCGAGAGCAAATCAAGGGCTTGTGGAATTGCGCGGTTGATTGCTCCAAGTTCGTCATTGGCTTCAATACGAAGTGCTTGGAATGTGCGTTTTGCTGGATTGCCTCCGGTGCGCCTTGTCGCTGCTGGGATGGCTTCCTTTACCAAAGTCGCCAGTTGTACTGTTGAATTTAAAGGAGCAATTGCCCGATTCTTTACAATTGATTCAACGATGCGAGTTGCGAATTTCTCTTCACCATAGATACGAAGAATGCGCACGAGCTCGCCAGGTTCATACGTATTGAGAATATGTGAGGCTGTTTGACCTTGGCTTCTATCCATACGCATATCAAGTGGGGCGTCGTGCGAATATGAAAATCCGCGTTCACTTTGATCTAATTGCATTGATGAAACTCCGAGGTCAAAAAGGATTCCTGCAACTTTGCTATATCCAAAAGAGTGAGCAACTGAGGTAATTTGATCAAATACATTGTGCGAAGTGAGTAAGCGATCGGAAAATTCAGAGAGTCTTGCTTTGACGCGTTCGAGTGCTTCAGCGTCTCTATCTATTCCGATGACGATTACATTTGGAAATTTTCGTAATAGCGCTTCAGTGTGTCCGCCGAATCCAAGAGTTGCATCAATAACCACGGGATTTGCAGAAATTTCAATTCCAGGAGCAAGAAGTTCGATGCATCGGTCACGCATTACTGAAATATGTTCGGTTGTAGACATCGTCTTCCTTTCTCCAGTTATTTGTTAAGTCATTTTCTTTTCTCAGCTTTGGTCACCGCCGGCCGACGGATTGCGTGTTGCGGCGCCGGGGAAGGGGCGCCGCACTCGTTGGGTCGGCGGTGGCCAAAGATGAGAATTTGGTTGCTCTTAGAAGAGCCCTGGAAATACCTCCTCTGATACATCAGCAAAACCTTTTTCGCGATCTGTGAGGTACTCATTCCAGGCACTTGCATCCCAGATTTCAACACGTGTGTTTGCACCAATAACTACGCACTCTTTTTCAAGACCTGCATATGTGCGCAGTCCGTGCGGAATAGTTATGCGACCTTGGCGATCTGGAATTTCATCGTGTGCACCAGCAAACATCACACGCATGTAATCACGTGCTGATTTAGCAGTGACTGGCGCTTGTTTGAGAGCATCCGTAATGGTTGAAAATTCTGATGTTGGAAAAACATAAAGACATCGCTCTTGACCTTTGGTAATTACCAAACCAGGTGAGAGCTCTTCGCGAAATTTTGCGGGAAGAATGAGGCGGCCTTTTTCATCAAGACGCGGCTCGTGGGTTCCTAGAAACATCTAAATCAGGCCCCCTTCCCCAGGTGCCGCCTCGCTCACGTGAGCGATTAATTCCCCACTTTACTCCCTTTCTCTCCAATTTCAACCATCAATGCCCACTTTAATCCCCAAAGCGCCACCTCGAACCCTCTGGAAAAAGGGAAATAAAAAGACCCCCTGCGTGGGCAGGAGGTCGGCTAGATGGGGTCTAAATTACTCGAAATTGCGCCTATCCCAGCGCTCTTCTAGGCGCGATCCAAAGGTATTTGAGCCTCTTTTACGACCTTGTCCGCTCTTCATCACTCTTGCTACTCCAGAGGCGCCAGAGAGCACAGTAAGTAGACCTGAAAGAGCAATGATGAAACCAACGATTCCGATAGGAACGACTTGGGAGATAAGTCCGGCAAAGATTGTCGCCAAGCCAGCTACCAGGGCCAATCCTCCGGCCAGCATCTTGTTTCGCCCTGGAACAAGGCGAGTTCCAGTGAGCGTTGAACTTAAACGCGGATCATCAGCTGAGAGTGCTTCTTCCATCTCAGCTAATAACTTTCTTTCACGATCCGACAAAGGCATATGCACACAATAGAACATGTCAAGATATCTTGCTACTGAGAAGCGCTTTTCTCATCAAATTCACCGTCTTTTGTCTCAATTAATCGCCCTGGCTGAACGCTTTTTCCACCAAATCGGGCACGCGCTTGATCAATAGCACGCTCAGCCTCGCGCCATCCGTGTTCGCGAGCCCCCAATTCGAGTTGCTGGGGGGCTCCATCGACCAACCCTTCAAGACTGACACCTACTAAACGCAATCGTGCTCGGTCTATGCGAAGTGCGTAATACAAATCTTTCACAACATCATAGGTTTCGTGTGCGCTATCAGTAGCAAGTGAGAGAGTGCGCGAACGATTTATAGTTGTGAAATCTGCAAATCTGACTTTGATAGAAATAGTTTTTGCAAATAGTCCACGATCACGTAACCGAGCGGTTGCACGTTGGGTGAGTCTTAAAAATTCTTGCAATATTTCTTCAGGGCTATCTAGGTCATGCGGGAATGTTTCTGCCGCGCTAATACTTTTATCTACTTCTCCAGGTGTTACATCACGATAATCGCGACCCCACGCAAGTTCATGTAAAGCTGCTCCACTTGCATCACCAAGTGCGCGGATTAGAGTTGATCGCGGCAGAAGCGCAACATCTTCAACTGTACGAAGCCCAAGTTTCTCGAGTAATTCTGCAGTTTTTGGACCCACTCCCCACAACGCGGTAATCGGCAACGGATGCAGGAATGTCAGAATTCGATTAGATGCAATTTCTAACATTCCATTTGGCTTGCAATGACCTGATGCTAATTTTGCGATGAACTTTGATGGCGCAATTCCAACTGAACAAGTAATGCCTTCTTGCTCTTCCACTCTTGCTCTAATTGCTTGGGCAATCTCACGACCGCTGCCAAGAAGCTTTTTAGCACCTGTGACATCGAGAAAAGCTTCATCTACTGATAGTGGCTCAACGAGTGGGGTGAAGTCTGAAAATATTTCCATGATGGCATCAGAAACTTCGCCATATCGCACATGATTTGGCGGAACGAAAATTGCATGCGGGGCAAGTCTTTGTGCGCGTCCAACAGGCATCGCTGCCCGAATTCCAAATTTGCGTGCTTCGTAATTTGCCGAAAGAACTACTCCTCGCGCACCAGCACCTACGACTAGCGCTTTGCCGCGTAGTGCTGGGTCATCTCGTTCGGCAACGGATGCAAAAAATGCATCCATATCAACATGCAGAATTGTTGCCTCAGCTTTCTCTTCTGCACTCATATGGCCAGCGTACTTTGCTCTGTGCTCCACTTTTCGTAAGCGGCGCGCAAATCCCATGCGCCACTTGCGCGGATCGAAACACCCCGCGCACCCGTGCGCCGAAGTGATCCACGTATAAGAAGAAGATCGGTTGAATAGAGCAACCCTGCAAAATCTGTCTGCGCATCACTAAAAAAAGTCGAGTCGCTACAACCATAACCATCATCGAGGCTTACAAAGATCACCCTCTTGCCTGAGCGCACCGGTGGAGTCTGCAGTGCAACCTTAACGCCGGCGACGATAATTGATGCACCCGAACGCTGCTTTAATAAATCCGATGAACGTACCGCTCCAACCGCATTGAGAAATGGTGCGTAAAAGTTAAGCATGTGATGTGTGATGTCCATACCTAAGCGCTTTACTTCGTGGCGGACTTTCTCGCTTTCATTCATTTCGGGAAGTCCGCTGGCAATAAGTGCAGGTGATGGAAAACCCAAAATCATCTGAGAGCCACTCACTGATGCACCCGCGGACTTGGCAAGATCACTCAGATGCAAAAGAAGGTCGCGCCGGTGAAGAGTGGGTCCATGCAGGGAATCAAAAGCGCCCGTGAGAATAAGGCTCTCGATGATAGGAAGGGATACTCCTGCGCGATAAAAGAAATCAGCAAGATCACGATATGGCCTACCCGAAATAATTCTCTCGATTTCGTGTGTATTGATTCCACTGATAGTCGATAGCGCAATACGAATTGCATAAGGAGGAAGGTCGCCTGAAGAGTTTTTTTCTACCCTGTATGTTGAATCGGAATAATTTACATCTATCGGCGCGAGGGTAATTCCCATTTGTCGTGCCTCATCTAAAAGCAAACGCTTGGGGTACATGCCTGGATCGTGCGTAAGGATGCCGGCGATAAAGGCTGCAGGATGATGAGTCTTAAGCCATGCGCTTTGATATGTGGGCAACGCAAAAGCTGCTGCATGGGCTTTGCAAAAACCAAACGATGCAAATGCGCGCAACACTTCCCAAATTTTATTAATCGTCTCTAATTCATATCCTCGTGCAGTCGCTGCTGGATAAAACCAGTCACAAATTTCTTGCTGACTCTCGCGATCCCCAAGAGCACGTCTCTTCTCATCTGCCTGCGCCAATGAGGCACCCGTCATCACTGAAATAATTGAGATAACTTGTTCATGAAAAACAACAACGCCCTCTGTGTCACACAAAATCTCGTAAAGATCTGGATGAATAATTTGCGCCGGAGTCCATCCATGACGCGCCTTAAGAAAAGGGGTGATCATGTCGCTCTTAACTGGACCTGGACGAAAGAGGGAGATATCAATAATGAGATCAGTAAATGTCCGGGGCTCTAGCTTTCCTACAAGTTCGCGCTGTCCTGGACTTTCTATCTGAAAGATTCCAAGAGTGCGAGTGGATTGAATGAGTTGATACGTCTTGGAATCATCTAATGCAATCCGGTCGATATCGACTTCTACATCGTCAATGCGCTTAATCTCAGAAAGTGCATACGCAATAGAAGACTGCATACGCACACCCAAAATATCTAACTTCAATAAACCCACTTCTTCAACGTCATCTTTATCGAATTCAACCATTGGGTATCCACTGGCATTCATTTGAAGAGGTGCTCGATCAAGTAGGCCTCCATCGGAGAGAACCACAGCGCATGGATGCATCGCAAGGTTTCGAGGTAGACCATCAAGGCGTTGGGCTAGTGCAATAGTTGTAGCGACAAGCGGAGCGTTGAGATTGAGGCCGCGAAGTTCGGGTAAATTTTCAAGGGCGTGTGTAATATTTTTAGCGCGTACATGCGGTAACGATTTAGCAATCAAGTCAATTTCCATCGCAGGTAGACCAAGTGCTGCGCCTGTATCTCTAATCGCATGACGCGCACGGTAGGTGTCTACCATCGCAACGGTGGCGCACCGAGATGTATTGCCAGGTGAACTCCAATTGCTATCACCGTATCGTTTGAAAACAAGATCATAAATTTCAAGACGCCTATCTGATTCAACATCAATATCAATATCTGGAAGAGCCGCACGAAGCGGAGAACAAAATCGCTCCATCAAAAGGCCGTGTTGCAAAGGATCCACGCTAGATATCCCCAAGAGATGACAGATGAGCGAACCAGCGCCACTGCCACGAGCGGCTACTCGAATCCCTGCCGCACGCGCCATATCCGTAATATCTGCAACGGTAAGAAAATATGATTCATAACCAAGAGTTGCAACTGTGGCTAATTCATCATCGAGCCGGGTACGGGCTGCGCTAATTGTGGTGGAGTCGTTATAGCGCCAGTTAATTGCGCTCTCACTGCGCGATCGCAATAGTGTGCGCATTTCTTGTGATGAAGCCGCTCCGACAATATGTGGCTCTGGTAAATGAATTGCACCAAGGCCAATATCTCGCGCAGGTGAGAGAAGTGCGCGCTCGGCCCACCGGCGAGTTGTTGCAAGAAGTGTGCGTGGTGTGCGCTCACCTGCTGCGAGCGCAATTTCATCAGCTAAAGCGAGCATCCTGGAAGTAGATTTCAGATACGCCTCTGCGTTTCTTCTCTCCACATGCCGAGGGTGCAATGGCACAAGTTGGCGAGCGCAATCCAAAATATCTGCGACAGGTCCATCTTCGGGTCCTCGCATACGAAGTGCATTTGTTATGAGTGCATCAATGTCGTTATCTCGAGCAAAGATAAGAGAGCGTGCGGCGTGGGCAGTGGTTCGTGGGCCATTGCCTTTTACAAGATGCGATACGCATTCAATTGCATGATCTGCAAAGAGGTCGCGGGTTGTGTTAAATACAGATAAAGCGCGATCAGGGCGTCTAGAAGAAAGCGCTAACCCAACGGGAGATGTTGGTCCGTGAAGAACGTGAAGGTTGGAGCTGTACTCGCTAAAGTTTTTGAGAAAATCTAGCGTCAGTACTGGGTTGCGATTGGTACTCGTTAGGTTAAGTGATGTCAGCAATCTACATAGGGACTTCCATCCCCCATCGCCATGAGATAAAACGGTGATACGCGGCAGGGTCTTGCCCTCATATGGTTCTAGATCAATAGCGAGATCAATTCCGATAATAGGCGCTATTCCAAATTCAACACATGCGCGAGTAAAACGGATTGCTCCAGCCAAACTATCGCGATCGGTAAGTGCCAGAGCTGGCATTTCATATTCACTTGCACGTTTAACTAGATCGCGTGGTTGAGTCGTACCGTATTTAAAAGAGTAGGCGCTGGCTGCGCGCATATGGATAAAACTCATACGGACCTGATAATCCATTGCCCGCTAATTTCATCTCGTTCAAGTTCAAAGGTTGTCAGCGAGCCAATCGGGGCCGCTTCGACTTTCCAGAGCGCACGGGCTTGATCATCTGGGTGATAGTTGCCATCGCTAATGCGGTTCCACCATCCACCTGCTTCGCACCATCTGGAAAGAACCGCGTGGATACGAAAGCGTTTGCCAGCAAATGTGAACTCCACAGGAGTAGCCGATCCATCTGAAATAACATCGATGGGGCTGGTGATTTCGCTCTTAACTGGCTTGGCTGACATATATGCATGACTTTCTGGTGAGGTGTGGATATTCGAACAGATGTTCGAAAGTTAGCCCCTAGCGCTGACATTGGCAAGCAGGGATCACAGCGCAGCCCCACGCTCACGACACGCGCTCACTACGCTCAGCATCTCTAAGGTAATTGAATTTTCAACTAACTCCACTTACCCTTCATCTCGTCCTGGCGGAAGCAAAGCGCCCCGTCTGACTACCTATAAGGAGTTCCATGAACGCTCTCACACTCATTGGCCGACTACTGCTTGCATTCCTCTTCATCCCAGCGGGAATCGCGCACTTCGCCAAACTTGAGGCAATGACTGGCTATGCCCAATACAAGAAGTTGCCCGCTGCGAAACTTGGTGTTCTCGTCAGCGGATTATTTTTCCTCCTCGGTGGCATCTATATCGCAATCGGCCTATGGGTTGATCTCGGCGCACTCTTGATTGCAATCACTCTCATTCTTGCTGCAGTCATCTTCCATAATTTCTGGAAGGAAACCGATGCGACCGCAAAGCAAAATGAGCAGATGGCATTTACTAAAGACATCGCACTTGCTGGAGCAGCGCTAGTTATCTTCGCACTTATCGCAGGTGGCGTAGTTTCAGGTGACGAATTTGGTCTACACGTAGGAAATATCAGTTTCTTTAAAGCATAAACAAAGCAACTCGGTAAGGCTCCTAGCGAAAGTTAGGGGCCTTACTTTTTTTCACTTTTAATCGTATGAGAGAGGTACCCGGCAACTAAAAGCATGGCTACTGGGTAAAACATCGCAACTGGCAACGAGAATAATTCTGCAAGCGCACCCGTGAGGGAAGGTCCGAGGAAATACCCGGTAATACCAATCACTCCTACTCGAGCAATTGCAACCGATGGCGCGATACCAGGAGTCGCACTTGCCGCCAAAATAAAGGCTGGAAACATTGGCCCAATGCCAAGTCCAGCCAAAATAAAGCCGAAGTTAATAATGATGAGTGCAATTAAAGGATGAGTTGGAGATAGCGGAATAGCGATTGCAATACTTGCGCCCCACCCAACTGCCCCAATGTAGCCACCGAGTTTGACCAATCGCGCAGGACCAAAGTGATCCAGCGCTTTATCGCCCAAGAATCTACTTGTGATCATTGCCAGTGCGAAGCTTGCAAAGGCGGAAGCGTTAATACCTTTACCCACTCCCATGTGATCTCGCAGGAGAATTGCGCCCCAGTCACTTGCGGCGCCTTCTGCAATCAGGCACCCAAGCAGACCAAAACCAATTCCCCACAACGGAAATGTTGAGCGCGAGAAGAGCGGAATCTTTGCTTGTGTATCTTCTACTCCCCCGCTGTGCCCATCCAACTCGGGAGGCAATAACGATGCGACCGCAGGTACAAAAGCGGCGACACATATTGCGCCTATCGCAACGAGGTTCACACTGGGAGAAACATGACGCGCGATAACGCCACCAATAACGGTGATGAGAAATGCGCCCGTGCTCCACATGGCATGAAATGAAGACATCCATCTTCGCCCTAGAATTTTTTCAACCGCGACACCTTGTGTATTGAGGCAAATA
Source organism: Actinomycetota bacterium (assembly GCA_009699575.1). Classification (GTDB taxonomy): domain Bacteria; phylum Actinomycetota; class Actinomycetes; order Nanopelagicales; family Nanopelagicaceae; genus Planktophila. The sequence continues at coordinate 25,750 of WLNY01000015.1, forward strand.
TCCATGCTTGCATAACCGAAACCCATTACAAAAAGGGTAATAACCAGCATGATTGGATTGGTCGAAAGCCCCATTCCAATAAGCCCAACAGGCATTACAAAACCGGCAATGCGTGCAACCGCGCGTGAACCAAATGAATGCACGAGACGACCTGAAAGTTGCGCGCCTGCGACAGAGCCCAGAGAGCTTGCTAAAAGCACCAATCCAAATTGACCGTTCGAAAGCCCATTGGCATCTTTAATCTCAGGAATTCTTGGAACCCAACCCATAGAGACCATACCCATAACCAAAAAAGCACCCCAGATGGAATTTCTTGATCGAGTGCCGATCTCAAGTGGTGAGCGCATTAGGTAATCCTATTGCTTGTGGAGAGCGCAGGTGCACTCAGGCATTAGATTTAAGCCATGGTAAAAAAGTTTATTGCTGCACTCTTCCTGATGTCTTTGGCTATTCCCTATGCAATAGCTGATGAACCTACTTTGATTTCATTTACAAACGATCAAATGAAGATGAAGCTCATTAAAACAATTACCGGAAAAATATCACCTAAGTCTGTAAAGTCCTCAGGCAACGGAATCGTCAGCGCGCATAACATGATGTATAGCCACAGCGTCACTTTTTATGATTCAAATACTCTCAAACTCATTAAAACTCTGCCTGATTCGGTTGACCTCAACAAATTGGGATTTAAAAAGTACTCAGGTCTATATCGCGGCGCCCCAGTTGAAGGTGCTTACTCCCCAGATGGAAAATATATGTACTTCACGAATTATGCGATGTATGGAAAAGGTCAAAACAAAGAAGGTCATGATGTGTGTTCACCATCATCTGGATATGACACAAGTTTTCTATCTAGAGTGCGATTGAGCGATTACACAATTGACGCTGTCTACCCTGTTGGCGCAGTGCCAAAAGTTGTGGCAACAACTCCTGATGGAAAATATGTTCTTGTATCAAACTGGTGCTCGTACACCGTCACGGTAATTTCTACTGAATTGCAAAAGGTGGTTAAGTCAATAAAGATTGGCCGCTATCCCCGAGGCATTGCAATTAGCCAAGACAGCACATACGCGTATGTAGCAGAGATGGGCGGCAATCGCATTCATCGAATCGATCTCTCAGATTTCTCAGAGTCATACATACCTATCGGAAGTAATCCTCGCGCGGTTGTTCTCTCACCTGATAACACAAAGCTCTATGCAACGCTAAATGCCTCAGGCAAAGTCATTGCATGGGACCTTGCAAACAACAAGAGTCTAGGAACAGTCACGACAGGCAAGGCTGCGAGAAGTCTTGATATCTCATCTGATGGCAGCGCTCTTTTTGTGGTGAATTTTTTCAGTGGCACAGTCTCCAAGGTGAGTACAAAAACGATGAAGACTACGCAAACAATAAAAGTCTGCAACGAGCCCATCGGCGTGACTTTTGATAATCAGACCGGGCGTACCTGGGTGGCTTGCTACGGTGGCTCAATTAAGGTCTTTTCTAACCAATAGAGCCCTTAAAGTTCTCCCATGGATTCAATTCTAGAGAAGGCTGCCGTCAAACGCGTTCACTGTACCTTGCAGGATTTGAAATGCACAGGCGAGATTCGAGTACTTGCCGATAGCGCGCGAACAGCGCTAGAAGCCGCCAATGCTCTTGGAATAGAAGTTGGGCAGATTGCTTCCTCACTGATCTTTAAGTTACCTGACGGATCTCCGCTTCTGATTATTACAAGCGGTCGCCATCGCGTAGATACAGAACTTGTCGCACGCAATCTTGGAATAGAAAAACTTGGTCGAGTCGATGCAGATTACGTCAAAGAGAAATCCGGATTTTCAATTGGGGGTGTCGCGCCAATCGGCTGGATCTCCGCCGCAACCATTCTCATTGACCAAGCACTCAATGATTACGAAGTTGTGTGGGCGGCAGCAGGCCACCCACATGCGGTGTATCCAACTTCGTTTAAAGAGTTGCTTGACTGTACAGGGGCAACACCAATGGTTATCGGAGATTAAGGACCACTTTCTTCAAGTCTGATCGGCATCGTCTCTGTGGCAGGCATGGTTAAGCACCATTACAACAATCAAAGTCAGTAAGTACATCGCAACGTATTTCATAGCAAATTAGTCTCAACCAAGTAATTCTACTTAATCGAGATTGACCCACTAGCCATTGGCAAGCGAGTACTCGATGGGAGTGTGCCTTGTATCAATGCAGGAACATATGGTGCGAAACTGATTCCAAACGTTCCAATTGTTGGGGCAATACTCTTGCCTGCAGTGAAGACAATCGTCACTGGGACTGATGTTGAACTGGAAGCAACCCACTTGCCTGATTTCCAGTATTTCAAACTTCCAGCGCCTTTGCATGTACTTGTTAGGCCATCCAAAACGCAGTTTGTAAGTGATGCACTATAGGACCACTTATTTGTAACCTGCCAAGTCAATGTACCCGTATGTGTTAACAAACCAGAGGCAGGCGTGCGTTTTGCAATCTTGAAATTCCAACTTGCAATTCCGACGCCACCATAATTAGTAGTTCCATTTCCTTCGGCAGAAGTCAGAATCGTTGGTGGATTCTTTTGCCACACTGCGTAGAGAACTATGTTCCTGGAAACTCCAGGAGAATACGGAAACACGACTGCAGTGCCGCCATCTGTTGCCGACCACCCTTTAAAGGTATAGCCGAGACGGGTTGGAGGCGTTGGAGCGGAAGCAATAGAACCACCTGTCACAAATGACGTCGATGTCACTGGTGTTCCACCTTCAGAATCGAACTTCACCTGGTAAGAATTGGCGGTCCAGAGAGCTGTAAAGGTCTCATTACTTGTAGACATTGTGTAGTCAACATTGACAGCGTACTCATTGCCGCGATTACTCCACTTATAGAAGGTGTAACCAAGTTTGCTGAAGGTATTAGCTGCAACGGTGAAGGTGTCATCGGTTGCAACAATAAGTTGGGCTGGAGCATTTCCAGTCGATCCTGATCCACCGAAATATGTCACGGTGTGAGTATCTGCGCTCCAGAGAGCAGTCAATGAGATGTTACTTGTTGAGACTGTGTAGGAATCAGATGGGTTGAGGCTTCCTTCGTTCTCGCC
>WLNY01000016.1 GCA_009699575.1 Actinomycetota bacterium
ACCAATGCAGCGCGATAAATCGCATCCACAAGATCCTCATTAACTTGAAAATTTTCCAGTATCGAGGTGATTGGTTTGAATTCCGTGGCTGTCTTTGCCTCCTCAGCGGCTTGCGCTGGAGCGACGCCGGCAGTGATCAAACGTCGCATCAGAAGAAGTCGTGAGAGGTCTTCTGGACAGTATTTACGGTGCGAGCCGGCTACATGAGCGGTAGGCCCCAAGTCATAGCGCCTAGCCCACGTTCTCAGCGTGGCTGGGGCAACCCCTATCTGACGGGCTACGGCAGCCACCGTTAAAAGCTCTTCCACGCCCCTATGGTGTCGTTAAGTGGCTCATCTCACCAGTTGAAAACGCCCAATGAACAACATTTGGCGCGTTGCCTATTGAACAACCTATGGCGCGATTGTATGATGATGACCCAGAGGCAAAGAATGGAGTTCACGATGGCAGAAATATCACGCCTTCCTCGCCCTGTCGCGGATGAATGGGAATGGCAGTATCAAGGGTCATGTCGCGACCTTCCTTCGGAGATGTTTTTTCATCCCGATGGCGAACGCGGTCCACGACGACGTAATCGCGAAAATGCCGCGAAAGCCGTCTGCGCTTCATGTCCAGTGCTGCAAGCATGCCGAACTCATGCGCTCGCAGTTCAAGAGCCCTATGGAATTTGGGGAGGATTATCTGAAGATGATCGTCTCCACATCATCGGAAGAACTGCTGGCTCAAAAATTTCACACGCTTCATAAAAATTAAATAAAAAGAGCGCCTCGCATAATACGAGGCGCTCTTTTTATTACTTCTTGTAATGCAACTTCTTTTAATGCAACTTTTTTTAATGCTTAGTGCGAATGTCCACCTGGGCCATGTGAATGACCTTGGCCGCCAGCAGATTCAGCTGGTTGATCCGCCGGGCGGTCATAGACAACTGCCTCTGTTGTAATAAACATCGCTGCAATTGATGCGGCATTTGCAAGTGCCGAGCGAGTGACCTTAACTGGGTCAATCACTCCATCTTTTGCAAGATCGCCATACACATCAGTTGCTGCATTAAAGCCTTCGTGAGACTTCATTGCGCGAACCTTTGCAACTACTACGTAGCCTTCAAGTCCTGCATTCTCTGCAATCCAACGCATTGGCTCATCGCATGCCTTACGGACAAGACGCACGCCAACAGCCTTATCTCCAGTAAATCCAAGGTCATCGTTGAGTGCATCAGCTGCATGCACTAGTGCTGCGCCTCCACCAATAACGATTCCTTCTTCTACTGCTGCGCGAGTTGCCGAGATCGCATCTTCAAGACGGTGCTTCTTCTCCTTGAGTTCAACTTCTGTGTGTGCGCCAACTTTAATGACACAGACTCCACCAGCAAGTTTTGCCACACGCTCTTGCAACTTTGTGCGATCCCATTCGGAATCGTTATTTGCAATCTCGTTACGGATTTCAGAAACACGTGCAGCAACTGCTGCCTTATCTCCAGCGCCATCAACGATTGTTGTTGCATCTTTTGAAATAACGATGCGACGTGCTTTACCAAGTTCGGCAATGCCAATCTGATCTAACTTGAGGCCAACCTCTGCAGAAATAACTGTTCCGCCAGTCAAGATGGCAATGTCTTCGAGCATCGCTTTACGGCGATCTCCAAAGCCAGGTGCCTTTACTGCAGCAGATGTGAATACTCCGCGCATACGGTTTACGACCAATGTCGAAAGCGCTTCGCCTTCAACGTCTTCGGCAATAATCAATAGCGGCTTAGATGCTTGCGCAACCTTTTCAAGAATTGGAAGGAGGTCAGCGAGCGCTGAAATCTTATTTCCAGCGATGAGGACGTATGCATCTTCAAGGACTGCTTCCATGCGATCTTGATCTGTCACGAAGTAGGGAGAGATGTAGCCCTTATCGAACTGCATACCTTCTGTGAATTCGAGTTCGAGAGCAGTTGTTGATGCCTCTTCTACAGTGATGACTCCATCTTTACCAACCTTATCCATTGCTTCTGCAATGAGGTCACCGATAGAGCGATCCTGAGCTGAAATTGTTGCAACATCTGCAATCTGTGCTTTGTTGTTAACGACAGTTGAGTTCTCGCGAAGGCGCTCGGAGACTGCAATAACTGCAGCTTCGATACCAATTTTGAGATCCATTGGCTGTGCACCAGCAGCAAGGTTGCGAAGTCCTTCTTTAACCATTGCCTGAGCAAGTACTGTCGCAGTCGTTGTTCCATCACCAGCAACATCGTTGGTCTTTGTCGCAACTTCTTTAACGAGCTGTGCGCCCATGTTCTCTACTGGATCAGAAAGCTCAATCTCTTTCGCAATTGTCACACCATCGTTTGTAATTGTTGGTGCACCATAAGCCTTAGAGATAACAACATTGCGACCCTTAGGTCCAAGAGTTACCTTCACTGTGTCAGCGAGGATATTTACTCCACGCTCCATAGCGCGACGAGCATTCTCGTCGAATTGAAGAATTTTTCCCATTTACTTCTCGATTACAGCAAGAATGTCGCGCGCTGAAAGAACTAAGTACTCCTCGTTGTTGTACTTAACTTCAGTTCCGCCGTACTTGCTATACAAAACAACGTCGCCAACTTTGACATCCATTGGCACACGGCTTCCATCATCAAAGCGGCCTGGGCCTACTGCGATGACGGTGCCTTCTTGTGGCTTCTCTTTGGCTGTATCTGGAATAACCAGACCTGATGCTGTAGTTGTCTCGGCTTCATTTGCCTTAACAACGATGCGATCTTCTAGTGGCTTAATGGTTACGGCCATGATGGGCTCCTTTGTTACTTGATCGAACGTGGGTGAACTTTCCCTCGTGCAGCCTTGCCTGGGATTAGCAGACGAGGGCCGTGAGTGCTAACGCCAAGCCTAGGGCTGGCTATTCCCGGCTGCAAATCAAGAATAGGAGCCCGCCAGAGTAGGCAGGGACCCTTAAAAGCTGCAGTTGGTGACATCAGATGGGGAATTTTCCTTAAAAAGAGCGTACAGGCCGGACATATTTGGTGGCCGCCTTACCGTAGGCATCTTGGTAGCCACCGTAGAAAACCTGGGATTGCGCGGCGTCCGCAACGAACTCAGAGGAGGACCAGTAAACGCTTTCGCTGGATGCCACAAATCCTGCTGACTGTGCGCCAAATGTGGGGCTGTTGATGAAACTTCCACCTGTGCACATAGTTGCTACTGATGAAGTGGCTCCGCGAGCCCATTGGCAGAGAAGGTTTAGCTCAGAGGAAGTTGGCAAATACCAATCACTCTTAGAACCGCCTGCGTATGCACGAGTCGCGCCTGCCGCAGTAGTGGTGTCATTGCCTTGAGCAACGATGGCGAGAGAATTTTTATAACCCAGGCCGATGCCAGCTGCATCATTAAATGGAATAGTGTCGTTTGTAATTCCACTGACATCACTAGATTGATTTCCTCCGACTGCCCAAACTTTCATTGGATCGGTTCCTGTGTTCCATCCACCAGGTGCAACTTCTAAGTAGTAGCAAGTCCCTTGATGTGTTGGCCCGCAGGAAAAGCCGACGGCGTTGTGATAATAAACAATTCCACCACCAGGGCCCGTGGCGCCTAGGCTGTAACTTGGACTTACTGCTGCAACCACCAGCAATCCCACTGAGGCAGTTGTGGTTTCTGTATATCCAGTCGCATTAGCGGTAACGACTAATCGTAGGTAAGAGTCAACAAGATCAGATGTAGCGGTAAATGTTTCATTCGTTGCACCAGTAATGGGAAACCACGTCGGACCACTTGCTGCAGTGGAGGTTTCCCATTGGAATGTGTAGGTGATAGTGGGTGAAGTTGCACCCGTGACGTCATAACTATATGCACCAACTTGAACCCCAACAGTAACAGTCTCTAGTGTGAATGCATTTTCCCAATCAACAATCGTTGGTGTTGCTACGATAGCAATAAATCCGAGATCGTTGATCACCCAGCCACTATCCGTTAGTCCGTTGCGAGCAACTTCACCCGCCGAGTTGTAATAAGAATTCACATCTAAATAAACAACCCTTGCCAATAACGCGCTGTTGTTATTTAAAGCAATTAATAGCGCGGAATAGTTTGCAGTAGAAAATGCTGGCTCATTTAGGAACATGTTTTGCATGGCAGTGACGTTCGTGAAGTCCCACGAGCTGATGTCCTGGTTAAAGATTGTGGCGTAAGCAAACATGTAGGCCATGTTGGTTACGTTAGAAGTATTCCATGAACCGATGTCCTGGTTAAAGGCGTAGGCGTCGTAGAACATGTCGGACATGCTAGTGACGCTTTCAGTGTTCCACGAACTGATGTCTTGGTTAAAGGCTCCGGCGCCTTTAAACATGCCGTACATGTTGGTGACGTGAGAAGTGTCCCACGAACTGATGTCTTGGTTAAAGGCTCCGGCGTGGAAGAACATGTAGGTCATATCGACGCCAGAAGGTGATCCAATGTTTTGCCAGGCAAGCGCAACTCCACCATTGTTAAAGGCTGTGAAGAGGAACATACTGGACATGTCGGTGACGTGAGAAGTGTTCCACGAACTGATGTCCTGGTTAAAGACTGCGGCGTATTCGAACATGCTGGACATGGTGGTGACGCTCTCAGTGTTCCACGAATCGATGTTCTGGTTAAAGACTACGGCGTAGTAGAACATGCGTGACATGTCGGTGACGTGAGAAGTGTTCCACGAACTGATGTCCTGGTTAAAGGCTCTGGCACCACCGAACATATTCGACATGTTGGTGACCGAACTAGGAACTGATGTCGGCACACTCGTTAACTCCGTAGCGGTGTAAAAGGCTTGCGAGAAACTTGTCCAGTTTCCATTCCAACTTGAAACGGCTGTCAGTTGTGATACTCCCGCCCATGATCCGCTACCACCAAAAGTAAGACCGGGGCCACCCAAGGGGTAAGAAATTGTGACCGTAATTGAGACTGGTGTAGCTTCGGAGTTTGTAACTTCGCACGTTAGCGCATTTGCGCAGCTTGAGGGACCGCCATTCCAAAGGACAGTTGGTGCAACATTTGTGCCAGAAACGGGCAAAGTAATTGTGGTGGCACCGGACGCTGGTATGGAAAAGATGAGAGTCATATCAGTTCCGGCTTCTGGTGCAACTACTGGCAATCCCCCAGAGGCTGTTGTTGTCTCAGCGTATCCACTTGCATTTGCAGTTACGACAACGCGAATGTAAGAGTCAACAAGATCAGATGTGGCAGTAAAGGTTTCATCTGTTGCACCAAGAATTGGTGAGTATCCACTTCCCACAACTGTCGATGATTCCCATTGGAATGTGTAGGTGACGCTAGGTGAGGTTGCACCAGTGACGGCGTAACTACTTGCACCAACTTGAACTCCAACAGTGACAGTCTCTAGTGTGAATGCATCTGCCCAATCAACAATCGTTGGTGTTTGTGCAGAGGTGAATTGTGATGGAGTAGGACCAAATGCACGGATGGGACGTACGTAAGTTATATATCCCTTAGGGACGTCGTGATCCATTCCGCTTCCCTCAAAACCCTCATACCAAGGGGTGGTGGCATCGAACTCTGTTGAATCCCAGTAACCATTCGGACGAATGTCATATGTTGCTGCGCCTGCAAGTAGCAAATGATTTTCAAATTTGGAAGGTAGGAACCAATCATTTAGCGCTCCGCCACGGTAGGCACGAGTGGCCGAGGCGGCTGTTGAACATCGGGTTAAATCAGAACCGTTTGGCACACAGGCTCCATTTTGCGCAACGATCGCATCTGAGTTGGTTAAGCCTGTGCCGATTTCAACTCCGGAAGCATCATGACCATTAAATGAAGGAACTTCGCTAGCAAGATTCGGATCTACGGCCCAAGGATACTGAGCGTCTCCCGTAGCCACTCCAGCATTGGACCAATCCAGCGGTGCGACTTCTAGGTACTGACACGATGTTTCGCATGTAGATCCATGTGATGTGAAGAAACCATTACCTAATGTATGAACGTAATAAACAGTTCCTCCACCAGGCCCCCTCTCGCCCACGACGCACGTGGTGGAATCTAATCCATCGCAGAAATACATGTATGAGGCAGTTCCTGTATCACTTTGGCTATCGCTATTGGTCACAACAACATCGACATATTCACCGCGAATATGGCTCGGTGTTGTAGCAGTAATTGTTGTGGAATCAACAAAAGTTACGCCCGTAGCTACTTGGCCTCCAAAAGTCACAGTGCCAGTATCGGTAAAACTTGTTCCGTGAATGGTGACTTGAGTACCACCCTGCTTTGGGCCATGCGATGCAGTAACAGCAGTCAAGGTTGGTGGGCTGAGCGAAGCTGAGGCAACTGTAAAAGTTTCAATCACATCTTGGGCAGCATCATAAAAGGCGTCTCCACTTTGAGATGCAGTGATGGAACATATACCAGATCCCACTGCGTGCACTGTGGAACTATCAGCCATTGAGCAGATCGCAGAGTCAGCAGGGGTAAGTGTGACGGTAAGTCCACTAGTGCTGGTAGCTGATTCATTAAGGCTTTGATCTGCTCCACCAACGCGCATATCAACTGGTTTTTTAAATGTAATTGTTTGCAGAATAAGTGCTGCGCGATTAACACTCAGGAGGTAAGAGTGAGTCGTGATGCCATCTTGAGCAGTGACTTTGACTTCGATTCTATTGGCTCCAACGGCAAGCGAGAGTGCACTTGATTGTGTTGCTGATGAAAGTGCAGTAAAAGATTCATTGCCGATTTTGACCTGTATGGTGGCATCTATTTGATGAACGCTCGCGGTAACTGTTGTAGTTCTCACGCTGTGGGCGACATCAGCTGTGTATTGATAAGTGCCGGAATCGAATGTAGGTGCGAAGTTTGATGCTGATGTGCTCAACGATGAGAGAGTGGCATCACTTGATGTAATTGTAAAACTCACGTCCTTCGTTGCGGATGAATAGAGCAGTGTCTGCGCTGCGGTCGCACGTATCACGCAACTCCCGACGGTGCTATATGAAATAACTCCGCTTGTGGAATCAACAGTGCAATTCGAAGTACTGCTGCCACCGCGAGAATATGTGATCGCACCATTTCCAGAAGTTGATGCAAGAGATGAAGGAGTTAGTGGCGATGCTTCAAGGTTAATAGCTGTTGTCGGTGACCATGTGATTACTTGGGACAGGCGATCCTTGACGGTTAATGTAAATGTCACCTTTGTTACATTTGATCCTGCGGCATTGCTTGCAGAAATTGTATACACCTTGGCTGATGCAACGGATGTGGGAGTGCCAGTAAGTCGCCCGGTACTGGTGGAAAATGAGAGTCCAGCTGGAGCAGAAGGGGACATAAAATAACTGGCAATTGTTCCTCCGGTCGAGGAGATTGCATATCCAACTAATGGATTTCCTACTGTGACAATTTCTGATGTTGGTGTAATTGTGAAAACTGGACGAGCAAGTTTAGTAATTGCAAAACTCTTATCCACTGTAGGTGCTGGGCTGTACGTGCGATTACCAGATTGCGATGCACGAATGGTGCACTGCCCCACGGCGAGGGTGCGCACAACTGGCGAATTATTATTTAATTTCACTGCGCAAATTGAAGTCGTACGAGAAGAAAAGGTAACTGCCAAATGGCTTGAAGCGGTTGCAATGAGTTTTTGGTCAGTAGCGCTTGGAAAGGTCATCGCAGACGGCTGTGAAAATGTGATTACCTGTGATGTTGCTGCCGATGCCGGGGCGCTCGAGGAAATTGCGCCAATGCTCACTCCGAGTGCTATCGAAGCCACTATTAATCCCAAATTTTTGCGCAATTTAATCTACCTCTCCGTAGATACCACCTCAAGGAAAATGAGGAACTGAACTAAGCCCAGCCTCTGCGAAGAGTGGACGGATAGACCGAACATTTAGATGGATGAAAGTATCAGGGGTCAGCAGGCAATTTTCAAGCAGAAAGTGGTAGGCATGCCCGGCTGCAAATCAAGAAGTCAGAGAAAGCGTTGTCACTGGCAGGCTTGAAGTTGCCTCAAAATCAATCTGGCTACCCGGACGTCCTGCCATCACCATGAGGGAACCAAGGGCTGCAACCATTGCGCCGTTATCGGTGCATAGGTCTGGCCGTGGAATGCGCAGGCGCACTCCTGACTTTTCACAACGCTGGGAAGCCAAGGCGCGAAGTCTTGAATTGGCGGCAACTCCCCCAGCGATGAGGAGTGAATCAATGCCACTTTCTTTGCAAGCAGCCAGAGCTTTAAGAAGAAGTACATCGACAATTGCTTCTTGAAATGAAGCGGCCACATTGGCTTTGTGAAAATCAGGTGTTGCTTCCAGATATCGAGCTACGGCAGTTTTTAACCCAGAGAATGAGAAATCAAAAGGTCGAGTGCGCCAATCAGAAGGCTGCGTAAGTCCTCGTGGGAAATCAATTGCTTCTGGATCTCCATCAAGTGCGGTTCGATCAATGGCAGGTCCACCTGGAAAGCCAAGTCCCATTACCCGTGAAATTTTATCGAACGCTTCTCCGGCAGCATCATCCATCGTGGCGCCTAATTGCGCGATAGAGGATGTGATGTCATTGATTTGCAGGAGCGATGAATGTCCGCCACTGACTAAGAGTGCAATTGTTGATTCGAGTGGATGCCTATGTGCGAGTGCATCAACACTGATGTGGGCTGCGAGGTGATTAACTCCGTAAATTGGTTTACCCAGACCGAGTGCCAATCCAGTAGCTGCGGATGTACCAACAAGAAGCGCACCGACAAGACCAGGTCCCGCGGTAACAGCGATGGCATCGATATCGGCCAACGTCACTTTCGAATCTCGAAGCGCTTTCTCAATAGTTGGCAACATCGCTTCTAGGTGAGCACGGCTTGCGATTTCTGGTACTACTCCGCCGAAACGTGCATGTTCATCAACACTTGACGCAATCACATTGGCAAGCAAAGTGCGACCTTGCACAATTCCAACAGCTGTCTCATCACACGAGGTTTCTATTCCAAGAATTATCGAATCGCTCATGAGAACTCCTTGCGCATCACAAATGCATCTAACGCGGGGCCGTAATAATCTTTTCGAGTAGATATTTTTTCATATCCTGCAGATTCGTAGAGTGCTATGGCGTCAAGATTATCGATTGCCACTTCTAACATGATTGCTGGCGCTTCGCGATCACGTGACCATTTCTCTAGTAGTAAGAGAAATTCGTGCGCGATTCCTTGTCGACGATAGGACGGGATTACCGCAATCGTTAAAATATCAGCTGTTACACCCGGTGCCACTGCTAGTACGCCTGCATAACCAACTATCTCTTGATCACTATCTTTAGCAACAACGAAATAACGAGTCTTGGGAACCCCTGCAAACTCTTCTTTAAATTGTGCCAACGTCCACGGGTCATGCAGAAATAATTGGCGTTCTAGAGAAACTAGAACTGGAATGTCAAGATTTATTGCTTCGCGAAATGTAATTGTCATGCGCGATCAACTGTCGCAACGGCATCAGGTCGGCGAAGATAGAGAGGTTCATCAACGAAATTCTTTGGATCGCTAGCAAGGGTGACTAATAGCGCGGGATTAGGAAAGGCGTTCTCGTGCGCTCCAAGTGAATATTTCATGGCGCCTTCTCCATAAATTGGTAGGTCGCGACTTTTCACGGTCTCTGGAAGATCAACTGATGGTCCCTCAACTCGCACGGAATTTGTATATCTAGCCCAGTAAATTTCTTTACGACGTGCATCAGTTGCAACGATAAAATCGGCAGAATGAAAATTAAGTGCGAGGGCATCAAGTGAATTAACGCCATTTATATCAATTCCTCTAGCAAGTGCAAAAGTTCGCGCAAACGAGATTCCGATTCTTAATCCTGTATAAGGACCGGGTCCCATTCCGACCACGACGCTATCGATTATTTGGTGATCTGATATAGCGGCTTTCACTAAAGTTGCCAGGGATTGTCCATGCTCTGTTGCACCATCTCGATAATCTGTCCAGACACATTGATTATCGATAACAACTGCGACTGAAGTGCGAGATGTCGATGTGTCAATTGCTAAGTAGGTGGTCATATTTGAATTCCAGCCCACCGCGGACCGATGGGATTAATAGTTACTTCCCGAGACTCTTGTGCTCGATCGATAGTTATTTCAAGTCGATCTTCTGATAATCGTGCGGACTCAGCTCCACCCCACTCAATGACAGTGACTGCGCCTTCACGCTCGGTGTCTAAATCTAAATCATCAAGAAAAAGTTTCTCTCGCCCTGATTCCAATAAACGGTAGGCATCCATATGTATCAGTGGAATTCTTCCTTTGTGGGTTCGGGCAATCACGAAAGTTGGTGACGTGACTCCTTCGATTCCTAAGGCCGCACCAATTCCCTGGACCAAAATAGTCTTTCCGGCGCCCAAGGCACCGTTTAACAAAATGAGGTCGCCAGCTTTTACATGTGATCCGATTTTCTCACCGAGTGCAAACATTGCCTCTGGGGTTTCAATAGTGATCATGAGGGTTCTAGGTTAGTTGATGAAAGCACAAGAGGGGCCCTAGTTTCCTAGGACCCCTCTTGCCTTACGCTGTTTTTTTAGAGCTTGTCGTAGTACTTCAACAAAGCTGGCTCGAAGTATGGATCAGTTGTTAGGTTTTCAGTCCTTCGTACCAAAGCACTTGTTGCAGAACGCTTTGGAAGCTTGCCAGTTGTGCCGGCTGCAACCAAGGTCTTTGCCACTACCAACAATTGATCTGTTGTGAAGTTACAGTGACCAGTTCCTGGAGTGTCAGTAAGTGAGACTGGCAACCCTGCTGAATCAAACTTTGTGTATTCAGCTGGAGTTGTTGACCAGAGCATGAGCAACTTGTTAGCAGCAGGAGTGAACTTCGATGAAGTCATGTATGCCTTCACCGCAGCTGCCTTGTCTGCTTCAAACTGATCCGCGTACGCTGCAACGATTCGCTGTGAAGCACCCGCTGGAGTAATTGGATCTGCTGTTCCAACCATCAAGATTGTTGGAACGTTGATCTTGCCAGTGTTCTTATGGAGTGCATCCAACTTTGCCATTGCAGCAGCATCACCCTTGGCGCGAGGTGCGCCAGGATTTGCAGTGCTGAGTGCTCCGAGGATTCCATCGATGACAGAGTTACCGCTCAACGCTGCGTTGTACACACCGCGCTCATCGGCAATACGTGCGGCGTAATCTGTCTTTTGATTATCAAAGACAGCTCCACCTGCTTGTGCTTCTGCATCGCTAATTGCCAAAATGGCAAGTGCTCCTGCGCTCGCGCCATTTTCAAACACAGCAAGTGCTGGTGAAAGTGCGAGAGGGAAGGTCAACTTGTTTGCGTTATCTGGTCCAGAGACCGAGTCAAAGCTAGAGCTTTGAGTTGAGATACCTGACATCAAACCAAGTAGTAACACAACGCTACGAAGTGGAACACCTTTTGCCTCAAGTGCTTTACCTGTTGCACTTGAAGTTGTTGGATATTCACCTGTAACTAGGTGATCTTTAATCCAGCCCATGACAGTGAAGAACTTCACGAGATCGCCCATTGATTGTGCATATCCCGCAACACCTGCGGCATATCCACCAGCCATGATTGTTGGATCAAAGAGGGTCTTTACGCCCCATAGATAATCGCCGGCCATTGTGAGTTCTGGAGCTAAGTTATCGGCAACACACATTGGCGCTACTGCGTCAACGAGGTTTGGATACTTTTCAGCAAGGCCTTGAGTGATAACGCCGCCGAGGGATTGTCCCCATGCAACAACATGCTTCGTTGTTGGGAACTTCTCTTTAAAGAGTCCAATAAGTTCAACGTTTGTCTTAATCGCTGAATCTGGATTCCATCCTTGGCGAGCAAAACCTGAACCCATGAGGGCATAACCCTGGCTGAGTAAGTATTGGGTTGTATCCATTTTGCCGTATGCCTGACCTGCTGCTGTCTCTGGTGTGTTGGTTACAACGTAACCACCATAACCAGGAATGCCTTTAGGAATTGCAACGTTTGGACGGTATCCATGTGAGTAGAGAACAACTGTGCCATTAAAGTTTGCAGGAATCTGCATTCCGTATGGCGCAGTATCAGAAGTTGCTCCACCGCATGTTTGAACCGGGAACTTGCCATCGCAGAGTGGACCTGCTGCGTGAGCTGGAACCGCGGCAACAACTCCGATTACGAGTGCTGTAGTTGAAACAAGTGCTATTGCACGTGACTTCATTGTTGTAAGTTTCATTAGTTTGGCAATCCCTTCGCTGGCATTGCTGGACGTGTGTATGTTGATTTTGCAACAGCGCCAGAACCCGAATCAGTTGTGTAGACGGTGTACTTGCCACCATCCGCAACTAGGGCACCTGATGCGTTGTATGTTCCAAACCAGTATCCGTTATAACCAACATGGCTTGTAGCTGAGTAATTAAGTGGAACAAGTCCGGCGCTTGCAAATTTTGAACCATTCTTATCAATCGCAGCCATAAGTGACTTGCGAGTGAGGTTCTTGCCTGCAGACTTCAGAGCCTGGACTGTGAGGAATGCTGTATTCATTCCCTGAACAATATTGTTATCGAATGGAACACCTGCGTTGTACTTAGTGTTTACATCCATGAACAACTTGATGTAATCATCTGTCGCATCAGCTGGTGATGGGGCAAATGACGTTCCGATTGCGCCAGCTAAGAATGATGGCGGAATCTTAGAAGCTGCAAGAGTTGTTGCATCTCCACCGACGGATCCAAGGATCCACTGTGGCTTGTACTTGCCAACATATGAGGCATAAAGAGCAGCAGCTGTTGCTGATGAAACACCGAAGAGGACTACAACTTCTGCGCCACCTTTAGCAAGTGCACTTACCCATGTACCAGGAGTCGTTGCTACACCCTGTGAACCGGATGCGTAAGGAACCTTGACTGCGAAGTCAACGCCGCTTTGCTTAAAGCCAGCAAGTGCGTCATCACCAAAGTCATCATCCTGGTAGAGAAGTCCAAGCTTCTTACCAGCAAATTTTTCCTTGATGTAGGCAGACATAATTTTTGCTTCCATAATGTAGGAAGGAAGAACTGTGTATGTTGTTGGGTACTTGGCCTTATTTGCAAAGCCGCTAAATCCTGAGTTTACGAAAAGTACTGGGACTCCGCGCTTTCCTGGATTAACTTTTTGTGCAACCGCCTGGTTATTTGATGTACCAAGTGGGCCAACAAGAGCTAATACTTTATCTCTCAAAACAAGTTTATTTGTTTTTGTAACAGCTTTAGTTGGAACATACTCATCGTTTTCAACAACCAAAGTCACCTTGCGGCCATTAACTCCGCCATTGTCATTGACATAATCAAAATAAGCTTTCATCGCACCTGGAATTTTGTTGTATCCAGGAGATGCGGTGCCAGACATTGGAATCGTGATACCCAATTTAATTGAGGTTGCGGTGACTCCGTCCACGCTACGGGGTGAAAATGCTTGTGATGGCACTGCACTCAAAGTGAGAGCACCGACAACAAGCGCCGCAGAAGTTACGAGAAACTTCCGGCGATTTGTTACGATCATGTGTTTCCTTCCATTAAGGGTTTATGTTTCCCCAATTAATGGTGTGACGCGACTCCCTTGCGAGAGCGAATCGTGCGCATCTGTTCAACAGGACCGTTAGGAACTAACAACACTGTTAGAATCAGCAGAGCACTCACCAATAATCCGGGTAAGTTCGAGGTCACACTCTCCGAACCACCGAAACGATTTGCCACCGCATCGGCAATCTCAGGTATTGCGACCAGGACCACTGCCCCAATCATGACGCCTCCAAGGGTGGTAACGCCAGCGAGAACGGCCCCTGTCAGCAAAGAAAATGATAACGATATGGGAAACGCGCTCGGGGAAACGGTGCCTACGAGCATGGCTAGGCACGCCCCAGCCAAACCCGCTATTCCGGCACTCAGGGCAAAAGCCAGGACCTTCGAGCGGCCAATCGCGATGCCGGAGAGTTCGGCGGCCACATCGTTGGATCGAATTGCGCGCCAGGTACGTCCATATCGAGAGCGCAAAATATTTTGAAGTAACCAGAGAATGGCAAGAGTTGCTAGTGCGGCAATCCAGAAATTCCATTTATACACAGTGAAATCTTCACCAAGGGATGCAGGCGGCATACCGGCATCAAAAGTCAGACCTTGTTCCCCACCTAATACTGTGAACTGATTAGCAATCGAAGGAAGCCCAACAGCTAGAGCAAGTGTTGCGCCAGCAAGATACGGGCCAGAAAGTCGCGCAGCTGCTGCGCCTAGCAATGCTCCAAACAGCGCGCTAACCAATACTGCAATAAAAAATGTTAGCCAAATAGGAACGTGGAAATTGATATTGGCAACAGCTGCTGCATATCCACCGATTGCCACTAGAGCACCATGGCCTAATGAAATTTGACCTGAATACCCAGTGAGAAGAATGAGTGAAGAAATTGCAATGACATAGACAGCAATTTCGGCACCTTGATAGACACGCAATTCATCTACGCGATTACTCAAAAGGAATAGAACTATCCCAAGTGCGATAAAAAATATAAATCGAGTGGTGCTGTTGCTTTTAATTTTATGCACGGCGCGCACCTTTCGCTCCGATTATCCCTCGCGGCAAAGCTATGAGGACGACAATGAGAAGAACAAAACCTGTAATGAAAACGAGCGAACCACTTATGTAGGTAAGCACAAAAGCCAAGACCAACCCAAGGATGAGACCTCCTAAAACAGCACCGAGCAAACTTTCTAGACCGCCGATTACCGCGGCAATAAAACCAAAGACAAGGAGCAGGCTAAATTCGATGGAATCGGGTGAGAGGGTTCCAGTTCCATTAGGCGTTTGGAGCATTCCAGCTGCTGCACCGGCAGCGCCAGCTAGTGCCCATCCGAGAGTGCGCACACCGTCAACGCGAACCCCAGCGAGTCTGGAAATTTCTGGGGCAAATGCTGATGCGCGTAGTGCGAGCCCAAGATTTGTACGCTGGAACAAAAGCGTCAGAACTCCCATGAGAGCAAGGGATGCAATTAATATGGCTAATTTGAGTGGTGAAATGGCAAGTGTGTGAGTGCCTACTGTGTAACCAACATTTGAAATTGGGGAATCAATCGCGAGATCTTGGTTGCCCCAAAAGAAACTAATAAACGCTCGAATTACGCCAAGTAACCCGAGTGTTGCAATAATCGGCGCAACTGCGGCAATTGGCCCTTGGCTTGCATGCTTAACGAGTAACCGCATGAAAACTAAATCTATGAGGGCTGCAACGAGTGCCCCAGCAACCATGGCAAGGGGAAGCGCAATCCAAAATGAATGAAAAATTCTTATGAATTCATAACCGAGATATGTGGATAGCAGGGCCATGCCCGCCTGTGCAAAGTTAACAATTCGAGTGCTGCGCCAGACTAAGACAATCGCAATTGCCATCAGTGCATAAATTGATCCCGAAGTTATTCCAATCAAGGTGGTATTTATTAATTCATACATTGCATGCCACCTTAATATCCTAGGTAAGCCGCGCGGACGGCAGGATCGGCAATGAGGGCAGGAGCAAAATCATTTGCCACAACTTTTCCAAGATTAAAAACTACTCCCGTATCTGCAATCTTGAGCGCACCCATCGCATTTTGCTCAACAAGTAAAACTGTTAAACCCATTGAGGTTGTTAGATCTCGAATTGCTTGGAAAATCTGGGCAACCACAAGTGGGGCAAGGCCAAGTGAAGGTTCATCAAGGAGTAATAGCTCAGGCTTGGACATAAGAGCACGTCCGATTGCGAGCATCTGCCGCTCACCGCCAGATAATGTATCTGCACGTTGTTCGAGGCGTTCACCAAGACGCGGAAATGTTTCAATAATAAAAGTTTTTGTTTCAGCAGATTCCTTCTTATTGCGTCGCCACAGCGCACCTAAGTCCAAATTTTCTTTGACACTCAGTTCGGCAATAACCGATTTACCTTCCGAGACATGAGAAACGCCATGGCGAACCAACTGTTCGGCTTTGCCATGTAGAAGGTTCGTCTCATTCCAATGCGCACTGCCAGAGGTCGCAGATTTAAGTCCAGAAAGCGTGCGTAGAAGTGTCGTCTTGCCTGCGCCATTTGCTCCAATAACTGCGCACAATTGACCGCGAGCGATTTCAAAGGAAACATCATCAAGGGCGCGAATTGCTCCGTGATCAACAGTTAAATTAGATATTCGCAAACTCATCATGCACCCGTTCCAAGGTAGGCAGCAATGACTGCAGGATCTCGTCGCACCGTCTCAGCTGAGCCGCTTGAAATTACTTCGCCAAAATTGAGAACATATAATCGATCACACACAGACATCACAACATCCATATGATGCTCAACAATGAGCACTGACATTGTCGCAGTGAGATTTCTAATAAGTGAGTTCATCCATTCAATATCTTGAGCACCAAGTCCACCTGCTGGTTCATCAAGCATAAGAATTTTTGGTTCGCAGACTAGAGCTCGAGCAATTGAAACTCGCTTCGTATCTGGGTATGACAATGTGTCGGCACGTCGATGTGCAATTCCAGTTGCGTACACTTTTTCAAGTGCTGCAATTGCTCGCTCTTTTAATTGCGCTTCATCCTTTGTATTGCGACCTAGGGCTGCAGAAATCAAACCTGTCGAACTAAATCTTTGAGCACCAATCATCACATTTTCTAAAACCGTGAGGTCACTAAATAGCCCCACACCTTGAAGAGTGCGAGCGATTCCAAGTTTTACAAGAGTGTCCGTTTGCGGCCAGGCATGAGAGGTTCCATCTAGAAAAAATTCTCCCGCATCTGGTGTGACCAATCCACAGAGCGCATTAAAAGCTGTTGTCTTGCCAGCGCCATTTGGACCGATTAAACCGACAACCTCACCTTGTTTGATTTCAAGGTGGACATCATTGAGCGCTCGAAGTCCGCCAAAGGATATGGATAATCCTTTGACTGCGAGAAGGCTTTGATTAGTAGACATGAGGTTCGTAGATTCTAGGCACTCGAGGGCCAATTCGTGTGACTATTTCGTAGTTAATACTCTGCGATGCATCTGCCCAATCATCAGCGGTGTACTCACCGTGTAATCCTGGGCCGAAAACAGTTACCCAATCCCCCGATTTCACTTGGCTATTGGCGCCAAGGTCGACAACAAATTGATCCATTGAGACACGGCCAATGATGGGAGCTCTCTGACCGTTGACGAATACCCCAGCGTTATGGGCTATGCGCGGAATACCATCTGCATATCCCGCAGCTACAACGCCAAGATAGGTATCGGCGGTTGTGGACTCTGTCGCTCCGTATCCAACGGGAGAATGCGCAGGAACTTTCTTAACTAAATGCAACTGAACCCGTAATTGCGCTGCGGGCTTTAAGCCCAGCGAAAGACTCGTACCTAGGTTGTGAATATCTGGAGTCAACCCATACAAAGCAATTCCAACTCGTACCAAATCAAAAAGTGAATCTTTATCGATAAGCGTGGCTGCCGAATTTGAAAGATGCCTAACCAAATTGGTAATTCCGATCGCTTTCAAATCTGCAATTGCTGACAAGAATGCAGCGCGCTGAAGTGAATTCTGAGATTGCCCGGGTTCATCTGCCCGTGCAAAGTGGGAGAAAATCCCAACTACTTCGAGATTGGAAAAATCTGCTTTTAATAAAGTTTTCCACTCATCTAAGAACCCGCCACGAGTCATGCCAGTATCAACCTCAATATGTACACGCGCGCGCGTATCTAATTTCTTTGCCGCATCACTCACTTCATTAAAGATAGCCATAGACGGAATCGCAATTTCAATTCCTTGTTTAATTGCGCTAGAAAAATCAGAACCGGGAGGAGTGAGCCACGCAAGTACCGGCGAAGTAATTCCGTGGGCACGAAGTGTGAGAGCCTCTTCCAGCAGTGCAACTCCGAGTTGTGTAGCACCAGCTTCTATTGCAGTCTTAGACACTTCAACAAGACCATGACCATAGGCATCTGCTTTCACAACGGCCATAACTGGTGAGCTCGTGCGTTCTTTAATCATGGAAATATTGTGAGCAATTGCTTTTAAATCAATTCGCATTTCGGCGCGCATTACATGCTCTCCACCATCACCATTGCGGAGGCTATTCCGGCATCATGGGATAAAGAGAGGTGTACTCGAGAACCTTCTACACGATCAGCAATTTCGCCTCTAAAAAGAAATTCTGGTTTACCGCTTTCAAGATTTATTACTTCTGCTTCATGCCACGATAATCCGTGTCCTGCATTTAAGGCTTTCGCAAGTGCTTCTTTAGCCGCGAAGCGAGCTGCTAGCGAGGCAATTGGTTTAACCCTTTCTAACTCAGTAAAGAGTTTTTCAAGAAGCCCAGGTGTGCGATTGAGTGATTGTCGGAAGCGTTCAATGTCGACTACATCGATTCCGATACCTTCGATCATGCGCTTAGTGTATTAAGAGTTAAGAGCGTTGGCTATTGGATGGAACATAGCGATCCACCGCAATCACAATTACCAGAAGTGTGGCGCCTATAAAAAGACCTCCAACGAGATCTGATAACCAATGAGTATTTCTAATTAAGGAAACTACACAGATTGCAAATGTCGCTACGAGGACTGCTGCGCTCGCTAAGCGACCCCTATACCTATCTATATGTGCATAACGATAGAGCAGGTATGCCAGGACACCCCACGTGAGAAGTGCATTTGATGCATGCCCACTTGGATAGGAGAGGCCGCCGGCATAGATGAGGTCAATATTAAGTTTTGGCTTTGTTCGTCCAATAACTAATTTAAGTATCCCGACGACCAAATTGAGAGTCAGGAGTGAAAAAATGGCTAAGTTTAATGGGCGCCACGTTTTGAATTTACGAGAGATAAACAGTGCGCTAATCAGAAGAACAGTGGCGGTGAGTCCACGCAAACCAAGATTATCGACTCTCATGAAAATGAAATCGATCCAATTCGGAAAATTTTCTCGATGTGCATTTGCGATTCGCGCATCCATACTGATGAGTGGACCGTTTGTAATGACCTGCTGAGTTACAACTAAGAAACCAACAAAGAAAAATGCTGACCAGCGGAGTGCCTTATACATTTGCTTTCTGCGAGCAACCTCTTGCATTTACTCCACCGTGACAGATTTAGCTAAATTACGAGGCTGATCAACATCATTACCTCGAGCTACTGCCATTTCGTAGGCAAAGACTTGCAATGGAACAGTTGCCAAGATTGGTTGGAAAATCGGTGGAGCAATTGGGATACGAATGACATGCTCAGCGCCGACCACCATCGCGCCTTCTTCGGCAATCACAATTACTCGAGCACCACGCGCTTTTACTTCTTGAATATTGCTCAACATCTTTTCATCGAGGCCATGTTCGTGCCCGGCAGGCAAGATTGCGATGACAGGTGTTCCTATCTCGCTATCAATGAGTGCAATCGGACCGTGCTTGAGCTCGCCGCCTGCAAAACCTTCTGCATGCATATATGCCAACTCTTTTAATTTAAGAGCTCCTTCAAGGGCTACTGGGTAACCGATATTTCTACCAAGGAAAAGTACGGTCTCCGATTTAGCAAATTTTCGGGTGAGTTCACGAATTGGTTCGACAGTTTCAAGAATTGATTCAATTTTTCCTGGAAGCTCTAGAGCCTGGGAATATAGGTGTGCAACTTCTTGATCTGATAATTCACCTCGAACTTGAGCAAGATGCATCCCAATGAGATACACAGCAATTATTTGAGTTAGAAGCGCTTTAGTAGAAGCAACAGCAATTTCCGGTCCCGCATGAGTGTAGAGAACCGCATCTGATTCCCGAGGAATAGTCGAACTATTTGTATTGCACACAGCGAGGACTCGGGCTCCAGAAGCCTTAGCGTGACGTAGCGCCATCAACGTATCCATCGTCTCACCTGATTGAGAAATCGCAATTACCAACGTGGACGAATCAACAATGGGATCGCGATATCGATATTCACTTGCAATTTCAACTTCCACGGAGATTTTTGCCCATTTTTCGATGGCATATTTTGCAATCATCCCTGCGTGATACGCAGTTCCGCATGCGATAACTACTATCTTCTTCAGTGCTCTAATTTCATCTGGATTCATATGCAACTCATCGAGCAGAATTTGATTGTTATCGCTGAGGCGACCTATTAAAGTATCTGCAACCGCCTTGGGTTGTTCAAATATTTCTTTGAGCATGAAGTGCGTGAATCCACCTTTTTGAGCAGCTGCGGCGTCCCACGTGATTTCATATTCTCGGGGCGCAACTTCTGCCCCATAGAGGTCAGTAATTGAAATACTTGAAGGCGTGATTGTGACAACCTCATCTTGACCAAGTTCAACAGCTCGCTTCGTATATTGGATAAATGCAGCGACATCTGAGGCCATAAAGTTTTCACCAACGCCCAGTCCGACCACCAATGGTGAATTGCGTCTAACGCCCACTATCGTTTCTGGGTCATCGGCGTGAACAGCGAGAAGAGTGAACGATCCGCGAAGTGACTGTACGGCTTCGCGCATTGCAGCCGATAAATCTCCATGGTGTTTCTTGCGAAGGTCACTCAGAAGGTGCGCAACAGATTCTGTATCTGTATCGGATTCAAAAGTGTGGCCTTTGCTTTCAAGTTCAACTTTTAATTGTGAATAATTCTCAATAATTCCATTATGAATAACTGCCAATTTTCCTTCATTATCTAGATGAGGATGTGCGTTGCGATCCGTTGGCCCTCCATGAGTTGCCCAACGGGTGTGTCCTATTCCAGAGTGAACTTCTGGTGAAGCAGACCCAAGTGCCTCTTCTAGATTGGCTAATTTACCTGCGCGTTTTTCTACAAATAAAGTATTGGGAGTGCCGAGTGCAATCCCAGCAGAGTCATAGCCGCGATACTCCAAACGACGCAAGCCCTCAATCAGTGGCGTAACGGCAGATTGCGGTCCGGTGTATCCCACAATTCCGCACACTGGCTTACCTCAATTCTGCTTCGACAACTTTTGCAAGTTTCTGCGCAATCTCTTTAGCGATGCTATCACTCTGTGCTTCAACCATAACTCTTACTAGGGGCTCGGTTCCAGAGGCGCGCAATAAAATTCGGCCAGTGTCACCTAATTGGCTAGTCGCCTGCGTTACTGCGTCAGAAATGGCTACAGAAGTTTCAAGTCGTTCCTTGGCTACGTTAGCAACATTAATGAGCACCTGAGGGAATCGTTGCATAATCGATGCAAGTTCTGAAATTGTTTTATTTGTGCGTTTCATTTCTTGCAGTAACGCAAGCGCAGTGAGAACCCCATCACCAGTGTTGGCAAAATTCTTCAAGATTAAATGACCGGACTGTTCTCCACCAAGTATGAAACCATTAGCAAGCATGGTTTCAAGAACGTAGCGATCTCCCACGGCAGTGGTGACCACATTTATTTCTGCCGCTTTCATAGCATGCATGAAACCTAAGTTGCTCATAACGGTGGCAACGACAGTATTCCCTTCGAGCATTCCTCGTTCTTTAAAACTTTTTGCCAAAATTGTCAGGATCTGATCTCCATCGATGACATCGCCTTGTGCAGAAATAACAAGACAGCGATCGGCATCTCCATCGTGAGCAATACCGATATCAGCCTTTTCATTGAGTACGGCCACACGAAGATTTTCCAAGTGAGTCGAGCCAACACCTTCATTGATATTCCAACCATCTGGAGTATGTGCAATCGCAATCACGTCGGCGCCTGCACGTCGAAGTGCTTCGGGCGAGACGTATGAAGATGCACCATTGGCGCAATCCACAATAACTTTTATACCTTCTAGGCTTGTATCAAGAGTTGATAGTAAATGAGCAAGGTATTTCTCCGTTGCACTTTCATCGCTAATTGCTCGACCAACGCCTAGGCCTGTTGGTCGCTGCCATGGCTCGCCCATGCGTGCTTCTATTGCAGCCTCAACTGCGTCATCAAGCTTTCCGCCGCCGCGCGAAAATAATTTAATTCCGTTATCGGGCATTGGATTATGAGAGGCGCTAATCATTACGCCAAGATCAGCTCCTGTTTCAGCAACTAAAAATGCGACTGCTGGTGTTGGCAAAATACCCACTCGATATACATCAACACCTGCAGAGGTAAGGCCAGCAACCACTGCGGCTTCGAGAAACTCTCCAGAAGCGCGCGAATCTTGACCAACAATTGCG
The DNA here is from genome assembly GCA_009699575.1 of Actinomycetota bacterium. Taxonomy (GTDB): domain Bacteria; phylum Actinomycetota; class Actinomycetes; order Nanopelagicales; family Nanopelagicaceae; genus Planktophila. The sequence goes on from WLNY01000016.1 coordinate 22,075, forward strand.
CGAGGGCGTGTATGAGTTGAACCTAAAGATTCGATGAGAATATGTGCCGCAGCAACTGCAACATCAAGTGCTAATTCAGCAGTGAGGTCCACATTAGCTAAGCCACGAATTCCATCGGTGCCAAATAGCGCCACGGAAGTTGCCTCCAAGCTAGAGAGAGATTTAGCGCTTGCTGTATTGAGAACGCTTACGAGCCTTCTTAAGGCCGTACTTCTTGCGCTCGATAACACGTGCATCACGTGAAAGGAATCCAGCTTTTTTCAATGCTGGACGATGTGCTTCTGTATCAATTTCATTGAGTGAGCGAGCTACGCCAAGACGTAGCGCACCTGCTTGGCCAGAAACTCCGCCACCGTTGATGCGAGCAAAAACATCGTATGAACCTTCAGCACCCACAGTGCGAAATGGCTCAGAGACTAGTTGTTGGTGAACCTTGTTTGGAAAGTAATTCTCAAGAGTCTTGCCATTAACAACCCAACGACCAGTTCCTGGAACGAGGCGCACGCGCGCAACAGCTTCTTTACGGCGACCAACACCGGCGCCAGGACCTGTAAGTGCTGGGCGGTTTGTTGCTGGTGCTGGAGTTGACGATGTGTACGAAGTTGGAATTTCGTTCTCATCAAGATCGTTAACGATTGAGTTCTCAGACATCATGAATTATTTTCCTTTGATTTTCTTTGTTAACGATTACTTGACGATTTGGGAAACTTGGGTGAATACATATGGCTTTGGTGCTTGTGCTGCATGTGGATGTTCTGGACCTGCATACACCTTAAGCTTTGAAGAAATCGCACGACCTAAACGGTTCTTAGGAAGCATTCCTTTGATTGCTTTTTCAACAGCGCGTGTTGGGTGCTTCTCAAGAAGTTCGCCGTACACAGTTGATGTCAGACCACCTGGGAAACCAGAGTGCATGTGAGCAAATTTTTGCTTAGTCTTTTGGCCAGAGAGTGCAATCTTCTCTGCGTTGATCACAATGACAAAGTCGCCCATGTCCATGTGAGGTGCGAAAGTTGCTTTGTGCTTTCCACGAAGAAGGACTGCAGCATGTGTTGCAAGTCGTCCGAGAACTACATCTTGCGCGTCGATTACGTGCCATGTTGGCGCTGAATCTCCAGGCTTAGGACTATATGTACGCATGCTCTGTTCTACCTTCTTCTTATTTCATCTACCGTGGGGTTGAAAACTCGTGCTTTGTGCACAGGAGGCAAAGGGTACCTTTTAAGCGGTGTGCGGGTCAAAATGAGGAAAGAGCGGATAAAAGGGGCAATCGGACCTCTTTTTAGTGCTCAAAAATAGGCTCTGGGCTCTCATATACCTGCCCATTGGCACCAAAAATCAAGAATCTATTAAATCCCTTAGTGAACCAACGGTCATGGGTCACCGTAATGACGGTTCCTTCATATTGATCAAGGGCGCGCTCCAGGCTTTCTGCGCTAGCCAAATCAAGGTTATCTGTAGGTTCATCCAGGAGTAGCAATGTGGATCCAGAAAGTTCGAGCAGTAATACTTGAAAGCGCGCTTGCTGGCCGCCAGAGAGTGAAGAAAATTTCTGTTCCGCCTGATTGTGAATTTCATACTTGCGCAAAACACTCTTCGCGGGTCCAAGCTGAAGAGAATACGTTTGCCACAGTATTTCAATAAGTGTTTTACTCTCAAATTCTGGATGAGCATGTGTTTGGGCGAAGTAACCAACTTCCACTCGCGCACCGACTTTAAAAGTGCCTGAATATTTCACCGATGACTCACCCGAAATCAATCGAAGGAAGTGAGATTTTCCTGTGCCATTTTTTCCAAGCACTGCAATTCGATCACCGAAAAAAGCCTCAAAATTAAATGGTTCCGTTAATCCAGTGAGTGAAAGATTTTCAAAAGTGAGAGCTCGAAGTCCCGTACGACCACCCCGCAAACCAACTCTGACATCTTGTTCGATTGGTGGCGCCTCCGGTGCGCCAAGTTCTTCAAACTTACGTAATCGAGTTTGCATAGCTCGATATTTAGATGCCATGTCCGGGCTGATAGCTGCTTGTATTTGTAAGGTTCGCACCAATTCTTTAAGTCGCTGGTGCTCCTCTTCCCATCGTAAAAGTAATTCTGCAAATCGCGCATTACGCGCTTTACGCGCTTCATGCCATGTTGAAAATTTTCCACCATGAATCCAAGCGGTGTTGCCCTGGGCTCCCTGCTCGAGGGTAACAATTCGAGTGGCAGTCCTTTCCAATAATTCTCTATCGTGACTAACAAATAAAATAGTTTTCTTTGTAGCAGAGATAGTTTCTTCAAGCCATCGCTTGGATGGAACGTCGAGATAGTTATCAGGTTCATCGAGAACCAAAACCTCTTCGGGACCTTCAAGGAGGGCTCGCAAAACAAGTTTCTTCTGTTCTCCTCCAGATAAAGTATTTACTTGGCGGCTAGCAACATCATCAAAAGATTTTCCTAACGCTTCAGTGCAGCAGACATCCCAAATGACTTCAAAGTCATACCCTCCAGCATCTCCCCAATCAACAATGGCTTGGGCATAATTCATCTGATCTTTTTCGCTCTCCGAGGCAATCATGAGCGCTTCACTTGTAATGAGTTTTTCTGATGCCTCGCGAATTCGTGCAGGTGCCACTGAGATAAGTAGCTCGCGCACAGTTGTTTCATCACGCACTGACCCAATAAATTGACGCATTACTCCAAGGCCGCCAGTTATTGCGATGCTTCCTACATCGGGTGAGATGTCACCACAGATCATTCGAATGAGAGTTGTTTTGCCAGATCCGTTTGCTCCAATCAGGGCAACTTTGGCTCCATCACCAACTCGAAAGTTAACATCGGCAAGGAGAACCCGACCATCTGAGAGTGCGTATTCCACGCCGCTGACATCAATGTGTCCCATTAGTTATTTTCTTCCAATCGCCGAGCAATTGTGATCATTGCCCGATCGGCTAAGTCTGCATCCTTGGGGTACTCAACGTGAGTCAGAGTAAGTCCGCGCGAAGGAAATACCAAGCTGTCTGTGAGTCTTTCGCGATTTTCAAGCATTGAAATAAGCCAGGAATTTTCAAATCTTCCATCCGCAACACAGATAACTGCTCCAACGAGATTTCGAACCATGGAATAACAAAATGCATCGGCAGTTATCTCGGACACAAGAATTCCACTGTCATTTCGTATCCAATTATATTTCTCAAGATTTCGATACGTGGTGGCGCCTTCTCGGAATTTACAAAATGCAGCAAAGTCATGTTCTCCCAATAACAAGGCGCTTGCCTCATTCAATCGCTCTGCATCAAGTGGTCGATACCAAGGGGTTACATCTAAACGATGGAGAGGATTAAGGGCGCGATTGGCATCTAAAATTTTGTATTCATAAGTCCGGCGAAGGGCAGAAAATCGTGCATGAAATGCTGGTGGGGCAAGGGATATTTTCATGATGCGAATGTCTTCATCAAGAATTCGATTGAGTTTGTAGGCAAGGTCATCCACGTTGGTACTTTCGGCAATATCAACATGAATCACTTGCCCTGTTGCATGAACACCAGCATCAGTTCGCCCTGCAACAATTGACTGCACGTCAGCTCTCACAATCATGCCGATGGCTTTTTCAATCTCTTCTTGAATTGTGCGGCGATCTGGCTGTTTAGCCCATCCAAAATAGTTGCTTCCATCGTAGGCGACATCGATACGCAAACGAAGAAACCCACTCTCTGGGTAGAGAGTGGGTTCCGTCATAATCTTTTTAACTAAGAATTAATTAATTAAAGCTTAGTTATCTTTCTCAGTAAGAACTTCGATGACAGCCATTGGAGCATTATCGCCCTTGCGTGGCCCAATCTTAGTAATACGTGTGTATCCACCATTGCGATTAACAAAACGTGGACCGATTTCCGTAAAGAGTGTATGTACAACGCTCTTGTTGCGAATTGTTGCCAATACGCGACGACGAGCAGGTAGGTCACCAGTCTTTGCGAATGTGATCAGCTTTTCTGCAAGTGGGCGTAGGCGCTTAGCCTTTGCCTCTGTAGTTGTGATCTTTCCATTCTCAAACAACTGTTCTGCAAGAGTTGCCAAGATATGACGCTGGTGTGATGGACCACTGCCCAGACGAGGACCTTTAGTTGGTTTTGGCATATTCGTATCTCCTAGGCCTGCTCTGCATCGACGAAGTCATCGTCAACTGATGCGTTGTAATTTTGGTGCTGAGTTGGATCAAATCCTGCTGGGCTGTCTTTAAGTGACATTCCCATAGAGATGAGCTTCGCCTTAACCTCATCGATTGATTTTGAACCAAAGTTGCGGATATCAAGTAGGTCAGCTTCTGAACGGTTGACGAGTTCGCCAACTGTGTGGATGCCTTCGCGCTTGAGGCAGTTATATGAACGAACTGTGAGATCAAGATCTTCGATTGGAAGGGCAAGATCTGCAGCTAGTGCAGCATCAAGAACGGATGGTCCCATTTCGATACCTTCAGCATCGACATTGAGTTCACGTGCAAGACCGAAGAGTTCAACGAGAGTTTTACCAGCAGAGGCAACAGCATCGCGTGGCTTCATTGATGGCTTTGCTTCTACATCAATGACGAGACGATCAAAGTCAGTACGCTGTTCAACGCGAGTTGCTTCAACTTTGTATGTCACCTTTAAAACTGGTGAATAAATTGAGTCAACAGGAATGCGACCAATTTCTGCTCCAGCTTGCTTGTTCTGCACTGCAGTGACATATCCACGACCGCGCTCAACAGTAAGTTCAATTTCAATATTGGCTTTTCCGTTTAGTGTTGCGATGTGTAGTTCTGGGTTATGTACTTCAACGCCAGTTGGAACAGCAATATCGGCACCAGTAACTGGACCGGTTCCATTCTTGCGGATGTAGAGAACGCTTGGCTCATCGTTATCGGATGAGAGCACCAAGTTCTTGATGTTCAAAACGATATCCGTGAGGTCTTCTTTTACACCTTCGAGAGTGGTGAACTCGTGGAGCGCACCAGCAACGCGAATGCTTGTTACTGCTGCACCCGGAATGGATGAAAGCAATGTACGGCGCATTGAGTTGCCAAGGGTGTAACCAAAACCTGGCTCTAGCGGCTCGATAATGAACCGTGAGCGATGCTCGGAAACTACTTCTTCACTGAGAGTCGGACGTTGTGCAATTAGCACTGCTGCTCCTCTTTCTTGTCACGGAGAACCACTATTTGATCTCCTCTTTTGCCTTTGGTTGGGAATTACCTAGTGCCTTAATTAAATTTTTCTCTCTAAGCAATATGGATTACTTGGAGTAGAGCTCAACGATCAGCTGTTCTTGCACTTGGGTATCAATAACCGCGCGTGCTGGCACGCCATGGATGATGACGCGCATTTGCGAACCAACAACTTCCATCCACGCTGGAACGGATTTTTCGCCAAGTTCGGCGCTTGCCACGATAAATGGTGTGAGGTCTAACGACTTTGGAAGAACATCAATGATGTCCATAGCCGATACACGGAATGAAGGAATATTTACCTTCTTGCCATTGACGAGGAAGTGACCGTGACGAACTAATTGACGCGCCATGTCTCGGCTCTTTGCAAAGCCTGCACGGAATACAACGTTATCTAGTCGTGTTTCAAGAATGACAAGAAGGTTTTCACCTGTCTTGCCCTGCTTGCGGTTAGCTTCTTCGTAGTAGCCACGGAATTGCTTCTCGAGTACGCCGTAAATACGCGCACACTTCTGCTTTTCACGCATCTGTAATAAGTATTCGGATTCCTTTGCGCGGCCACGACCATGTTGCCCAGGTGGGTATGGACGTGACTCGATTGGACACTTAGGTCCATCGCACTTAGATCCCTTAAGGAAAAGTTTTACTTTCTCGCGACGGCAACGCTTGCAGTCTGCTCCGGTATAACGAGCCATTTTCTATTCTCTCCCTATACTCGACGAGGCTTAGTTGGACGGCAACCATTGTGTGGTGCTGGTGTTACATCAGAGATGGCACCAACTTCCAAACCAGCTGCTTGCAATGAACGGATTGCAGTTTCGCGTCCAGAACCTGGACCCTTAACAAATACATCTACCTTCTTAAGTCCATGCTCCTGTGCGCGACGAGCTGCGGCTTCTGCTGCAAGCTGTGCTGCGAATGGAGTTGACTTACGTGAGCCTTTGAAACCAACCTGGCCAGATGAAGCCCAAGAGATAACAGCGCCCGTTGTATCGGTAATAGAAATAATTGTGTTGTTGAATGTGCTCTTGATGTAAGCATTTCCAACGGCAACATTCTTCTTCTCTTTTTTACGGAGTTTGACCTTGCCTTTTGTTGCGGCGGTCTTTGACTTAGGAGCGGCCATTACTTAGTCACCTTCTTCTTACCTGCAATTGCCTTACGTGGACCCTTGCGAGTACGAGCATTTGTATGTGTGCGCTGACCACGAACAGGAAGTCCCTTGCGGTGACGAA
>WLNY01000017.1 GCA_009699575.1 Actinomycetota bacterium
CCTATTGCATCCTGCGAAGGATTTGTTCGCCAAATCATTGGATGGCGCGAGTATGTAAATGGGATGTATTGGTATTTAGGTGCGGACTATCGAAATAATAATCAACTAGCAGCCACGAGAAAACTATTACCGTTATTTAGTGATCCAGAAAAGACATCGATGAACTGTATGAAATCTACGGTTACCGATATTAATAATCGAGCGTGGGTTCACCACATTCCGCGCCTCATGGTTTTGAGCAATCTGGCACTTCTGACTGGCACAAATCCTCAAGAGTTTCTGGACTGGATGCGGGAAGTATTTATTGATGCCACAGAATGGGTGATGGTTCCCAATGTCATTGGAATGGGTTTGCATGCAGATGGCGGTCAGATGATGACAAAACCTTATGCGGCAGGTGGGGCGTATATCTCGCGCATGAGCAACTACTGCAAGGGCTGTACATACAATCCTAAACTTCGAGTGGGCGATACCGCTTGCCCATTCACCACTTTGTATTGGGATTTTCTTGATCGTCATCACGAAGAATTTGCAAAGAATCACCGCATGAGCCAACAGGTTTTTGGTCTTAAAAGACTGTCAGATCTTCCTGAATTAAAAATCCGAGCCAAAGAAGTCCTTGATGGATTAGAGCTAGGGATAATCTAATTGTCTTAAGCAGACTCAACATTTATTGTGTGCCAACCTTGCGCACCATCAGGGTCCACGCTTGCCGGAACACTCGTTTGTGTCACACCTTTTTTATTTACCGCCCGCACTGATATTTCATGCTTGCCTACTGGTGCATCCCAGTCTATCCACCACTGACGCCACGTTGTGTTGGCAATTTCAGGCCCAAGCACCGCCGAGACCCAAACGCCTTTATCGATTCGTACTTCAACTTTTTCAATTCCTTCAAGTGGAGCCCATGCAACTCCAGCAATCGCCATTTTTCCTGGCGACAGATCTGAGAAATCTGTTGGAGTATCAATTCGTGATTGCATTTTAATTGGTGCTAAGGCAGCCCAACCACGTGGAACCCAGTACCCCTGTTTTTTATCAAAGCGAGTTAATTCAATATGCGTCAACCACTTCGTCGCAGAAACGTATCCATACAAACCAGGAACAATTATGCGCGCAGGAAATCCATGCTCTAGTGGAAGCGCTTCACCATTCATTGCAATAGCAATCATTGCATCTCGCCCATCGAGTACTGCGGTGGGGAAACCTGCTGAGAAACCATCTTTGGAGTAACTCATGATTTGATCCGCCCGCGCGAGTGGTCTCGCCTCGGCAATGAGATCATCAAGACGCACGCCGAGCCAACGAGCATTGCCGACTAATGGCCCTCCCACTTCATTTGATACGCACGAGATTGTGTTATCGAGTTCGAAAGTCGGCCGACTAATGAGTTGGTCATAAGAAATTTCAAATGGATTTTCAACTAGTCCATCAATTTTGAGTGACCATTCGCTGGTCAAAATATGTGGAACTTGAATAGCAGTATCAATGCGAAAAAATTCTGCGTTTGGCGTATACAGTTTTGAAAGTCCTGGTACCGAATCGGCAGGATCAATAAGGTCTGTAGCTTTAAGAGATTTCGCGGGTTTTGGCAATGAAACGCTGATTCGATCTAATTGAATTTTGGTCCGCTCTTTGAGATATCGACCTGTGATTGTCGAGACCACAGCCATAGAAGCAACAACCGAAGAGACCTTGAAAACATCACGCCGCGAAATTTCGACAGATCCCTCTGTCTTCACAGAACTCTCTCGCCCCAACCATTTGAGCAATGCAACGGATACGCCTGCAGAAATCAGCGAGGGGAGTATGGAGAAGAAATTAGCTTGCTCATCAAAAACTGATGCGATAGATCCAATCACCGCGAGCGCCCCGATTATTGCGTACGAAGTAGTGACTCCACCGTTGATAAACATTTTTCCGATGTACATACCTATTACTAGTACAGCAGCAGTAATCACGACGATTAAGAATTTCTTGTCATTCCCCCCAAAAACTGTAATTACCCAACTTTTCACCCCGGAGGGGACATGGTTGATGATGCGATTGCCTATAGATGTGACGGGGCTATTCCAGTTCCCAACTAATTGGGCGGCAAAATCACCTCCCAGTAGACCCCCAGAAAGGGCCACAATTCCAGCCCAGGGAGCCCTCAGTGATCGGACCCTCGATGGTGACATTTCGAAAATTTAGCACCTGTCGCGCCTGAAGGTATTGTGAAATGGGATGAATCGGTCTGGGTAGCCCTAGATTGTGGGGTCCGCACCTCTGTTCCGCTCGTAGACTGGTGTTTTAAGTGCTAGTTCTATATTGTTGGCCTAATTCTAAAAAGTGTCTTTTGATTTGGGGAAAAGAATGATTATTACTAACCGTAAGTTTCGCGTTATCTCAGCGATTACGATTATTGGATTTGTGGCATCACTTATCGTGGCGCCCGCAGCTACTGCGAACAGTAAAGAGACCCTCACCACAAACTCGGTCTCGGTTCAAAATGGCAACAGTTTTGATATCTGGGATCTCACGGGGAGCGTCGGGAATGCAAATACACGCGAGATCACGGATCCTGTCGAACTAGAGCGAGTCTGTGCTGTTGATACAACAACAGTTGGAGCGCCTGTCTGGCCAACTGCAAGTGGGGACATTAAATATTACGGCGTGACAGCTCATGACACATCAACTGCCCCATCAGGTTTTACCTTTACATTTGATCCAATTACAAAAAAGGCTACAGGCACTGTTAATGACACAAACACAGTGGGTACTTTTGACATTGATTTCAAGAAATATAAAACAGATCAACGAGTGAAGGTTTCTTCGGTCGGGCCAAGTTCGACATCCGGAAGTCACGATGAATATACATATACCTACGTTCACCACTGTTACATCACTCATTGGACCGTGGAAGTTACTGCGCCTCCTGCTCCAGAAGAATATGTAATTGATTACAATTGCGAATCAACCGACACAAACACAGCTCTTGTGCCACCCGGATTTTATTCTTGCCCCGGTGAAACAGGACCAAAGCTAAAATCTGATACTGAGACTGCACTCATTGACCTTGATGCCGAATCTCCAGTCTGCGGCTGGGCTTTTGATGGTTGGTCACTTGATGATCCAAGCGTCATTGAGATTCCAGTGCTTATTGAGTCTGACACATTTACATACACAGATACATCTGTTTCAACTGTGGTTCTCTACGCAATTTGGCACAAGACCGGTTCTTGGGTTATCTCTTGGGATCCAAACCACGACGGACTTCCAATTAGTGAAACGACCACTGTAAATATTGGGGAATCCACTACAGTAAATGACGGCATCATGATTATTAGTCACGGTGAAGGCACTCGAGATAATTACAGTTTTAGCGGATGGACTGAGTACGAATCAGATGTACTTCTCACAGATTACTTCCCAACTGCTTGTACAACTCTCTACGGTAACTGGACTCTGCTAGTTCCAGCGGAAACAATCACTGTTCATTACGATGCAAACGGTGGTTCCGGGGAACCTGGAGATGAAACCACCACGGTCAATACTCCATACAATCCTCAAGCGGGACCAACTGGTCGTAAGCCGGTCACCGGTAAGACTTGTACATTTGTTGGTTGGGGTCTTGCTTCAGATTCTACAACTGCGATTTCAGCTGAAAGTTTGACTGCAGGATTTGCAGTTGACACCACCTTATGGGCAATCTGGAACTGTGCGACAAACCCACCACCACCACCAGGTCCATCTCCTGCACCAACTGAATACACATTGACGTTCATTACTGGTGGAGGATGCCCAGTAGGTCCACGATCTTCAGCTACTTTCACACTTCCTAAAACATTTGGCGCTTTCTCAGGTCTTGGTGACTGCGATGAGTACGAATTCCTAGGGTGGGATATACCAGGACCGGTTTCGCCAACTGGCAACTTAACTGTTACTGCGCAGTGGAAGAAGAAGGAAGCTGCGCCAGTTCCAGGACCAACTCTTCTTTCATTGAACGCATCAGTTGACGAAAAAATTGGCAAGAAGAAGTTAGTTGTCAATCAAATCGTTCCTATTGCACAGGTAGTTACTATTGATATGCCTACTGGTTATACATTGAAGAAAGTGTTAATCAATGGCAAGGAAGTTACAGTGAAGATTTTGGCTGATGGCCAAGTAGAACTTACTTCACTCTTCGGACCTAAGGACAAGATCTCTGCAGTAGTTCGCGATGCAGCCGGCAAAGAAGTATCAGTGCCACTCAGCATCGAGCCAATTCCTGTGGATCTTGCAAACGTGAACTTCAATCTCGCTAAGTCATACCTGACAGCTGAAGCCAAGAAGATTTTGGATAAAGTTGTAGCAACAGTTGTTGCTCATGGATTTACATCCATCGATTTGACTGGCCATACTGATTCACGCGGTAAGGGTTCTTTCGATAATCAGAAGCTTTCTGAGGCACGTTCGAACAACGTTCTGAAATACCTCGCAAAGGCACTTTCTGTCTATGGCATCACAATCAACAAAGCGGCTGTAGCAGAAGCTGATCCAGTAGCTTCAAATAAGAAGTCTGGACAGGTCCTTAACCGCCGTGTGGATATTCGAGTAAATCCTTAAATCCACATCACTTAATTAAATAAGTTAGGCCCCCAGTGAAGATGTATTCACTAGGGGCCTAACTTATTTATTAACAAATATTAAATGCGACCACCGGTTGCGGAATCCTGGCTTAGGCGTTGGGATAAATAGATGGGCACTATAGAGAGCAATACGAGTACCGCCGCAACTACATTAACAATTGGCGCCTGATTAGGTCTAAATAAGTTGTTATAGATCCATACCGGCAACGTTTGAATACCGGGACCCGCAGTGAAAGTCGTAACGACAATCTCATCAAATGAAAGCCCAAAAGCGAGAAGTCCTCCAGCGACGAGAGCTGAAAGTAAATTAGGCAAAGTTACAAGGCGAAAAGTTGTGATCCCATTAGCCCCTAGGTCCATTGACGCCTCTTGCAAACTAGAGCCCATTCGCTTGAGTCGGGCAAATGCATTGTTATAGACGATGACAATACAAAATGTTGCGTGCCCAATAACTATTGTTAAAAGACCGGTCGACATTCCTAAACCCTTAGTGAACGCACTGTTAAGAGCAATACCGGTGACTACTCCAGGCAGGGAAATTGGAAGAACAACGAGAAGTGAAATTAGGTCTCGACCGAAGAAGGTATAACGCGCAACGGCAAAGGCCAACGCAGTGCCTAATACAAGAGCAACTGCTGTAGCTAGTGCTCCAGCAAGCAAACTCCAGCGCAATGCAGATCGCACACCTTCGTTGGCTGCAGCCTTCACCCACCACTGTGTGGTGAACTGAGTGGGGGGCCAACTAAAAGTTTTACTACTGTTAAATGAATTAATCACAACCACTGACAATGGAATGTAAATAAAAGCCAGACCTACCCCCATGAGGGAAGCAAGGATGTAGCGAGCGCCACGCGAAATTGTCATTTATAGATCCGCCAGTGCGCCAGTGCGACGAACCATCCACAGATAGAGCGCCATAATTGAGACTGGAATGAATGAAATAGTGGCAGCAAATGGAAGATTAATGCTGAAATTTTGATACACAACATTTCCGAGTAGTTGTAGTTTTCCTCCAATAATTTGTGCGGTGATGTAATCGCCCAAACTCAGTGAGAATGTAAAGAGTGACCCAGCAACAATGCTTGGAAAAATAAGAGGAAGAACTATTCGACGGAATGTGTGAAAATTACCTGCGCCTAAGTCGCTAGAAGCGTCCAATAAGTTATTGGGTAGACGATCGAGTCCTGCGTAAATTGGTAAAATCATATAAGGCAACCACAAATATGAGAGACCTAAAATAATTGCCGATCCCCCGAATCCTGGTGAATGAATTCCGATTGGACCTAGTAGCCAATCGATAACCCCAGAGCCAGGTTCAAGCATTGTGCGCCATGCATAAATCTTTACAAGATAAGACGCCCACAGTGGAGTCAGGACTAAAGCAACAAGGATTTTTCTGTACTTAGGGTGAGCGACTTTAGCCATAAACAACGCCATGGGAATCGCAATTACCGTGCAGATTACTGTGACTGCAACAGCAATCCCTAAAGTGCGAAGGAAAACATTTTTGTATGCCGCATCGGTAAGCATGTCGTGGAAATTATCCAGATTAAATCGGTAGAGAACATTTCCAGTAAAGCTATCTATCGTGAAAAACGCGGTAACGAGTAGAGCAGCAAGTGCGCCAAGGTATGCAACGACAAGCCATAAGCCTGGTGCAAAGAGGAGGGCACCGAGTCGGGCACGAGGGTGTTTATGCATCCATGTTGCTAGTTGCCTCAAGATCACACCCCTTGACGTCTCATTTAATTAATTCATCTAATAAAAAAAGTGCTGGGTGCGAGAAATGAATCCCGCACCCAGCGGCCTAATTAACTATTGCGCAAACTTGACCAGGCTTTCACCCATTCAGAGTACGGAATGCATTGCACATCTGTACGACCATCGAGACACGCCTCTGTAGGCGTATTCCAGTAGTAGACATCTGTCCAATATGCCTCATCGGCTGCGTGATAAGTGGTGCAGAAGTTTGGATCTGCTGTTATGTCACAGGCCTTGGCATTAGATGGCGCCTCACCAAACCACTCAGCAACTGCTGCGTTGGCTTTAGGAGATGCAATGTGATCCATCCACATGTATGCACAGTTTGGATTCTTAGACTTGCTACTAATCATCCAGGTATCAGACCACCCTGTTGAACCTTCAACAGGCTTGATACCTTCAACTTTTGTACCTTCACTTTGAGCAAGATTGATATTTACTTGCCATGTGGTTCCAAGAACAGTTCCACCTGATTTAAGTGAGGCTACGTGCTTGAGGTAATCTCCCCAATATTCACCGATCAATGGCTTTTGTGCAGTCAATAGTGCAACTGCTGCGTCAAACTGCTTTTGATCGAGTGCGTAAGGATACGTAATCCCAAGATCTGGCTGAGTCTTCATGAGATACAAAGCAGCATCGGCGAGATAAATTGGTGAGTCATATGCAGTGATTTTTCCCTTGTATGGTGAATTCTCATCAAAGACTGAACCCCACGATGTTGGAGCTGGCTTTACGATATCTGTACGGTAAGCCAAAAGATTTGCACCGCGTCCGTGAGGAACACCATAAGCAACTCCATCAACAGAGTTCCACTGTTGATCTTTCAAACCAGCAAATACATCTGCGTAATTTGGAATCAAGTCAGTGTTAACAGGGGCAACATCGCCACCGTAAATTAAACGAAGTGATGCATCACCGGAAGCTGAAACGACATCGTATTCACCACTTTTCATCAGTGAGACCATGTCATCAGAAGTTGCTCCGACCTTTACATTTACTTTGCATCCAGTTTCACCTTCGAAATCAGAAACCCAGTCAACCTTTGGATCAGTGGAACCATTTTCTACATAGCCTGCCCATGCAACAATATTGACTTGGCCTTCACCAGCACCAAGCTCCTTGAGCATTTCTACTTTGGGCACACCAGATGTCGCTGTGTCTGAACTTGAGCCACATCCAGCGAGAATGAGCGCTGCAGCTGATAGTGCTGCAAACTTTGAAAACAGACGCTTATTACGCACCTGTACCTCCATCTTTACAGTCCATATTCAGCCTTTGAACATGGTCCCCTAATGAATCTATTTCACTAGGAATTCTTTATCCTTCGCCCAAGAGATAGATACTTGGTCTCCAACCTCAATCGAATCGTGTGCATTATTTGCGATGATCATAGGATTGCGATCAGCTTCTACCAGGTAGCGCGTCACTGCGCCTGAAAAAATAACATCTTTAACTCTACCTTTGAGTTGGGAAACTGCTGTTGATTCAGTTCTAAAAATAGTCACAAACTCTGGTCTTATATTGATTTCTTCTCCGCCAACAGTAATTTTATTAATTTTTCCAACAAACTCAGAGACAAAACTTGTGCGAGGTCTTTCATAAATTTCCTGGGGAGAAGCAATTTGCTCAATTTTTCCTTTATTAAAAATTGCAATCCGATCACTCATTGTGAGAGCTTCTTCCTGATCGTGGGTGACAAAAATGAAAGTGATCCCCAATTCTTTCTGTAATTCTTTTAACTCAATTTGCATCTGCTCGCGAAGTTTTAAATCCAAGGCTCCTAAAGGTTCATCAAGAAGTAGCACCGAAGGGCGATTGATAATCGCTCGAGCCAAAGCAACTCTTTGACGTTGGCCACCAGAAAGCTGATTTGGCTTGCGGTCGCCATAACCTGACAGGCGAACCTGCTCGAGAGCCTTTTCGGAGGCAGCGCGACGTTCTACCTTGGAAACTCCTTTAACGCGCAACCCATACTCAATATTTTCAGCAACGCTCATATGAGGGAAGAGTGCGTAATCTTGAAAAACAGTATTTACATCTCGCTCATAGGGTGGCAATTGAGAAACATCCTTGCCTGCAAGGGAAATTGTTCCTGAATCTGGCTTTTCAAAGCCAGCAATCATTCGTAGAACAGTCGTTTTCCCAGAACCCGAGGGCCCAAGAAGTGTTAGAAATTCACCTGCAATTACATCAAGGTCAACATCATCTACGGCAGTGACTGAGTTAAATTTTCGTGAGAGATTACGAATCGAAATTATTACTTCACCGTTATCCGGCACTTTCCACCCCTCACACAAAGCCGCATTGCTTGTGGGAGAACTCTAGCCTCGAAGCAGAGATGCCTCTAGTGTGCATCGCCAGTAAAAACGTACAAATTAAATAGTTAACGCCTATCCTTCTCCAATGAAGATGACGGTATGGACACAATGGGATGACTTGATAGTTCCTGAAGGAATCACCGCACTGGGGCCTGCGACATGTTCGCTGGAAAGCGCAGATCTTGGTGCAATTGATTTCTTTGTCCCGCAATATATGGGGGGAAGCGACGCCCTCGCTTTTGCAAGAAAAATGCCCAACCTAAAATATCTTCAAGTTCCTAATGCTGGCTTTGATGATGCAATTGAATACTTACGTCCGGGAATGATTTTATGTAATGCTCGCGGTGTTCACGACGCATCTACTTCTGAATTGGCAATCGGGCTCGCAATCGCAAGTCGGCGTGGCCTGGCAGATTTTGTCCGCGCTCAAGACAGAGGCGAATGGTTACACGAACGGTATCCATCCTTTAATGACAGCAATATTGCAATTGTTGGCTTTGGTTCGATTGGTCAATCTCTTGCTAGATCACTCAGTGGATTCGATGTAACAATCACAGGTTTCTCTAGAAGTGCTACTGCTGGCGCACTTGGTATGGAGAGACTTGATGAGCTACTTTCAACCTTTGACATTGTTTTCTTAACTCTTCCACTTAACGATCAAAGCAGAGGTCTCTTTAACTCTGATCGATTAGGACTAATGAAAAACGGTTCTCTCATAATTAACGTTGCTCGAGGACCAGTGATTGACACGGAAGCACTTTTGAAAGAACTTAATTCAGGACGTCTCTACGCAGGATTAGATGTGACTGACCCAGAACCATTACCGGTTGGACATCGGCTTTGGAGCGCCAAGAATTGCATCATCTCACCTCACGTAGGGGGGGATTCTTCTGCCTTTGAAAGCCGCGGGAAAATCCTTGTGGAACAGCAACTTGCGCGTCTGGCTCGAGGCGAAGAGTTAATCAATATTGTTGCGAGAGCTTAGGGCTGACTTCTTCTCTCTATTTCGCGAATGATTGCGCTGTGATCCAAAGACCCATCACCTGCATCAACAAGAGCTGTAAAGAGTGATGCAACTTCTTGTGTAACGGGCAGCGCTGTGCCGCTTTGCTCGCCAGCTTCTAGTGCAAACTTTAAATCTTTTAACTGAAAAACTGCAGATCCACCCGGAGTAAAATCACCTGATTCAAGTTTCTCTCGTTTGACGTTTAAAACTTGTGAGCCAGCAAGCCCACCAGCCAAAATATCCAAGAGCATCGCATCATCGAGTCCAGATTTGCGTCCAAGTGTAAGAGCTTCGGCGAGTGCGCTGAGAGTCACTGCAACTACTATTTGATTGCACGCTTTTGCTATTTCACCAGCGCCAAGTGGACCGAGATGACGAATCGTTGTTCCGATTTTTTCAAATGTAGGCATTACTTTTTTCAGGGTTTGCGCATCTCCACCGACCATGATGGACAAGGTCGCGTTCTCTGCGCCAACATCACCACCGCTTACTGGCGCATCCAGAAGATGTACTCCACGCTGCGCAAGCTGATCTCCAAGTTTTTGAACAGCGACTGGAGAGACTGTTCCCATTACTACGAAAATATCGCCAGCATTCAGGGCGTTAAGTAGTCCGTTATCTAAGACTTCTTGCACCTGCGGCATGTCAGGAAGGACACTTAAAATAATCGAAGCATCAATATCTGCAAGTGCACTTATGCGGTGAGCACCTGCTTGCACTGCTCGAAGCGTTGGAGCATCTGAACGATTCCACACCTGTGTATGCACGCCTTTTTTAGCTAGGTTTACTGCAATTGGTGAACCAATTGCACCAAGACCAATGACGGCAACGCGTGAACTTCTATCTACACCTTCCATTTTTCCAACTTCCTCAAAAATTGTGGCGTGCTCAGAACATCTTTATTAACGACGTACTCAGGGACTATTCCTTTGCTAATGGAGGTAATCGAAGTAAATGCACTGCGACCCATACCTAGAGCGAGTTCATCTGTCCATGCAAGGTTATGTGGGATCGCAACCACCTGAGGCATTGAAAGAAGTGGATTATCTGGCGCTGGTGGCTCAGTTTCAAAAACATCAAGACCAGCTCCTGCAAGTGTGTGGCTTTGTAAAGCCTCTATCAACGCTTTCTCATCAACAATTGGTCCTCGAGAAATGTTTATCAAAATAGCGGTCTTCTTCATTAATTTTAATTGTTCCGCCCCAACGAGATGTTTTGTCTCTGGAGTGAGCGCCGCAAGAACTACAACAACATCTGCTTGAGCAAAAAGTTGAGGTAGCTCAACGAGGCGTACATCGTGCACATCGGCTTCTGCTTGCGTTTTCCATGGGTCATATGCGATGCGGGTACAGTCAAATGGCGCGATCAATCTAAAAAATTCAGTCGAAATATTTCCAAGGCCAATGGTCGCAACAGTCTTAGTGTTTAACCCCTGCCCAAGACCTGAAAGTCTCTTATCCCATTGACTTGTCTTCGCTAAATGATTTTTTGCTAATAAATTATGCATAGTTGAAAGAACGAGAGTGAGCGCTGCTGTAGCAACTGGTTTTTTTGATCCATCTGGTGTGATTGTTAGTGCAACTCCAGCACGCGTGCATTCAGCAAGATCAATATTGTCGTAGCCAACACCGAAGCGAGAAATCATTATCGGTGAATCTTCAGGCGCTCCAAACGAACCTGGCACAACACCGGGTCCGGCAAATGCAACAGCATCAAAGCCCTTCACCGATTCTGGAGTGAATTGCGGACCAGAGGCGGGGAGAAATTCCCATGGCAACGGTGCAAGTGTTTCGATTGAGATTTGACCCCAACTAAATCCGCCAACGCCGTTATCTAAATCAGCGGAAAGTCCAACACGAAATCCCATTAGAGAATAGCAATCGGATTAACAGGTGATCCAGTTCCACGAGGGATGTTAAGAGGAGCGAGTGCAATTTGAAATGTCCAGCGTTTTTCTTGACCGCAGGCTTGTGCAAGTGATTCGAGGTAAAGATTATCCAAAAGTGGAATACCCATTCCTGGTAGTGCAAGTACGTGTATCGGAGATTCCACACCAGTTACTGGTGATGGGCGAACATCGCTGTCACCATCTGCCCCGATAACACTGACTTTACGTTCCTTAAAAAGAGTCATTACATCAACATGAAAACCTGCAGAGAGATTATCTGGATTCCAGACCCCAATTTTTTCGCGGCGCGCAAAGTGGCCACTGCGCAGCAAGACGCAATCACCTTGACTGATTGTGAAACCAAATTTCTCTTCCATAGCGATAATGTCTTTAGCGCGAATTGCGGTGCCAGGTTCAAGCCACTCAACTCCACGCAGGAGTGCGGCATCGAGCAAAACACCACGCGTAACAACAGGGCCTAGTTTTTCAATGGAAGCCCATTGCGAACCTTCGGTGGTAACAAATTCAGCTGATTTCTTACCGCCAAAAAGTTCACCGCGATAAACGATGTGAGTCGGTGCATCCATATGACTAACTGCTTTACCGTGATAATCCACGCCAATAAAATCTCTATTAGATGTTGGCTCAGGAGCTTCGAATTGCGCCAAGCTGACCATGTAATGTGTTGCAGGTTTTGCATTGTCAGGACCAGAGATTGTGTTCCAAGGAAGCCCCATATGTATAAGTCGTCCAGTTTTCACACATGCCGCAGATGCTCGAACTATTTCGGGGGTAATAAAATTAAGTGCGCCTCGCTCAATAGTTTCTGGCGAGTATTCGTTCCACGATTTAAGCGAGTCATACACGCGATCAAATTCTGCAAATGTCAGAAATGGTCCGTTATCGAATGTAACCGAATCGTTATGAGATGTCATTGAAGTCTCTCTTGTTAGACGTGTGCGACGATGTTAGTGTCCACTTTATCAGGATGCTGTATGGCGTCCAACGGGTTGGACAGGTGATGGCAAACAATAGTGGTACTCGAACAGCAGTCCCAGCTGTCGCACGTGCTAGCGCCATTCTAGATTTAGTTGCCCTTGCGCAACAGCCTTTGGGTTCCAATGAAATTGCGCGCTCGCTCTCGCTGCCAAAATCTTCTACTGCCAATATTTGTTTGGAACTTTTGGAAACAGGAATGCTTGTTAGGCGAGATGGCGGCTACAGCCTTGGCCGAAAGTTGGTAGAACTTGGGGGGCATTACTTATCTAGTGTCGACGCACTTCGTGAGTACTACGACATGTGCGCAAGCTTGCCGATTGTGTCGCGAGAATCTTCACGTATTGCAATTCTTGATGGCACGGATGTTTTGTATTTAGGAAAGTATGAAGGTCGCCAACAAATTCGATTGACTGCCAATATTGGCGATCGCTTCCCAGCTATTTGCACCGCAACAGGTAAAGCCCTGCTTGCTTTACTGCCACCTGGTGAAGTGGAAGATCGGTATCGAGCAAAGCCTGGCGCTTTTGTGAAACTGACCGAGAAGTCACTGACCAGTATTAGCGCCCTCAGCAAAGACCTTGCCCTCACCCGTGAGCGCGGTTATGCAGTCGATGATGAGGAGGCAACGCCAGGAGTGACCTGTTTTGGCCATGCTGTAGCTGGTTTTAGGGGGGATACCTCGGCTGTGGCGGTCTCTGCAACAGTCCTTACTCAACGACTTACGCCAGAATTTCGTCAGGCCCTCTTAAATGACCTGCGCACCTTAGCGAGAGGATTGGCGAACCCGCTTGCATCCCGATAACCACAATTCCTGTCCAGCCAATTGGACAATGCATAACACTCTGAGTGTTATGGGTTTAACTTTTCTCACCACCATCAGAGTAGAAGGGGTTTGGTCGTAATGTCACAAACAAACAAAACTGTCATTTCCATCAAATCAATCTCTAAACGATTTGGTGCGACACAAGCGCTAGACAATGTTTCTTTTGATATTAACTCTGGTGAAGTCCTCGCGCTCCTTGGTGCAAACGGTGCGGGCAAGTCCACAATAATAAAAATTCTTGCTGGGATCTATTCATTAGATTCTGGATTCATAGGCGCGCCAGATGGAAACCCGCTTGAGACGATTCGTTTTGCCTTCATCCACCAAGACCTCGGACTTGTTGAATGGATGACCGTCGGCGAATCAGTGGCACTTGGGTCTAAATATCCAACTAATAATGGAATCATTAGTTGGTCGGGCGTACGAAAAATGGCCGAAGATGCGCTTAAAAATGTTGCACCACATATTGGCGTCAATGATTTGATTTCTTCACTTTCTCGAGCCGATAGATCCCTCGTCGCTATTGCGCGTGCTCTTTATGCGCAATCAGATGTCTTGATACTTGATGAGCCAACCGCAAGCTTGCATGCAAGTGATTGTGAAAATCTATTTCAAGTGTTGAGAAATTTACGCGATCAAGGCGTAGCAATTGTTTACGTTTCTCATCGTCTCGACGAGATCTTCAAAGTTGCGGATAGAGTTGTTGTGCTACGCGATGGAAAATTAGTAGAAGATGGCAACATCTCAACATTTACTCCTAAGTCTCTCGTACAAGGAATTGTTGGCCGACAGATTGCAACATTTAATTTGGGTGCAGTTGTTAAGGGTGAGCGAGTACTTACGGTTGAAAATATTTCTGGCGAAGGAGTTCGCAGCGCTTCATTTACCATTAACGAAGGTGAAGTGCTGGGACTCATTGGACTTAACGGAGCTGGGCAGCGCGAAGTCGGTCGCATGGTTGCAGGTGCGCTCGCGCATCATGATGGGGTAATCACGCTTAAAGGCGAAAAAATTAAGGGCTCTATCGCAAAATTTGTGAAGAAGGGTATTTCGCTCATAACTAGCTCTCGAGCCGAAGAGGGCTTAGCTATGCAACTCATGGTGCGCGAAAACATGTTCCCTAACCTTGCCGTACGCGGGACCAAGGCTTACTCATTGGTCAATGTGAGAAAAGAAAAAAGTGCCGCAAAAGAATTGACCGAGAAGTACAACGTGAAGCCAAGAGATACTGAATTACCGATTGCAACACTCTCAGGTGGAAATCAGCAAAAGGTGATCCTGAGCCGATGGCTGAGTATGCCGCGCTCGGTAATTGTTTTGGAAGAACCAACCGCTGGCGTTGATGTTGGCGCTAAAGGTGACATTTATAATTTAATCGAAAAAGCAACACAAGAAAAATTAGCAGTTCTTCTAGTCTCCACAGATTTTGAAGAAGTCGCATTAATGGCACATCGAGCCTTGGTATTTTCCGATGGAGAGATCATCGCTGAGCTAGACCGTTCAAAATTAACAGTAGAAAACTTAGTCACCTATGCATCTCGAGCGAATGTGAGCACAAAATAACTATGGCATCAGTTAAAGAATCCATCGGACTTAAAATTGGTACTTTTGGTTTACCGATACTTGCAGTCGTTATTTTCGTATTCTTCTCACTCATTCTCCCTGAGACATATCCAACCGCTTCAAATTTGCAGGCAATTCTCTCTAATCAATCAATTCCGGCACTCCTCGCACTTGCCGCGATGATTCCAATTGTTACAGCTAAATTCGACCTTTCGATGGGTTACTCACTCGGACTTTCACACGTCATCGTGATGTATTTCTTGGTTAATTCAAAGTGGTCATGGCAAGTTATTTGCCTGATTGCCATCATCGGAACCTCAGTTGTCGGATTAGTAAATGGCCTACTTGTGGAGTTTGCACAAATCGATTCATTTATCGCAACGCTAGGTACAGGTAGCGTGCTCTATGCACTCAGTGGATGGATTACTGGCGGAGGGCGAATCGTTCCGCCAATCGAAGGACTGCCTGTTGGATTTACAAATCTTATGAATGCGCATTTCTTGGGACTTCCAATTGGTGCGTACTACATCATTGCTTTGGTTTTCATTCTTGTAATCGTTCTTGAATACTTACCAGCCGGTCGTGGCCTCTATGTCATTGGTTCTAATCCTCGCGCCGCCGAACTTATTGGAATCCCAAAGCGCCGCTATGTGATTTTAGCTTTTGTTGCCTCATCGGCTATTACTGGATTTGCAGGCTGTCTGCTTGCTGCGCAACAACAAGTTGGAAATCCAAGTATCGGTAGCGAGTATTTGCTTCCAGCTTTTGTTGGCGCACTTCTAGGTTCAACCACAATCCGACTTGGACGAGCAAATGCTCTCGGCACACTTGTTGCCGTAGCAATTCTTGCCATCGGAGTCGCGGGAATTCAGCAACTTGGTGCTGATTTCTGGGCTACACCACTCTTCAACGGCCTAACCTTGTTAGCCGCTGTTGGTCTTGCTGGTTATTCGGCAAGACGCCGCTTGAAATCCGGCGCTGAAGCTTCCAGGAAATTGATGGAAGCAACAACGACGAATAACCAGCAAAAATAAATACCGCACGAAAGACGTACCCCACAATAGAAGATCAACGGCAAGGAAAGGATCCACATTGATTAACTTCAAGAAGCGCATTGTTGCTATCAGCATCACAAGCGCGCTCGTAGTCGCACCTTTGGTCGGCTTCACTTCATCACAAGCAGCAAACGCTGCAGACTCATGCCCAGACGCACTCGCTAAGGCACAAAAGGCAGTAGCAGCTGCAACAGCTGTTAAAGCTCCATGGGATGGTCCAAAGACTGGTCCAAAAGCTGCAAAGAAAAAGACAATCATCTTCGTTGCTCAAACCATGCAAAATGGTGGAGTAGCAGGAGCCGCAGATGGCGTTAAGGCCGCTGCAAAGGCAATTGGTTGGAAGGTCCGTGTTCTTGATGGACAGGGCACAGCTGCAGGAATGGCATCAGCTACACAGCAGGCAGTCACACTGAAGGCAGATGGAATTGTTATCGGTGGATTTGATCCTGCAACAGTCAAGGCTGCTATTGCCAATGCAAAGAAAGCAAAAATTCCAGTAATTGGATGGCATGCTGCTGCAACTTCTGGTCCACAACCATCACTTGGTCTCTTCAGCAACGTAACAACTCTACGTTCTGATGTATCAAAGATGTCTGCTGACTGGGTAATTGCAGATTCAAAGGGTGTTGGCGGAGTCGTAATTTTCACTGACTCATCAATCCCATTTGCTGAAGGCAAGTCACAAGAGATCAAGGCAGAAGTTGAAACTTGTGCATCTCTTAAGCTCTTGGAATACGCAAATATTCCAATCGGTGACAGCATCTCTACATTGGTTGCTGCAAAGACAGCCGCACTCGTTGCTCAATACGGTGACAAGTGGACACACTCAATTTCAATCAACGGTGGTCTCTACATCACTCCTATGGCAGCAGCACTTCGTGCAGCTGGTAAAAAGGGAACTGACTTCCCACACAACGTTGGAGCTGGCGATGGATCAGCTGATGAATATCAGCGCATTACTGCTGGAGAATTCCAGTCAGTAACAATTCCAGAACCATTAACAATGCAGGGATGGCAGATCGTTGATGAATTCAACCGCGCATTCGCAGGCAAGAAGGCAAGCGGATACGTTCCAGTTGTTCACCTTGTAACAAAGGCTAACGCTGGTACATCTACTGTTTGGGATCCACAAAATGGATACCGTACTCAGTACAAGAAGATCTGGGGCGTTAAGTAACTACATTAGTTACTCGTCACATATTTGAAGCGGTAGCACGGCCGGGGCATTGCCCCGGCCGTGCACTCGTTAGACTGGTATTTATTGAATTGGTTGAGGAAAGGCACACATGAAGGCCCTCGTAAAAACTGCAAAAGGTCCAGGTCACGTAGAACTCAAAAGTGATTGGCCTAAGCCGACCGCGCAAAAAGGTTGGGTTGTTATGCAAGTTGCTGGGTGCGGAATATGTGGCACTGACATACACATTTTGGAAGATACCCACAAAAACTGGCCACCAGTAGTTCTAGGACATGAATACTCCGGACGAATCGTTGAAGTTGGCGAAGGCGTAGAGAATTTCAAAATCGGCGATCGAATAGTGTGCGAACAGCATAATCTCGCTTGTATGACGTGCGACGCATGTCGACGTGGCGCCATTCAACTCTGTCCCTCGAAACGCAGTCCTGGCTGGGGAATCGACGGCGCATTCGCTGAATATGTTGCGCTTCCTGCACATCTTCTACATAAAATTCCAGATGGTGTTTCATTTCGCACGGCGACAGTGACTGAACCGACAGCGATTTGCATTACAGGCCTTGATCGCGTCAATTTAAAATCAGGAGAACGTGTATTAGTAATTGGACCCGGTCCTGTGGGAATCCTCTCGGCTCTCATTGCTAAAGCCTCTGGTGCATCTGAAGTTGTGCTTCTTGCTCGTCCGTCAAGCCGTGAAAGATTAGCCTTGGCTGCAACGCTCGGCATTACAACCTATGAACTTGATGGCAGTGATATTTTGGCCACAATTGGAAATACTTTCGATCTTGCAATTGATTCAACTGGTGCGGGTGATGCGCTTAATTTGGCAATCAACGCAACACGTAGGTTAGGAAGGGTGCTTGAACTCGGACTTTCTTCGCAAGCCGAGATTTCATTTGCTTTAAATGCTGCAATGACCCGTGCAATTTCAATTCACATGTCGATGTCTTCAGAATATTCTTCGTGGGATAGAGCTTTGGCCCTTATGGCTGCAGGAAATTACGACCCAGCAGCGATTACCTCTATTTATTCATTAGATGATTGGCAAAGCGCCTTCCATGATGTTGAAAAACGCACAGCCGTAAAAGCCATCATCACGCCTCAGGATTTTTCAGTGCTGGATGAGACTCAGTGATTGAACGCAAACTCATTTTGATTGGCCCTATGGGAGCGGGAAAATCGACCATTGGGAAAAGCTTGGCGCGTGAATTTGGTTGGCAGTATTTTGATAATGATATCGAGATGGCTGAAATCAACAATACGACGATCGAGGCCCTCTCCAATTTACCTGTTGATGATTTACATGAACTTGAGGAAAAATATCTACGGGAAGTGATTGCTCGTCCGGCACCATACATTGCTGGAGCTGCAGCATCGGTTGTAGATAATCCAGAGAACGTCGAGCTTCTTAAAAGTGTTTACGCAATTTATCTTTTTGTGCCGCTGCAACATCTGCTCTCACGTGCAGGAAGTAGCGGCGTAGGTAGACAAGCCCTCAAAGACCACCCGCAAGAAGTTATCAGGCAGCGCTTTGAAAGACGAGACCCTTTGTACAGACAGGCAGCATCACTGATTTTGAACCAGGATCAAACACCTGGGCAATCAATAGCCCAGATTATTAGTGCGCTCTCGAATTAATTAACCTCGGAGAGCGACTGCAAGACTGCGGAAGTCTTCGACCAAGATATCAATCTCCACTTGGCCGTGTGCCAAGCTGATCAACCACTGCTCATCAAGTCCCGGAGGCGTAATGATTCCGCGGTTAATCGACCAAAGCCATGACAATTCAGCAATCTTGAAATCAGTTGCCTTGTAATCACGATAGTTACGAACCGGAGTTGTGGACCAAGTGATGCATCCTTTTACTCCAAATCCAACGGTGTGAGCAGGCAACTCGAACTCTTCGATAATTTCAGAAATACGGCGAAGTGCTTGCATGTTTAATTCTTCTGCGCGACCTAGAGCTTCCACCGTGCAAATTTTATCGACAGCTCGAACTCCAGCCATTGCTAAAGGATTTCCATTAAATGTTCCAAAGTGCGCAAGGCGCCCATCAGAAACAGCGTCCATGTACTTCTTCTTGCCGCCAAATGCTGCAAGAGGCACACCTCCGCCAATTGATTTGGCTAATGTAATGAGATCTGGTTGAACACCTAGACGTTGCGCTGCACCTTGAGGTCCAGCTGTCAGGCCAGTTTTCACTTCATCAAAAATCAAAATGATGTCAAAACGATCACAGAGTTCACGAACAGCCTCGAGATAGCCAGCATCAGGCAAAACGATTGCAATATTTTCTAGAACGGGTTCGATGATGAAACATGCAATCTCATCCTTATGCTCTGTAAATACTCGCTCGAGTGCTGAGATGTTATTAAAAGGAACAACGAAGACATCACCAGTAACTGTGCCTTGCTCTTTCACTGCCGTCGGATTATCCGCTGGTCCAGCGAGCTCCAACTTGGGTTTGCACGAGACCATGAGGGCATCAGAACTTCCGTGGTAGCCGCCTTCAATCTTGACTACGCCAAGTTTGCCTGAGTAAGCACGAGCAAGTCTGACCGCGTACATGGTGGACTCGGTACCAGAGTTGGTAAATCGCACCTGATCGATTGCAAACCGCTTGCAAATGCGCTGTGCGGCATCTCGTGAGATTGGTGAAGGAGTAACAAAGAGCATTCCCTCTTTCAAAGAGTGCTCAATCTCTTCGATCACAACTGGATTGAGGTGGCCTGCAAGCATCGCACCAAAACCCATCGAAAGGTCGAGAAGTCGACGTCCATCGACATCTGTCATCCATGCACCTTTCGCAGATGCGATGGAGATTGGGTATGGATCCCAATATTGGAAACTTGAAGTCACGCCGAGTGGGATTACCTCGTGAGCAATTTTATTTTCGCGCTCAGATGCCGAAGTCTCATCTTTGAAGCGAGCCCACTCTTGATCAGTTAGTGATAAAACCTTTGATTCAGAAAGTGGAGTGAAGTTGTGCGGGACCGATCTAAACGTTTGCGCATGATTCGCATGTGTTTTCATTTGTGGTACTAGTGTCGTTCGAGATCTAGTATTTCTAGACCTAAGCGATACGGGCTCCTTTGCTGAGCTTTATGAAAGGTAAGTTTATCTGACTTTATTTAATTAGCAACCATGAAAATACGCATAAAAAGTCTGGCATGTTAGGGTTTTTCTCATGTTATTTGCCGTTTATCTCTTTTTTGCGCTTGCGGCAGTTTTTGGACTATCGGGGGATGCTACCCCGAAAAATCATACAAATATTTTTTCCTTGCAGAAAATAGAAAATAATTATTGTTTTAATAAATTAGATCAATCTTTGGTTTTTGAAAATAGTCTATTTGGTTGCGTAATAGGCGAAGAAGAATTTCTCGAACCTTCGGCAATAAATGAAAGCTCAGAACGCCCAGCAGCATTAGTACACCAATTTAATTTACGTTTCTTATCAGCTCAAACAGAAGCACGAAAAATTGGTATTGATATTCATGTCTCTTCTGGATATCGCACTCTTGAAAAACAGGCGTTTCTTTTTGCTCGAGCGGTAAAGGAACATGGGAGTCAAGAGGAAGCAGTTAAGTGGGTTTTGCCTCCGGAGATGTCTCGCCATCCTTGGGGATTGGCAGTAGATGTCAATCTAGATGGCCCCAAAAGTGGCGCCCAATGGCTAGAAGAGAATGGATATCGATTTGGAATTTGTCGAGTTTATGAAAATGAATGGTGGCATTTCGAACCGCTCGTTGCTATCGGAGACACATGCCCTGTTCTCAAAACGGATGCATCGGAAGATTTCTTAAGACTTCAATCCCATTGAATTCCTGATGGGGGGGTAGCACTCAACGCTATTGATATAGCGGAGTTACTCTGTGACACATGGGTGCTGTGACTATAACTTTTCTAGGTGGCACCGAGACGGTGACGGGAAGTCGCTTCATTGTTTCAAGCCCCAGCGCTACGGTCCTTGTTGAATGTGGAATGTTTCAGGGTCTTCATGAAATCGAAAAAAGAAATTGGGATGAATTTAAAGTAAAACCAGAAGATATTGATGCAATCATTCTCTCGCATGCGCACTTAGATCACTGCGGATACATTCCATTGCTCGTCAAGCACGGGTACAAGAATCCGATATTTGGAACTTTCTACACTGAAAAATTAGCAGGTGTAATTTTGCATGATTCTGCACGCCTTCAAATGCATGAGGCTGAATACCGAAAAGAGAGTCTTTCATCAAAGATGCCTGCGCTGTACAACACAATTGATGTTGAAAAGGCACTTTCACTTTTTCGAAGTAAAGCATTTCATGAGAAAGTAAGTGTCGCAAAGAATACATTTGTAACTTTTTACCCATCGGGTCACATTCTGGGCTCTGCATTTCTTGTCCTTGAAATGGAAGAGAGTCGAATTCTTTTTACAGGTGACATGGGTCGTGATAATCATCCATTACTAGTCCCTCCAGAAACACCTGGTGAGCGATCCTTTGATGCAGTAGTTACTGAATCAACATACGGAGATAGACGACACGAAACACCTGTGAGCGCTTTCGCTCATGAAATCAATAAAGCAATTTCGCGGGGAGGGTCGATATTAATTCCTGCATTTGCTGTTGATCGCACAGAAGTAATCTTGATGGCACTAAGAGAACTTATTGAAAATGGGGGGATTCCACTCACTCCAATTTACGTTGATTCACCGATGGCTCTGGCTGCTCTTAATTATTATCGTCAAGCAATAGCAGATGGCGCTCCTGAAATTCGAGATTCAGTGAGAGAGAAGTTTGCCGGAGTGGATCCATTCGATCCAGGAAATTTACGTGAAATGTATTCTGCAGAAGATTCAAAAAAGATTGATGCCTTAGAAAGATCAAGCATTGTTGTCTCGGCAAGTGGAATGGCCACCGGAGGTCGCGTACTGCACCACCTTGCAAACATGTTGCCAGATTCAGAAAATACAGTCATTCTTGTCGGGTATCAATCTGCTGGAACTCGTGGGCAAGCTTTATTGAGAGGCGACGAAAAAATAAAGATCCATGGGAAATGGGTAGAAGTCCGAGCTCATATTGCATCAGTAGAGGCATTTTCAGTACACGCAGACGTTGATGAATTAGTTAACTGGTTGAAGAAAATTGGCACAGTCGAGAAAGCTCTGATTGTTCATGGTGAGACAGATTCGCAGTTGGCGTTAAAGAGCCGCTTAGAAAATGAATTTAGTTGGTTAGTAAAAATTCCTAAAACAGATCAGATTATTTCTATTTAGTGAAAAATACCCGGTCGGTTATTTCATAAATTAGGGAATTCCAATCCTCTGAATCCATATGTTCAGTCGTGATGTCATCGACAATTTTGCCCAATGTATACGATTGAATAAAAACTGCGGCAACTCGAATATTCAAATCGGATCTGTAGATTCCGCGTGCAACAGCGTCGCGAATAACATC
>WLNY01000018.1 GCA_009699575.1 Actinomycetota bacterium
AAATATAAAATTGCTGATGCTAGTTGTCCTGATGTCGCGGCCTTGCCCATGTTTGCCATATTCACACCAAGTGCTTGCATA
Organism: Actinomycetota bacterium; assembly: GCA_009699575.1. GTDB lineage: Bacteria > Actinomycetota > Actinomycetes > Nanopelagicales > Nanopelagicaceae > Planktophila. The sequence continues at coordinate 82 of WLNY01000018.1, forward strand.
GTTTCCTGGCCACGTGGCGGTTTGGATATATCCATGATGTTTGTAGCAACTGCACCAGGGGCGACCGCATTGGATCGAATTCCGCGTGGACCATAAATAGTTGCTACAGACTTAACAAATCCCGCAACCGCATGCTTACTCGTTACATAAGCCGTTCCAGCGATTCCTGATTTAAATGTGGCTGCGCTAGCTGTAGTCACAATTGATCCTTTACCGGTCACGAGCATCTTCTTGATGACTTCACGACTCAATCGCATAACGGCGGTGACATTAACCCCTAAAACGCGGTCCCATAGCGCATCATCTAATTCATCCAAAGGAACAAAATCATCCATAATGCCTGCGTTATTAATTAAAATATCAATTTTCTCACCGGCAGCTTCCAACGCGCGCGCGATTGTATTGGAGTCAAGGAGATCGCCAGCAACTATCTTCACACTCAACCCTCGTGCGTTTAGTTCGCTCTGTAATTCCAGAAGACGAGGTTGCACAAGATCAATTCCAACAGCCGTTCCACCTTCTTCTATGAAGCGCACGATTGTCGCTTTTCCTATGCCAGAACCTGCTCCAGTAATGATCGCAACTTTTCCTGCAAATCGTGTAGACATATCAACTCCTCATCGAGTCCAAGTGATGGCATGCAGAGCATGCCCCAACTATGACTTTAAATGATTCTTATGATTTTGACTGAGTGGTGGCACCCATCTAATTATCTTATGAGGGAAATTACAACCGTGTCTTCGCTTCGCGAAACGCAAGGGTACATAATTTTTTTCTTTTCCTTAATTGGATCGTCAAAAACCGAATCTAGGTGTTCGACCGAACCTGAAACAACTGATATTTCACACGTTCCGCAAATGCCTTCTCGGCATGAAGCAGGAATTGAAATATTGTTATTTTCAAGCGCGTCGAGCATCGTCTCTGAACTTGATACAGAAATTTTTTGGCCTGATTCTTGAATTGTTACGGTAAATGAGTTCCTAATATTTTCAGAAGTTGACATCTTTGCAAATCTTTCAAAATGAACTTTCTCTCTTGGATAATTTTCGCGAATATCGCCTAGGAGTGACTCCGGGCCGCAGAAATATATTTCTCGATCCTGGATTCGCAGTTCACTTATGAAATCGAATCGACCACTATTTTCTCTTACCGCATGAATTACAACCCGGTCTGGATAGGTATATTGAAGTTCACGCGTATATGCCATTGTCTCGAGCGAAGACCCTGTGTAGATCAATTTCCAGTCAATATTTGATGTCATCGACTCAATCATCGCCTTGATGGGGGTTATTCCAATTCCCCCAGCAATGAATAAGTACTTACGTGCTGGTAGTAATTCGAAGTGATTTCGAGGAGCGGAGATTTCAAGAGTGTCTCCTATTTTCATCTTCTTGTGAATATATTCGCTTCCACCTCGTGAGTCTGGTCCCAAAGAAACCGCTATCACGTAACGGTGTGGATCTGATTGTGATCCACATAATGAATACTGCCTTTGAATCCCTTTAGAAAGGACGATATTTATATGTGCGCCTGGTTGCCAGATCGGTAGCGGGTTTTTTGAAACGAGAGTCACCTCAACTACACATTCTGAAATCATTTTCTTTCCTTCGACGCTCACCTTGAGCAAATCGACACCGAAGTTAGGTCTACGTTCCACTCGCGCCGAAAGTGCCGTTTTGGATTTTGGCCAGAGAATTCTCATGATGACAGTCACGGTGAGGACCATTATCAAGAAGAGGGAAAAAATCCTATACGCCTGCGATTGCGTGTCGGTACCGGACCATCCAGCATGGAAAGAGACGGCAACAACTAATACATAGCTCGCCAGGTGAATATACTTCCAAAGTTTTCTCGGAAGTTTTCGCATGAGCCATGAAGTCGAAAGAACTACGAATAGTAGATAGAAAGAAATTACTCCCAATAGAGTAGGAATAGTTCCCAGGGCCGCTGAAGAACTTTTTATATACTTTGAAGAGTTTGGAATCAGAAGATTAGAAATTGTGAAGTGAGCATATTTATCCATATAAAGAGAGAACATGTGAACAACTGTGAAGGAAAGAGCCAAGCCGCCTAAGAATCGGTGAACGTCCTGAAGCCAGCGCGGACTATCATTTGGTTTAAGAATTCGTGCGGAAAGAAATACTCCCCAAATTACAGATGCAATGAGAAGGCTCCACGCCGTAATGGCGCTTGCACGAGTGAGAAACCACCAGAATTGCGTATTAAGAGACAACAGATAACTCCCATTGCGGTGATCGCACAATTGCACCAGATTTCATAACAACCAGAGCTGAACCACCCAAAGACTCGATTTGCGTCATGGCTTCATCTAGCTCCAAAGAGAAAGCGACTTTTGTTAACACTTCTGCGAGTGCTCCATTTCCCGCTAATACGCTCACAGTCGCAATCTCGTTATTAAAAGTATCTTTCGTATTTGTTGAAATGAGATGATGCTTATTATTTTCAAATGTCCGCTTCAAGGTACTTGACGTTGCTATTGCGCCCTTTTTTAAAGTTACAATTTCAATGTGCTGAGATAAATCAAAAGGATTTTCAATTCCGATCGTCCAACCCCCACCTTGAGGTGACTCTCCCGCTGCAACAACATCCCCCGAGGCAGACACCAGGGCTCCGTGTGCACCAAGTTCCATCATTTTCGAAACCAAAAGGTCTGCGGCAAAACCTTTCCCAATTCCTCCAGAGTCCAGTGTTGTTCCTAGTGGAAGGCAAGCAATGGCGCCATGGAGTTCGATGCCCTCAACGTCCCCCGGCCATTGCGCACTTTCAGGCAAAACGGTTTTTAACTCGGGATTAGTCAAACTCCTGTCATATCCGGCAGCAATCACTCGGGGTAAAACAGTTGGGTCATATGCACCTTGAGTGCTGCGGAATCCCGAACGCATCAATGCAATCAGGTCATGTGTCTCTTTTGATATTGCTACTGGCTTACCTTCAGCTGCATTTAAAAGCGAAATTTCACTTCTAGAATCAAAGCGACTCCATAATTTTTCGAGTCGTGCAATGAAATCTTCTGCCAAAGCCAATATGGCAAAATCTTCAGAAACTACAATGACGTTAAATTCTCCGCCCATCGCGTTAAATGATGAATTGCTATGTTTCTTAAAACTCACGAGCCACCAGTTGTTGCGTGAACAACAGGTGCACTTTGCGATGGTTCTGCTACCACTGGTTCAGGAGTTACGACTTCCACTACTGCGGGAGTCGGGGTTGAAATGGATGGCTCCGAAGAAGTACTGTGTGCAGGAGCAGTACCTCCTTTGGATCCACTTTGTTTACTTTTTACCGTCTTCACTTGTTCAACAACTGGTGTACCACTGGCATCAAGCACCTGTGCAGGAGTTGTCTCTAATGGCTTCGGTTGAGTGCCTGAATCAATCTGGGCTGATGCTGCATTTACCCCAAATACTCCCACTAGGGCGAACATCGCTGACACCGAAGTGCCAGCGATAAAAATTCTAGTGTGCTTCGCCTGGTGAGACTTTTTAGTCATCACTTTCTGAATCTTCGCTTTCGTGTTCGTCGTCGTCATGGCTTTCATAACTACCATTGGAAGAAGAACCGCTTGTGCCCCCATTGGTGCCGCCGCTTGGCGTAGAACCTGAACCACCTGAAGTTGCATTTGTAGCAGTGCTTGACCAATTTGTGGTGGAACTAGAACCTGTTGATCCACTTGCAGTTGATGTGCCCGAACCGCCAGTTGTTGCTTGGGTTTTAGTTGGTGTGGGCGCCTGTGTAACTTGAGGTGTTGGATTTCCACTGGATTTCTCTGGTGCAACTCCATTTTTCACTGTTAACAAAGGAACGGATTGCTCAGAACTTTTTGCGCCGTTTCCAACACTGTTGGCTGCTTGAGAAGCTCTCAAACTTTTGAGTGCTTGCGAATCTATCGATCGACTTCCGCCAGTGATTTGAACCTCTTCTGGGACCGCAGAAGAAAGTTGTGAGCCATTCTGTTCGACACTTTCGGTAGTTGTAGAGCCATCTAGTGCTAATTGTGAACTGCCGCCAAAATCAAGAACCTGCGTGTTGACTGCTGCTGCGAAAGCTCCGGTTGCGAGTACGGCCAATGCTGAGAAAATGCGGAAGAGTATGGTTTTCATGTCTGTAAAGTAACCCCACTCCGGTGAAGGAACATCCCCCGAATATCCAAGGTTTGTCCAAGAAATGCGAAAAGTTTGGGAAATATTGAAAAAAACAGCAAGATTAAGGCATGAGAATTCTTGTTGTTGAAGACGATCTCGCTATCGCAGCTGGAATTTGTGAGGGACTGGCCCTGTCAAACTTTCACAGTGAACATGTAACTTTAGGTGCAGAAGCTCTTGCTCTACTCACCCACACTTCCTTTGATTTTATTGTTTTAGATTTAGGACTTCCAGATATTGATGGTCAGCAATTATGCCAAGAAATCAGAAAGAAATATTCAACACCCATAATTATTGTTAGCGCACGAGATACGGAAATTGATCGCGTTTTAGGGCTCGAATTGGGTGCAGACGATTACTTGGTGAAACCTTTCAGCATGAAGGAATTAGTTGCTCGGATTCGAGCGGTATTACGTCGGCAAAATATTGATGTAGCAGAAGTTAAGGCGCATACCACCCACGGTCTTTTCATAGATGAACGTGTGCATCGTGTCATGCTTAATGAGTTGGAAATTTCTCTCACTAATACCGAGTATGAAATTCTTACTATGTTGTACTCCGACCCTGGAAAAACATTTAAACGCCACGATATTCTCTCGGAAGTATGGGGAAATAATTGGTTTGGTTCGACTAAAACACTAGATGCACATGTTGCTTCAATTCGTAAGAAACTTGGAGATGCCAACTGGATTGAATCAGTCCGAGGTGTCGGATTTAGACTTGGAAATGTTTCTTGAGACGACGAATAATTATCGGATTGCTTGCACTTATTGCCTCAATCCTACTGATCAAAGATATTCCTATAGCCAACTATTTGTATGCAGTTGAAAAGGATCGATTAGTTAAGTCACTCGAGCGAGATGCCTTTGTTATGGGACTCAAATCAGAGGAGGCGATTGAAAGCCCGACGGCTGAAAATCTTATTTATGTTACTCAATTAATTAGAGATTACAGCACCCAATCAAGTGGCCGAGTAGTAATAACTAATATTTCAGGAGTAGCTGTCGCAATTTCTGACGATGATCAGGGAGCACTTGGAGATTCATACCTTTCAAGACCGGAAGTTTCAACAGCACTTCGAGGAGAAATCGCAACTGGCCAGAGATTTAGCAAAACACTTAATCAAAGCCTTATGTTTGTTTCAGTGCCGATTTATACAGGTGAAAGAATTGTTGGCAGCATTAGAATTACTCATTCAAATGAAGAAATTTCCAAGACACTCAAAGCCAAATTGCTTGGGTTGTTGCTGGTGGCCCTCTTCACCGTACTTATTTCAATAATCATTGGCGTCTATTATGCGAACTCAATTACTCGAAATCTTGTCAGACTCCGCAATGACGTTCGTGAGTTTGCAGAAGGTAAATTATCTACTCGAACCGTCATAAAGGGCAATGATCCCGAAATCAAAGATCTGGCAGAAAGCTTTAATTCCATGGCAGAGAAGATTTCGCGCCTCATCTCGGATCAGAAAATGTTCTCAGAAGATGTTTCGCATCAATTGCGCACGCCACTGACTGCCTTGCGTCTCAAAATGGAAAATGCCGAGGATGTGATTCATACAGATTGGAAACGCGCCCAGGTGCAAATCCATGAAGCAAATAATGAAATTTCGCGACTCCTGCAATTAACTGAAGACTTGCTTCGTCTTACTCGCACGGAGACAACCTTTGGTGATTTGGTTGTTGAAGATCTCGTGCAGATTGTGACCGAGAGAATGAATTACTGGACTCCTTTTGCCGAAGAGAATGGTGTATCCCTTGAATATTCTCTTCCAGATCATCCGGAAGAGATTCGTACGCTCAGTGGAGCGACAGTTCAAGTACTCGATAACTACATAGATAACGCCTTTGACGTGACAGCACCTGGAGGAAAAATCACTGTGCGGGTTGAGCGATTTGGTGATTATGTTGAATTACATGTAATTGATAGTGGTTGCGGGCTCAGTGATGCAGACAAAGCAAATGCCTTCAATCGTTTCTGGAGATCCGGCACACATTCGAAGTCTACGGGACTTGGTCTTGCCATTGTTTCTCGGTTGATGTTATCAGCAGGGGGCAGCGCGGAGTTGCGTGATTCTGCTACTGGAGGAATTGATGCCTGCGCCCGTTTTAAATCAGCGCAGCTCTGATAAGTATTTTCATGCCAACTCAATAGAATGACCACATGAACTCATTATTTGATCCACTGGTCATTCGAGAAACAATATTTCACAATCGAGTGTGGGTTTCTCCCATGTGCCAATATTCAGCTACCGATGGATTTGTTGGGCAATGGCATAGCGCTCACCTTGACTCTTTTTCAACAGGTGCCCCAGGCTTGGTGATGGTGGAAGCAACAGGTGTTGTTCCAGAGGGGCGCATATCAATTGCATGCCCAAGTATCCACACACGTGAACATGCAGAATCGTTTAGGCCGATGATTGATTTCGCACATTCGCAAAATGTTCGTATGGGGATTCAATTGGCACACGCGGGGCGAAAAGGTTCGACCATGCGACCATGGGATGACCACCGAATGGCGAGTGTTGCAGAAGGTGGATGGGAGTGCGTTTCATCATCCGCGATTGCTTTTCATGGTTACCCAGTGCCTCGAGCACTCTCAATAAATGAAATCCACCAACTCAGAGATGACTTCGTAGCAGCAGCTATGCGTGCACTTGAAGTTGGATTTGATGTCCTCGAAATTCATGCCGCACACGGCTATCTTTTTCACCAGTTTTATTCCCCCTTAGCCAATTCGCGCACAGATGAATACGGTGGCAGTTTTGAAAATAGAATTAGGTTTCTATTGGAAACAGCGAGCGCCATTCGCGCGGCAATTCCTGAATCGGTTCCTCTTTTTGTTCGTATTTCGGCCACGGATTGGGTTGATGATGGATGGAATCTCATCGATTCGATAGAACTCTGCGCCCGGCTAAAAGAAGTCGGCGTCGATCTCATTGATGTGTCTACGGGAGGCAATGTTCATGATGCTCCTATTACTGCAACTCCTGGCTTTCAAGTTCCTTTTGCTGCCGCGATTCGAAATGAAGCAAACATTCTCACAACAGCCGTCGGCTTGATCACTGAACCAGAGCAAGCCCAATACATCATTGAAGTCGGTGAAGCCGATGCCGTATTCCTTGCGCGAGCCATGATTCGAAATCCACGGTGGGCGCTCAATGCGGCCGAAAAGCTGGGTGTAGTTATTGAATGGCCAAAACAATTTGATCGTGGGCGCACACTTCCTTAAAAAATGAAGAAATAAAAAAGGAGAGGTGCCACATTAAAGTGGCGCCTCTCCTTTTTAATAACTCTTAAAGAAATGCAACCTTGCGTGTTGGGATGCTATACGTAGCACCCACAATTCGAAGTTCGCCCTTTGCTTTTGCTTCTTCAAGCATTGAACTCTCGCTCAAAATAAGATCGCGAGATTGTTTCGCATTTGCTGCAACTGCTTGGTCAATTGAGTGTCCTACAGGCAAAGCCTTTAGAGCTGGTGAGATGTGATTAACGAGTGCATCCACGTGTCCGCCAGGCATCTTTCCGCCTGTAATAACAGCTTCTGCAGCTTTGACAGCGCCACAACCACTATGACCCATTGCAACGATAAGAGTGACACCTAGGTGCTCAACTGCATATTCGAGGCTTCCAAGAACGTCATCATCGATAACATTTCCTGCATTTCGCACAACGAAGAGGTTCGCTGGTGCAAGGTCAAAAAGTTCATCAGGTTGTACGCGTGAATCTGCGCAAGAAACAATTGCCGCAATTGGCCACTGTCCTTCTTCGAGTGGAACTCCTGCAGGTGCATATGACTTACGAACCGCTGTCTTGCTTGACCAGCGAGCATTACCAATGCGCAGGTACTTCATTGCAACAGCTGAAGTGATGATTTTTCCATCTGGGCGGGGTTCTGCAAAAGCTGCATCTGCTCCGAGCCACATTGGGGTTAGGGTCGCAGCGGCAACTCCGGCGCTTCCTAAAAGAAATTTTCTACGATCTAAATCCATGTTTTCCTCCGTGATTTTCGGCTTCAATGTATTCAAAGCCCCATTCTAACTGGCTGAACCTATCAGACTAGAAGTCTAATTTTTTGGAGTGAAATGCGACAAACCGGCTACTCAGTTGGTGGAATTGGACACGTAGGTCGGTATTCCTTGCGATGTAAGTCTTTCCAGCATTAAGTCGAATTCGGTGGCAAAGGTGGGGTCGATTATCTCACTTCGCCATCTGCCACTGGAGGCATCCTGAGCATTCATCGCATCGTTGAAAAACATCCTCATATCTGCAGAGTCATTGATCTGAAGAAAATTCAAGAGGCGCTGGTACTCACCTTCACGATTTGTAATCACTAGATCCTCGAGGGCGATCGTAATCTGTTGAGGTGCAGGAACGTTCGAAAGTCCACGATGACCATCAATTAAGCGTTTTTCAATCCATGCAATTCCTTCGAGTGGTGTGGCTGGTCCCCAATTCTTTGTTAGGAGAGAGGCAATCACATCTCGAGGATCTCTCACCATATTAATAAATAGTGCATCTGGAAATATTTTTAGAATTCTTTCTGCGTTGGCGATATTGAGTGGAGTAGTTTCAACCCAATACTTTTCTGCTGAAGCATGCCTTTGCTGGCTTATTAAACCTTCAAGAAAATTACGCCCAGCTTTGAGTCGGTTCTTACTGAAGCTAGATTTAAATTGACTGAGCAACGATTCAAGTTTCACTCGATCGATACCTGATTGAAGTCCTCGACCATGCGGAGGTGCGGCATCAATATCCCACCACTTGTTCCAAATCATTACCTCTAATTCAGCAAGCATCTCCTGGCTTCGTTTTATCTCTTGATTTTTACGCTTTGTGTATGTGCGGTAATTGAGGATTGATATCTTCTTGAGTTCCTTGCCAGGTTCCACTCGATATCCAAAAAGAACATCCAGTAATCCCCCTGCATTCGATACGAATTTAATTTCAGTAGGCGTGCTTGTTCGAATGAGCTCATGTTTTCCTAAAAGATCACCAATAATAGTGGTTCCGCTACGACCTGTTCCGCCTGTAAAGACCGGAATAGGTCGCTTGGTTCCTGACACCTGTGCCACAGTCGCTAGTTTCCGATTATACGAAAAGCGTTAAGAGTAATTATCGCAAGCGCCACAAGGATGCCTAATTGTTTGCGCGGTAATTTTCCAACAATTCGGGCAGCAATAGGAGCCATCAGTGCTCCGCCAAGTGCCAATCCCCCGACAGTTGACCACTTGATATCTAAACGCGATATGTTTCCCAAAAATCCGATGCTGGCAGAAACTGAAACAATAAATTCAGCGGCGCTGACAGTGCCAATAACTTTTCGTGGCTCTGTTTGAGTTGTTGCTAAAAGAGTGGGGGTGACAAGCGGTCCCCACCCTCCACCGCCGGATGCATCAACAAAACCCCCGGTAAAGCCTAAGTAAGTGAGATAGCGGGGATTACGAACTTCAATGGGATTAACTTGAACAGCGCCAGGAAATACATTTCGATAAAGAAGTAAGAATCCTAGAAATAACAACATAGTGGATATGAAAATTCTGGCACTAGAAAGATCTATAAACGAAAGAAATGTCGCACCTAGAAGAGCGCCTACACCTCCAGGAATAGCCAGAGCGATGAGAATTTTCTTGTCAACATTCTCTGCATGCCAATGTGAAGCACCCGATGCCAGTGTTGTTCCAATTTCTGCGACATGAACCGCAGCCGATGCCATCGCCGCAGATGCTCCAAGGCTAAGTAAGAGCGTCGAGCTGGTGAGACCAAATCCCATGCCTAACGATCCATCAACTAGTTGAGCAACTGATCCAGCAAGTGCGAAAACAATCCACGTCATGTGAGCCCCTTAATAATCAGCGCAACGTTTTCTTCAACGGATGCTCGTCCGTCAAGAACTAGATCTGGGTGGGAGGGAACTTCGTAATCTTGTCCGACTCCTGTGAAATTGGGAATTGCTCCGCTGGCAGCTTTTTTGTAGAGACCCTTAGGATCTCGCGTGATGCACACATCAACAGGAGTATCAACGAAAACTTCCATAAATTCATCAGGCTCAAAAATTGATCGCGCCCTTTGGCGATCTCCTTCAAATGGGCTCACCAGTGCAGTGATGACAACTAACCCTGCATCGACAAGTATCTTTGCAACTTCTGACACGCGACGCACATTCTCGGCTCGATCTTCAGGAGTGAATCCCAAATCCATGTTAAGGCCAAGGCGCAAGTTATCGCCATCAAGAACGTATGCATGAATCCCTTGTGTGAAAAGCTTCTTTTCTAACGCATTAGCAATTGTAGATTTTCCTGAACCAGATAGACCGGTCAACCAAATTACGCGAGATTTTTGGGATTTCTGAGCTGATCTTTCAACTTTCCCCACCTCGTAATCCTGGTGGGTGATGTTAGAACCTCGACGAAGTGAGTGAACAATCATTCCCGCTCCGACGGTCTTGAAATTTTGACGATCAACAACGATAAAGTTTCCAAATTCTCGAGACTTCGAGTATGGCAAAAGTGGCATTGGAGTATCTGTTGCGATTTCCACTGTTCCGATTTCATTAACACCTAATGAGTTCACCGAAATATGTTCTCCTGTATGCACATCAATTCTATTTTTAATGCGGGTGATAATTGCTGGTACCTGCGTCGGGCCAGAAATTATCAGATACGAACGACTATGAATCAGTGGGTCATCATGGAGCCAGACAATATTGGCCATGAAACGATCAGAGGATTCAATTTCATCCGCGACGTGAGCAATCATGTCACCACGAGTTGCGTCTACTTCTGGAGTGAGTACAAGAGTTATTGCATCCCCTTCTTCAACTCCTTCAAGTTCTGAGGTGTAGGAAAGTATTTTTGATATTTTCGCCTTCTGCTTACCGGGGTAGACACATACTTCATCACCGAGGTTAAAACCACCAAGATGCACCGTGCCAGCGACCCCTCGAAAATTCTCGGCTCGTGAAATGAGTTGAATACGCATACGAGCACTGGCTTGAGCACCTTCCGGTTTATTCCAATTCTGGATGGAATCCAACAAAGTATCCCCTGTATACCAGGGCATGTTCGTGCTTCTTGAGACAACATTATCTCCAGCCAGGGCGCTCATAGGAATAAAATGTGCATCTTTTATCTCAAGTCGATCTAATACAACATGAACATCATTTTGAATCTGCTCAAAAGTGCTCTCGCTATAGTGCATCGCATCTAACTTGTTAATCGCAATAATAATTCTTTCAACACCCATGAGAGCACAGATCATGAGATGTCGAAGAGTTTGGGTACGAACACCTTTAGTTGCATCGATGAGAACGAGTCCAATATCAGCTCGCGAGGCAGCTACTGCCATATTGCGTGTGTACTGCTCGTGACCGGGCGCATCAGAAATAATCAAACGTTTGCCATCAAGGAGTGACATCGACCGATACGCAACATCAATCGTGATTCCCTGTTCGCGCTCTGCTTCTAGTCCATCAGTGAGAAGGCTAAAATCAATTTCGCCTGCTGCAATAGTTGAACCACTTCGACGAATATTTCGCGCTGTATCCACTGTGTCATGTGGGACGCTATCCGTTTCGACCAATAAACGCCCAATCAGAGTGCTCTTGCCGTCATCAACGCTCCCGCAGGTCAGTAGGCGAATCACAGAAGTCTCCATCAGAAGTAACCTTCCGACTTTTTCTTCTCCATAGAATCTTCTTTATCGCCATCTATCAAGCGTGTTGCTCTCTCGCTGAGCTTTACTTGAAGAACTTCCTCTAGAACTTCTTCGATAGTGGTTGCATCAGATTCAACAGCGGCAGTCAGCGGATAACAACCGAGTGTTCTAAATCGAACACGGCGCATTACTGGCGTTTCTCCCTCAAGTAATGGATATCGGTCATCATCAACCATAATCAATTGCGAACCGCGCATAACAACTGGTCTCTCTTTTGCGAAATAGAGTGGATTCACTTCGATGTTTTCTTGATGGATATAGTGCCAAATATCGGACTCGGTCCAATCCGATAAAGGAAAAACTCGCATCGTCTGGCCATTAGCCAATTTAGTGTTATACGAACGCCACATTTCTGGTCTCTGATTTCTTGGATCCCAGGTGTGCCCTGCATCGCGAACGCTAAAGATGCGTTCTTTCGCTCGACTCTTCTCCTCGTCCCGTCGTGAACCGCCGATTGCCGCGTCATACTCATTGGCATCTAGCGCTTGGCGAAGTGCCACAGTTTTCATGATGCGCGTGTACTCGGAAATACCAGAGGTAAACGGGTTCACTCGCGCATCAATCCCCTCCTGATTGCTGTGGACAACAAGTGTGCATCCAGCATCACGCACAACTTGATCGCGAAATGTAAGCATCTCCTTGAATTTCCAGGTCGTATCAACATGTAATAAAGGAAAAGGGATAGGAGCTGGATAAAAAGCCTTCTTGGCAAGGTGTAATAAGACTGAAGAATCTTTTCCGATGGAATACATCATGACTGGCTTGCGAAAAGCTGCCGCACTTTCGCGCAGAATCTCAATAGATTCGTTCTCGAGAGATTTTAGGATATTCGAGTCAACTCTCACCGGCTAAATCTAATCTACAGAGGTGTAAATCATCAACTAAAAACACGAGGACCCCCGAAGGAGTCCTCGTGTTTTCATGCGAAGCAAGTATTCCCTATGGTTAGAGTGACGCTTCGATTCCGTTATTCCACTTATCGAGAACAGTTGCCAAAGCCAGATAGGCACTTCGGCTATTAACTGTCATGGTGTCATGAACTAACTTAATGAGATGCTCAACGGTATCTGATCCTGGATATAGATTGCCGTAGTACTTCTCATTGAGTACAGCCGCCACTGCTGCTCGAAGCAGAATCTGAGCTGCTCCTTTGATGTCAGTCCCACCTTTATAGGCAAGTGCGTCGAGAAGGCTATCCGCTCCGCCCTTGCTATTGAGGTTAAGAATTCCACCACTCTTGAGGAACGATGGAACATCACCTGTTGGGAAGAACACACTTGTTATCAATGCAGAAGCAGTAAATGTTTCTGGCCATTTATTTGTGTGATTTTTCCAGTAGCCAGGAGTCCTTCCGTACCAAACGAAAGTGACAGTTGCCGATGCAGTTGCTGTGTCAACATTATTTTCATTGTCATGAGCGGTAGCAGTTGCAGTATTAACAAATGGCAATCCAGTTGTTGAGGTTACTGTTTCGCTACTTGAGCATGATAGGAAAGCACTTGGTGCAAGCGTTTGTGTGACAAGAGCCAAGCATGGTGCAGATAAAGTCAGGAGTGGGTCAATGAGTGATCCAACTGTGACAGTTTCCGTTCCTGTATTAGTGATTGTGAAGGTATAAGTAACAAGCCCACCAATTAGAGGTAACTTCGTAGGGTTTGCACTCTTAGTTAGCGTGATGTGAGGTAACACGTCCGTGAAAGTAACCCCTGCAGTCGCAGTTTCGGATGCCGGATTACCTTCAGGATCAACGCCAGATGCAGTTACAGTGTTGGTGAATGGTGTAAGTGTTCCGTTACCCATTAGTTTTGTAACCTTGCAGGAATAATTCCCACTAGCTGTGATTGTTTCAGGAATCACGCAATCTCCTTGCCCGTTTAGGTTTCCAAACTTGTCATCAACAAGTGATGAAAGAATGAAATTCTCAACACCGTTATTTGTCACTACGAATGTGAATTCAACATTTCCACCTGTTTCTGGTACTGAAGTTGGATTTGCACTCTTAGTAACGCTTATTTCTGGTAGGAAATCAACAGTCACAGTTGCTGTATCCAAGTCCGTCACAGTTGTTGATTCAAAGGTTCCTGAAGCAACGGCCGTGTTGATGAAACTTGCAGTGACGGGATCAAGCGAACATGTGACTGTCTCGGTCTCTCCCACCAGTAACGTCCCCAATGAGTGGGCGCAGTCAGGCGTTTGAGTATCGGTGATATTGGCATTTGTCAGGATCACATTTCCCGTATTTGTCACAGTGATTGTGAAGGATGCCACACCACCTGCCACGACTGTCTGAGTCTTAGGAGTTTTGCTAATTGATATCTGTGGGTTAACTCCAGAGTAGAAACTGTCATCGTGGGCAGTTGCTGTCTCGGTTCCGCTAAAGCCCGTGACTGTTGCAATATTGTAATAGCGTCCCACCGTTGCAGTACCCGTTTCGCTACAGATCATATTTGCTGCTGGTGCCAGGGTTGTGTAAGGACAGGTAATGACACCTTCTTGATCATCACTAAGAGTGATACCTGTCAATGTGTCATCTCCAATATTTGTTACGGTATATGTCCACGTTACTGGCGTACCCGAGATTATATTTCCACCATCTTTACCATTGGTGAGCTTGACCAGAGATAAGGCAATAGCAGTTACTGATGCCGTATCAACATCACTCACCGTTGTTGACTCATAGGCGCCATAAACAACTGCCGTATTGATGAAACTATCGGTGACATGATCGAGAGAACATGTGATTATTTCAGTGTGACCCACTATGAAATCTCCAAGCGGTCCGGCACATTCGGCAGTTTGGGTATCAATAACATTCACATTCGTTAGATCAACATTTCCTGTGTTTGTCACTGTGATCGTAAAAGTTGCAGGCTTGCCAATTTCCACTACTTGGGTTTTTGGTGTTTTGCTCATTGTTATATGCGGATTGGCACCAAAGTAGTCACTGTCATCATGAGCAGTCGCTGTCTCTGTTCCACTAAAGCCTGTAACTGTTCCAACATTGAGGTAATCCCCTTCGACCCAAGTGCCAGATGCTGAACACTGCATACTCGCAGTTGGGGCCAGAGTTGTTTCTGGACAAGATATTGCGCCTTCTAAATCATCAACGACAGAAATACCCGTCAAAGTGTCATCTCCCGTGTTAGTCACATCGTAGGTCCACGTGATTGGTGTTCCCGAAATGATGTGAAGTCCATCGGCGCCATTTGTAAGTTTCACGATGTGTAAAGCTATAGCTGTCACTGATGCTGTATCAACATCACTCACTGTCGTTGACTCAAAGGTGCCAGAGGCAACGGCCGTGTTGATGAAACTTTCAGTGACATGATCGAGAGAACAAATTACTGTTTCTGTCTCTCCCACTAGTAGCGTCCCTAGGCCTTGCGCGCATTCAGCGGTTTGAGAATCAGTAATATTCACATCAGCTAGATCAACATTTCCTGTATTGGACACGGTGATTGTGAAGGTAGCGGGGCCACCCACTTCGACAGTTTGTGTCTTTGGAGTTTTACTCATTGTTATCTGTGGATTTGCACCGAAGTAGAAGCTGTCATCTTCGGCAGTCGCGGTCTCTGTTCCGCGACTTCCAGTAACTGTGCCAAGGTTTGAATACAACCCCCCGATTGCAGAACCAGAAGCTGAGCATTGCATAGTTGCTGCGGGAGCCAACGTAGTTTCTGGACAAGAGACCGAAACACCTTGGTCATCAATGACAATGATGTCAGTGAGAGTGTCATCGCCGGTATTCGTCACGTCGTAAGTCCAGGTAATTGGGGTTCCCACGATGATATTTCCGCCATCGGCACCATTGGTGAGTTTGACCAGAGATAAAGATATTGCGAGTGGGGGATCAATAAAAACTACCGCTGTGTCAAAAGCTGAAACCTGATTTCCCCCTGTAGGCGCATCAAATCCAGTGACAGTTGCGGTGTTTGTTTCGTAGGTATCCATTTCGCCATTGAACTTCTTAACATGAAATGCAGTTGCTGTTGCACCCGCGGCAAGATCATCTGATTGACCATCACCATCAATATCAGTCAATCCTGTCAGAGTCTCCTGAAACCATTTAGTAGAATCTAATGGCCTGGCATTGTCATCTACAACGGGAGAGACGTTATACATAGGTGCTCCGGGGGCACTTGTAATGTTGCTCGGATTAGTCACTGAATAACAGTACGTAACGGTCCCTCCCGGGCTGATTTCAACGAAGTCTGTAGCTCCAGCACATGATGCGACACCTTTCACCACCGTCTTTACGATTCCTAGTTCCGGAAGAATAGAAACCAAATTACCCACTCGTTGCAAGGGGACAGTTTTTTCTCCTGAACTCACAGTAATAGGAGTACTCAACGTTTCATCACTATGAATTTTTATGAGTCGAGTTTGCGGAATTCTTGCCAATATATTTCCAGTAGGTGAAGCACCGTCTTTGCAGACAATTTTTACATCAATACTGACAATGACAGTTTCGCCTGCTTCAAGATTGCTCACTTCAACTGTCCCCGTGAGATTATCAACGGGTGATTGCCATAAAGTGGGTTTATGTTCGTTTATGAGAGCTAACTGCGAATCCGCATTCACCTCTAGTAAATCAGCATCCACGGCATCTTCTCCTGATACGAGATCTACAATCGGAGCACGATTAACCTTTATTTCGCCAAATTCACTGTAAGCAACTCCAGGCTGGCCCGTAGTGTTGCCATCAAATTTGTAGTCAAGTGCCATGGTCATTTTTCCGTTATCTGCCATTTCTGTTGAGTTATCCACTTTGATTTCAGTGAGAAAAGTGACCCAGTCATTACATTTAAATTCGGAACCAGCAAGTGAATTTTCAGTGTCGAAATTTTCTACTTTGTGGTCCCATGCCCCGCCTCCAACTTTGTGATCGTAAGAGAGATAGTACGAAGCGGCAAAATCAACGCTTATTCCACTCCCTTTAGCCTGGGCCGGGATAAACATGAAAGAAGAAATGACTAATGCCAATGATGCAATAGTTGCAATTACTCCTAAGGGTTTCTTTAAATCGAGGATTCTAAATCTATTCTTTTTCACCGCTTGACCTCATTTTCTAATTTGTCTTCTTCACGTACTTAGGCCATAACTTTATTTATTAGGCAATTAGAAATTAAGGAAAAATGAGTCAATGTACGTGCAGTCATTTTGTTTATACTTTAAACTCACCATAATTGATGGCAGGCGTCACCGTTGTTTTGAAGATTGCAAAGCGAAGGGGGCTAGCATTGAAGCTGATTAAGCTATTTAAAAGTACTCATCTAGGACCATCCCTGCTTGTTTCAAGCATTGCGTTTCTTTTTGCTTATCAATTTTTCACAATATCTAAAGCACTAATTGTTTTTCTCACTTATCTGACTGGACAATTTGTGGTTGGTTGGACGAATGATCTTTTTGACATGAGCTCTGATCAAGTAGAAATGCGCACCAACAAACCCGTAGCGATGGGTGAGATATCTCAGAAAATTGTTAAATCAAGCATTTTTCTATCGCTTCTATTCTGCGTAGGTCTTTCACTCACCGGACCACTTGGGCTCAAGGGTGGAACGCTTCACCTTTTCGCAGTGGGATGCGGGGTCAGTTATAACGCCTCTCTAAAGTCCACCGTATTCTCACCAATCCCATACTTTCTTGCGTTTGCGGCTTTGCCTGCAACTGTATATCTGGGGGCAGGTGTTGCTGTACCCACATGGCTTGTATTAGCTGCAGGACTTTTTGGAGTTGCTGCGCATTTTGCAAACGTCCTCAAAGATATGGAGGTTGATCGTACTAGTGGGACTCTTGGATTGCCGCAACGAAGTGGTTTGACGCTCACACTAATCGTCATTGCAATCACACTGATTGCTATAGCAATTGTGTTGGGAGAACAGATTCCCTCACTTCGTATAACTATCTACACAGTCACCGCGATTTCCCTTGTAATTATTTTCTTGAAATCAAGAGAAGTTGGATTTCAAGTCACGATGGCTTTAGCACTCGCTGATGTCCTCCTGATGATTTCATGGGTTCGACCACGCTAGCGCTTCTTCAAATGTATCTCTCGTGTTTGAATCAAATTTCGGTCCATACATTCTTCTTCGATCGTTTGTGTATTTGTAAGAGTTAAGACTCGAAAGTTTCCCATCACCGGCTACGAAGTCACTGAGCCATGGTCCACCAGATGATCCTCCAGTCATGTCACATACCATTCCCCAAGTAGCGTCATTATTTTTGGAATCGGAGAAAACATTGCCCTTGCAATATATGAGATCTGAACCGCGATATTTTCCGGCAGCTGGATAGCCAAATGAATAACCTTGAGAGTTTTCGCTCAATCCACTCTCATCGAGAGTAAATGCGTTTGCACCATCTTTATCAGGCAACGGAGTTGCTCCATCACTTTGAATTACTGCAAAACCCCAGTCGTACATGGTTGCTGTATCAGTAAATCCAAGTTCATCTGTAAATCCAGTATGTGCCAATAGTTTGTCGGCATACCAGCAACCATCTTCTTCATCGCATGATGAAAATGGTGAAAGTTGGAGTGCATCGTAATCCGGTACAAACATCCAATTGTCAGCAATTCCGGTCTTAGGATCGTAAACACAATGGCCTGCTGTTAAAACTATTGACCTAGCCGTATCTGTTTCTTTAACCAAGGCTCCCGAACATACATAGTTAATAATTCCCATTGTGAAGAAGACCTTGCCAGTCGCGCTTTGAGCCAGTCCACTTTGAGTCCAAGGTGATCCAGTGACCGCATCTGAAGGCGGAGGTTGCTTCTTTGCATTCTGGATGACCTCTCGCTTGCCGAGATGGGTTTTCGAATCAAATTGCATTTCAAAGGGATGAGCGGTTTTCATTTTTGCAAGCGTCCAATAACCATTTTCTTCCGCTTTATCTGGTGTTGCAGACGCGATGCCAATTGAATTACTGACCAAAAGTATAGTAACTAGGAGACTGAACGCTTTACCTACAATATTTTTTTTCATGCAAAGAGGCTATAAAGAAATTACCTACCGTGCTCTGTTGATTGGAAGTACTTCCACCCCATCTGATTTAGCGAGCAGCATAACTGACTCATTTTTCATAGAGTCTAGAGCCGCAATAACTTCAGCTTGTGACCAGGTGCCTACCCCATCATCAGTTCTAGTCCACGACTCAACCCGGCCACCGGTGTGCTCCTTTATTACGCGCACAATCTCTGGATCATTGGGGCCCACTAGTAAAACAAAGTGGGGTCCCACCGAACGTGATTGATAAAATTCTTGTTCGGACTTGAAAACACTCCAGTGGTAGGCCGAAATTGCAGCGGTGGAGACCAAAATAGCAACTGCAACTCGAGCTCGACGAAGAGTTTCCAGTGCGAAATTGCCTGAGAAAACATCGTCTAATACTAAGAAAACTCCAATAAGTAAGGTAACTACTGCTGCAATGCCACCTATTCCAAATAAAACAT
Organism: Actinomycetota bacterium; assembly: GCA_009699575.1. GTDB lineage: Bacteria > Actinomycetota > Actinomycetes > Nanopelagicales > Nanopelagicaceae > Planktophila. The sequence continues at coordinate 19,410 of WLNY01000018.1, forward strand.
AAAGATAGACTCTTCGAGATGGTGAGTTGTACTCTTCTTTTGCCGTTTGTGACAGAGATTTTTGGATTGAATTCCAAAAAATAAACCAGACTGGAGCGCCGACGATTAATACTGTAATCGCAGCAAGAAGAGTATTAAACGCACCTGTTCCGGTAATTACAGTCTTGCGCGTAATTGCTTCCATCGCTGAAACTAAAATCATTGAAAGACCTACTGCTGACGCGAATAGACCAATTGCCGACATCAGGTATTCGTAAATTCTACGTATCTCGGTACGTTTGCCACTTTCACTCGCCTTGATTGCGCTTTGGTGATACCACCAGATTAGAATCCCAACAAGGGCAGCCCCTAGACCTGTACTGGTCCCTTTGAAATGTTCTGATGCCACTGTGCTTGTAGTGTCACCGAAGAACCACACAAGCACCTGGTAAAGCACTGTACTCAAAGCCGCGACTGCCGCTATGAGGCCACCGCCAACACCGAGAAGTAATACATAGGCGAACCACAATGGATTGCGTTCGGCGCGCGCGCATTTCCTAATCCAATAAATAAACCACGTAAGCGCGCCAATAAGAAGAAGTGTTGTAGCCTCCAAGAACGGATCTTTTGCTTTAACAATTAGGTCGTTGCGATTTATCTGAAAAAGAAGATCAAAAAGTCCTCGCATTAGGTTAGAGAGTGCTACAGCGCTGATTCCCAGACCAATAGCTGCCCCAATAATGTGATGTCCTTGGGCGTGGGTCGAGACTTCAAAGCGGTTATGCAACCACCAATGTACATACCAAATGGCTCCCCACACCAATAAATTTGCCAGGGACGTTCCGTTGAAATCTCGCACTCCTACTACCCAATTAAGAAGGTCTCGCAATGCAACAAGGCATTGAACGAGCGCAGTAAGAGAGATGACGGTTAAATAAAAATCCCACTCGAAAGATTTTGATTCATTTTCATCGCTCTGAAATTTGCGGCGCGTCCAGAAAAACATTACGGCACACAGCGGTAGTCCCACTACTACAAAGGTGACATTTCTTGCGAGTTCCACCTGATTTGAAGAGATCACGTTAGATTGATTAAATAATCGAGCTAGGAGTCCTGATAGACCAATAGCCGAGACGCATACCAATCCAATACAAAGTACGTACTGAAAAAACCTACGAACAGATGATCCTTGCCCAGAACCAGAACGTCGCGAACCCCCTGCAAGCCGCCTAATCCCAAGAATCACTCCAGCAATGAGCAAGATATTTATCAATAACCCAACAATCATCATTTTGTACGAACCCCACAGTCATAGAGTGGCCAAGGAATTCCAGATATTTTCCACTGTCCATTTATTTTGCTTAATCGATACGAATGTTTTTCACTCATGAGTCCACCAAAAGGCGAACCATCTGGAGTTTCAACATCAACATTTACTTGAGCCGTGGTCCCATTATCTTCTGAACTTCTCAAATGTATCTGGGAGGAGTCTTGGAAATATGTTCGATCGAGATCTTCTGCCGTGCACGTGCTCGTGGGAATCAGTGAGGTGATCGCAATATCAAATTTTCTATCAAAAACGGCGGTGAGGTAACTTTGAACGACTCCCTCTGGACTATTCGATTTTAATTCTTTTACCGGTTGTACTACAGAGAATATGACCACTCCTATTGAGATCAGTGCAATGAGAGCAACGATGATGGTTATGGCGCGATTCTCTTTTTTTAACATGGTGTGAATATCGTATCTATTGATTCTCTTAAAGAGCGGTGAATGAATAGAGGCTGCCCCTAATTTAATTGCCAAGAAGTGCACTGGGCCCATGAATTCCACGCTTTAATAGAGACATGAAGCTTCAACCTACGATTAAATTCACCGCGAAAGATGCACGGGTCAATATCGTGATACCGAGCGATCTTGATCATAAATACTCCCGAGGAGTCCTTGGAGTTATTGCTGGGTCGGCGCAATATCCTGGTGCTGCGGTGCTTGTATGTTCTGCAGCTATGAATACGGGTGTTGGAATGGTGCGATTTAATTCTTCATCTGGTCTGTCCCATATGGTTTTGCACAAAAGCCCCGAGGTTGTAGTGCAACCGGGGAAAGTTTCTGCGTGGCTACTTGGACCGGGAATTCAAAGTCAGAAATATTCTCACTTTTCCACCTGGCTCCGACACCGTTGGTTTAAATTAGCAAGGCTGCAAAGCGTTCCTACTGTGCTCGATGCAGGGGCGCTCTACCTAGCCGGACAACTTCCTCAGCCCACCTTAATTACTCCTCACGCCGGTGAATTAGCAGTGCTTTTAAAGGATCGAGGTGTAACGACAAGTGCCGAAGCGATTGAAGGTGATCCAAAGAAATGGATTCGGTTTGCAGCCGATTCTCTCAACGTTGTTGTGCTTCTCAAAGGCTCAACAACTTATGTTGCTGATTCGAAAAGAATTCTTGAACTGCCAAAAGCAACACCGTGGCTTGCAACTGCGGGAACAGGGGATGTTCTTGCTGGAATTATTGGATCCCTCGTTGCAACGCATGAAGTTGAAATACTCAATGATTCTTCATATCTTGCAGATCTTGCTGCAACAGGTGCATTTATTCACAATAGAGCTGCAGAGTTGGCATCTGGTGGTGGGCCCTTGAGTGCTTCTTCACTACTTGAAAAGATTCCGACAGCAA
>WLNY01000019.1 GCA_009699575.1 Actinomycetota bacterium
TACTTTCACTCAAGATTGGTAGTTTCAAGGCGTTCCTGGTGAACGGAATAGCAATTATCGTTGGGCAAATTTTTCTTGATGTCGCGTACGCATTTTTCCAAACTCAAGTGCCTCGCACCCGAGTAGAAGGAGACTCTCCTTTTGATTGGGTCTTAGTTAATGTTATTTACGGCAACGATCAACCGCTCAATGGGTTTCCCTCTAACCATGTGACTTGGTCTGTTGTTTCCATAATTGCCCTATGGCGATTGCGTAATAGAGCACCACGAACGAGTTGGATTTTGATGGGGTGGTTTTTATTAATATTGCCCGCAACAGTTTTCTTGCATCAGCATTATCTTGTAGATATTTATGGTGGAATTTTCGTAGGCTTTTCTGCTTATTGGGGCACTATGTTTTTCGTAGAGAAGCCGAAATTACACATAGATACGTAAGAGTGAAAAGTGGACCGTACTGGGATCGAACCAGTGACCCCCTCGATGTCACCGAGGTGCTCTACCGCTGAGCCAACGATCCTTGCTATTAGAGAGAAGCATACCCTAGGCAATCTATCGGCTGAAATCGTCCTGAATGCGCTCAATATCGTCTTCACCGAAGTAGGTGCCTGTCTGAACTTCAACAAAAATCATGACGTCTTCACCGATGTTGCCAATTCGATGCAACTGACCTATTGAAATAGAAACACTGTCACCTGCATTGAGTGTCGAGGTCACATCGTCTATAACTACTTGCGCTGTACCCGCAACGATGAACCAATGTTCAGCTCTTTTTTGATGACGTTGATAGGAAAGTCGTTTACCAGGATCAACCCAAATGCATTTGGTTTTATGAAGTGGGGACTCCTGCAAGACTTCGTAGCGACCCCACGGTCTTGTTGAATCGTCGTATTGCATTGTGTACATCTCCAAGTTGTTATACGTAAGAGATTAAGTATGGAGGTGGAAACGGGATTTGAACCCGTGTAGCAGGATTTGCAGTCCTGTGCCTCGCCTCTCGGCCATTCCACCATAGACAAACCGCCACATTTAGAACCATAAGTTCTGTGTGGCGGTAAATCGAGCGGACGACCGGGTTCGAACCGGCGACCTGAACCTTGGCAAGGTTCCGCGCTACCAACTGCGCTACGTCCGCGTGAAGCAAGGTGAAATCTATCGCAAGCGGGGCAGAACTGCCAAAGCGAGAATGAGCGGCTAAATTGTCCGCATGACCACCCGCGACGAGCCAATATTTTGGATGGGTGGTCGTCTAGCAACGGGATTGATGCGGCTAACAGATGACCCATCAGATATTGATGGTGAAAATTTCTGGGCGATTTCAACAACTTTCGAGGGTCGATGGTGCGCGGCTGAATTTAGAGAAGTGGTCAACTGTGATTGGGATAGCGCCCGTGAATTTACTCCAGTAACTAATCCATGGAATTCGAATATGAGCAGATCGCAATACATCGAATATGTTCAAAATATTCGCGCGGAAATTGCTCAAGGGTGGGTGTATCAAGTCAATGCATGCAGAGAAATAACCGCGCAGGTAGATGATGGATACAGCCTCGAACCATTATTTACTGAAATCCTTAAAAGAAATCCCGCACCCTATGCAAGTTATTTACGGATTCCAGGATTAGAAATTGCGTCTGCGTCACCTGAACTTTTTCTCAAGCGAGTGAATAATGTAATCACTTCATCTCCTATCAAGGGAACCAAAAAAAATGGCGACCCTGAATTCGGGGCCAAAGATAGGGCTGAAAACATAATGATTGTAGATTTAATTCGAAATGACTTAGGACAGATCTGCCAACCCGGAACAGTGGATGTGCCTCGCCTTTTATCAAATGAAGTGCACCCTGGGATTGATCATCTCGTATCAGATGTTTCGGGAACTTTGAAAGTTGGATTGACTTGGGCACAAATTCTGACACCTTTGTTGCCGCCAGGCTCTGTGAGTGGGGCACCTAAATCTTCAGCATTGAAAAGCATTTCTCGGTACGAAGGAACTTCACGAGGTCCATATTGCGGAGCGTTGGGTTGGGTCCAGGGGAGCGACGCGCTCTTAGCCGTTGCGATTCGAACTTTCTGGAAAGACAGTAATGAAATTAAATTCGGAACGGGAGCTGGGATTACATGGGATAGCACCGCGGAATTAGAATGGGAAGAAACTGAACTGAAAGCACGGAGACTTATTTCGATTGCTCAAGGCGTACTGAGATGAAAATTTGGTTCAATAATAAATTAATGAATCCTTCTGCCGATGTTTTGACGACCGCAGGCTGGCCCCGCGGATCGGGAATTTTTGAAACGATTAAAACAGTTGAGGGTCGCCCTCAAGCACTCTCTCGTCATATGAGGCGAGCAACCACATCGGCGCAGCGATTGGGGGTCCCTATGCCTACAGAGGACCTCATTCGAAGCGCGATCGAGGCAGTTATTGATGCTAATCCATTTATAAGCGGGCGATTGCGGCTCTCTTTTTCTGAAGATGGAAATTTTGTAGCCACTCATGAAAGCTACCACGAAGAAAATTCAACAATTTCTCTAGGTAAATATATTGAGCCGATCAACATCGATGGAATTCCTATCAAGACTTTCCCGTACACACATCGTTTGGAGATATTGCGAAAAGCAAATCTTCAGGGTTTTGGGGAGGCTGTTATTTGCAACTCGAAGGGACAAGTCACTGAAGGTGCGGTCTCTAATCTAATTTTTGAAATTCAAGACCAGTGGGTGACTCCTCCGATTGCGCACGGTGTTTTGCCGGGGGTGATGCGCGCGCTCGTCGTCGAGTACCTCGATGTGAAAGTTGACACTATTGTTGAAAATGATCTCCATCGCACAACGGGAGCCGTGGTGATTTCAAGTTTAAAAATTGCACGCGCAGTGCATGAAATCGATGGGATAGCGCTGCCCGAAACAACAAGAGCAGAGCAACTCTGTCTCGAAATACGAGAAATGGCGCGGGCGACTTCGCTAGGCTAGGGATATGTCTTTGATATCAGTCACCGTAGATGGCGCACTTGTAAGTATTGATAGCGAGCAGAAGCCGACCCAAATTTTTGCTGAACGTAAAGATGTTGTTGTGTGCACGATCAACGGAACCCTTCGCGACCTCTGGACTGATCTCAGTGACGGCGATGTCATTTCTTCTGTGACGATTTCTTCAACGGAAGGTCTCGCAGTATTACGGCATTCAACTGCTCACGTGTTAGCGCAAGCCGTCCAAAGCCTCTTTTCTAACACTCGGCTGGGAATTGGGCCGCCTATCACTGATGGTTTTTATTATGACTTTGATCCAGAACGCAATTTCACACCCGATGACCTCACCGCAATTGAATCCGCAATGAGAAAGATCGTCAAAGAAGGTCAAAGATTTAAGCGTCGGATAACAAATGAAAAGGATGCTTTGCTTGAGTTGGCCCATGAACCCTACAAGTGTGAACTCATCGGATTGAAATCAGGGGCCACCGATGAGGCAAGTGTTGAAGTAGGTGGATCTGAACTAACTATCTATGACAATTTAGGGCGCGATGGCCAACCCATATGGAGTGACTTGTGTCGTGGGCCGCATTTGCCATCAACAAAGCACATTCCAGCATTTAAATTAATGAGAAGTGCAGCTGCATATTGGCGTGGATCAGAAAAGAATCCAATGCTGCAGAGAATTTATGGGACCGCTTGGGCATCTCAAGACGATCTCAATGCTCATTTAGAAATGTTGGCAGAAGCTGAAAAAAGAGATCACCGCCGACTTGGAACAGAACTAGATCTCTTTTCTTTCCCAGAAGAAATCGGATCCGGACTAGCCGTATTTCACCCTAAGGGCGGAATCGTACGCCGAGCCATGGAAGATTATTCACGTCAAAGACATGAGCAAGAAGGATACGAGTTTGTCTACTCACCACATTTAACAAAAGCCGCACTCTTTGAAACTTCCGGACATCTTCAATGGTATTCCGAGGGAATGTACCCTCCAATGATTTTAGATGAAGAGCTCCATCCTGATGGCACGGTCAAACGAGCGGGCCAGCAGTACTACATGAAGCCTATGAATTGCCCGTTTCATAATCTGATTTATCGTGCACGAGGACGCTCCTATCGAGAGCTTCCACTGAGATTATTTGAATTCGGTACGGTATATCGTTACGAAAAATCCGGCGTTCTCCACGGTATAACTCGGGCACGAGGATTTACTCAAGATGATGCCCATATCTACTGCACCAAAGATCAGATGGTTGGCGAACTAGATAGTTTGCTCACTTTTGTACTCAATCTCTTACGCGACTACGGCCTTAACGATTTTTATCTTGAACTCTCCACTCGAAATAGTGAAAAATCAGTTGGAGAAGATTCGGATTGGGCTGAAGCGACAGAAGCTCTACGAAAGGCAGCAGAGGCACAAAAACTTGAACTCGTCTTGGATGAGGGTGGCGCAGCTTTTTATGGTCCAAAAATTTCAGTACAAGCGAAGGATGCAATTGGTCGCACATGGCAGATGTCTACTATTCAAGTGGATTTCCAGTTGCCGCAGCGTTTTGAATTGGAATATTCAGCAAGTGACGGCACCCGTCAGCGCCCCGTGATGATCCATAGAGCTCTATTTGGTTCCATTGAGCGTTTCTTCGGTGTTCTCACAGAGCATTATTCAGGTGCATTCCCACCATGGCTCGCGCCAGTACAAGCAGTTGGAATCCCCGTCGCTGATGCATTTGCTGATTACCTGGCTGATGTAATTGTGCAGATGAAACGTGCTGGAATTAGAGCAGAACTAGATGCCTCCGATGATCGGATGCAAAAGAAAGTTCGCAACGCACAAATGCAGAAGATTCCATTCATGGTTATTGCTGGGGAAGAGGATCAAAAAGCTGGAGCAGTTTCCTTTAGGTATCGCAATGGCGAACAGAAAAATGCTATCCCTATCGCTCAAGCAATTGCTGAGATAAAAGAAGCAATCGCACAACGAATTCAGGTATAACTAGTGACATTTTCAGAGGGTGGAGCGGGCTTACCAGATGCGTGGCAGCGTTTGTGGGCGCCGCATCGTATGGAATATCTCAAAGGTGAGAACCGTCCACTCAAAGATAATGACGTCGAGTGCCCTTTTTGCCGAATACCTCAACTTGATGATGAATCCGCACTGATAGTTGCACGAGGGAAAACTGCCTACGTTGTAATGAACCTGTATCCATACAATGCAGGACATCTTCTCGTATGTGCATTTAGACATGTTGCCGACTTGACTGATCTTACGCCAGAGGAACGCAATGAGATTTCAGATCTTACTGCGCACGCAATGAAGGTCTTGCGAACAGTCTCGCATGCGTCAGGGTTTAATATCGGCATGAACCAGGGAGCGGTTTCAGGTGCTGGCGTTGCTGATCACATTCATCAACACATCGTTCCTCGATGGGCTGGAGACGCGAATTTCATGCCGATTATTGGCCAGACAAAAGTTTTGCCTCAGCTACTTTCTCAAACACGAAATGATTTAGCTCAGGGGTGGAATACAGATATTTAGTGCTGTAACGATTGGGTTATTTCAGATATATATTTCTTAACAATATCGACACCGATTCCCTTTTCAAGCCAGACCGGAATCGCTGGAAAAAGTAGCCCAGCAACAAAAGCATCATCACCTGCGTTAGTAATCGCTTCTGCATATTCTAAAGCGAATTCTCCAACGAGAGTTTTATGTTCGGGCTCGCTCTCTTGAATAGTTGGTGGATTGGTGGAGTACTCAAGGACGCGAAGATCTGAAAGTGAGATGAGTGCACACGGTAGACCGGCCTCGTCATGTAAAACCAAAAATGGTGTCACGAGTTGATCGAGCACACGGTTGGCAATGAGGACAGCATCATCAAAATCGCCATGCGATTGTTCTAACCCCGTGACGAGAACAAGCCGTGGTATCTGCCATTGATCCACAGTTGCCCAGTTTTCGATTGTGTTCGCATCAATGCCAGTATTTGGATCGATAACAAAGAACGCAAGGTCGCACTCGTGGGTCGGGGTAGTTTCAAGAACTCCTCCAAAGGCCTGAGCGATCTTCTCTGGGTGGGCACTTTCATGTCCAAAGACGCTTATCCGAGGGTTCTGACTAGGTGTTAGCACCGGGTAAGCCTACGATGTACCTGATGATAAGTAGCACTTTGAAACCAGCGGTCACTCGGTTTATTACACCGATGGCTCGGACACTGCTGCGTGTGGGATTAACGCCCGATGGAATTACGATTCTTGGAGCTCTCGGGGTGGTGCTCTCCTCGTTAGCTTTTTTCCCTCGTGGAGATTTTTTCCTAGCCTCATTCCTGGTAACCCTTTTTGCTTTGAGCGATCTATTCGACGGAACGATGGCCCGCATTTCGCAATCGGGCTCAAGTCGTTGGGGAGCCTTTTTAGATTCCACAATTGATCGGATATCTGATTCAGTCATTCTTGTCGGAGTGTGCATCTACTTGCTCAACTCAAACGACCGTTTGGCAGTAGTCGCCTTGATAACTTTAGTAACAGGAATTCTAATTCCTTACATTCGGGCAAAAGCAGAGGCATTTAATATTGTGTGTTCTGGAGGCGCTGCAGAGAGAACCGAAAGACTTGCAATCACATTGAGTGCGACGGCTTTACATGGACTGGGTGTTTCATTTGCTTTGGCAGTTGGTCTATGGCTACTAGCCATCTTGGGGATTATTACAGTGACTCAACGCATGTTAATTGTGAAACGCGCGATCTGAAAACACCAGCATGCAAACGTTAGTGGGATGGATTTACATTCTCGCGTGGCGCCTGATTCGTATCGTGCCCGAGAAGAGTGCCTATGCGTTGTTTTACTTTATTGGTGAGCGTCTCTCGAAATCTGATGGCAAGGCCGTTGCCCGCTTGCGATCGAATCTGCAAAGGGTAAGACCAGACTTAAGCAGTATTGAAATGGATGATCTCCTTAGGGATGCGATGCGATCGTATATGCGTTACTGGTGTGACACTTTTCGAATACCTGAATGGAGTAGAGAGCGAATCGACTCTACTGTTGAAGTGATCGATGAGCACCTCCTCGTAGATGCCGCTGCCAGCGGACAAGGTGTGATTGTCTCCTTGCCTCATTCAGGGAATTGGGATCACGCAGGTGCGTACTTCACGGGTAAAGGAATTCATCTCGTAACCGTTGCAGAAAGACTCAAGCCCGAAAGATTATTTAATGAGTTTTTAAAATTTCGGGCATCCTTAGGGATGGAAGTCCTATCTCTTGATTCAAGGTCGATTGTGACTCTTATGCAACGTTTGCGGGAGGGAAAACTTGTTGCACTTGTTGCAGACCGTGACTTATCCAATTCTGGGATAGCAGTGGAATTCTTTGGTTATCCATCTCGAATGCCTGCCGGTCCGGCAGTGCTGGCTATAAAAACAGGAGCAGTTCTGCTCACTGCATTGGTTTCCTACACTCCACATGGAATCCATATTCACTTTCGAAAAGTGGACGTTCCATCGAATGGGACCTTAGAAGAGCGCGTTTCTGCAACCGTTCAAATTTGCGCCAGTCATTTTGAATCAGGAATCAAAAAACATGCGCAGGATTGGCATATGCTCCAACGAATATGGACAGACGGAGATTTCAAGGAGCGAGAAGATGTTAAATAAATCTTTGAAGATTGGAATCGTCTGCCCGTACGGATGGGACACGCCTGGAGGCGTCCAAAATCATGTCCGTGATTTGGCTGAATTCTTGATTGCAGCTGGTCACCAAGTTTCTGTTCTCGCACCTGTTATCGATGAGAGTGCTGTGCCGGATTATGTTGTCAGCGCGGGAAAGCCACTCGCAATTCCGTATAACGGGGCAGTGGCACGAATTCTCTTTGGTCCTATTGCATTTGCTCGCGTGAGGCAGTGGATTGCAGGGGGAGAGTTTGATATTTTGCATTTACACGAACCCGCCATTCCCTCGATTTCACTCCTCGCATGTTGGGCGGCCGAAGGCCCGATGGTCGGCACCTTTCACGCAGCAGCTAAAAAACAGAAAGCAATTTTTGCAATTGGTCCGATACTTGAACCCGTGATTGAAAAACTTTCAGCCCGCATAGCGGTAAGTGAAGCAGCACGAAGCACCTTGACGGAACACTTAGAAACAGATGCCGTTGTTATTCCAAATGGAATCTATGCCTCGCGATATACAAATGGCACACCCCAAGAAAGATGGATGGGTAACACTTTAGGATTTATCGGTCGCTTTGAGGAGCCGCGCAAGGGTCTTTCGATTCTTATGGACGCACTTCCAATTGTTGCGCGCTTCGCACCTGATGTTCGAGTATTCGTGGCGGGCCCTGGCGAAAGTGATGACTTCATAAAAAGTATTGATCCTCAACTGCGAGGGCGTCTTGAATTCCTAGGAAGAATTTCAGAAGAGGATAAGGCAAATTTCCTGGCTTCCATCTCTCTCTATATCGCGCCCAATACCGGTGGGGAATCATTTGGAATTATCTTGGCTGAGGCATTGGCGGGTGGTGCCGCAGTAATCGCAAGTGACATTCCAGCATTTGATTCACTACTTGGCGGAGGTCGCTTTGGCGAGCTCTTCTCATCCGAAGATTCCACAGATCTGGCAAAACGAATTATTGATTTACTGCGAGATGATAATCGACGAAAAGCACTAGCTAGAGCAGGAAAATCTCATGCGGCGCAGTTTGATTGGGACGTCGTTGCTGAGCAAATTTTTTCCATTTATGAAATGTCGATGGTCGGAGGCACGGGAGTTCGCTTGGCATCTGAAAACAGATCATGGAATCCATTGCGCGCACGAGAGGCGAGTTCAGCAGAATGAGAAATATACTTCTTGCCCTTCTTCTCTTGCTAATAGTTTTATGGCATCTTTCTTTTTCAGCCACTCGCTTAGATCGATTGCACCACAGAGTTGAAACAAGTTGGGCAAATCTTGACGGGCTTTTGCAGCGAAGGGCTGCGGTTGCCCTCGAGATTGCTCGAAGTGAGATGTCTGATCCTGCAACAGCACTCCTATTAACAGCGGCGGCATACCAAGCTCGTGATGCAGATATCGAATTTCGTTCAGCTGCTGAGAGTGGCCTATCTGGAGCTCTGGGACTTCTTTTGACAGATGTAGGTCCTTATGAAAACTTGTCGGAAAGGGATTTGCTCCGAGAACTTTCCGAGTTGACTGATAAAATTCGGATTGCAATAGCACTTCACGTTGACGCTGTGACAAGGACTCAAATGGTTAGGTCTAAATTTATATTCAAAACTTTCAGGCTCGCGGGTCGAGCTCCTCTTCCGGTCACATATGAATTTGAAGCCGATGTTTTATAGAAAGTCTGGCGCGATAGTAGCGATCACAGCATCTCTTTTTCTAAGCTCGTGTGCCGCCAATAACAGTGGCGAAGTGGCTCCTTCTCCAGAAATTCCTAAAGTGATAGAACATAACGCCCTCAGTGGGAGAGTGGGCACAGATGGTCCAGTTCTCGTTGTGAAAATTGATGACACTCCTAGTTCTCGCCCACAAATATCTGTGGACCAAGCTGATGTTGTTTATATAGAGCAGGTAGAGGGCGGCCTTACGCGTTTAGCAGCAGTATTTTCCTCAGAAATACCTGACATCGTAGGCCCAGTACGAAGCGCGCGAATTACGGATCTTGAATTGTTTGCTCAATACGGACATATAGCTTTCGCCTACAGTGGAGCGCAAACCAAACTTCGTCCATATATTAAAGCCGCTAATTTAGAAGATGTGGGAGCGAGCACCCAAGGTCCCAATTTTTACACCAACGATCCAAATCGCATGCGACCTTATGCAATGATTCTTGCGGCGAAAAACGTTATGGCAAAAGTTATTGCAGCGGGTGCAACAGTTGAATCCTCAAAAAGCGCTGGATGGAAATTCTCGACAAAAATCGCAACGGGCGGCATTGCGATTGACTCGGTGAAATTAAGATGGCCAGCGCAAAGCTATGAAGTAATTTGGAGTGCAACTGAGAACCGTTGGCACATGGCTCCTGGTGGCGACGTCGAGTCTGCGGCATCAGGTGTAATTCTTGGACCCACCACACTGGTCATACAAAACGTACTTATCACTCCCTCTCAATTTCACGATAAATTTGGCGGAATCACACCATTTTCGGCAACAGTCGGTACAGGGACTGGGTACATACTTCGCGATGGGCAGTATTTTGCGGCGACGTGGAGTCGCCCAACTGCTCTCGATGGAACTACGTGGACTGGTCCCGATGGCGTAGAAATAAAGTTTGCACCTGGCCAGATTTGGATTGCCCTGACAGATCATGTGCCTGAATTCACGCTCCATCCTGTACCTGCGCCAACCCCAACTTCAAAGTAGTATTCGAACCTGATTCTTATAGAGAATTCACATAGGGAGCGAAAATCATGGCTGAAGTAAGCGGTACATCTCGAGTAAAACGCGGCATGGCAGAAATGCTTAAGGGTGGCGTCATCATGGATGTTGTCAACGTTGAACAAGCCAAGATTGCAGAAGATGCCGGCGCAGTGGCCGTCATGGCACTCGAGCGCGTACCAGCTGATATTCGCGCACAGGGTGGAGTAGCTCGCATGTCGGATCCCGACATGATTTCGGCAATCCAAGCCGCTGTATCTATTCCCGTCATGGCAAAAGCGCGTATCGGACACTTTGTTGAAGCACAGATTTTGCAAAGTCTCGGAGTTGATTACATTGACGAATCTGAAGTTCTCACTCCAACTGATTACGCCAACCACATTAATAAATGGGACTTCACGATTCCATTCGTATGTGGTGCTACTAATCTTGGAGAAGCACTTCGTCGAATCAATGAAGGTGCAGCCATGATTCGCTCTAAAGGCGAAGCAGGTACCGGCGATGTTTCTAATGCGATGACACATATGCGGTCAATCGGTGGAGAAATTAGACGACTGACATCAATGCGTGAAGATGAGCTCTATGTTGCAGCAAAAGAAATGCAAGCACCATTCGAATTAGTCAAAGAAGTTGCTGCAGCTGGAAAACTTCCGGTTGTCCTCTTCACCGCTGGAGGTATTGCCACTCCAGCCGATGCTGCATTAATGATGCAGATGGGTGCTGACGGTGTTTTCATTGGTTCAGGAATTTTCAAGTCGGGAAATCCTGCGCATCGTGCAGCAGCGTGTGTCAAAGCAACTACATTCTTTGATGACCCCAAGGTGTTGGCTGATGTCTCACGTGGATTAGGCGATGCAATGGTCGGAATTAACGTTGCAGACCTCCCTGCGCCTCACCGTCTCTCCGAGCGCGGCTGGTAACTTTTTCCCTTGCTAGTTGGTGTACTTGCTCTTCAGGGTGATGTGCGCGAGCACATTGTCTCACTCGAGAAATGCGGCGCAGATGCGATAACAGTTCGCACGCCTCAAGAACTCAAGGAAGTTGAAGCACTAGTTATACCAGGTGGTGAATCAACCACGATTGCCAGCCTTGCTCACACCTTTGACCTCTTCGAACCTATCTCGCTACGAATTAAATCAGGCATGCCTACGTACGGTTCTTGTGCAGGAATGATTTTGCTCGCAGATCAAATACTCGACGCCAAAGCCGGCCAAAAATCCTTTGGTGGAATTAACATGATTGTCCGACGAAATGCTTTCGGTCGCCAAATTGATTCCTTTGAAACAGATCTCATAGCTCCGGCACTTTCTGCCAATCCGATCCGTGCTGTTTTTATTCGCGCTCCATGGGTGGAGGAGACTGGAAAAGATGTAGAAATTCTTGCTCGTTACCAAAGGGGAGAAGCAGACTCATACCCTGTAGCGGTTCGCCAGGGCAGACTCCTTGCTACGGCGTTCCACCCTGAAATCACTGGGGACTTAAGCGTGCATCGATATTTTATCGACGAGGTGTGTAAGTAACTTTGCGGCGGACTGCGGTAAAGTTCTAGCAATAAGTTCAAACAGAACTGCTAACCACAGCGAGGTGTCACATGTCCGGCCATTCCAAATGGGCGACAACAAAGCATAAGAAGGCCATCATTGATAGCCGTCGTGCGAAGAATTTTGCAAAATTAATTAAGGCCATAGAAGTCGCCTCGCGCAACGGTGGCCCAGATATGGAAGGCAATCCAACTCTTTTTGATGCTGTCGCCAAAGCAAAAAAGAATTCAATGCCTGCAGATAATATTGATCGAGCCATTAAACGTGGTGCCGGACTTGAATCCGGTGGAGCTCAATACCAAACAATCATGTACGAAGGCTACGGTCCACACGGCGTCGCTCTCATGATCGAGTGTCTTTCAGATAATCGCAATAGAGCAGCTTCGGAAGTACGAGTAGCAGTCACTCGCAATGGCGGAACGATGGCTGATCCAGGTTCTGTAGCGTATCTTTTTAATCGCAAGGGATTAATTATTGTAAACAAGGTCGCAGGCGTGACAGAGGAATCAATTCTTAACGCAGTTCTAGAAGCGGGCGCCGAAGAAGTTATTGACCAGGGGGATTCCTTTGAGATTATGTGTGAACCGAGTGATCTCGTTGCAGTGCGCACTGGCCTGCAATCCGCCGGTATTGAGTACGAATCGGCTGAATCTTCTTTCGTACCTTCAATGAGCGTTGATCTCGATGCCGACAGCGCAACAAAAGTATTTGAACTCATTGATGCCATTGAAGAGCTCGATGATGTACAAAATGTATTTAGTAATGCCGATGTATCTGATGAGGTTATGGCGAGCCTGGCCTAAGTATTTTTCAAGTTCAATTAGGCTTGCTCACATGCGCGTATTAGGAATCGATCCTGGCTTAACGCGATGTGGCGTTGGAATTGTGGAAGGCGCACCCGGTTCCACGTTGGCGATGATTGGCGTGGGAGTCATTCTCACTCCGAGTGATTGCGCACTTGAGCAACGGCTCCTACTTCTCAATAATGAAATTCATGGATGGGTGGAGAAATACTCACCCGATGTCATCGCAGTTGAACGAGTATTTTCCCAGCACAATGTTCGAACAGTTATGGGAACAGGCCAGGCCGCAGGAATTGCTCTGCTCATAGCGGCGCAACGAGATATACCTGTAGTGATGCATACCCCTAGCGAGGTGAAAGCCGCGGTGACAGGTTCAGGGCGCGCAAACAAGGCACAGGTGTCAGAAATGGTTCGCAGACTTTTAAACTTAGAAACAATTCCAAAACCAGCCGACAGTGCTGACGCACTCGCACTTGCTATTTGCCATATCTGGCGTGGTCAAGGCAATAACCGAATGGCTCTCGCGCTTGCAGAAGAGAAGAAGCGCCTTGCATTATTGAGGAAGCCATGATTTCACTAATAAATGGAACAGTGCGAAGCATCTCATCTGATCGATTAATTATTGAAGTGGGCGGCGTTGGGTTAAGTGTTTTAGTGACCGCCAAATGCAGCACCTCGCTCAATCTAGGTACGCACGTTCAACTATTTACTACTCTTGTCGTCCGTGAAGATTCGCTGACTCTCTTTGGTTTCTTAGATGATGAATCGCGCGCACTCTTTGAGCTTGTCCAGACAGTTTCTGGGATCGGACCTAAAGTCGCGCTGTCGATAATTGGAGCGTTGCCACCGCAAGAACTTGCATCAGCGATTCTCTCTGAGAGCGCTTCTACAATTGAAAAAATCCCAGGCATAGGGAAGAAAGGTGCTCAGCGCCTCATTCTTGAACTCAAATCTAAAATGCACGGCTATGCAACTTCTGGAGTTATGAGTACCCATCAACCGGCGTGGAGGGAACAGTTAGCGAGCGCTCTTGTCTCTCTGGGTTATTCTGCAAAAGAATCTGATGGAGCAATCAATCTTCTAGTAGAAGAGCGTGCTGGGCAAGATATCGCCTCGATGGAGATGGGTGAACTTCTCAAACTCGCCCTTCAATCAGGTAGACGTACATGAGCGCCAACGAGGACGAACGTATCGTTACGCCGTCGCTTCGCAATGAAGACACAACAGTTGAACATGCGTTGCGTCCTAAAACTCTCGACGATTTCATCGGCCAAGATAGAGTTCGAAACCAAATTGATGTCTTATTAAGCGCTGCGCGTAAACGACAAAGTCCAGCGGATCACATCTTGCTATCGGGCCCCCCAGGGCTTGGAAAGACAACGCTTGCGCTAATTCTTGCAAGTGAAATGCAAACACCCATTCGCGTAACAAGTGGCCCAGCAATTACCCATGCGGGGGATTTAGCAGCGGTTCTCTCATCACTTGTGGAAGGCGAAATTCTATTTCTCGATGAGATTCACAGACTCCCACGACCTGCAGAGGAACTTCTGTATCTAGCGATGGAAGATTTTCGAGTGGATGTGATTGTAGGCAAGGGCCCAGGTGCAACGGCTATTCCTCTACAGCTTCCACGTTTCACACTTGTCGGGGCGACGACAAGGGCGGGGCTTCTTCCAAGCCCCTTACGTGATCGATTCGGTTTCACTGCACACCTTGATTTCTACGATCAAAAAGAAATTGAAAATGTATTGGTCAGAAGTGCAGCGCTACTTGGTTTGCAAATAGATAAAGAGAGCGTGAGTGAAATTGCGGGAAGGTCTCGGGGGACTCCACGTATTGCCAATCGATTACTTCGTAGAGTGCGTGATTTAGCTCAAGTTGAAGGCGGCGATCACCTCACATTGGCGCATGCCAAGCGAGCACTTGAAATATATGAAGTCGATGATAAAGGTCTCGATCGTCTTGATCGCTCGGTGCTCTCAGCGCTCATTGAACGTTTTAACGGTGGTCCAGTTGGTCTATCGACGCTAGCGATTGCTGTAGGTGAGGAGACTGAGACTGTTGAATCTGTAGCGGAGCCTTTTCTTGTCCGCAATGGGTTCATGGCGCGCACTCCTCGAGGTCGAATTGCTACTCCGATGGGGTGGGCCCATTTGGGGAGAAAAGCACCCGCCGAGGCCCCAACGAGCCTTTTCGACACACCAGCCTCTGATGCCTAGACTCTGCACCTATGTCTACAACAAATAAGCCGCTTAAATCGACATCACGTCCAGGTCGCTCACTTGCGATTCTTGGCATCGTGATGCTTGCTCTGACTGCCACCGTATTTATTTCAGGGGCTACTTCGGTACGCCTTGGATTAGACCTTCGTGGTGGAACAAGCGTGACCTTGCAACCGCGAATTGCGGCAGGGGAGAGCGGCAAGGTGACTTCTGAATCAATCGATCAAGCTGTCTCCATTATTCGCCAGCGCGTCAATTCACTTGGTGTCGCCGAGAGTGAGGTTGCCGCTCAAGGAAGTGGAACCAATCGTCAGATTGTTATTTCCGTCCCGGGAGATTCGAGTAACAGAGTTGTAGAACTTGTTGGACAAACTGCCGAACTACGTTTTCGCCAGGTATTAGCTGAAGCATCAGGAGCCTCAGTCACAAGTGCTACAGATACAACTACTGCAACTCCGGCACAAGGAGTTTCAGCCGAAATCAATGCGAAGTTCGCAGCGTTGGATTGCAGTAAGCCAGAAAACTTACAAGGTGGGGCAGTTGATGCGCCGACCGACATAATCGTTGCGTGCGAACGCTCAGGCGCGAATAAATATATTTTGGGTTCGGCAGAAGTTCTAGGCCGCCAAGTTTCAAAAGCCACCGCTGGAATTGATCAACAAGGTGCGAGCTCTTGGTATGTCTCACTTGTTTTCGACAATGAAGGAACAAAGGCATTTGGCGCAATCACGTCCCGAGTAACAGGACTTGCTTCACCGCAAAACCAGGTGGCAATTGTTCTCGATGGACTTGTCGTGTCTGCACCGCGAATCAATGAAGCGATTCCTTCAGGTAATGCACAAATTACTGGCAGCTTCACACAGTTAGAAGCTCAAGACCTTGCAAATGTTTTGAAATACGGCGCGCTTCCTCTCGCTTTTGATCGAGGCGAAGTTCAGCAAGTATCACCAACACTGGGTTCAGATCAATTACGCGCAGGTCTTATCGCAGGTGCTTTAGGACTCTTTCTTGTTTTGCTCTACTCGTTACTTTTCTATCGTGGACTCGGAATTGTTTCCATTGGTTCATTAGTAATAGCGGGCGCACTTGTGTATCTCTTCTTCTTGCTCTTCGGTAAATGGATTGGATTCACGCTCACTCTTGCTGGCATTGCTGGCGCGATTGTCGCCATTGGTATTACTGCAGATTCATTCATTGTTTACTTTGAGCGAGTTCGAGATGAAGTGAGAGATGGACGATCACTGAGATCAGCTGTTGAACTTGGCTGGATTCGGGCACGTCGCACTATTGTTGTTGCTGACTTTGTATCTATCATCGCAGCAGTTCTTCTTTATTTCTTCGCAGTGGGTGGCGTTCGTGGGTTCGCCTTCACACTCGGTCTGACAACGCTTATCGACTTATTGGTGGTCTTTGTATTTACGAAACCACTTACTTCAATCTTGGCCCGTTTGAATTTTTACAGTTCAGGCCATCCACTTTCGGGCGTTTCGCCTCGTAGTCTTGGCGTAACCGTGCAAACTCCACAGGAGGCGTAAACAATGTCTAAATTAACAGGTCTTGGCGCACGTTTACATACTGGTGAAACGTCCATAGATTTTATTGGCAAACGTCGGCGTTGGTATGCATTCTCTGGTTTGCTCATCATCGCATCAATACTTTCTCTCTCACTCCAAGGGTTGCACCTCGGAATTGAGTTCAAGGGCGGCGCATCTTTTATCGTTAAGAAAAGTGGCGTTTCGATAGAGGATGCTCGTTCTGTTCTCTCTCAATCAAGCATTCCAGGAGAATCAATCGTGCAATTAGTTGGCACAGATAAGGTTCGAATCCAAACAGGAGCACTGACAAACGCTGAGTCTTCGAGTCTGAAAACTGCGTTAGCCCAGAAATTCTCTGTTGATGAGCAATCAATTGATACGCAAATTATTGGGCCATCATGGGGCAAGGAGATCACCCGTAAAGCGATTTACGGTCTCATTGGGTTCATCATTGTTGTCCTCTTGTATCTTGCTATGGCCTTTGAGCCGAAGATGGCCTTATCTGCAATCATCGCGGTTATTCATGATGTGTTTATTACTGTTGGCATTTATTCGATCGTAGGTTTTGACGTGACGCCCGCGACGGTGATTGGATTCTTAACAATTCTGGGTTATTCGCTCTACGATACGGTCGTTGTCTTCGATAAAATTCGTGAAAATACGAAGTCGATCACTGCGACATCAAAGATGACATTTACTCAGGCGGTAAACCTCGGGGTTAATCAGACGATTATCCGTTCTGCTAATACCTCAATCATTGCATTGCTTCCTGTTGCATCTATTCTCTTTGTTGGAGCAGGACTTCTAGGTGCAGGAACCCTTAAGGATCTTTCACTTGCTCTATTTATCGGACTAGCGGCTGGAACGTACTCGTCGATTTTTATTGCGCCTCCCATTTTGGCAACACTTCGCGAAAAAGAACCAGCTATGGCAGCTCTTGCTAAGCGAGTTAATTCTCGTGGATCCACAACCGTTACTTCTGCGGCTGCGCTTTCCGGAACGGCCCCAACAACATCGTCAGATGTGAAACGCGGTCCTCGCAATCAACCAAAGCGCAAGGGTCGCAAGTAGTTAGTTGCTAGCGTAGAAATCTTCTATGAATACCTTGCTGGCACCGGTGCTGGCATCAGTGCGAGAGCATCATCCAAACGAAGATCTCACCCGTATCGAAGAAGCCTTCGTTGTTGCATCAAAAGCCCACCAAGGGCAAATTCGTAAATCGGGGGATCCGTACATAACCCACCCTGTTGCTGTCGCTGGAATTCTTGCTGACCTTGGATTAAATAGTGCCACAGTAATTGCAGCTCTTTTACACGACACGGTGGAAGACACTTCGTATTCGCTGACAACACTTCGTTCTGATTTTGGCGATGAGATTGCAGCTCTCGTCGATGGTGTTACAAAGCTAGACAAATTAAGTTATGGGCCTTCTGCTGAAGCCGAAACTGTTCGCAAGATGGTCATCGCTATGTCGCGTGATATCAGAGTTCTCGTTATTAAATTGGCAGATCGCCTTCATAATGCCCGTACGTGGAAATTTGTCTCGCAAGAGAGTGCCGAGCGCAAGGCTCGAGAGACCCTAGATATCTACGCACCTCTTGCTCACCGACTTGGTATGAATGCGATCAAATGGGAGCTTGAGGATCTTTCTTTTGAAGTACTCGAGCCAAAAAAGTTTGAGGAAATTAGCAGGTTAGTTGCAGAACGTTCACCATCGAGAGACGCTCTTACCCATGAAGTAATTGATGCCGTAGTTGATGACCTAAAAAATGATGGAATAACCGCCACCGTAACGGGTAGACAGAAGCACTTCTTTAGCGTCTATCAAAAGATGGTAGTGAGAGGGCGTGACTTTAACGACATTTACGACCTTGTAGGTATTCGAGTATTAGTTAACGATGTTCGCGATTGTTACGCCGTACTTGGAGCCATACATGCGCGATGGAGCCCAGTTCCTGGACGATTTAAAGATTACATAGCTATGCCTAAATTCAATCTCTATCAATCGCTACATACAACTGTTATTGGGCCAGGCGGTAAAGCGATTGAGATCCAAATCCGAACATACGAAATGCATTCGCGGGCCGAATTTGGTATTGCTGCACACTGGAAGTACAAGCAAGGCAGCGAAGTAGATTCGACTTCACCAGAGATGCTCTGGCTTCGACAACTTCATGAGTGGCAGAAAGAAACGGAAGATCCATCAGAATTTCTTGAGGCACTGCGCTTTGATCTTGGTTCGCCAGAGGTATTCGTTTTCACCCCCAAAGGAAGTGTGGTTGCACTACCTGGAGGATCGACACCCGTTGACTTTGCCTATTCGGTGCACACAGATGTTGGAAATAGATGCGCCGGGGCAAAAGTAAATGGTCGCCTAGTTCCGCTAGATTCCAAATTAAGTAATGGCGATGTAGTAGAAGTTGTCACTAACAAAAGCGAGAGCGCTGGTCCCAGTCGCGACTGGCTCAATTTCGTTAAAAGTCCACGTGCCCGTTCCAAAATTAAATCGTGGTTCAGCAAGGAGCGTCGCGAGGAAGCAATTGAAGCGGGACGAGAATCTATTGCTAGGCAGATGCGTAAAGCAGGACTTCCACTACAGAAGATTTTTGCAGGTCACACATTGCTAGAGCTAGCTCACGAACTTAGATACCCAGATATATCGGCGTTGTACTCAGCAGTCGGAGATGGTCACGTATCTGCTGCTTCCATTATTGAAAAGCTTGTTCACTCCATGGGACTCGATGATTCGCATCCGGAAACAACTATGGACTTTATTCCTGGTCCAGCCCCAACTGTTCGCCGAACCAGCAGTGCAATAAAAGTGGAGGGCATTGATGAAGTTCTTGTAAAACTCGCACGTTGTTGCACGCCTGTTCCTGGAGATTCCATTATGGGATTCATAACTCGAGGAAGTGGAGTTTCGGTTCACCGAACAGATTGCGTGAATGCTGATGACTTACGTCTAAATCAGGGAGATCGCATCGTCGCCGTGAAATGGCTGTCGGGGGCATCAAGTGTGTTTTTAGTAAACATACAAGTCGAAGCGCTAGATCGCGCACGATTACTCGCCGATGTAACACGCACGCTTTCGGAGCAGCACGTAAACATCTTGAGTGCAGCCGTCAGTACGAGCAAAGATCGTGTTGCGATTTCACGTTTTACTTTCGAAATGGCTGATGCCACTCATCTCGATGCCGTGCTTGCAGCGGTGCGCCAAATCGAAGGGGTTTACGACGTCTATCGCACAACTAATAACTGACTCTTATCAGCATCTCTGATTTACCTTGTACAGCGCTTTTCCACTCTGAAAAGCTGATTTTATGGCGTTACGAGCGTGAAGAGATTCGAACGCTAATCGGGAAAGTATGGCCCACGCCACATTGGGACACTAGAATATCGGTGTGACCAAGCGTATTTTCACTCGCAGGTTGTCGATATTTGTAACGCTAATTACCTCTCTTACGTTTGTGCCATTACAACAAGGTAACGCCCTTACTCAAACAATTACATTTAGGCCTCCCACGACGCTAACTCTGGCGCAGAGCCCGTACACACTCACCGCATCATCTACTAGTGGTCTTACTCCAGTCATCACTTCCAGCACTCCAACAATTTGCACCGTCTCTGGATTTGCTTTGACTCTTGTAACTGCCGGAACATGCACAGTTACTGCAAACCAAGTGGGGAATGCGAGCTACTCAGCAGCTCCTGCTGTCACTCGCTCGATCACTTTGAGTAAAGCTACTCAAACGATCACCTTTGCGCCTCCTGCAACGCTGACGAGTACACAATTTCCTTACACGTTATCTTCCACATCAACTAGTGGTCTTACTCCAGTCATCACGTCCAGCACTCCAACTATTTGCACCGTCTCTGGATTTGCTTTGACTCTTGTAACTGCTGGAACATGCACGCTCGCCGCAAACCAAGCAGGCAACACGATCTACTCAGCGGCTCCTCCTGTCACTCGCTCAATTACTTTGAGTAAGACCACACAAACGATCACCTTTGCGCCTCCTACAACGCTGACGAGTACACAATTTCCTTACACGTTATCTTCCACATCTACTAGTGGCCTCACTCCAGTCATCACTTCCAGCACTCCAACAATTTGCACCGTCTCTGGATTTGCTTTGACTCTTGTAACTGCCGGAACATGCACGCTCGCCGCCAATCAAGCAGGCAACACGATCTATGCAGCAGCCCTAGGTGTTACTCGCTCGATTACTTTGAGTAAGACCACACAAACGATCACCTTTGCGCCTCCTACAACGCTGACGAGTACACAATTTCCTTACACGTTATCTTCCACATCTACTAGTGGTCTTACTCCAACAATCACTTCCAGCACACCAACTA
>WLNY01000002.1 GCA_009699575.1 Actinomycetota bacterium
GATACTTTTGCAATCGAATTCGCGCGATCGCGGATTCCGCCAGCGGTTTTTAGAGCTAGGAAAACTGCTCCATGTGTGTAGAAGACCGAGAGAGTAACAAGACCGCCGAGAAGAGCGTAGGGGTTGAGTAAGTTGAAGAAACCGCCAACATATTCAATGGATCCAGAGCTTGCCTTCTCCAATGGAACGCCTTTGACGATATTTGCAAATGCCACACCCCAGAGCAAAGCTGGCAAAGCGCTAGTAATAATGATTGCCACATCCCAACGCTGTCTCCACTGCGCTTTTCCATACTTGCTCCGATATTCAAAAGCTACGCCTCGAATAATAAGTGACACGAGAATGAGAAATAGTGGCAAATAAAACCCGCTAAATAATGTTGCATACCATTCTGGAAATGCTGCAAATGTGGCGCCCCCGGCAACAAGCAACCACACTTCATTTCCATCCCACAGTGGTCCAAGTGTTGTGAGGACTGCGCGTCGATCTGCTTCATTACGAGAAACAGATGGAAGCAACATTCCGACGCCGAAATCGAATCCTTCAAGAACGAAATACCCAATCCATAGGACGGCGATCAGTAGAAACCAAGTCGTTTGAAAAGTCATTTATCTCACCTCTCCTAGTAAGCCATCGCTAGTGGTTTTTCGTCAGACCCACCGAGTTGTGGATCTAAATAGTCGAGTTCTTCTGAAGGACCATTTTTAATCACCTTCAAGGTAAGTCCAATTTCAATCACCGCAAGGACCCCATATAAAGCGGTAAATGCAATCATCGTAAAGAGAACAGCCCCTGCCGAAACAACCTGACTCACTCCATCAGAAGTCTTAATGAGTCCAAATACAGCCCAAGGTTGGCGTGCAGTTTCAGTAAAAATCCAGCCAAATGAATTTGCAAGAAGTGGCATGAAGGGTAGAGAAATCATCGCTGGCAAGAACCACTTGCCGTGTGGAGTGCCACCGCGACGCATTTGCCACAGTGCCAGAAGGGCAAAGAGGAACGCTATTCCACCGAATCCGATCATGAATCTAAAAGACCAGTATGCAAGAGGAATATTCGGGGTGTAATCGCCAGCGCCAAATTGCTTGTCGTACGTGGCTTCTAAATCATTGACTCCTTCAACGACCCCATCAACATTTCCTGTTGACATAAAGGAAAGTACCGATGGGATATCGATTTGAAATACTGAGCGTGATCCATCGAGAGTTCCGATGGTGAGGAGTGAGAACGGAGCTGAACCAGTTGTGTCATACAAAGCTTCGGCTGCTGCCATTTTCATTGGTTGCTGCTCAGTCATGATTCGTGCTGTGTAATCACCGGTAATTGTGATGACTACGAAGCTGAGCACCATAGTAATTAAGCCCAACTTGAGTGTTGGGCGCGCCATTTCAATATCCTTTTTCTTGATAATCAACCAAGCAGAAATTCCTGCAATAAATGCCGCGCCAGTGAATACGGCTGAAGGAATCGTATGGAAGAAAGTGGCAAGGGCGGTTCGCTGCGTGAGCACTTCAAAAATATTTGTGAGTTCTGCTCGATTTTTTTCAACATTAATTGTGTAGCCCACCGGGTGTTGCATCCACGCATTCGCAGCGAGAATAAAATAAGCGGAGAGCAGAGTTCCTGTTGCTGCCAGCCAAATGGAAGCTAGGTGAATCTTCTTTGGAAGGCGGTCCCACCCAAAAATCCAGAGCCCCAAGAATGTGCTCTCTAGGAAGAAGGCCAGTAATCCCTCCATAGCCAGAGGAGCACCAAATACATCGCCAACGAATCGGCTATATGAAGACCAGTTCATTCCAAATTGGAATTCTTGGACAATGCCAGTAACAACTCCAATCGCGAAGTTGATGAGAAAGAGTTTGCCGAAAAATTTCGTCGCCCGTAAGTACTTCAACCGTCCAGTGCGAAACCAAGCTGTCTGTAAGCCTGCGACAAGAAAGCCCATTCCGATAGTGATAGGGACAAAGAGGAAGTGATACACAGTCACGATGGCGAATTGCCACCTTGCTAGATCTAATGAGTTCATGGAATATCTTCCGTTTCTGAGTCTCTCTCTACTGACTCACTAGATATTCTCTGCTCCTTCTCAACTCAATACTTTGCTTTGGGTGTGTGGCGACCCCCACATGGGATGCTGGCACGCTCATTGCCCTCGGTGCCAGCACTCAAAGTTTTGCCAATTGGCGTATCTCTACGCCTAGGAGGTAACCTGTCCCCTTGTTCATGAGGCTCGAATGGGCCAGAGAATTTATAAGGAGTTCACCGTGGCAGCAACATGCGATGTCTGTGGCAAGGGCCCAAGCTTTGGCAACAACGTTTCACACTCACAGGTCAAGACACGTCGCCGCTGGAATCCAAATATCCAACGCGTTCGTACTCTCGTAGGTGGAACACCTAAGCGTCAAAACGTGTGCACCTCGTGCCTCAAGGCTGGCAAAGTTACCCGTTAATTTTTTTCTTATGTGAAATGGCGCCAGGTATCTGGCGCTTTTTTCATTCCCAGAATATGTAATCCGATTCCTTCTTCTATCTCTCCGACGTGTAGCCCTTCTAGATTTTTTCCAGTCGCCATAAACACATGGTCTTCGCCACCACCGAGAATCCAGTCCCACACATCAAGACTCATCTCAGATGCCAGTTCAATGAGTGGCTCGAAATCCTGATGGTTTTCAAAGAGAGTTCGATCTAGGCGAAATGCGCATTGCGAGGCATGAGCCATCTGCTCGCCTTGTGTCATCAGGGAATCACTTATGTCGCACATTGAAGTGGCGCTTCTAAAATTGTGAGCCCTTTCAACATCTAGAAGTGGCGATCGAAATTTTTCCAGCGCAATCTTTGCAGTAGGTGGCAATGTACTTACATTTGCCCCTCTTTGTAGAATTGATAATCCCGCAGCGGACCATCCTGGAAGAGAAGATAAATATATTTTCTCAAAAGCAGATGCTCCACTTCGCCTAATAGGTGTGAGAACTGATCCAAGAGCAGTCATTGCAATTGTGATGTTCGAGCTTCTCGCTAGGTCGCCTCCCACTACGCTCGCTCCAACACGATCGGCCTCATGCGTTATTCCACGTGCCAGTTCGAGAATCCATTCCATCGACTCATCTCCAGTAAGAGAGAGAGCAAGAATTAAATGCGTGGGGTCGGCGCCCATCGCATAAATATCAGCCAGATTGGCAACAGTTATTTTTCTACCTATGTCATACGCGCTAGACCAATCAAGGCGAAAATGAACGTCTTGAACAGCCATATCCGTGGTTACAACGACATTGCCCAGCGGAGCGACAACAGCAGCGTCGTCACCAATTCCGACGAGCACTCGAACATCAGGGGTAGCAAAAACTGAGGAAAGCGCCCGGATAACCTCGGCTTCGTTGAAGTTCATACGGGTAAGACTATCCCGACTTAAAAGAGCCCGATATAACTAGTGGTGAGAGTGCCATCCCATGCGCTAGCGTCTGCAATGAAGTACCAGTATCGACATCGAAGTCTGCTGATACGCGTTAACAAAAAGATTTTCTAAGGGGAACGTCATGACAGTACAGGCCTACATTTTAATCCAAACCGAAGTCGGTAAGGCTTCAAGCGTTGCTCACTCAGTATCTGCAATACCGGGTGTGACTTTAGCCGAAGGAGTAACAGGACCGTACGATGTAATCATGAGGGCTGAAGCTCCAAGCATGGAGGAATTTGGCCGAGTGATCTTGTCTAAAGTCCAGGCAGTTGCAGGTATTACTCGTACTCTTACCTGTCCAGTAACTTCATATTAATAAAACTATTTAGTTTCCAAGGACACCGTTATTACGCAGGAAGGCTGTGTTGATTAATTCATCAACAACTCTCTTGTAATCCATGCCACTGGCTGCCCACATTTTAGGAAAAACTGAAGTGGGGGTAAATCCAGGCATCGTATTGAGTTCGTTGATAATTATTTTGCCATCGTCGGCTAGAAAGAAATCAACCCGTGCCAATCCTGAACAACCCAAAGATTTAAATGCTGAGATTGCTTGAGATCTGATTTCTTCAGAAACAGCGGAATCAATAGGAGCCGGCAACTCAATGCTCGTTGCTCCGTCTAGATATTTAGATTCAAAATCATAGAATTCAAATTTGCTATCAAAATGAACTTGCCCGAGGACAGACGCCTCGGGAGAGCCGGCGATTTCAAGTACAGCGCATTCGATTTCGCGACCTGCTATTGCCTTTTCGACCAATGCTTTGGGATCAAAACTGTGAGCCACGGCAATGGCATCGGCAAAGTCTTCTGATCGCTTTACTTTCGTTGTGCCTCGGCTTGATCCTCCGCGTGCAGGTTTGACGAAGATTGGATATCCAAGCTCTTGAGCAAGCCCTGAAAATAGATCCTTGTTATCCATCCACTCATTTGATTTCACAACAAATCCTGGCGTTACATTCATCCCATGTGCAGCAAAGATTGCCTTTGCAAAAGACTTATCCATGGCGACAGCTGATGCCAAGATTCCATTTCCCACAAATGCAATATCGGCCATAACGCACAGTCCTTGAATACTCCCATCTTCACCATAGGGACCATGGAGCACGGGAAAAATTAAGTCAATATTTAAATCTTTTCCAGCGACGCACAGTCCATGAATGTCAGCTACCACAGACGGTGCGTCATCGGGCACTTCTGGAAGCACTCCTCCGGCGATGACCAACGGAAAGTCGCTGGAAACGTTGACCCAGTTACCCTCACGGGTAATGCCGATAAGAATTGGGTTGTACTTGTTAGTATCAATTGCACTGAGAATTCCCGCGGCCGAAATACATGAAATTTCGTGCTCGCTACTTCTTCCACCAAAAACTATTGCAACATTTTTCTTCATTTGATGAAATTTTCAGCCATCGTTGAAATTGTCATCAACCGATCAAGTGCGGCAAGCGGAGTTATCGTTCCGTGGACAACATCGGCAACAGCCTCAATCACAGGAACCTCCACTCCAACACGGTGCGCCAACTCGAGGGCTGCACTAGATGAGGCTACGCCTTCGACTGTTTTTGCTACATTCATACGCGCATATTCCATGGAACCACTGCGACCCAATGCCTCTCCGAAGGTTCGATTTCGCGAAAGTGGAGATCCGGCACTAGCAACAAGATCCCCCATCCCTGCTAAACCTGCAACGCTCAGGGGATCTGCGCCATGGGCTGCTGCCAGACGAGCAACTTCATTGAGGCCTCGAGTAATGAGCATAGCTTGGGTGTTCTCTCCAAGATCCATACCAATTGCCATGCCGACTGCTAACACGATGACGCTTTTAATCGCACCTGCTAACTCACATCCGACAAGGTCTATAGATGTGTAGACACGGTAATACTGAGTTGAAAAAAGTTCTTGAACTGTTACAGCAATATCGTGCGTATGGGCAGCAGCTACCGCGCCAGCTGGCTGGCGAAGCGCTAGTTCAGAAGCGAGATTAGGGCCGGTGATAACTGCGATGTTTTGTGTTTCTAAAACTTCCTCAATAATTTCGCTCATTCGCATATCAGTGGTTACTTCAATGCCTTTAAGCGTGCTGATAATGAGTGCATCTAGCGGTATCAAAGGCTTCCAGGCTCTGAGAACTTCTCGCAAAGATTGAGCAGGGATAGCAAGTACGTATGTTTTTGAATGCGCTAGGGCCTGATTGATATCAGTAGTTGCAAGTAATGTTTCAGGAAGTTCAATTCCGCCTAGATAGTGTGTATTCGTGTGCGAAGAATTAATTTCATTAACAACCTGTGAGCTTCTTCCCCAAATCACGACGTCGTTTCCTGCATCGCACAGTACCTGCGCCAACGTAGTTCCCCATGCACCTGCACCTAGGACGGTTATTTTCTTCATGATTGACTCTTCCTCTTGAAATTTCCTGTTCGCGGTAAATCGGAAGTGTGAGGATCAAAAATGTTCGCTGGTCGTTTCTCTCCGCGAATCTCCTCCAACATGGAAGTGAGAACACCCATTGCATAGGCAGTTGCTTGGGTCAGTGCCTCTGGGTCGTTCTCTTTTCCAAACCAAGGCGAGAAATCTAGGGGCGGCCCAGCATGTAGGTGAATAATTGTACGAGGGAAAAT
Source organism: Actinomycetota bacterium (assembly GCA_009699575.1). Taxonomy (GTDB): domain Bacteria; phylum Actinomycetota; class Actinomycetes; order Nanopelagicales; family Nanopelagicaceae; genus Planktophila. The sequence goes on from WLNY01000002.1 coordinate 6,076, forward strand.
TTTTATCTTCTTTGAATATGTCGGCATGACATCTTGGGAACCCCACTGTGCAATTGGAATTACAGGGGCTCGCGTAATTATTGCCAGTCGAGCAAGGCCAGTTTTTGCAACCATTGGCCAACCATCAGGATCTCTGGTGAGAGTTCCCTCGGGGTAGACGCCAAACATATGACCGACTCTAAGAACTGCAAGAGCGTTATCTAACGCTTTGCTTGCATCGGGACTCTCTCGTGACACAGGAATTTGCCCGGCACCGAGAAGTATCTTTCCCACAAATGGAACTTTAAAAATTGACTCTTTTCCGAGAAACCTCGGTGCTCGACCATTCTTATATAGAAACTGCGCGAAGACCAAGACATCGAGATACGAGAGATGATTTGAAATAACAATCACGGGACCTGTGGCTGGAATATTTTTTGCTCCTTGCCAATCTCTGCGCGTGATCAGGTTAAGAATTGGGATGAGAATCGAAGCGCAGATTTTAAATGTGGCATTCGTGCCGAGGGGTTTACCACGTGGTGGATCGTAGGCCGGCAACATAAGCGTAATCGTAGCGAGCAAAGCAAACGGGGCCAGCAATTGCTGACCCCGTTCGCGAATTAAAAAGGAAAAAGTTGAATTACTTCTTCTTTGCCTTCTTGACGACCTTCTTAGCGGCCTTCTTTGGAGCTACCTTCTTGACGACCTTCTTAGCGGCCTTCTTTGGAGCAGCTTTCTTTGCTACCTTCTTGACGACCTTCTTAGCGGCCTTCTTTGGAGCAGCTTTCTTAACAACAGCCTTCACAACTGGCTTTGGTTCTGGCTTAGGTGCTGGTCCGAGCTTGCGCTCACCAGAGATGACATCTTTTAATCCCTTTGCAGGAAGAAAACGTGCCTTCTTTGAAGCCTTGATCTTGATTGTTTCGCCAGTAAATGGGTTACGACCCATGCGTGCTTTGCGATCAACCTTCTTAAACTTACCGAAATCGTTAATCATGACATCTTCACCCTTTGACATGGTACGAGTGATTGTGTCGAAAACGATATCTACAGCGCGAGCTGCTTCTTTCTTGCTGTCGTTGAAGTGTGGGGCCAACGCGGCAATGAATTGGGCCTTATTCATCAAAATCCCCTTAGTTTTACGCTGAAAAGTTAGGCAATTGCCTAACGCGTATAAAACTGTACTTGCTAGTTACTCTCTAACCAAAGTACATGCAGGCGTGTCGCACTTTTAATTTTCTTTTATTACGTAAAAAAATATCACTTTTTACGCATAAAAAACCCTCAATCGTATATTGAGGGTTTTTACTTCACATGATAGATGTGAAAATTTATGCGTGAAAAAGGGTATTTATCCCCGTATTGGAAGTGTGACCGGTTTGTAAGAAGGCCGTATTTTTTCAAATTCATCAATTGAATCTGTTTGTTTCAGCGTGAGCCCAATGTCATCAAGGCCTTCGATGAGACGCCATCGTGAATAATCATCGAGCTCAAATGGCACACAGACATCGCCATAACTAACTGTTCGCGCTTCTAGATCAACAGTAATGAGAAGAGTTGAATCTTCTTCGATTGCCACCCACAGTGATTCGATTACATCTTGAGGCAATATCACTGTCAACAAGCCACCTTTGAGTGAATTGCCTCGGAAAATATCTGCGAATCTACTTGAAATGACAATTTTGAAACCATAATTTTGTAGCGCCCACACAGCATGTTCTCGAGATGATCCAGTACCAAAGTCAGGGCCAGCAACCAAAATTGTTGCGTCACGGAATTTCTCTTGGTTGAGCACGAATTCTGGATCCTTACGCCAGGCAGCGAAGAGGCCATCTTCAAAACCGCTACGTGTGACGCGCTTGAGATATACAGCTGGAATTATCTGGTCGGTATCAACGTTGCTTCTGCGAAGCGGAATTGCTGTGCCAACGTGTGTAATAAATTTTTCCATTACTACTCCCTTTTACAAATCTGCCGGTGACGAAAGTGTTCCGCGAATTGCGGTTGCTGCAGCCACAAGCGGACTAACAAGGTGTGTGCGACCACCTTTACCTTGTCGGCCCTCAAAGTTGCGATTACTAGTCGATGCTGAGCGTTCACCGACAGCTAATTGATCAGGATTCATGCCAAGGCACATTGAACAGCCAGCATTTCTCCACTCAGCCCCCGCAGCAATGAAAACCTTATCCAGTCCTTCAGATTCTGCCTGTAATCGGACTCGAGCAGAGCCTGGCACGACTAGCATGCGAAGTGTCGATGATATTTTCTTGCCATCTAGAATTTTTGCAGCTGATCGCAAATCTTCGATACGACCATTCGTGCAGGACCCTAAGAAAACAGTATCTATAGCAATCTCTTTCAGAGGCGTTCCTGCAGTCAGACCCATGTAGGCAAGTGCTCGTTCGGCAGCCCCTCGCTCTTCAGGATTTGAAATATCAGCAGGATTAGGAACGTTTGCGTTAAGAGGTAAACCTTGCGCAGGATTGGTTCCCCATGTAACAAATGGCTCGAGAAGATTTGCATCGATATCAATCTCGACATCAAATTGAGCATCAGCATCTGAAAATAGAGTGCTCCAGTATGTCACCGCGGCATCAAAATCCTCAGGTGCATGTGGCTTTGCCTTGATGTACTCATATGTTTTTTCATCAGGAGCGATGAGACCAGCTCGTGCGCCTGCTTCAATGGACATGTTGCACACAGTCATTCGTGCCTCCATGGACAAAGCACGTATCGCGCTTCCGCGATACTCAAGTACGTACCCTTGTCCCCCACCAGTGCCAATTTTTGCAATGATGGCGAGAATAATATCTTTTGCGGTGACACCTGGCTTGAGAGTTCCCTCAACATTGATTGCCATCGTCTTTGAGCGGACTAATGGAAGCGTTTGAGTGGCAAGTACATGTTCCACTTCACTTGTTCCAATTCCAAAAGCGAGCGCTCCAAAAGCTCCGTGTGTTGATGTATGTGAATCTCCGCAAACAATGGTCATTCCTGGTTGCGTCAATCCAAGCTGTGGTCCAACGACGTGCACAATTCCTTGTTCGGCATCACCGAGTGAATGAATCCGAACGCCAAATTCTTTACAATTTGCACGCAATGTATCCACTTGTAATTTGGATACAGGATCTGCAATAGGTTGATCAATATTTTGTGTTGGCACATTGTGATCCTCAGTTGCAATTGTGAGGTCTGGACGACGTACAGGGCGATTGGCCAGGCGCAATCCATCAAATGCCTGAGGGCTTGTCACTTCATGAATGAGGTGTAGATCTATGTAGAGAAGATCGGGTTCGCCACTGACTTGGCGTACAACATGTTCCTGCCAAATCTTCTCCGCTAAAGTCTTTCCCATCGCATGCACTCCTTCATAGGTGACATCTCATAGAATGAGATGCTAATATCACTTCGTGGATAGAAAGAATAGCGGAGTCGGCGTCTTAGATAAAGCCGTCGGAATTTTAACGACCCTCGAATCCGGTCCGCACTCTTTAGCTGAGTTAGTCGCAGCCACTGGGATTGCCCGCCCAACAGCTCACCGCCTTGCTGTCGCACTTGAATTTCATCGACTCATCTCTCGCGATCTCACTGGACGATTTATTCTCGGAAAACGTTCGGCAGAGCTTGCCAGCGCCGCTGGCGAAGATCGACTCATCGCAGCCGCTGCCCCTGCTTTAAGCGCTCTTCGTGATGCCACGGGTGAAAGCGCTCAACTGTATAGACGACAAGGCGATTTGCGCATATGTGTAGCGGTAGCAGAGCGTCTCTCAGGACTTCGCGACTCAGTGCCTGTGGGTTCGGCGCTGACAATGCAGGCTGGCTCAGCAGCTCAAATTCTTCTTGCATGGGAAGATTCCGAAAAGATTCATCGCGGTGTCACGGGAGCACGTTTTAGCGCGACAGCACTTGCCGCTGACAGGCGACGAGGGTGGGCCCAATCCGTGGGCGAACGCGAGGCGGGAGTCGCATCTGTTTCAGCTCCTGTGCGCGGGCCCAACGGAAAAGTAATTGCCGCTGTGAGCATCAGTGGCCCTATTGAGCGTTTGGGCCGCCAGCCTGGACGTATCCATGCAGCTGCAGTAGTTGCCACTGCGGCGCGACTGACGGAATACCTAGCCAAGAATAAATAAATTAAGAAGGTAGTAAATCTAGTTCCTTGAGCACTCGTGAGATTGTTGAGAAACCAAAACCCTTACGAGCAAGCAAACTTTGTATACGCCTTATTTGAGTCTCTTGATCAAGTCGTGACATTGTATTGAGTTTTCGAAAACCCAAATCAAAAGCTGTCCGATATTCACTCTCATCATCGATGCTCTCTAAAGCCAAATCAATACTCTCTTGATCAACGCCACGTTGGCGAAGCTCTCCTGCGATTATTCTCTTGGAGAGTTTCTTAGAACGGGTGCGAGATTCGGTCCACGCAACGGCAAATTCTTCATCGTTGAGTAATCCAGATTCGGTCAGTCGAAAGATTATGGCTGATGCAACATCATCCTCAACTCCGCGCTTCTTGAGATGAGCGAGTAGCTCGCCCTTACTCTTTGCCCTAGTAACAAGTGCGTTAAGCGCAATTGTGTGGGCAATCGAGTAAGGGTCAGAGCCTTCGCCTCTTTCAACTTTTGCAAAGTCCAGGCTAATTAGAAATCAACCTCTGATGCGGCCTCATCGATAGCTGCAACGAGGGCAGGATCGACCTCGACTGGCGCAAAGTGAGCACGGATCCGTTTTTCAATCTCGTTGGCAAGATCTGGATTATCGAGAAGGAATGCTCGGGAGTTCTCTTTGCCTTGGCCAAGTTGATCAGTCTCATATGTGTACCAGGCTCCGGCTTTCTTTACGATTCCCACTTCAACACCTAAGTCAATGAGAGAGCCTTCGCGTGAGATGCCTGTGCCATAAATAATGTCAAACTCTGCTTGCTTAAACGGTGGCGCCATCTTGTTCTTGACAACTTTGACGCGAGTTCGGTTACCGACTGCTTCTTGTCCATCTTTGAGAGTTTCAATTCGTCGGATATCTAAACGAACAGATGCATAAAACTTGAGTGCTTTACCACCGGTTGTTGTTTCTGGAGATCCAAAGAAAACACCAATTTTTTCACGTAACTGATTAATGAAGATTGCAGTTGTTTTCGATTGATGTAGCGCTCCTGTGATTTTACGAAGTGCTTGCGACATTAAACGAGCCTGAAGACCCATATGAGAATCTCCCATTTCGCCCTCTATTTCAGCGCGAGGAACAAGTGCTGCAACCGAGTCAACAACAACGAGATCAAGAGCTCCGGAACGAATTAACATGTCCATAATTTCTAACGCCTGCTCACCTGTATCTGGCTGTGAAACAAGTAGTGCATCAATATCGACACCCAACTTCTTCGCGTACTCTGCATCGAAAGCGTGCTCTGCATCTATGAATGCGCAGATACCACCTGCCTTTTGAGCATTAGCAATCGCGTGCAAAGTGAGTGTTGTTTTACCTGAGGATTCCGGTCCGTAGATTTCTACGATACGTCCACGTGGAAGTCCGCCTATGCCCAGTGCGATATCTAAGGCAATAGAACCTGTTGGAATTACTTCAATGACTTGATTTTGACGATCACTCATCTTCATTACCGAGCCTTTGCCAAACTGACGTTCAATCTGGGCAAGGGCGGTGTCGAGGGCTTTAGCCTTATCGGATGTTGCTTTTTCGGTAGCTTTATCTGTAGCCACTTTTTTCCTTTCGATTAAACGTCCTACGACGTTAGGTGTCGGTCCAGAAGGTACGGAACCCCACCGACGGCCCGTGCAGACTTAGTCAAAGCCTGTGGGCGGAAGGTGGAACCGCTCTGGTTGTACAGGGGTTAGAGTATACGAACAGGTGTTCGAACACCAGATACATAGGGCCCGACACGCCGGATTACCTAGAGCCCCTAGTAGCGAAAGGGGGCTGTCTGATCGGGATGAGCCCTGCATAAGGCTCGCCAGATCTCCTGAGCCTCAAATCCAGCCGCTAGGGCTTCATTGACGCTCCTGCTGCCTAATTCAGAGATAGCGATATCACTGGAAAAAGAAGTCGCCCATTCTGCGCCGAAACTTAGAACGATTCGTTCTCGAAGGTCTGAAATTCTCATATACGGTGGCTAAAAGAGTGTGCGTTCGACAAGAAAGGCGGCCTGCTCACGTGAATCCTTCGCCGAGAGAGGGTGGAGAAATTGGCCCATCAACCAGACCAATGCAAGGTCGGCACCTGTTTGATTATTCATTGTTGTGAGCAAAAAGGAATCAATCGCTGACCAAATTCGATCACTTGTTCGTTGCGTCAATGAAACGAGTAGCGCCCCGTCATGTTGGCGCATAGCAGCAAGAGCACGATCTTGAGATATTTGAATTGAGAGAAATTCTAAAATATCTGCAGGTGTACCTGTGGAGTTTTCGAAGACTCGAACTACTTCAGACGCAACAAGAGCGTATAAAACAGCCTCTTTATCACGGTAATGGTTATACAGAGTTGCGCGAGATACCTGGGAAAGGTCAGCAATTTCAATCATGTTGACGTTGCTCACGCCATGCAATGCGATGAGATCTTTAGCTGCTCTAAGTAGCGCCGATTCTGTGCGACGTGCAGTTGCGCCCTGCTTGGCATACCCCTGGGACAAGTGTTTAGGCTGCGTCTACGACGGAGAGCGTTGCGCCTTCAGTAGATTTAATTTCCAGTGCCACATCACTCATGAGAATTGAAAGTGAGAGGCCAAGTGCGTTGCAAATTGAATTTAGTAACTCTGATGATGCTTCTTTTTGTCCACGTTCAACTTCAGATAAATAACCTAGAGAGACTCGAGCGTCGCGAGCAACATCTCGAAGTGTCCGCGACTGGCTTGTGCGAGCCAAGCGAAGTACGCGTCCTACTGCTTCTCGTAACAACATTCCCGACGCCCCTTTCGCGTTTATGGTTTTCGATGCCTAAGGATACGCGCAAAAGTGGCAATTGCGCTGGCTACGGTGGCGTTTCGCACAATTTCACGCTCACCTTCTAATGAAAGTTCAATTACCTGATTAACAGGTCCAGCCACGGCAACCCACACCGTACCTGCGCCTACTCCCCCTGATGGTCCAGGGCCAGCAACTCCAGTAGTTGCTATTGCCCAGGTCGTGTTAAAAGTGCGTAGCGCCCCCTGCGCCATTGCAATTGCCACCTCTTCGCTCACTACGTTTTTCTCGTCGATAAGCGATGGTGGAACTAGTAAAAACTTCTCTTTCACTTCGCGGGTGTAGGCGCTGATACCACCTAGAAAAACATGTGACGCTCCCGGAACGCTAGTAATCGCCGAACTCAAGGCACCGCCTGTGAGTGATTCCGCCGTTGATAGAGTCTCTTCGCAATGGCGTAGATTTTCAATTATTTCTCGCACGAGAGAAATTGAATCAGGAGCAAGTGACACGTACGCCTCCTATTTCTAATTCGATGGCATTAGCGCGCCGGTGAAACTAATGCCGATCGTACATAGTAGAAGCCCGTGACGATAGTTAAAGTTATTGCTACGAGCATAAATGAGGTTCTAAACCAATAAGCCCCTTCCCCCAGTGGCAAGACATAGAAACCCACACCGAAGCCTTGGAAGAAAGCTTTAATTTTGCCGCCTTTATTGGCAGGAATCACTCCTCGCTTAATTACTGCAAGTCGGAAAAGTGTGACGCCAATTTCACGACTCATAATTACAATAGTCATCCACCATGGAAGTCTTCCGAGAATGGACAAGGAAATCATGGCAGTTCCAATCATCGCCTTATCTGCAATTGGGTCAAGAAATTTTCCTAATTCAGTAACGGCATTTCTGCTTCGTGCCAAATTTCCGTCAAGGATGTCGCTAAGCCCGAGAACGAAAAAAATACACCATGAGAAAATCTGCCAATTAAAGTCATCTCCCCCATTATGAAATAACGCCAACGCCCCAAATGGCAAGAGCGCGATTCGTCCAACCGTTATGAAATTGGGCGTAATAAATCGTGGCATTTTCATATCGTACGAGCCACTAAATCAGCACCAATTGATTCGATAACAACTCCTTCAACGTATTGTCCAACTGTGAAGGAAGTACCCACAAAGGAAGTGGTTCCATCTACCTCAGGGCCTTGATGGGCAGCGCGCCCTTCTTGAAGTTCTTCATCTTCAATCAAAACCCTCACCGTATCGCCAATGCGTGACTGAGCCTTTTGAGTCACCATTTCATCAGCAAGAGATGAGAGTGATTCAACACGTTGACGAATAACCTCTTCATCCACTTTATCGTCATGGTCTAATGCTTCGGTATTGTCTTCATCTGAATAGCCGAAAATACCGATTGCATCTAGTTTGGCTCGTGTAATGAATTGAGCAAGGTCATCAAAATCTTCTTGAGTTTCACCTGGGAAGCCAACAATAAAATTCGAACGAATTCCGGCTTCTGGATCAAGTGCCCGAATCTGAGTTATCAGATGTAAAAACTTCTCGCTATCACCAAAACGTCGCATACGTCGCAGCACGCTTGGACTCGTGTGTTGAAAAGAGAGGTCAAAATAAGAAGCTACTTTCTGAGTTTCCACCATTGCTTGCAGCAATGAAGGACGCATTTCTGCAGGTTGCAGATATGAAAGTCGAACTCTTTCGATGCCATCTATTGCTGCAATTTCGGGCAGGATCGTTTCCATCAAACGCAAATCCCCTAAGTCTTTTCCATAGGAGGTTGTATTCTCGCTGACGAGGAATAACTCAGTAACTCCATTAGCTGCAAGCCAAGCCGCTTCATCTAAAATCTCAGTAGGTCGTCTCGATACAAATGATCCACGGAAATAGGGAATCGCACAAAAAGAACAACGGCGATCACATCCTGATGCAATTTTTAACGGAGCCCAAGGTGCATTCCCTAATCGCTTTCGGAAAACTGAGCCCCCTGCGCCATTTATCGGCGTAAATTGGGCATCTCGAACTTCGGCACGATCTGCTGGAGCAATGGGAAGAAGTGCGCGCCTATCTCGTGGGACATGTGGGGTGTGCGATTGACCAGAAACAATTGAGGCTAATCGCGCTGAGATATCTTTGTAGTCATCAAAACCTAATATCGCATCTGCTTCAGGAAGTGCTTGGGCTAGTTCATTTCCATATCGCTCCGCCATGCAACCCACAGCTACTACTGCGCGAGTGACTCCGTGTCCCTTCAAAGAATTTGCCTCAAGGAGCGCGTCAACGGAATCTTTTTTCGCCGACTCTATAAACCCACATGTATTTACAAGTGCAACTTCTGCCTTGTCTACATCATCTACAAGAATCCAACCATCAGCTGCTAAGCGACCAGCAAGCTCTTCCGAGTCGACATCATTGCGGGCGCATCCCAAGGTGACAATTGCAACTGTGCGGCTCATTGGAGTCATGGTACAGCCTTCGGTGCGTTATTTATGAATTGGCGTCGTATGAGACACTGACAACTTCGCCTTGCGCGCCAAGTGGCTCAACCGGATTTCCATTGACCACAATTTCTAGCACACCAGCATTTCCAACCTTCATATTAATAGCATCACTCGCTCGAAAATAGAGAGTACGTCCATCTCGGACTTGACCACTGTATAAAGTGGTGCCGCTGGAATCTGAAACAAATAACCAAGATGCACCACCCATCGCAGTAACATCTACACTGACGCCAGTTCCGGATGAATAAGTATTCGTAGGTGCAGGGATGCTGGGGTCACTTGATGGAGAACTAGTCGGAGAGCCCGAAGTGGATGCGGAAGGTTCTTTTGTAATAACTACCGTGGGCTTGCCATCAGATTTAGACGAGAGATTTGATATCGTCACTTGGGTAATACCAACAATCACAATTGCTGAAATAGAAATAGTGATGAGTTTTCGCCAAGATAAACTTTTTCGAATTTCAGTTTGAAAAGTTGCGCTATTTTCAGCCAACATGTCATAAATTGGTCGTTTCGCAACGGAATGTTCTTGATCAAATATCTCTAAAAGTACTTTCGGATTGAGGTTAACTTTTGCCGCAATATTTCTTATGTGACCACGCGCGTAGGTTTCTCCACCACAATTTCGAAAATTATCATTTTCAATTTCACGTAGCAAGGTGGGCCTAATGCTTGTCTTCTCTGCGAGATCATCAATAGACAAAGCAGCATCAGTGCGTGCTTGTCGTATCATCGAACCTAATGACATGAGACCTCACTCGATTGCCGAATGGCGTATTTATAACGAAATACTAACGCCTCGTGAGGCCAAGGGGTAGCCCAGCCGTATGAACAATTGGAGTTATCCCCAAAATGAAGAGGTAAACCCTCGAACTTAGTACTCTCGAAGCGTTGCCAAGACTGAATCGAGTTCATCGGGTTTAACCATGACAACTCTCGCCTTAGATCCTTCCGAGGGTCCAACAATTCCTCGGGACTCCATAAGATCCATCAGTCGTCCCGCCTTGGCAAATCCAACTCTGAGCTTTCGTTGCAACATTGATGTGGATCCAAATTGCGTACCAATCACGAGCTCCACTGCCTGACATAAAATATCTAAATCGTCTCCAATTTCCTTGTCGATCATTTTTGTCGTCGACTGCGGTGCAGTCACATCAGATCTATATCGAGGTGCCAGTTGTTTCTTAACATGTGAAACTACCGCTTCAATTTCTCTTTCAGATACGTAAGCACCCTGAATGCGAATCGCGCGACTTGCTCCCATCGGAATAAATAAACCATCCCCTTGTCCGACAAGCTTTTCTGCACCTGGACTATCAAGAATGACTCGACTATCAGCTAGCGAACTTGTGGCAAAGGACAATCTCGACGGTACATTCGCCTTGATTAGGCCGGTGACGACATCGACACTTGGGCGCTGCGTCGCTAGTACAAGGTGAATACCCGCCGAACGTGCCAACTGTGTAATTCGCACAACTGACTCTTCAACTTCTTTTGCCGCAATCATCATAAGGTCGGCAAGCTCGTCGATAATAATAAGTAGGTACGGATACGGTTCAACAGTGCGATCACTTCCTGGCGGAAGAACCACTTTGCCTGCACGTACGGCTTTGTTGAAATCATCAATATGGCGATAACCGAAAGTCGCTAAATCTTCGTAGCGAAGATCCATCTCGCGGACAACCCACGTCAGCGCATCCGCCGCCTTTTTTGGATTAGTGATGATAGGTGTAATGAGATGCGGGATTCCTTCATACGCGGTCAGTTCAACGCGTTTTGGATCAATGAGAACTAATCGAACATCATCGGGAGTTGCCCGCATTAAAATGGAAGTAATCATTGCGTTGATCATGGATGACTTACCAGCCCCGGTTGCACCGGCGACAAGTAAGTGTGGCATTTTCGCTAAATTCGCACAGACATAATTTCCTTCTACATCTTTGCCAAGGGCAACCAACATTGGATGATGATCTTGCCCAGCGACGTTGGATCGAATGACATCGCCAAGTGCGACAATTTCTCTATCTGTATTTGGGATTTCAATTCCCACCGCTGATTTGCCTGGAATTGGAGAGAGAATTCGCACATCGCTACTTGCGACTGCATAAGAGATATTCTTTGCTAGTGCTGTAATTCGTTCAACTTTAACAGCGTTACCGAGTTCAACTTCATAGCGCGTGACAGTTGGACCACGCATAAACCCAGTTACCACTGCATCAATTTCGAATTGAGAAAATACTTCAGTGAGCGCAGCAACAACGAGGTCATTTGCTTTACTTTTTGCCTTAGATGCTGGACCTGCACGCAACAAATCATGAGGAGGAAGTTCATACTGAGTGTCGCCAGTAAGTAAAAGCTGTTCGGGTCTCGCGGCGGCAGAAGGTTTATCAACGGAGGCTGGGACTTCAACAGGAATAGGAAGGGCTACGGTGAATTCTTCGTCGAACTGCGCTTCATCAACCTCTACTTCTTCGTCCTCGGGTTGATTCCATTGCGCGACTACAGGAGTTTCAAAAGGTGGTGTTTCAGAAATTTCGAAATCATCATCTTTTTCAGTACGTTCAGGACGCTTAGACCAAGCCCAACCAGCAAGCGAAGAGGTTTTTCCTAAAACTTCAGAAACGGGGGTCGCCGTAACTACAAGTATCCCGAAGAGTAGGAGCGCAATGAGAAGAGGGTAGGTCAACACTGGTGTCATTAACGCTACAAGGGGTGTCGTGACTGCATATCCAATCCATCCACCGCCATGCCGAATAGCGGTTGCGCCTGTGCCAGAAATTCCACTAATTAAGTGTGCGATTCCAGTTGTGGCCACGAGTAGAGATGCTGCGCCAATAATGATTCGCCCATTGGCCGCTTTCTCATCCGGGACGCGAAAGAGACGGAGTGCGAAATAAATCAAAATCAGTGGAGCAAAAAAACCTACTCGGCCAAAACTGCCATAAATAAATGAATACAGTCCCCTACTTGCAATGTTGTCGGCATGAAGCCACGCTCCGGCGGCACTCACTAGAGCAAGAATGAGTAATGCAAATGCCGCGCCATCTCTTTGGTGGGCTGGATCTAAATCGCTGGCGCCTCTAGCCAAAAAACGAATCGAGGCACCCAAGCTTTTTGAAATCGCGCTCCATACTGCCATGAAGGCGCGACCAATCAAGGATCCGACTGATTGGTTCTTACTTCTCTTTTGCGCCATGGAGGCGATGGTAGTTGTGTGCGAATTGCCAGTAACAGAGGCGCGCCGCGATCAGAAAAGGTGAAGTCTTTATACTTCAATCACAAGCGGAACAATCATTGGCCGTCTTCTATGTTTAGAACCAACCCATGACCCGATGGTGCGCCTTACAACTTGAGCAAGTTGGTGCGTTCCGTTAATTCCTTCGTGCACTGCGGATGCAAGTGCTTTTTCAATATCAACTTTTACGCCATCAAAGAGCGCTTCATCTTCTGCAAATCCTCGGGCGTGAATGTCAGGGCCTGCAACAATTTTTCCACTTTGCGAATCAATGACAACTACACACGAAATAAATCCTTCTTCGCCCAGAATTCTGCGATCTTTAAGGGAACTCTCTGTAATGTCACCGATGCTTTGCCCGTCTACAAAAACAAATCCACATGGCACTGCTCCTACAATTTGCGCAACATGATCGACGAGGTCAACCACAACACCATTTTCTATTATTAACGTATTTTCTCTTGGCACTCCGGATGCAATCGCTAATTCTGCGTTAGCTTTGAGGTGACGCCATTCTCCATGGACTGGCATTACGTACTTCGGTTTAACAATGTTGTAGCAATAGAGAAGCTCTCCAGCTGCTGCATGCCCAGATACATGGACCATTGCATTCGCCTTATGTACAACAGTCGCGCCAAATCGTGTTAATTCATTAATTACCCTAAATACAGAATTCTCGTTTCCGGGGATTAGTGATGAGGCTAAAATGACGGTATCACCCGCTCCCACACGAATCTGATGATCACCATTCGCCATTCTAGATAAGGCAGCCATTGGCTCGCCTTGGGAGCCAGTACAAATTAAGACAACATTGTCATCAAATGCATCGAGTTCGCGAGCATCAAAAAGAATATTCGCTGGAATATTTAGAAATCCCAAGTCAGAAGCGATGCCCATATTTCGAACCATAGAGCGTCCAATAAATGCCACCTTGCGGTTATGGGCTGCGGCAGTGTCAATGACTTGTTGAATTCTATGAACGTGAGAGGAAAAGGAAGCGACGATAATTCTTCTCTTTGTTGACCTAAAGACTCTGTCAAGCGTGGGCATAATTTCGCGCTCTGATGCAGTGAAGCCGGGGACATCAGCATTAGTTGAATCAACGAGGAAAAGATCCACGCCTTCTTCACCCAGGCGAGCAAAGGTGCGTAGATCAGTAATGCGGCCATCGAGAGGAAGTTGATCCATCTTGAAATCGCCCGTGTGTAAAACGGTTCCAGCCGCAGTGGTTATCACGATAGCTAAAGCGTCTGGAATTGAGTGATTGACTGCAACAAAATTGAGTTCGAATGGGCCGACGTCTTCACCTTGACCCTCGCGCACTTCACGCGTGAGTGGGGAAATTCTATGTTCCTTTAATTTAGCTGTAATAAAAGCCAAAGTAAGCGCAGAACCATAAATTGGGATGTCGCCCCGCTCGCGTAATAAGTAAGGTACGGCGCCAATATGATCTTCGTGTCCGTGAGTGAGGACAATTCCAACAACGTCGTGAAGACGATCTCGAATGTAGGAGAAGTCAGGAAGGATTAAATCAATTCCTGGTTGATTCTCTTCTGGAAAAAGAACTCCACAATCAATGATGAGCAGTTTTCCCTTTGTTTCAAAAACAGTCATGTTTCGACCAATTTCTGCCAAACCACCAAGTGCCACAATGCGCAAGCCATTTTCAACTAGCGGCGACGGTGTTCCAAGATCCGGGTGTGGATGATTCATGCGGAAAGCACAACGCCGCCTGCACGCAAGTCTTCGCGTAGTTGCGCAATTTGTTCTGATGTTGCATCAACGAGTGGAAGTCGAGTGTGTCCACCTGGAAGTCCCATGAGTGTAAGTGCCGCCTTAGTAAGAATCGCACCTTGAGTTCGGAAAGTTCCTGTAAATACAGGGAGTAGTTCTTGATGAATCGTGAGTGCTCTTGGCGCATCCCCTGCAAACCATGCATCGAGCATTGCGCGAAGTTGAGAACCAACAGTGTGTCCACACACTGAAACAAAGCCCACAGCGCCAACAGAGAGAAGTGGGAGATTTAAAATGTCATCCCCTGAATAAACTGGAATTCCGCATCGCTTTATGACCCATGATGTGGATGCGACATTTCCTTTGGCATCCTTGAGCGCAACAATGCGAGGATGTTCGAAGAGTCGAACGATTGTGTCAGGCTCGATTTCAACACCGGTGCGACCTGGAATGTCATACATCATCATTGGAAGATCTGTGGCATCAGCCATTGCGCGAAAGTGCGCCTCAATTCCAGCTTGAGGAGGTTTATTGTAATAAGGCGTTACAACAAGAAGCCCATCAGCCCCAGCTTTTTCTGTTCGTTTAGCTTGGTTGATTGAATAATCAGTTTCATTATCTCCAGCTCCTGAGACAACAGTAATCCCTGAACCAACAACATTTTTTACAACTCGTATGATCTCTTCTTTCTCAGAAGATTTTGTCGTGGGGGCTTCCCCGGTCGTTCCATTGACCACAATTCCATCATGACCATTTTTTACTAAATGGTTTGCAATCGTTTCGACACCAGCCCAATCAATGGCGCCATCTTCTTTAAATGGCGTCACCATGGCGGTGAGCATGCGCCCGAAAGGTGCAGTCGTAGTCATGCGCGAACTCTACCCGTTCTAAGGGGCAATCCGCCCTGACTTTTCAAAGGCTTTATACGTAAGTGGCATCAATTTCGCAAATTCGGCTTCCATTTTTTCGGCCACCATCTCAATTTCCCTCTGAGGGTAGCTCGGGAAGTGGGATCCTTCGCGCGAGGTACGCAAAGATAAGAAATTCATGAGCGCGCGAGCATTCATAGTCACATACATTGAAGAATATAAACCGACAGGAAGCACAACTCTTGCGACTTCACGAGCAATACCTGCTTCAAGCATAATTTGGTATTCGGCATAGGCAACTTCATAACTTCGCTTCATGGCTTTAACAGTAATTGTGTACTGCTGAGGAGTCCCGTCAACAAATGTATACGCACCTGTTTTGCCCACTTGAATAAGTTTGCGATTTTCATCGGGAACATAGAAAACTGGACTGAGTTCTCGGTAGCGGCCACTCTCTTCGTTATACGAAGCAATTCGATGACGCATAAATTCGCGAAATACAAAAATAGGAGCGCTGATAAAAAATGTCATCGAGGTGTGTTCAAAAGGTGAGCCGTGGCGTTCGCGAGCAAGGTAGTTAATTAGCCCTTCCGAGCGCGATGGATCTTCACCGATTTCATCCATGGATTGCTCACCAGCGGTAGAGACACGCGCTGCCCAAATTACATCCGCGTCACTTGCGCTGGCTTTCACGAGTTCGACAGTCATGTCGCTCTTATAAATGATTTCAGGATGACTCATGATGTGACCTTATCTATCTGGCAGCGCCGACTTATGGATTTATAGGGCAGAATGGCGGTGTGTCTAAAGTCGTATCGCCCACAGTGCGCGATTCCCTGAGTGTTTCGCTCACTGTTGGAGCCTACGGAATTGCATTTGGAGCCGCCGGAATTGCGAGCGGATTCTCAGTTCTCCAATGTTGCCTGCTCTCACTTCTTACATTTACCGGAGCCTCGCAATTTGCCGTCGTAGGCGTTATTGGTGCAGGAGGAAGCGCGATCAGTGCAGTTGCGACAGCTTCACTCCTTGGAATTAGAAATGGGCTCTACGGTGTTTTGATGGCACCAATTCTTCATGTTCGAGGGTTTAAAAGATTAATTGCAGCACAGGTGACCATAGATGAATCAACAGGAGTTTCGTTATCACAGGAAAAATTGGGCCTGGCTGCAATGCGCCAAGGATTTTGGTTAACAGGTTTTGGAGTATTTCTTTTTTGGAATATTTTCACTCTTGCTGGGGCACTCGGTGCCCAGGCGTTGGGTAATCCAGCAGCATGGGGGCTAGACGCCGCAGTGCCTGCAGCTTTTCTTGGACTTCTGTGGCCACGTTTAGATACTAGTTCAGGGAGAATTTTATCGGTGTGCGCCGCGGCTCTAGCAATTGCGACTACGCCTATTTTGCCAGCCGGGCTTCCCATCATTATTACCGCAGGACTCGCACTGGGACTAGGCGTTATGAAGAAATCAATATGAATAAATTCTGGGTGAGCGTAATTGCAACAAGTGCCATTGCTTTCTTCTTAAAATTTATAGGTCATAGCGTTCCAGAGAAGTGGTTATCCCATCCAATTATCAAGCGCACAAATCTGTACATACCGATTGCTCTTTTGAGCGCGCTCGTTGCTGTTCAGAGTTTCACCCACGAATCAAGGATAATCCTCGATCACAGAGCTGCAGGACTCGGCATTGCGTTAATTGCATTGACTCTGAAAGCACCTTTTCCTGTAGTGGTACTGAGCGCAGCACTTGGTTCGGCAACTCTCTACAATTTTTTCTAACGCTAGATTATTGCCAGAGCCTCTAGTTTAGCTTTCAAGTCATTATCTGATGGCTCGGTTAGGTGAGTCCCATCTGAAAAAATAATTACAGGAATTGATTGTGCTCCCCCATTAATTTCAATGACCTTCGCTGCGGCGCTTTCATCTTTTTCAACATCAATAATTGTGTAGTGAACATTGAGTGAGTCAAGAAGTCTTTTTGAGCGTCGGCAGTCGCCACACCAGTCAGCGGAATACATTGTTATCTCTTTTTCACTCATTTTTGCTCTCCTTAGTTAGATAGATCCATAAAGTGTTCTAGGCCAAAAGTTAGGCCAGGGTGCGAAATTACACTTCGAACTCCAAGTAACACACCTGGCATGAAACCAACACGATCCAATGAATCATGACGAATAGTTAAAGTCTCCCCTGGTCCGCCAAGTAGAACTTCTTGGTGAGCAACCAATCCTCGCACTCGAAGAGAGTGGATAGGAATATCTCCAATAGTTGCTCCGCGGGCACCTTCAATAATTTGCGTCGTGGCATCTGGCATTGCTTTCATACCAGCGCTTGCTCGCGCATTTGTCATCAACTCGGCTGTGCGTATTGCTGTACCACTGGGAGCATCAACTTTTAGTGGGTGATGAAGTTCAATAATTTCAGCAGATTCAAAATAACGCGACGCTTTTGCTGCAAACTCCATCATAAGAACAGCGCCTATCGCAAAGTTTGGAGCAACGAGCACTCCAACTAATGGATGGGTTGAGAGTAATTGAGAGAGAATTGAAATTCGTGTTTCATCAAACCCTGTGGTTCCCACAACACCATGAATGTCGTGGCCAATGAGAAATTCTAAATTGCCCATCACTCCATCAGGTGTGGTGAAATCGACAACGACTTCGGCCCCACTAGTAACTAGTTGATCTAAGTTATCTGAGACATCTAAGGCGGCAACAAGTTCCATATCTGCAGCCTGATTGATGGCTGCAACAACCTGCGCGCCCATACGTCCTTGGGCTCCTAATACGCCGACTTTAATGTGTGCGCTCACTTGGTTGCTCCTTTTGCCAAGACTTTTTCAAATAACGATTCCTTTTTAAAGGGACCCACTAGTGCAAGGGTAGGCGTCTTGGTGAGAAATTCCCTAGCAATTGCTCGAACATCTTCTGGTGTCACACGGGAAACAGCTTTGAGAATTTCATCAAAACTCATAATCTCGCCATAAACAATTTCACTTTTGCCGATTCTGCTCATGCGAGATCCCGAATCTTCTTGGCTGAGAACCAACGAACCGCGCACCGCACCTTTTGCTCGTTCTATTTCCTCGTGGGTCATCCCATTATCGGCAACATCGGCGAGTATTTCCTGAATAATCTGGACCACTTCAACCGCTTTAGTTGGATTGCATCCAGCATAAAATCCTATTTGCCCAGAGCCAGCAAATTGTTGGGCGTATGAATAAACCGAATAGGCCAGACCGCGCTTCTCTCGGATTTCTTGAAATAGACGAGAAGACATTCCGCCACCCAAGGCTGCCGAAAGAATTCCCATAGTAAATCTGCGGTCATCGCTTCGAGTAACACCTTGCATACCGTAGAACATATGAGCTTGCTCTGTTTGACGGTAAATCAAACCAACACTTTTTTGCTTTCCCACTTTGGCGGCAACATTGGGACGAATCTGTGGCGTACCTTTACTCTGTAGAAAACTATTTGCCGAAAGCGCTTCCTCAACCATTGCAACAACTCGCTTGTGTTTAATATTGCCAGCAACAGCAACGACAATATCTTGCGGTAAATATCTCTTTTTGTAGTAATTAAAGACACTTGAACGTGACATATTGTTTATGGAATCTATGGTGCCAAGAATTGGCCGACCTAGTTGTGTATCGCCATAGTAAGTCTCTGCATATAGATCATGGACCAAGTCACTGGGATCATCATCTCTCATTGCTATTTCTTCAAGAACTACTTTTCTCTCAGCATCTACATCGAGGGCTGAAACTATTGAAGATGTCATAAGGTCTGAAAGCACATCAATTGCCATTGGTAAATCAGTATCAATTACCCTCGCATAGAAGCACGTGTACTCCTTGCTGGTAAAAGCGTTCATTTCGCCACCCACTGATTCAATTTCAGATGAAATCTCAAGTGCAGTGCGACGTTGCGTCCCTTTAAAAAGTAAGTGCTCCAAAAAGTGAGAGGCACCGGCTGTTGCCAGTGCCTCATCACGAGAACCTACATTTACCCAGATACCAACAGCTGCACTTCGCACCGAAGAAACTTCTTCAGTGACGATGCGCAAACCGCTAGGTAATACTGTGCGACGAACTGACATTATTCGCCCGAAGTCTGCGCTCCTGCAGCGCCTTCTTCCATTACTGGAACAAGTGAGAGTTTGCCCTTTGGATCAATCTCACCAATCTCCACTTGAATTTTATCTCCAACCTTCATAACTTCTTCAAGGTTTTCAATTCGCTTTCCGCCATGCATCTTTCGAATTTGCGAGACGTGAAGCAAGCCATCTTTACCTGGCATCAATGAAATAAAGGCACCAAATGCGGCAAGCTTGACGACTGTACCGAGGTAACGCTCTCCCACCTCTGGCATCGTTGGATTTGCGATTGCATTAATCTGCGCGCGCGCAGCTTCTGCTGAAGGACCATCGGTTGCACCGATATAAATCGTTCCATCATCTTCAATCGAAATGTCAGCGCCAGTTTCATCCTGAATCTGGTTAATAATCTTTCCCTTAGGCCCAATTACTGCTCCAATTTGATCTACTGGGATCTTGACTGAAATGATGCGTGGAGCAAATGGGCTCATCTCATCTGGAGTGTCGATTGCTTCATTCATGACATCAAGAATTGCAAGACGCGCCTCTTTAGCTTGATGAAGAGCGCCAGCCAGTACAGATGCGGGAATTCCATCGAGCTTAGTATCTAGTTGGAGGGCGGTGATGAAATCTTTTGTTCCTGCAACTTTGAAGTCCATATCGCCGAATGCGTCTTCTGCACCGAGAATATCCGTCAACGCAACGTACTCAATCTTTCCATCAACATCATCTGAGATAAGACCCATAGCAATTCCAGCAACAGGGGCACGAAGAGGCACACCTGCATTAAGAAGTGCTAGCGATGAAGCACATACTGAACCCATTGAAGTCGAACCATTTGAACCAAGGGCTTCAGATACCTGACGAATTGCATAAGGAAATTCTTCGCGGCTTGGAAGCACTGGAATCAACGCACGTTCAGCAAGTGCTCCGTGACCGATTTCGCGGCGCTTAGGAGTTCCTACTCGACCTGTTTCACCAGTTGAATACGGTGGGAAGTTGTAGTTGTGCATGTAACGCTTGTGATTTTCAGGATTAAGTGTGTCAAGTTGTTGTTCCATCTTGAGCATATTCAAAGTAGTGATTCCAAGAATCTGTGTCTCTCCACGTTCAAATATTGCTGAACCGTGAACGCGAGGAATAACCTCGACCTCTGCTGAGAGCGCACGAATATCGCGCAAGCCGCGACCATCGATACGGATCTTGTCTCGAAGAACACGCTGGCGAACTAACTTTTTAGTCATTGAGCGAAACGCCGCTGGAATTTCCTTCTCGCGTCCCTCAAATGAAGCAGAAACACTTTCTTTGACCGATGCACTAATTGCATCGATTGTTGATTCGCGCTCTTGCTTTCCTGAAATAGTCAGAGCTTTTGCAAGTTCATCCTTGCCAGCCTTTTCAACTGCAGCATACACATCGTCTTGGTAATCCAAGAAGACAGGGAATTGCGCTGTTGGCTTGGCTGCAACTTTTGCAACTTTATCTTGCGCTTCGCATAGTGCGCGGATAAATGGCTTCGATGCATCAAGACCTGCGGCAACAATCTCCTCTGTTGGTGTTGGTTGTCCACCCTTAATGAGTTCAATTGTTTTTGCAGTTGCTTCCGCTTCAACCATCATGATCGCAACGTCATCATGTGTGACCCGACCAGCAACGACCATATCAAAGACAGCATTTTCAACTTGTGAGTGATTTGGGAATGCAACCCATTGACCCTCGATTAATGCAACGCGAACTCCACCAATTGGACCAGAGAATGGCAATCCAGCAAGTTGTGTCGACATCGACGCAGCGTTAATAGCAATAACGTCATACATGTGATCGGGATCAAGTGACATTACTGTCACAACAATCTGAACTTCATTGCGTAAGCCCTTAACAAAAGAAGGACGTAATGGTCGGTCGATCAAACGACACGTGAGAATTGCATCTTCTGATGGGCGACCTTCACGGCGGAAGAATGATCCCGGGATACGTCCAACTGCGTACATTTTCTCTTCAACATCAACCGTTAAAGGAAAGAAGTCGAATTGATCTTTTGGTGTTTTTGAAGCTGTTGTCGCCGAGAAGATCATTGTTTGATCATCTAGGTAAACCGCTGCGGCTCCTGCTGCTTGCTTTGCAAGTCGGCCTGTTTCAAAGCGAATTTCGCGCTTTCCGAATTTTCCATTATCTATAACTGCAACTGCTGAGTGAATCTCTTGACCTTCCATGGTCGCTCCTAATCTCGACTACTGCCGAGTGAGCCACATGAATCTTCGATCGAAGTTCACGGAAATGAAACGTGCAGCGCGCGAAGTGCGTCTTGCTTCGTTGTCTTTCCGGAAACCACTACCGAGGACCATTGCTCCCGGCGAGTAGTTGTTTCTAATTAACGGCGAATGCCGAGTTTTTCGATGATTGCTCTATAACGATTGATATCTGTCTTTGCAAGATATTGAAGAATACGACGACGTCGTCCAACCAAGAGCAATAGACCACGACGGTTGTGGTGATCATGTGGGTTGGTCTTCAAGTGAGTTGTGATCTCTTCGACGCGCTTTGAAAGAAGCGCAATCTGAGCTTCGGGGCTTCCTGTGTCAGTAGCGGAGTTACCGTACTTAGCAATGATGTCTTTCTTTACTTCTGGTGTTAGTGCCATTTCTTGTTTCTCCTTTTACTGGCCACGAGGGCTCCCGGTTTGACTCACGGAAACTCGATTTCTCGTTAGACAGCCGAAAGGTTACCAGCGAGGCTCGTAATACGTGAAATCGTCCTCTTATTGCTCAGTTAACTCACGTGCTCGCAGGCAGTCCTTGGCCATTTGCTCGAGAAGTGGATCAAGGCCATCAAATTTCAAGGTGTCTCGCAAACGCCATCCAAATTCAATTGTCGCGCCCTGGTCGTAGAGCTCTAGCCCCACTTGGTCCAATGCATATGCCTCTACTTGACGTGCGCGATCGCCCTCGAAAGTTGGATTTGTCCCGATTGAAATTGCTGCAGGCCATCTATTAATTCCAACTGTTAACCAACCGGCATAGACCCCATCTGCTGGAATCGTTTGGCCCTCTAAATTTCCTAGATTTGCAGTTGGGTATCCGATTTCTCGACCACGTGCTTCGCCGTGCACAACAATTCCATCTAGGCGATGAGGGCGCGTGAGGAGATCACGGGCAGATTCAACATACCCCTCACGAACGAGTCTGCGAATGCGAGTAGATGAGACAACCTCCTTTTCGGACTCCGCCAAGGAAAGAACATGAATTTCTATTCCGTGGGATTTACCCGACTCTATGAGAGTTGAAATATTTCCTGCCGCCTTATGTCCATATGTGAAGTTCTCACCCACGAGGACATCGGTTGCGTGCAGCTGGGAAAGTAAAATTTCTGATACAAAATCATTTGGTGACATTGATGCAAATTTCTCGTCAAATTTAATAACTGCAACTTGATCTGCATTGTGAATCTTTAGAAGAACTACGCGCTCGGCTAAAGTGACAAGCAACGAGGGCGCTCGATCTGGGGCAAATACATGAGTTGGATGTGGATCAAAGGTCAACGCAATTACTGTGCCACCATCGGCAATTTCCTTGGCTCGGTTGAGTAACTCTTGGTGACCTTTATGGACTCCATCAAAGACGCCGATTGTGACGACTTTTCTACTCATTGAATTATTCTCTCATCCTCAATTGGCTGCTGCAAAAACCGCAATTGGTTTTGCCTTGCCTTCACGATTTTCAAGCAAGGCAATAAGTCGATCATCGCCCGACATCGCTGCATAAATTCCGTCAAGGGGATTTTGTGCCAGTGATCGACCAAATGAAAGCTCTAGCGTCTCATCTAGTCCCAATTCGCGGATATTAAATGTCGCCCGCGCGACTGCACTGAGATTTAATGGAGAGAAATTTCCGTCTTTAAACTCGGCAAAAGACACTGCATCCTGGAGGGTGAAACCGGCGACGCGTGTTCGCCGAAGGGCGCTGAGGTGTCCCCCAATACCAAGTACATCGCCACAATCTCGAGCGATTGCGCGAATAAAAGTTCCTGCCGAGCAGGTCACTTCTATATCAACCTCAATTTGCGAATCTAGGTTTCGAATCTCAAGAATATCTAGCTGAGAAATTAGCACTTCTCGACTAGGGAGTTCGAATACTTCTCCAGCACGAACTCTGTTATACGCCCGCTCGCCATCGATCTTGACCGCCGAGACCGAACTAGGTCGTTGCGCAATAGTTCCGCGCATTGCATGAAGTGCTGAAGTAATTTCTTCATGAGTAATCGCCCCTATGAGCTCGGCACTTGCGCGAGTAGTGACTTCGCCTTCAAAGTCATCCGTCACAGTTGATGCACCCAGGACCACGGTTGCAAGATATGACTTATCTCCATCGGTGATGTATTGGAGAAGTCGAGTTCCATTTCCAAAACCAAGTACGAGAACTCCAGTTGCCATCGGATCAAGAGTGCCGGCATGCCCAACTTTTCGTGTTCCTAATACTCGCCGACCTACCGCCACTACGTCATGACTTGTCATTCCAGGAGCTTTATCAACGACAACAAAGCCATCAAGACTGCTCAAGTGAATCCCAATCTATGTCTCGATCTACGGGGACTTTTTTATGACTGTCATCAATAATTTTAGGAACTTTATAGGCGTCTTCACCTGCTATATATGTTGCTTCTTTGCGCAGTGCTGAAACTTCTTCATCTTGTTCCCGGACTTTTTCAAGGAGAGAATCCAGAGCCTTGGCGCTCTCTGGCAATCCATCTAAGAAGAATTCAATAGTGGGCGTTACGCGCACTCCCAAATCTTTACCTACGGCTGAACGAATAACTCCCTTGGCGCTTTCAAGAGCAGCAGCTGTGGCACTTCGCTGTTCTTCATCACCCAGAACTGTGTAGAAAACTGAGGCATGTTGTAAATCTCCAGTAACGCGTGCATCGGTAACAGTGACGAAACCTAAACGAGGATCTTTAATCTTCCCCTCGAGTAGGCCCGCAACAACAACTTTGATGCGATCGGCAACTTTTTGACTGCGATGTGAGGTTCCCACGGATTATGCCCGCTTCTTCTCGCGCATCTCGAAGACTTGGATCGTATCTCCGACCGCCATCTCCTTGATATTTCCAACACCGATTCCGCACTCAAATCCTTCACGGACTTCAGTTGCATCATCTTTAAATCGCTTGAGTGAATCGATAGTCAGGTTATCGACAATCATTTCACCATTACGCATCAAGCGAGCTTTAGCATTTCGGCGAATGATTCCATCGAGAACCATTGAACCTGCGATGTTGCCTGCCTTGCTTGATTTGAAGATGTCTCGAACTTCAGCGTTACCCAAAATCGCTTCTTCAAAGATTGGCTTGAGGAGTCCCTTGAGTGAAAGTTCAATTTCTTCAATTGCTTGATAAATAACTGAATAGAATCGAACTTCAACGCCTTCTTGATCCGCATAAATTGCAGTCTGTGGCTCTGGCTTCACGTTAAAGCCAATTACGACAGCAGTAGAGGCTGAAGCAAGTGTGATATCGCTCTTCGTGATTGCACCAACGCCGCGGTGGATGACGCGAAGGTCAACCTCTGCGCCAACATCTAGCTGTAGGAGTGCATCTTCGAGTGCTTCAACAGAACCACTCACGTCACCCTTAAGAATGAGATTCAATGTAGAAATCTTGGATTGTTCCATGAAGTCTTCCAGTGAAACCTTTTTGCGAGCCTTTGCAAGTTGTGCATTGCGTTCTGCGGCTTGACGCTTTTCTGCAATCTGTCGAGCAGTACGATCTTCATCTGCTACCAAGAAGGTATCGCCAGCACTTGGGACGGATGTAAATCCGAGTACCTGTACCGGACGTGATGGACCTGCCTCAGAAACATTCTCACCATCTTCATCGAGCATGGCACGTACGCGACCGAAAGATCCTCCAGCGACAATTGGATCACCAATTTTAAGCGTTCCGCGTTGCACTAGAACTGTTGCAACTGGTCCACGACCACGATCAAGGTGAGCTTCAATAGCCACACCACGAGCTGAATCATCAGCAACTGCTCGAAGGTCAATGGCTGCATCTGCAGTCAGAAGAATTGACTCAATCAGTGCATCAATACCGATGCTTGATTTTGCCGAAACATCAACAAATATTGTGTCTCCACCATATTCTTCAGCAATCAAGTTGTACTCAGTGAGTTGTTGGCGCACCTTGTCTGGGTTAGCGCCTTCTTTATCAATTTTGTTAACAGCAACAACAATTGGAACATCTGCTGCCTGTGCGTGATTGAGCGCTTCAATTGTCTGGGGCATGATTCCATCGTCAGCTGCTACTACCAGAACGGCAATATCAGTGACTTTGGCTCCACGTGCACGCATCGCTGTAAACGCTTCGTGACCAGGAGTATCGATAAAAGTAATTGCACGATTGATTCCATTATGGTCATGGTGAATTTGGTAGGCGCCAATATGCTGCGTAATTCCACCAGCTTCATCTTTAATGGCTTCGGTCTTTCGAATAGCATCGAGCAAGCTTGTTTTACCATGATCAACGTGACCCATAACGGTAACAACCGGTGGTCGCGCGACAAGAAGTTCTTGATCTAGGTCTGCAAGTTCTTGAGTCAAATCGATATCAAAGCCTTGAAGGAGTTCACGATCTTCATCCTCTGGACTCACAATTTGAATCTGGTAACCCAATTGCGCACCAAGAATTTCAAAAGTTTCGGCATCCACTGATTGAGTAGCTGTCACCATTTCACCTAAGTGAAAGAGCGCTGCAACCAAAGCAGCTGGATCTGCATTAATTTTTTCAGCAAAATCTGCAAGGGATGCACCACGGCGCATGCGAATCGGAGTTTTTCCATCTCCATGAGGGACAACTGCGCCACCTAGTTGTGGCGCCTGCATATTGTCGAACTCGTCGCGTAGCGCTTTTCTACTCTTTGGTTTGCGCTTACTACTCTTGCTCGCATTCTTTCCAAATGCACCGCCAGTGCTTCCACGTTGCGGTCCACGTCCTGGTGCTCCACCTGGACGAGCCGGTGCGCCAGCTGTTGCACCCGGGCCAGTTGACTTATATGGACCAGCTGAAGAAGGTGCTCCTGTGCGCGGTGGATAATTTCCTGGACCGCCAGTGCCTGCCGGACGCGGACCAGATGGTCGCGCAGCAAATCCGGGACGGACAGAACCTGGGCGCGGACCAGACATTCCTGGACGCGGCGCACCTGGTGTGCCTGTAGGTCGTTGAGGTGGGCGTGGAACTGCGCCACCTGTTGAAAATGGATTATTACCTGGACGAGGTGGGCGTGGAACTGCGCCACCTGTTGAAAATGGATTATTACCTGGACGAGGTGCTGCCGGTGTTGGAGCAACTGGTGTTGCAGGTGGTTGCTCTTCGACGGGTGATTGAGCAACAACGGGTGGAGGTGTTGTGATTTCCGCGCGAGACGCTTTGAGCGCTTCAAGATCTACGCCAAGTTCAGCAGCAAGTTCAGCAGCAAGTTGTTGATTTACTTCTTTTGTTGGTTTGGCTGCACTCTTTTTTGCTGCAGCTTTCTTAACCGGCTTAGTATCTTCACTTGGTTTGGCATCTGGATACATCTCTACAAGGCGACGTACAACTGGTGCTTCTACCGTTGATGATGCCGAGCGAACAAATTCGCCCATTTCTTGGAGTTTGGCAAGAACAACCTTGCTCTCCATACCGAGTTGTTTTGCCAACTCATGTACGCGGACCTTTGACACATTTCTCCTGTCTTGGCCCGCAATTCCTAATGAATGCGAGCCTTAGTTGATAGACCTCATAATCGCAACGAGCTCATTTAAGTTTCATATCTTTCGCATCCATTTCGTTAGGTTCTTCATCTATATATGCCAGAAGGGCAGTTGTATCTGGTGAGTTCGAAAGCTTAAAAGCATTTCGAAACGCTCCCCTGTGTACCGCCATCTGGACACATGTTCGATGAATTGAGGCTCCCCTACTTTGAATTCTCTTGAATGGATCGGCGAGAACTGCGCCATCCTTCAGGATAACTCTGAGTAGTGAGTTTGGATTCTCCCGTTTTCGACAAACTATGCATGTTCGCATCGAAATGACACCCACGCTTATATCGCCGATCGCTCGAATTCAATATCGCAATCTTAGCGCGAGCAGAGAGGAAAACCTAAATCTACCCATCTACAGGCGTAAAAATTAACTTTCGGCTGGTGGAGTACTTGGTGTGTCAGGGTGAATGTCAATACGCCATCCTGTCAGTCTTGCTGCTAGACGGGCATTCTGTCCATCTTTTCCGATTGCCAATGAGAGCTGGTAATCAGGAACAGTTACTTTTGCACTTCGCGTAGCGAGATCGACAATTTCAACGCGGGATACTTTTGCAGGCGCAAGAGCGTGGGCAACAAAAACAGCAGGATCTTCAGACCAATCGACAATATCTATTTTCTCGCCGTTGAGTTCATTCATAACTGCACGCGCACGACTTCCCAATGGGCCAATCAGCGAGCCTTTAGGACTCACACCAGCACGATGAGTTCGTACAGCCAACTTGGTGCGATGACCTGCTTCGCGAGCGACAGCCATAATTTCTACGATGCGGTCAGTAATTTCTGGAACTTCAAGTGCGAATAACTGTTTGACAAGTGCGGGATGAGAACGCGAAAGCATAATTTCTGGACCTTTTAGCCCTTGCTTCACTTCTACAACAAAGCACTTGATTCGATCGCCATGGTTATAAATTTCACCAGGCACTTGCTCCTGCGGTGGGATGCGTCCTTCAATACGACCCAAACTGACATTAATCATTTTGGGGTCTCGTCCCTGCTGGACCACACCAGAGACGACATCTCCAACTGAAGCTGAAAATTCTCCAACAATTTCAGCATCGTTTGTCTCGCGCATTTTCAACTTTATTACTTGACGCGCTGTTGAAGTTGCAATGCGAGTGAAACCTTCAGGCTCATCACGCTCTTCAGAAACTCTTTCACCAAGTTCATTAAATTGTGGAACTAGGATAGAAATTTCTCCAGTTTCTCGATCCAAGTGTGCACGCGCATGGCGCTTGGCAACTTCTAGTTGGTTATAAGCAGTCAAGACACCAATTTCAATGGCACCAATTAACTGTTCCATTGAAATTTCCTTCTCTGCAGTCAATGCGGCGAGTGCCGACATTTCCACATGCATTACAGATCACCCTTACGGTTGAATTCAATCTCGACTACTGCACGTTTGATATCTGCAAATAAAACGTCCAAGGTTTTATCTTGTTCTGCCAAGGTAACAGCTTCTTCGGTGTTGGAAACAATTCTGCCGGTGACTTGCGAACCATCAAGCTTTGAAATCTTGATAAGTCGATCGTGATTTTTCTTCCAGTGACGTGGCTTAGTCAAAGGACGATCGACTCCGGGCGAAGTAACTTCCAAAGTAAAAGGAGTCTCGCCGATAAATGGAGAGGTGTCTAAGAGATTTGAAATCTCGCGGGAGATACTCGTTACTTGATCCATATTCAACGGCACATCTGCATCAACGATGCAGGTAATGATTTTGTGGTTTCCAGGGGAGGCTACTTGCACCTCTTCAAGATAGTACCCAGCTCGTGTAACACTTTGTCCAATGAGTTCAAAAAGAGCATCGCTAAGAGACATTTTTAACCACCTTCTATTAAATTGTTTATCTAGTGAAGTGCCAATAATAACTGGTAAGGCGAGGAACTACCAATTTAAGAAAGTATCAATTCCTACCTTGAGAATCAATGCAAATGTGACGACTAGAAAAAATTTGCGCACGAGAGCCGATCCTCCTCGAATCGCTAATCTGGATCCCACGATTCCGCCTGTGATATTTGCACAGGCAAGAACCAAAGCAATTTTCCAGATGATTGCTCCGTGGATTCCAAAGACCAGAATTGCGCCTAAGTTTGTTGACACGTTAACAACTTTGGCAATGGCCGATGCGCTAAGAAAGGCAAAACCCATAGAGACTAAAACAAGCATGAGAAAAGACCCAGTACCCGGACCAAAAATTCCATCATAAAAACCGACAACTAATCCCGCAACTGCGGCAATTTGGAATCTTCTCTCCCGATTATGGCGTAAAGATTCAATAGCTCCGAGATGTGGGCGCTTCCAGGTATAAATACCCACCGCTACGAGAAGTACAAAAACGATTGGTCGCATTGACTCGGTTGGAATTTTTGAGGCTAGTGATGCCCCACAGGTTGACCCAACAAAGGCAGGCAGTGACATTGCAATTAAGAATGGAACTTCAGTTTTGACGCTTCTTCGATAGAGAAGTGCCGAAGCCGATGTTCCGAAAACTGATGCCGACTTATTGGTTCCAAGGATTTCAACCGTGGAAGCATTTGGAAGTCCGATAAGCAGGGCCGGGAGCTGAATGAGGCCACCGCCTCCAGCAATTGCATCGACAAGTCCTGCACAAAATGCTGCAAGTGCTAAAGCTACTAGCGTGAGAGTGGATACTTCAACAAACATTTTTAAGAATTGGCGATAAGTACATTGGAAATAAATGTGCTTGCGTCCGCAACACTCACTTCGCTCTTCTCGCCGCTCCTTCGCACTCGAACTTCTACATTTCCAAATTCAAGGGCTTTACCGACTACAACAATTACTGGAATTCCAATGAGCTCGGCGTCTTTAAATTTAACGCCTGGGCTTGCATCGCGCCTGTCATCGAGCAAAACAGTTATTCCAGATTTTTCAAGATTGTTAGCAAGTTCTTCTGCAACATTAAAAGGATTATCCTCTTTTCCTGTAGCCACAATATGAACCTTGGCTGGAGCAATCTCTACTGGCCACGATAAACCGATGGCATCGTGTGTCTGTTCTGCAATAGCGGCAACCGCTCGCGACACACCAATTCCATATGAGCCCATCGTGACAATTTGAGATTTTCCATTCTGATCAAGCACGCTCAAATTAAGTGCCTGGGCATATTTGCGTCCAAGTTGAAAGATGTGAGCAATTTCAATGGCGCGATCCATGACAATTGGCTCCGAGCATGTGGGGCAGAGATCTCCAGCGCGTACTTCTGCACATTCCACATATTCATCTGGTGTGAAATCACGGCCATTAACTACAAAGCGAGCGTGGCGATCTCTTTGATTTGCACCAGTAACCCATGAAGTTCCGGGTGCAATTCTGGGATCTGCGAGCACTCGTATTCCAGATTGCGCGGCATCTTGTGGTCCTATGTATCCCTTAATAAGCCCTGGGTACTGTGCGAAATCTGCTTCTTCAAAAATTCTAAGCTCTTGTACGCCAGATAAGTTTGCCTGTAAGCGTTTGAGATCTACTTCTCTATCTCCAGGTACCAATACTGCAATTGCTTTCGTGTCAGCGACAAGCATGACATTTTTTAAAGTATCTGCCCCTGTGTACCCGCCGCCATAGTTTTCATTTAGCACAGCGACAAGTGAATCAATTGTTGGAGTGTTAGGAGTATTGAGAACTTCTAGAACAGGTACCCCATCTGGATTTCCAGGCGGAACAATTGTGACCATTGCTTCTACATTTGCTGCGTATCCGCACTTCTCACAGAGAACATACGTATCTTCTCCCGTATCGCAAGGAGCTAGAAATTCTTCAGATTTAGATCCACCCATTGCCCCAGCCATTGCGCTCACAATGTTGTACTTCAAACCAAGACGGGCGAATGTTTTAATGTACGCCTCACGATGTTTTTGGTAAGACGCTTCCAGTCCTGCGTCATCTAGGTCAAATGAATACGAATCTTTCATAACAAATTCGCGTCCTCGGATGATTCCGCTACGCGGACGTGTTTCATCTCGATATTTAGTCTGAATTTGATAGAGAGATAATGGCAAATCTTTGTATGAGGAGTACTCCCCCTTGACCATTAAAGTAAACATTTCTTCATGCGTTGGGCCTAAAAGATATTCGCCACCTTTGCGATCTTGAAGTCTGAAAAGTTCGGGCCCGTATTCATTCCAGCGATTGGTCTGCTCATATGGTTCCTTTGGGAGCAAGGCGGGGAAATGCACCTCTTGAAACCCCGCACGATCCATTTCCTCGCGGATGACTCTTTCTATATTTCGTAATGTGATGTACCCCAATGGAAGCCAAGAATAAATTCCCGCAGCAATACGGCGCACATACCCCGCGCGAACCAGTAATCGATGGCTTGCAACTTCGGCGTCGGATGGATCATCACGCAAAGTACGCAAGAAAAGGCTAGACATTCGCAACATAGGCGCGAGCCTACCTTACGCACCTACAAGGAGAGCGAAGGATTTAGTGAACGTTAACGCTAGGTTCCCCAGAGAGAGCTCCAGCAGCTTCCATCTCTTCGGCCAAGCGCATCGCTTCCTCAATGAGTGTTTCAACAATCATGGCTTCTGGAACAGTTTTAATAACCTGCCCCTTTACAAAAATTTGACCTTTTCCATTACCCGAAGCCACACCGAGATCGGCTTCACGTGCTTCTCCTGGTCCATTAACCACACATCCCATGACTGCAACACGAAGAGGCACTGTCATACCTTGGAGCCCCGCCTGAACTTTTTCGGCCAGTGAGTACACATCAACTTGTGCACGCCCACATGAAGGGCACGAGACAATTTCAAGTTTTCTTTGACGTAAATTCAAAGACTCAAGAATGGAAATTCCAACTTTAACTTCCTCTACTGGTGGTGCAGAGAGGGAAACGCGAATCGTGTCACCGATTCCTTCCGATAATAAAATACCGAATGCTGTTGCAGATTTGATTGTTCCTTGGAAAATTGGGCCAGCCTCTGTTACTCCAAGATGAAGCGGGTAATCGCATTGCGCTGCTAGAAGTCGATATGCACTGACCATCGTGACTGGATCATGGTGCTTTACTGAAATTTTAATATCGGAAAATCCATGTTCCTCAAAAAGACTCGCCTCCCACAGGGCTGACTCAACGAGGGCTTCTGGAGTTGCTTTTCCATATTTTGCAATTAGTCGAGGGTCTAGCGATCCTGCATTCACGCCGATACGAATAGGAACTCCAGCATCGCCAGCAGCCTTAGCGACCTCTTTTACCTTGTCATCAAATTGTTTGATATTTCCAGGGTTTACGCGAACTGCTGCGCACCCTGCATCAATGGCTGCAAAAATATATTTAGGTTGAAAGTGAATATCAGCAATGACCGGTATTTGAGACTTCTTTGCAATCTGAGCAAGTGCATCAGCATCATCTTGACTTGGGACCGCCACTCTAACTATCTGGCAACCAGAAGCCGTGAGCTCTGCAATCTGTTGGAGCGTCGCATTGACATCAGAAGTCAGCGTTGTGCACATGGATTGCACTGATACCGGTGAATCACTTCCAACCCCAATTGAACCTACTCTGAGTTGCCTCGTTTGGCGGCGAGGTGCGAGAGTTTTTGCTGGAGCACTTGGAATACCTAGATCGACCATGACGTTATTGTGCCCTAAATTTTCTGGCGTTGCGACACGAAGCGCTAGAGATTGAGATGAACTGGGTTGATGATGTCAGCAGCAAGCAAGAGAACAGTCAGCGCCGCTAATAATATGAAGACAAGCATGGTTACAGGTGCCAAGGAATTTACATTAATTGGCGAGGGACGAGGTCGTTTTCGAATTCGCGCGAAGAGAGCTCGCACCTCATCAAGAATTGCAATCGCCATATGTCCGCCGTCAAGTGGAAGAATGGGCAGCAAATTAAAAACCCCAACAAAAAAATTTAAACTTGCGATGAGTAATAAAAAGGTGGCCAGACGCTCTTTGACTGAGAGAGCGTTCGAACCAATTGTTTGACCTGAAACTTGTGCAACTCCTACGATCCCGACAAGACCATTGGGGTCTCGCTCATCGCCTGAGACTGTAGCGCCCCATAGTGCAGGAATTTTCGATGGTAGGGATGCAATTGATGTCACACTACTTGTGAGAAATTCTTTTGAAAGTTTTCCTGCAAATTCAAATGACTTGATGGGAGAACTTTTTACAATTCCATACGTATTGACAACACCGAGAAATCCATATTTCTCACCATCAATAATTCGAACCGCTGGAACAATTGAAATATCAAATATTTTCCCGTCTCTTTTCACAGTCAAAGTAATGGCTTTACCCGGAGAATTTCGAATAATTTCAACATCTTTCGACCAGTTAGTTATCTCTGCGCCGTTAAAGGCGAGAATTTGATCCCCAGCACGCAGCCCTGCACTTTGCGCCGGAGATATGGGATCCACATCTGCGCAGGCAAGAACGCCCTTGGGAACACACACTGAAATTTGGGCAATTGTTGATGTGGCCTGCGAGGTCCCAACCCCCATGAATATCGCCAGCAACAGGAGAAAGCCGAGAACAAAGTGGAGAAAAGAGCCAGCCCCTAGAACAATTAATTTGCGACCAGAGCTTGCTCCATAAAATGCTCGATCTTCTTCACCTGCGGGCATAATGTCGCTGGGAACCATGCCTTCAATTCTGCAATAGCCGCCAGCTGGAATAACCTTAATTCCAAATTCAGTTTCCCCGCGACGAAAAGACCAGATGCGCTTTCCAAATCCAAGGAAGAATTCAGATACTTTCATGTTAAATTTCCTAGCCATTATGTAATGGCCAAATTCGTGGAACATGACTGAAAGTAAAAGCGCAACAATGAAAGCAAGTATTCCGAGAAATTGCATGTATTAAACCATTCGACTAATTAATTCACGGGCAATATTTCGTGCATTGTTCTCGATGGCACTGACATCGCCTAAATCACGGATGCTCGTAGCCGCCTGCGCGCCCACCTTTTCTACAACGTCTGCGACTAACTCCATAATAGAAGTAAATCTAATGCCTCCAGCAAGAAATGACTCAACGGCAACTTCATTGGCAGCATTAAAGGTTGCTGGGAGTCCCCCTGCGAGCCTGCCACACTCTCGAGCCAAATTAATTGCAGGGAATCGAAGATCATCAATGGGAGAAAAAGACCATTGTTGAGATTGGCTCCATTCAATGGCAGGCGTAGCTGCACTGAGTCGCTCTGGCCAATGTATGGCGAAGGAAATCGGCCCTTTCATGTTCGGCGGACTTGCTTGGGCAATAGTTGAACCATCGACAAATTCGACCATTGAGTGCACAACTGATTGAGGATGAATTACGGCCTGAATATGTGAATATGGAATTCCAAACAAAACGTGCGCTTCAATAATCTCTAAACCTTTATTGAGCAATGTTGCTGAATTAACAGAAATCACCGGCCCCATTGACCAGGTCGGATGCGCGAGTGCTTCTTCGCGAGTAACGGTGCTGAGATCCTTGCGATCTCGAAATGGCCCCCCTGATGCGGTGAGAATTAGTTGTGACACTTCATCTCTTCTCCCCGCCATTAAGCACTGCCACAGCGCACTGTGCTCGGAATCCACTGGGATTAATTGATTTGGTTTGGCAAGGCCCATGACTAGTTCACCCGCTGCAATGAGTGATTCTTTATTGGCTAACGCAAGAGTATTTCCTGCTTTCAGGGCTGCCAAGGTGGGGGCAAGACCGATTGAACCTGTAATTGCATTTACGACCACATCACATGTGATGGCTGCTAATTCAGTTGATGCGTTGGGCCCATCAATAACCGTGACCCCTGGAAGGGAGCTGCGCAATACATCAGCATTATGAACGGTTCCTACTACCTTGACGTTAAATTTCTTAGCCTGCTCAATTAAGGCGCTCGGATTATTTCCGGCAGAAGCAATTGCTAGTACATTAAAAAGGTCGGGATTACTTGCAACGATTTCTAGAGTTTGTATTCCTATCGACCCGGTTGAACCAAGGATTACTAAATCACGCATTTAACGATCAAGAAGATTTTGAGTAGGAGAATATGTTTCGCCACTGCGTCGCTTTGCAATCGCGCTTAGAGCTTCAAGCACAACTCTATTGGCCAGAATTGCAGTGATATCTGCACTATCAAATGGCGGTGCAACTTCGACAATATCAATTCCAACTACTGGTAACTCAAGGCATATTCGTCGGACTGATTCAAGTAATTCACGACTTGTCATACCACCTGGTTCTGGAGTTCCAGTTCCTGGCGCCATACCTGGATCGACAACATCAATATCTACCGAGAGAAAGACTCCATCACAGTCATCAGTTAGTCTCTCAAATGATTCATCCAAAACTGTGTTGAGTCCTCGATGATGAATTTCTGTCATTTCATAACTTCGCATGCCTTGATCACGCATCCAATCAAGGGTTGTGCTATCTGGCCAATAACCACGAAGTCCCAATTGAAGAAAACGATCGCCACGAACAGCGCCCGATTCAATTAATCGACGCATTGGAGTGCCATGCCCGACTAGTGCTCCAAATTGCGTGTCGCCTGTATCGGCGTGTGCATCAAAGTGAACCATGCTGATTCTGCCCATTCCACGATGGCGAGCAATACCCAAGACGTCAGCTGAGGCGATGGAGTGATCACCGCCGAGGATTACCGGAATAATTCCAGCAGATGAAATCTTTTCCGTAGCGTCTGCGAGTACCGCAAGAGATGAAACCAAATCCCCACCCGGCATCAATAAATCCCCAGCATCGAGAACTTTCAAAGCTTTCAAAGAATCAATTCGCAAGGCCAAATGTGGGCGCTCGGCATCGTGTGGAAGATAATCTCCACCTCGAATAGCTTGAGGTCCAAATTTCGCTCCCGAGCGATGTGATGTTCCACTATCTATGGGTGCGCCAACAATAATTACGTCTGCGTCAGCATAACTACTTGGGACTTCGAGATCACATTCGCCAATTCCTAAAAATGTAAATTTTGGTCCGTACATGTTGCCTAAATTAGCCATTAATGAGGCTTCCTTTTGTTTCCTACAAACTGACCAACAACAACGATGATCAGGGCTAAGAAAAACATTGAAGAACCGATCACGTTTGCTTGCGGTGGGATACCTCTGGTGGCAGAAACATAAACAAATTTAGGAAAGGTTGAAAGAGTTCCTGAATTGAAGTTAGTAATAATAAAATCATCAAATGAAAGACTAAATGCGAGAAGTGCTGCGCCAGCGATACCTGGTGCGACTAGAGGTAAAGTCACGCGACGAAAAGTCTCAAATTCATTTGCATACAGATCCATCGCCGCTTGTTCAAGCCGTGGATCCAAACTTGCGATTCGTGCCTTTACTGTGACCACCACAAAGGAAATACAAAACATAACGTGGGCGATTACGGTTGGCCAAAAGCCCGGGTTGATTTGAAAAACAAGGAACAAAGAAAGAAGAGAAGCACCTAGAACAATTTCTGGAGTTGCCATTGGTAAGAAAATTAGCAAATTAGTTGATGATCTGCCCTTGAAGTTATAGCGACCGATTGCAAATGCAATGCCTGTTCCTAGGATTGTTGAAAATGTTGTAGCTAGTAATCCAATTTTTATTGAATTACCAAGGGCTGTGCAAACCTCTGGTGCGCCACAAGGATTTTGCCAGTTAGCTGTGGTGAAACCTTTCCACACTAAATTGCTCTTTCCGCCATCATTAAATGAAAAAATGAATGTATAGAGCACGGGGATAAAAAGGTAAGTAAAACCAAAAACTGCATAAATTCGAATGAGATTTCGACCAAACCATCGAGATATTCGTGCATTTATTGGCAAAGTTGGAATCGGTGCATCAGCAAGTTGTTTCATACAAGCTCATCCGTTCCAGATTTACGAATATAAATGGTGACCAAGATTAGAATTGCAATCATCAGAGTAAAGGAAAGCGCTGCTGCGGTTGGATAGTCTACGATTTTAAAGAAACTCGAATCAATCACATTGCCGATCATCTTGGTGTTGGGATTTCCAAGGATGGCTGCATTGACGTAATCACCTGCTGCTGGAATGAATGTCAGAAGAGTTCCAGCTACTACACCGGGCATTGATAAAGGCAATGTAACTTTTCTAAATGTAGTAATTCCGTTGGCGTAGAGATCTCCAGAAGCTTCCAAAGTGCGTGGATCTATTCGCTCAAGTGAGGCGTATAGAGGCAGCGTCATGAAAGGCAAAAAGTTATAAGTCATACCTGCTACAACCGCAACGGCACTTGCAGTAAGCGATGTTTGCTCGCCAATTATGTGCAGTCCTCGCAATGTAGGGACGACAAAGCCTCCCTCTCCCAAAATCTGCTTCCACGCAATAGTGCGAAGAAGAAATGAAGTGAAAAACGGTGCCACGACAAGCACTAGTAGAAAGTTTTTAAATTTTCCCGATTTTAATGCAATCGCATATGCCAATGGGTAGGCAATCGCTAGGGCTAAAACTGTCGCTAGGGTTGCATACAAAAATGAACGGCCGAATTGTTCCTTGTTATCAAGAAAAGCGTTGACGTAATTGGCGAAATGGAAAGTCTGTTCGTATTCGCCTGTGTCTCCACCAGCGATTGGAGTTTGAGTAGAAGTTTGCGCCAAGTTTGCAATGGGTAGAATAAAAAAAGTAAAGAGAAAGATAAGCCCCGGGGCTAAGAGCACATAAGGCATGCTGGCCTTACCCCCAGAAAAGGCTGAAACGCGGGAGCGTGCGGCGTGAATGAGAGCCATTACTCGTCGAGATCCTCTGGCATTACTTCAGATCCCGCACTCGCATCCTCATCTCCAGCTAAGGCA
The DNA here is from genome assembly GCA_009699575.1 of Actinomycetota bacterium. GTDB lineage: Bacteria > Actinomycetota > Actinomycetes > Nanopelagicales > Nanopelagicaceae > Planktophila. The sequence continues at coordinate 43,959 of WLNY01000002.1, forward strand.
AATGTAAAGATTGATTCCCAAGATAAAACGACTGCGTCGCCTTTATTCAGCGGTGGAACTCCATCATCGTTTTGCTCAAAGACCATGAGTTCTTGCTTCCATGGCATTTCAACTTGGTACTGGGTGCTTACGCCAATATATGAAACGTCAGCGATGACTCCACCTGTGAGCACATTGCCTGTGGCAGGAGTCCCTTCTGGATGAATACGAATCTTTTCAGGGCGAATTCCAGCCAAAACAGAATTGTCTTTGGCGTGGCTTCTAGATTTGGCAATCTTTATTCTCTGGCTAAAGACGTTTACTACGAGTGAATCACCATCAGTGCCTTCGACCGTGCCCTTAATCAAATTGGACTGACCTAGGAAGTTTGCAACAAAGGCTGTTTCAGGATTGTCGTAGAGATCTGCAGGAGAACCCATCTGCTCAATTTTTCCTTCATTCATAACAGCGATTGTGTCAGCCATAGTCATTGCTTCTTCTTGATCATGGGTCACGTGCACAAATGTGAGACCAACTTCAGTCTGAATCCATTTGAGCTCAATCTGCATTTGCCGGCGCAATTTAAGATCGAGTGCGCCTAATGGCTCGTCGAGAAGTAGCAAAGCTGGGCGATTCACAATTGCACGCGCTAAAGCGATGCGCTGTTGTTGCCCACCAGAGAGTTGCGTCGGTTTACGTTGCGCCAAATGAGGAAGTTCAACAAGGTTAAGAACTTTATCTACAGCTTCTTTAACGTCTTTTATTCCACGGCGGCGGAGTCCGAATGCGACATTTTCATAAATTGTCAGGTGTGGAAATAATGCATAATTTTGGAAAACCGTATTAATTGGCCGTTGATATGACTTCTTAGTCGTGATATCAACCGCGCCAATATGAATGCTTCCAACAGTAGGCTCTTCAAGACCTGCAATAATCCGAAGTGTTGTTGTTTTACCGCACCCCGATGGTCCAAGGAGTGCGAAGAAAGAACCCTCAGGGATGACAAGTGAAAGATCATCAACGGCTGTGAAATCACCAAATGATTTGGTGATACGTGTTAGACGCAGATCTCCCTTTGCAGAAGTTGATGCATCAGCCACTTAGTTACCGGCCGCCTTCTGAAATGCAGTTGTGAACGAAGTTTCCTCAGCTGGAGTCAGAGCACGGAAAACCTTCAAACGTGACTGAGTAGCCTCTGATGGGAAAATGTATTCACTTTTCGCAAGTGTTGGATCGATTTTTTCCATTTCTGCCTGCGCTCCCTTTACAGGAGTTACATAATTAACATAGGCAGCTACTTGAGCAGCAACTGCTGGTTCGTAGTAGTAATTGATGAGCTTTTCAGCATTGGCTTTACTCTCAGCTGGAGCAACTGATGGAATGAGGAAATTATCATTTGAGAAAGTGCCACCAGAATCTGGAATAGCGAAATCAAATTTACCTTCATTTTCAAGTGCCAACTGGAACATATCGCCAGACCAGCCTATGACGGCTGTTGCGTCGCCACTGATGAGATCTTCTTTGTACTCATTGCCCTTAACTCCACGAATCCAGCCATCTGAAATTTTCTTGGCAAGGAAATCAACAGCATTCATGTACTGAGCTTCATTGAAGTTAGTAATATCAACGCCCTGATAGAGCATGATGATACCCATCGTGTCGCGAAGTTCGGAAAGGACTGTGATTTTTCCTTTATTTGCTGGCGCGAAAAGATCATCAAGTGTGTGCAGTCCCTTTGGAACTTTTGCAGTATTCCAACCAAGCCCAGCCATAATTCCTTGGTAAGGAAGTGAGCGAGCGCGACCTGGATCAAATGAAACATCTGCCAAGGAATCCAAAACATTAACCGCATTTGGAATATTAGCTGTATCAAATTCTTTTGTGTAACCGAGTCGAATCCAACGTGCCGCCATCCAGTCTGTTGGCGTAACGATGTCATACCCAATATCTTTGCCAAGCTTTAGTTGGCCTTGAACTTTGCCGTAAAATTCATCGTTATCGTTTATATCTTCGCGATAATCAACTTTGATACCAGTTTGCTGTGTGAATTCTTCAATAGATGGATACACCTTGCCTGATGCGTCCACGTCTAAGTACAAAGTCCAGTTTGCCCAGCGCACTGTGTCACTTGCACCAGAGGCGCTATCGCCTGATCCACCCGAACCGCATGCAGCCAAGGCTCCCGCTGCACCTACTGCGCCTACGCCGGCAATGAGCCCACGGCGTGAAATTGCAGTTTTAATCAGAGATTGCGTTTCTGGAGAGAGTGAATCTTTCTTGGCCATGGAGAACTCCTTCGGTGCGAGAGCGGTCAGATGGAACTTTGAGATGGCCCATTATGGCCCACATTCAACGATATTTGGAACTTTTCTCGCCACTATCCTTCGAGATTTGTCATCACATGTTTGATGCGCGTGTAATCTTCAAAGCCGTAGGCCGATAAATCCTTTCCATATCCTGAGCGCTTGAAACCGCCATGTGGCATTTCTGAAACCATGGGGATATGGGTATTAATCCAGACGCAGCCAAAGTCAAAGGCGCGAGAGAGACGCATTGCTCGGCCGTGATCTCGCGTCCACACACTGGAGGCAAGTCCGTAATCGACCCCATTGGCCATAGCAATTGCTTCGGCTTCATCTGTAAATTTCTGGATAGTGATGACAGGTCCAAAAATCTCTGACTGAATCATTTCATCGCTTTGCAACAGGTCAGCTACAACTGTTGGAGCGTAGAAGTAACCAGGCTGCTTGAGTTGTACGCCTCCTGAAAGGACTCGAGCATGTGATGGAGCGCGATCGATAAAGCCGGCAACTCGCGCCAATTGGTTAGCGTTATTCACGGGCCCCAGGAGAACATCTTCATGGGGCATTCCTATTGCGATGTTATGTGTTGCTTCATGCGCAAGAAGGGCAACCATCTCGTCATATACCCCTGCTTGAACAATTACTCGAGTGGCAGCAGTGCAATCTTGTCCTGCATTGAAATATCCAGCCAAGGCAATGGCCTGGGCTGCAGACTCTAAATTGGCATCATCAAAAACAACAACTGGCGCTTTGCCACCGAGTTCGAGGTGTACTCGCTTAAGTTGCTTGGCCGCGGCACCAGCAACTTCAATTCCTGCTCGAACCGACCCTGTGATTGAAACCATTGCGGGTGTCTTGTGCTCAACGAGTGCGGCTCCAGTTTCGCGTTCTCCGCACACAACGTTAATGACTCCATCAGGCAAAAATTCGCTCATGACTTCTGCCATAAATACTGTCGATGCTGGAGTCGTATCACTTGGCTTGAGAACAACAGTGTTTCCAGCAGCGATTGCTGGCGCCCATTTCCACACTGCCATCATCATTGGATAATTCCAGGGAGTCACTTGAGCACACACACCTATTGGCTCACGACGAATGAAAGATGTCATGCCGCGTAAGTACTCTCCAGCAGATTTGCCTTCTAAGTTTCTTGCCGCACCTGCAAAAAATCTAATTTGATCAAGCATTGGTGGCATCTCTTCAGATGCAGTCACAGCAAGTGGCTTGCCAGTATTTCGACTTTCAATTTCTACAAATTCATCGGCGCGATTCTCGATGGCATCAGCAATTTTGAGAAGAGCGCGCTGACGCTCAGATGGAGTGGAATCACGCCACGATGAAAAGGCGTTTGAAGCCGCTTTCATCGCTACATCTACATCTGCCGCATTTGATTTAGGCGCGGTTGCATACGCTTCCCCCGTAGAGGGATTAATCAGCGAAGTTGTCTCACCTGAAGTGGAATCAACACGGCGGCCATTTATAAAATTACTCAACTTTTCCATAGTGTTGAGCCTACGCGCGAGATGAGAATTGTTCAAGAAGAGATTTAAGGCAAACCCTGTAACGCTCTTTCTAATTGTGCGCCGTGGTCGCGTGGGTGATCCGAGTATGCGTCGAGCCACTGCGAAATTGTAAATTTTCCGCGTTCGCTATGTAGGCCAAACTTATCTAAGTCACTTGGTTTCATTCGTCGAATGAGATCTAGCGATGCGGCGCGAACCGAGAGCAAGACTGCGAGAGAATTGGCTACGGGCAGTTCGTCATAGCCAAGAATCTGTGCTTGCGCCCATGCACTCTCGTCGTAGCCTTGAATGAGAGAGCCCTCAGGTTCTGCAAGTAGCCTGCGAAGGCGCGCATAGGATTGAGCTTCGCTATCTGCCATGTGGTGAATAACTTGCCGGGCAGACCATTGGCCCGGGGCTTTGATATCTAATTGAGTTGGCGCAACACCTTCTACTAATTTCGCAAAGTATGACGTCGCGGATTCATACTCATCAGCAAGCTCGTTTATATTCTTCATTTTAAAATGACACCACGACAGCTGACATCAGGGCAAGAGCGAGGACATCTCCACCGACTTCTATCGACCACACTTTCCATCCTTGATTACCCATTAAGCGATGACCAAGTGAAGGGGCTGCGTTTAATCCAAGTGCTACGCAGGCACCAACTATTGCTGCCGCGATTGCGCTAACACCCGATGGATACATTCGTTGCAAAACAAAAGCAAGGGCGAAGGCCTGAACAAGCTGCGCGAGAAAAATTGCTCCAAAAGTGAGTCCCATATTTCCGCCTGGATTTTCCGCTGGACTTTTTCCGAGCGCTTTCCACCACCGTGGATACATTGTTTTCGGGCCAAAATATATGGCGCCAGTAATAAATCCAACAACGGCTGCGAGAATCACTCCGGTAACGCTTGTACTTTCACCAACTATAAAATTCACGGTTATCTCCTATTTCGATAGTTCGGCAGCTGCTAACTGCCCACATGCTCCATCAATTTCTCTTCCGCGTGTATCTCGAACGGTAACAGGAACCCCATAACTTTCAAGGATGCGCACGAATTCGGCCTCATCTTCTCGCCTTGATGCAGTCCATTTAGATCCTGGAGTCGGATTAAGCGGAATAAGGTTGACATGGGCATTTCGGTTCTTGAGCAACCGACCCAAAAGATCAGCTCGCCACGACTGATCATTAATGTCTCTAATGAGGGCGTACTCGATTGAATAGCGGCGACCTGTCCGCTTTTCGTAGGCATCAGCAGCTGCCAATACTTCCTTAACATTCCACCGGGAATTAATAGGAACGAGTGAATCTCGAAGTTCATCATCGGGGGTATGCAAGGAGACCGCAAGGGTTACCGACATGCCTTCTTCAGTCAATTTCTCAATACCGTTGACAAGACCAACGGTAGATACAGTAATCGAGCGCGCACTTATGCCTAGCCCCTCTGGATTTGGCTCAGTAACATTCTTGAGAGTGCGAATCACTGCGGTGTAATTAGCAAGTGGCTCTCCCATTCCCATAAAGACAATATTTGATAAACGTGTTGGACCGCCAGGCAGTTCGCCTTCGGCACACGCACGAGCCGCTGCAACAATTTGTTCAGTAATTTCACCCGCACTCAGATTTCGAGTCAGCCCTGCTTGGCCAGTTGCGCAAAATGGGCAATTCATTCCACACCCTGCTTGCGAGGAAATACATACCGTAGTGCGATCTGAATATCGCATAAGAACGCTCTCAACGAGCACTCCATCATGTAATTTCCATAAATCTTTTCTTGTCATACCGTTATCGCAAGTGACTGAACGAACTAATGACATGAGTTGTGGCAAGAATTTTTCCCGAATAGTGTCATGAAGTGCAACAGGGATATCGGTCCATGTTGTTGGATCATTTGAGAAATGAGTGAAGTAGTGGTTGGCAATCTGATTGGCTCGAAACGCAGGAAGTCCAAGTTCTGTAGCCAAGGTGCGACGTTCCTCGGGCGAGTAATCTGCTAGGTGCTTGGGAACCTTTTTGCGTTGCTTGGGTTCTTCAAAAACCAATTTTAATTCATTATTATCTTCGCTCATGAATATCTCTTTACTAGTTCAAGCGCTAGCCAGAGCGCAGGGGCGGAAAGTAAAACTGAATCTAAACGGTCAAGCATTCCACCATGTCCTGGGAGAAGGGATCCCATATCCTTAATCGACATATCACGCTTCATGGCGCTTTCAATGAGGTCGCCCATTGTTGCTGTAAACACAATCATAAAAGCCACAAGAACACCTATCCACCATTCCAATTTTAAAATGAAGATAAAACTAAGCGCCCCACCAACAGTCGTAAAAATAATTGAGCCAGCTAAACCTTCCCATGTCTTCTTTGGACTAATTGCGGGAACGAGTGGATGTTTACCAAAAAGGACACCGACAAGATAGGCAAAGGTGTCATTGCATCCAACGAGAACAACGAAAGTCATCACGCGCGCAAGGCCATCACTCGGACGTGCCAAGAGCACTAGGAAGCCGGCAAGGAATGGTAAATATATTAATGAAAGCGTGGTTGCGGTAGCGCTTGCGATAAATCCATCTGGACCTTTTCTTAGCAATGCAATCATCAGGACAGGAAACGCAATTGCGGTTCCAACAGCTAAGCCACCTACCCCACCAAACCATGTGGCATATGTAAGGCCACCTGTTGCAAGAGCCAGTGATCTAAATGAAATGTGTATTTTTCGAGCGGTGAAAGCTCGCTTAATTTCCCGTAGCCCCAGAATGACGGCTACTGCGATAAGGACTGCAAAAACTTCTCGCGCAAAGGCAAGGGTGGACCAGACGAGAAGAATTAAGCCGATGCTGACAGCAATGGAAGGGAGGAGTTTTCTCCCAGCACGTGCATTAATAGCGGCATTAATCGAATGTAAATCATCCACGTGTAGGTAAAAACTTCTCAGACTTCGAGAAGTTCTGTCTCCTTATGTTTGAGAAGTTCATCGATTTTGGCAACATGATCGCCTGTAATTTTCTCTAATTCTTTTTCACCTCGTGCGAGATCATCTTTTCCAATGTTGCCGTCTTTTTCGAGTTTTTCCATCAATTCCTTGGCGGCTCTGCGAATATTACGCATGGAGATTTTTGAATCTTCAGCTTTTGTCTTAACAACTTTGATGTAATCCTTACGGCGCTCTTCGGTTAGTTGAGGGAAGTTGACTCTAATGACGACTCCATCATTTCCTGGATTTACTCCTAGATCTGAATCACGAATAGCTTTTTCAATCGAAGCCATTGCACCCTTATCAAATGGAGAGACGATAGCCATGCGTGCTTCTGGAACCTGGATTGATGCGAGTTGAGAAAGCGCGGTATAGGTGCCGTAGTAATCGACCATAATTTTATTAAAAAGCATTGGATGAGCGCGACCTGTACGGATGGTTGCAAAATCATCTTTGGCCACTTCGAGCGCCTTATTCATCTTTACTTCCGCCTCTTTGAGTGCGGTTGCTACATCTGACATGGTTGCTCCTTCGCTTTTCACTCATCGCTTATGCGACAAGCGTTCCAATCGTTTCACCACGTACTGCACGGCCGATATTTCCCTTAGTCATCAAATCAAAGACAACGATTGGTAAATTATTTTCGCGACATAAACTAAAAGCGGCAGCATCAGCTACTGCTAAAGATTTAGAGAGAACTTCGTCATAAGAAATTGTGTCGTACTTAGTAGCCGTGGGATCCTTTTTTGGATCAGCGCTATACACGCCATCGACCCCACTTTTCGCTAGGAGAAGTGCTTCTGAACCAACCTCAAGCGCGCGTTGCGCTGCGACAGTGTCGGTTGTGAAAAACGGCATGCCTGCTCCTGCTCCAAAAATCACAACACGACCTTTTTCCAAGTGTCGTATTGCGCGCCGCGGGATGTAGGGCTCAGCAACTTGTCCCATGGTGATTGCTGTTTGCACGCGAGTATCGATGCCTTCTTTTTCAAGAAAATCTTGTAAAGCTAAGCAGTTCATGACCGTTCCGAGCATGCCCATGTAATCAGCACGCGAGCGATCCATTCCCCGCAACTGTAATTCTGCGCCTCGGAAGTAATTTCCTCCGCCAACGACAATGCTTATTTGTACTCCACTACGCACTACATCTGCAATCTGCTTTGCTACATCTTGGACAACATCTGGATCTACGCCAATTCCTTTGGCCCCGCCAAAAACTTCTCCAGAAAGTTTAAGGAGCACTCGCCCGTATTTACCTCTAGTACCGGGCATGAGTGCTCCTCTCGCTTATTGTGAATATGTTATTAGGGTATTACTGGCCCACGCGAAAACGGTGGAATGCCTTCACGGCGGTTCCTGCTTCATCAAGAATCTGCTTGACAGTCTTCTTTGCATCTTTAGCAAAAGACTGCTCGATCAAGCTCACTTCTTTCACAAAACCGGTTACACGACCTTCGATAATCTTCGAAAGCGATGCCTCTGGCTTGCCCTCTTCGCGAGCAGTCTCTTCGGCAATTCTGCGCTCGTTTTCGATGAGGTCCGCAGGGACGTCTTCACGGTTAACGAACTTAGGTGCAAAGGCTGCAATGTGCTGAGCAATATCCTTGCCCACTTCTGCTGCATCTTTAGCAAGTGAGACAAGGACGCCTACTTGTGGCGGCAAATCTGGGCTCGTCTTGTGGAGGTAGAGGCCAACAGGACCGGTCTCAACCGCAACGTTTCGAACTTCAATCTTTTCACCAAGCGTGGCGTTTGCTTCATCAATAACTGATTGCACAGACTTGCCGTTAGACATAGATGATGCAAGGAAAGTCTCCACGGTTGGAGTCTTTGAAGCCAGAAGGTGCTCAATGAGTTCATCGCCAAGAGCAATAAAACGTTCGCCCTTTGCCACGAAGTCTGTTTCACAGTTGAGCTCAAGCATTACGCCTAAGTCACTTGAAACTTTAGCAACAACTAGTCCATTTGAAGTTAAACGGCCCTCTCGCTTTGTGACACCTTTAAGACCCTTAACGCGAATGATCTCGACAGCTTTGTCGTAATCACCTTCTGCTTCATCAAGTGCTTTTTTACAATCAAGCATTCCTGCAGCAGTTGCTTCGCGAAGTTTCTTTACATCTTGCGCGCTATAAGAAGCCACTTATGCCTCCACTGCTGGAGCTGCTACATCGGTTACAACTGGGGCAACGCCTTCACTGATTTCTTTTTCCCAGTCAGCCATTGGTTCGTCAGCAGCGATTGCTGCAGGTGCATCAGATTTGGTTTCTTCTTTTACTGTTGCAGAGCGAGCAGCAAGGCCAGCCACAATTGCATCAGTGATGACACGTGTTAATAGTCCGATTGATCGAATTGCATCATCATTGCCAGGAATCTTGAAATCCACTTCATCTGGATCGCAGTTAGTATCCAAAATTGCGATCACAGGAATTCCAAGCTTCTTAGCTTCGGCAACTGCTAGGTGCTCTTTCTTGGTATCAACAACCCAGATTGCACTAGGCAACTTAGTCATATGACGAATTCCATCTAAGTTCTTATGTAGCTTCTCACGCTCACGTCGAAGCACAAGAAGTTCTTTCTTAGTTAGCAACATGTCATTTGCATTTTCTAGCGCTTCTAGTTCTTTCAAACGCTGGATACGCTTGTACACAGTTGGGAAATTGGTAAGCATTCCACCGAGCCAACGCTCTGTAACTGTTGGCATTCCGACACGTGCTGCTTGAGCAATAATTGGCTCCTGTGCAGCTTTCTTTGTTCCAACAAAAAGAACATGTCCGCCCTTTGCTACGACATCCTTTACGAATTCGTAAGCACTATCGATAAGTGCAAGTGATTGCTGAATATCGATAATGTAAATTCCATTGCGCTCTGTGAAAATAAAGCGCTTCATCTTTGGATTCCATCGACGAGTCTGGTGTCCGAAGTGGACTCCGCTGTCGAGGAGCTCTCGCATTGTTACAACTGCCATAACGGCATACTCCTTCTTAGGTTTATGGGCACATGATTTCTCACTATGCGCAAAACCTTCTCGGTTAATGGCCTAACAATTTGTTAAGCCCGTCGCATCCGCTGTCACCGACCAGAAATTCTTCTGGACCGAGGTGGTCGCACTCGTACTACGAGTTGATGCTGAGATGTCACAGTCCAATGTGTCCTGTGCATTGGTAATCCTACCTGAGCGGGGAGCGTCAAAATTACCCGCTCACGTGGTCATCACGCCCGAGGGTGCGCCTGCTTAAATGCTTTCTGGACTCTTTCGGTGGAGACATGCGTGTATAGCTGAGTCGTAGCAAGGGAGGCATGCCCCAATATTTCCTGCACGGTGCGAAGATCTGCTCCCCCTTCCAGCAAGTGCGTCGCCGCTGAATGGCGAAGTGAATGCGGCCCCATGCGCTCGATCCCATCTATCGCCGCAAGAGCGTTATACACAACCGTGCGAACGGTGCGTTGATCGATTCTCTTTCCCCGGACTCCAAGGAAAATTGCTTTTTCAGATGGCGAGGTAAGCATCTGAGATCTGCCTTGAGAGATCCACATGTTGAGCGCTTTCATGGCCGGATCACCAATTGGAATCGTGCGCTCTTTGCTGCCCTTGCCAAAGACTCGAATTGTATTTCTCTCATAGTCGATATGTTCTAGATCAAGTCCGCATAATTCTGCCACGCGCGCTCCACTGGCATAAAGAATTTCAACCATTGCGCAATCTCTTAGCGATTGGGCAGATTGTTCTTCTCCTGCGCGAAGTACCAAAGATTCCATGGCGATACGTGCATCTTCGATTCCCAAAACATTGGGTAATGTGCGATGACTTTTTGGGGTCACTAACGAAGCTCCAACATCCTTGGCCAAAAACGATTTTTTTGTGGCCCAGGCGGTAAATAAACGAATTGTTACCACTCTTCTTGCGAGAGTTGCTCGCGCACCACCTTTGATTGAGATATTTGCTAACCACGAACGTAGGTGAGCTAATTCAATTTCCTTCATTTCAGTAATTTTGAGTAGCTCTAAGTGGGAAATCAAGCTGTCGAGATCTCCTAGGTAGGCACGAACACTATGTACCGAAAGATTTCGTTCAGCTTCCAAATAGCGAGCAAAGGCTGCACGGGCATCCTCCACACTTGTACTCATCAGAGGGGAATTCGACCTTGACGCAACAAACCAAATGTCAACGCATCTTCTAACGCCATGGCAGACGCCGCGATGACATTCTCATGAACACCTATGGTGCTCCACTCGCCTTTTCCATCACTAGTTTCTACAAGAACACGCGTGATGGCTCCTGTTCCTAAACGTCCTTCGAGAATTCGCACTTTGTAATCAGTCAAAGTCAGAATCGCTAACTCTGGATATAGCTGTTTAAGACCTTCTCGTAATGCGTTATCAAAAGCGTTGACTGGACCATTACCGATTCCACTACAGGAAATTTCTTTCCCTTGGGCATGCACTGTGACTTCTGCTTTTGTGATAATTCCTTGGTTCGGATTTCGTTCAGTCGTTGTTAGCCAATGATCAATTGTGAAAAAACTTGGTCGTTTGCCATCTAATTCAGTTCGTAGCAAAAGTTCAAATGAAGCATCAGCGGCTTCAAATGTAAATCCTTGCGCTTCAAGTTCTTTCACTCGATCTACAACTCGCCCCACGAGTTCGCGATCTCCACCGAGATCTACTCCAAGTTCTTGAGATTTCAATTCAATAGAGGCTCGTCCAGCCATGTCTGAGACCAACATCCGCATGTCATTGCCTACTGATGCTGGATCCTCATGTTGATATAGGGATGGGTCAACTTTAATAGCACTTGCGTGCAGGCCAGCTTTATGGGCGAAAGCTGACACTCCAACATACGGTTGGCGCGCACTTGGTGAAACATTTGTGACTTCAGCAACCGCATGCGCAATTCTAAATGACTCTCGTAAATACCCTTCAGGAAGTACAAGTTTCTTCTTCTTTAATTCTAAATTTGCAATGATTGTAACTAGATCTGCATTTCCAGTTCGTTCGCCATAACCATTGAGAGTTCCTTGGACATGAGTAACCCCAGCTTCCACTGCAGCCATTGAGTTTGCGACGGCGCATCCAGTGTCATTGTGGCAATGGATTCCGAGTCGTGCGCTGCTTGCTCCTAATACATCATGAATAATTTGTGTGAGTTCATCGGGCAGCATTCCACCGTTGGTATCGCACAGGGCAATGACATCAGCTCCGGCTTCGGCAGCAGTCCGAACAACTTCTAGTGCATATGCACGATTTGCTCTATACCCATCAAAGAAATGCTCTGCATCAAGAAACACTCTTTGGCCTTCGGTGAGCAGGTGGGTAATTGAGTCTCGGATCATTTCCAAGTTCTCATCAAGTGTCGTTTTAAGCGCAAGATCTACGTGACGGTCATAGGACTTCGCAACCAAGGTGACGGCAGGCGCACCTGAATCTCGAAGCGCACCCAATAAAGCGTCATCGGCTGCTTTTACATTTGGACGTCGTGTTGCACCGAATGCAACAAAGGTTGCATTTTTAAGATGGAGTTCCTTTGCCGCGCGTGCGAAAAATTCTGTATCTTTCGGATTTGCCCCTGGCCATCCACCTTCAATAAATCCAACTCCGAGATCATCAAGATGCCTAGCGATTGCTAATTTATCGTGGACGGAAAGATTAAGACCCTCTTGCTGTGCGCCATCTCGCAGTGTCGTGTCATAAATATGGAAGGCATCACTGAGTGGCATTAGAGAACCTTACGCATCCAGCCGTGTGTATCAGCTGATTGGCCGTGTTGAATTGCAAGAAGTGCATTACGAATTTCCATAGTAATCACACCTGGGTTTCCGTCCCCCGTGATCCATGTTCCCATCGCGCTCTTTGCTTGACCAACTGGAGAGACCACCGCAGCAGTTCCGCATGCAAATATTTCAGTTATCTCGCCACTGGAAACTCCATCGCGCCAATCATCAACACTGAGCATTACTTCCTCGACCTTATAGCCAAGATCTTTTGCCACACTTAATATGGAATCACGTGTTATTCCTGGAAGCAGCGTGCCTGTAAGGCGCGGAGTTATTACCGAAGCGCTTGTGCCAGAACCTTTTATAAAGTACAGGTTCATGCCGCCCATCTCTTCAATCCACTTTCGTTCCTTTGCATCGATCCATACAACTTGATCGCACCCTTGTTCGGCTGCAGCTTTCTGAGCGACCAATGAGGCGGCATAATTTCCACCACATTTGGCTTCACCTGTTCCGCCTTGTGCTGCGCGAACATACTCAGTTGAAATCCAAACAGAAACTGCTTTGGATGGGTCAAAATAAGCACCGGCTGGTGTTGCGATAAGTAGGTAGGTTGCTTTATTTGATGGACGCACACCTAGTCCTACCTCTGTGGCAATCATGAAGGGGCGGATGTAGAGCGATTCGCCAACTTTGTCTGGCACCCAACCTGCATCTTCTTTGACGAGCGTTTCAACTGTTTCCAAAAAAAGCGCTTCTGGCATTTCCGGTAACGCTAGACGTTTAGCCGACTTAGCGAATCGTTGGGCATTCGCCTCAGGGCGAAAAAGTGCGACACCACCATCAGGTTGACGGTATGCCTTCATTCCTTCGAAAATTTCTTGACCATAGTGGAATACTGCAGTTGCAGGATCGAGGGAAATAGGTCCGTACGGTTTTAGTTCAGGCTCTCCCCAACCGCTCTCTTGGCTCCACTCACATACAACCATATGGTCTGTGTAGTACTTTCCAAATCCACCTTCGGCAACAAGTGCTGCGCGAGTGGCGCTATCTTTTGCTAAAGGATTAAGGGTGATTTTCATTTTTTATAGCGCTGCGACGAGCGCATCTCCCACTTCGGTTGTGCTTCTCTTTTTATCTCCACGATTAAGTAAATCTGCAGCGACCACTCGCTGAACATCTTGGGCGGCATCCTTTAAGCCTAAATGATCAAGCATCATCGCTACTGACATTACGGTCGCGGTTGGGTCAGCAATATTCTTTCCTGCAATATCTGGCGCAGAGCCATGTACGGGCTCGAACATGGAGGGGAATTTTCTGGTTGGATTTATATTTCCAGAAGCAGCAAGGCCAATTCCACCGCAGATGGCAGCTGCAATATCAGTCAAAATATCTCCAAAGAGATTATCTGTGACGACAACGTCAAAGCGCTCGGGGTTGGTGACAAAGAACATTGAAGCCGCGTCAACATGTAAATAATCAGTAGTTATCTCTGGGAATTCTTTTGCAACTTCGTTAAAGGTGCGAGTCCATAACCCACCAGCACGTGTAAGGACATTGTTTTTATGGACGAGAGTGAGTTTCTTTCTCTCACGAAGTGATGCGCGTGCAAATGCATCACGAATAACGCGTTCGGCGCCCCGTCGAGTATTGAGGCTCTCCTCAGTCGCAATTTCAGCATCGGTTCCTTCAGCGAGAACACCGCCAGCTCCGACATAGGGACCTTCTGTACCTTCGCGAACAACTACAAAATCGATTGGCGCTTGAGTGGCAAGTGGCGAAGTGACACCAGGCATTAACTTGGCAGGGCGCAAATTAATGTAGTGATCAAATGCAAAGCGAAGTTTAAGTAAGAGGCCTCGTTCTAGAACTCCACTAGGAACGCTGGGATCTCCCACTGCCCCAAGTAAAATCACATCTGCAGTAGCAAGTTCTGCCAGAACAGAATCTGGCAGAACCTCTCCGGTGCGATGCCAATAACCCGCACCTAGGTCATAAGACTTTTTAATAAATGTGACGCCGTATTTCAATGCAACGACATCAAGGACCTTGAGGCCTTCGGCCACGACTTCTGGACCAATTCCATCTCCGCCTATTACGGCTAAATTAAAAGTCTTCGACATTACAATTCTCCTTATACATTCACTGCGTCAGGAACGTCTTCGCCCGCAAGTGCCTTACGAACAGAAACAGCTACATCAATTCCTGCGCGCTCTTGAGCTTCATCTGTTGATGCGCCCAGGTGAGGTGTTGCTACAACTTGGTCTAAAGAAAAGAGCGGCGAATCAGTGCATGGCTCAGTTGCGTAGACATCGATACCTGCACCCGCAACACGGCCTTCAGTAATTGCGGCGTAGAGCGCACTTTCATCAAGAACTCCACCACGCGCAGCATTCACGATATGAACCGTTGGCTTTACCTTTGATAACGCTTCAACCCCAATGAGATTTGCAGTTTCTTTAGTCTTTGGTAAGTGAATCGTAATAAAATCACTCACAGCAAGAAGTTCATCGAGTGATAATAATTGCACGCCAAGTGCGCTAACTTTCTCGGCAGAAAGATATGGATCGTATGCCACAACTTTCATTCCGAAAGCTTGCATGCGATGGGCAACGAGTTGTCCAATGCGTCCAAACCCAACAATTCCGAGAGTTTTATCAAAAAGTTCAGTTCCTGTGTATTTTGATCGCGCCCATTTTCCTGCGCGCAGCGCAGCGTGAGCAGGGGAAATATGGCGGGCACTTGCCAAGAGTAAAGAAATTGCCAATTCAGCTGCGCTGACAATATTTGAAGTTGGGGCGTTTACCACCATGACCTTCGCTGCAGTTGCCGCAGGAATATCAACATTGTCTAGTCCAACTCCCGCGCGTGCAATTACTTTAAGACCCTTTGCTGCGGCAATCGCTTCGGCATCCATTTTGGTTGCCGATCGAATGAGCACAGCATCAACACCACTGGCTAGAACGCTCAGAAGTTCTTCCCGATTAGCGCCATCACAGTGGCGAATATCGAAATCTGGTCCAAGCGCACCAATGGTCGCAGGGCTTAACTCTTCAGCAATTAAGACGACAGGTTTAGCCACGCGCGGCGTTTCCTTCTTTGTAATCATCTTTGTTGGAAGCCTTAACCCACGACATCATCTTGCGAAGTTCGCGGCCAACAGTTTCAATCGGATGACTTTCACCCTTTGCGCGAAGTGCTTTAAATTCAGGTGCTCCCGCTTCTTGATCATCAATGAAGCGCTTTGCAAATGCGCCGCTTTGAATATCTGCAAGCACAGCTTTCATATTTTCCTTTACATGAGGGTCGATAACTCGTGGACCTGAAACATAGTCACCGTATTCAGCCGTGTCAGAAACTGACCACCTCTGCTTTGCAATTCCACCTTCGTACATCAGATCTACAATTAATTTTAATTCATGAAGGCATTCAAAGTATGCAACTTCAGGTTGATATCCCGCTTCTACGAGAGTTTCAAATCCATACATCACTAGTTGTGAGGCTCCACCGCACAGTACTGACTGCTCTCCGAATAGATCTGTCTCTGTCTCTTCAGTGAAGGTGGTCAGAATTCCTCCAGCGCGAAGGCCACCAATTGCTTTTGCGTAAGAAAGTGTGAGTGGCCAAGCGCTGCCAGTTGCATCTTGTTCTACTGCAACGATGACGGGAACTCCGCGACCTGCTTCGTATTCGCGACGAACCAGGTGACCTGGGCCCTTTGGTGCGACCATTGCAACATCAACTGATGGACCAGGCTTGATGTAACCAAAACGAATATTAAATCCGTGACCAAAAAATAGTGCATCGCCCTCTTTGAGATTTGGCAAAATTGAGTCAGTATAAATATGACGCTGCAAGTGATCTGGCGCCAAAATCATGATGACGGTAGCTTCCTTCACTGCTTCGGCAACGCTAGTGACACGAAGTCCTTCTGCTTCGGCCTTTGCGCGAGATGGTGAACCATCTTTGAGTCCTACTCGAACATCTACGCCGCTGTCGCGTAAGTTCAGCGCGTGTGCATGACCTTGTGAGCCGTAACCGATGATCGCGACTTTGCGACCCTGGATGATGGATAGATCTGCATCCTCTTCGTGATACATCGTTGCCACGGTGTGTCTCCTTCGTTTCGTTTGTGCTGTTTTGGTAGTCGTTGGTTTAGTTTTGATAATCCGCCTGGCCGCCATCGGCGGTAGGAATGCTTTGAGCACTAAGGGTACGGTCTGATAGAGCCGAACTTCCACGTTCGAGTGCCACGAGGCCCGATTGCACGAGTTCGCGAATGCCAAATGTGCCTACGGCTGTGAGCAAATTCGCAATCTTTTCAGGGTCTCCCGTTGCCTCGATAGTCATTGATTGATCATCCCAATCAACAATCTTGGCCCCAAAGGAATCAACTACTCTCTCCACTTCGGCTTTGAGAGAATTAGTCGCACTTATTTTCACGAGAAGTAACTCACTTTGAATTGATTCCAAGGGTTTAACTTCAGCAATATGGATGACATTAATCAATTTATCTAATTGGCGAATTACCTGTTCCAAAGCGTGATTCTCCACATTAATTACTATCGTCATTCGAGAAATATTTGGATTCTCTGTCGGGCCAACGGCGAGTGAATCGATGTTGTAGGCACGTCGAGAAAATAGTCCCGCCACACGGGCAAGAACACCTGGTGAGTTTTCAACGAGGACTGCAAGGGTATGTGTACTCATTAGAGCTCCTGTGAATCCCAGTCAGGCGCCATCTCGCGCGCGATCATGATTTCGTCATTCGAAGTTCCGGCAGCAACCATTGGCCAGACCATTGCATCGCGATGTACTCGAAAATCCACTACGACTGGTTGGTCATTGATTGACATAGCCTTTTCAATTATTGAGTCAACATCTTCTGGTCGATCACAACTGAGACCTACGCAACCCATCGCATCAGCAAGTTTCGGGAAATCAGGAATTCGTTTTGATTCAAGGCTCGTATTTGAATATCGGCCCTCGTAGAAGAGAGTCTGCCACTGACGAACCATTCCTAGACTCTCATTATTGATGATGGCCACTTTAATAGGAATGTTATTGAGAGCACAGGTCACTAATTCTTGATTCGTCATTTGGAAACATCCATCACCATCAATTGACCAGACTGTTGTATCCGGTGCGCCTACTTTTGCTCCCATCGCTGCAGGAACCGAATAACCCATGGTGCCAAGTCCGCCTGAGTTGAGCCATGTGCGAGGCTTCTCATATGGAATGAATTGTGAGGCCCACATCTGGTGTTGTCCGACACCGGCAACGAAAATGCTATCTAAGCCAGATATTTTTCCAAGCTGTTGAATTACATACTGAGGAGAGATGGTTCCATCGGTTGGAATATCAAAGCCCAAAGGATATGTACTCTTCAAGTGATTGACCTGACGTAGCCATGTCGAAAGATCGGGCTGATTCTTTGACAATGCTGATCGCAAGGCTGGAATTAGCGCTGTAATTGTCGCCTTCAAATCTCCGACAATTGGAACATCTGCAAAGCGATTCTTACCAATTT
This sequence comes from Actinomycetota bacterium, assembly GCA_009699575.1. Taxonomy (GTDB): domain Bacteria; phylum Actinomycetota; class Actinomycetes; order Nanopelagicales; family Nanopelagicaceae; genus Planktophila. Next base: position 61,959 of record WLNY01000002.1, read on the forward strand.
CCGCAGGGTCGATATCGGCGTGAATTACTTTTGCATTGACTGCAAAGGATGAAAGTTTTCCAGTAACGCGATCATCAAAGCGCGCACCTAAAGTAATGAGCAAATCTGATTTTTGAAGAGCAGTCACTGCTGAAACAGTTCCGTGCATTCCTGGCATTCCCATATGAAGTGGATGGCTTGCAGGAAAAGATCCAAGAGCCATCAGTGTTGTTACAACTGGAGCTCCTAATAATTCTGCCAGTTGCATAAGTTCACGTGAAGCATTGGCCTTGATGACTCCCCCACCAACATAAAACACTGGACGATGTGATTGCGCAATTAACGCAGCCGCATCGGAAATTGATTGCGAATCTGGTTCAAGATGTGGATGGTAACCGGCGAGTGAAACAGTTGATGGCCAGTTAAAAGTTGTAGCACGTTGCAACGCATCTTTTGCAATATCAACAAGTACAGGTCCAGGGCGACCAGTATTTGCAATGTGAAATGCTTCAGCAATCGCACGTGGAATATCATCAGGATTTGTGATGAGGTAATTATGTTTTGTAAATGGCATTGTTATGCCACGAATATCGGCTTCTTGAAAGGCATCGGTTCCAATAGCTGCAGACGGAACCTGACCTGTTATCGCGACGAGTGGCACTGAGTCCATTGCTGCATCAGCTAGCGGCGTAACAAGATTTGTCGCTCCTGGACCAGAAGTTGCAATACACACACCCGCACGTCCAGTTACTTGGGCATATCCAGTTGCTGCGTGGCCCGCTCCTTGTTCATGGCGAACAAGAATGTGACGAATTGTTGAATCGAAAATCGGATCATAAGCAGGAAGAATTGCGCCGCCTGGAATCCCAAACATGACATCTACTCCGGCGGCTTCTAGTGATTTCACTAGGCTGGTCGCCCCATTCATTGCCGTGCCGTTAGGTGTGCTCATTTCTCCTACTCCTTTCATTCTCGTTTCTCGTCTTGGTGATAACTTCATGTGAAATGCAAAACCCCTCAGCGAAGACTGAGGGGTAGCGCGCGATCGTGGTGCTTAGATCGCGCGCTTTTGGATCACCACTAGTGATGTCATCATGCGTATATTCTCCAATGACCGCGCCTTATCGTCAACCCCTGAGATATGAATCTCATATTTTGGTCGCAACACAACTCCGTATTTAGTCGCAGACCGCGCCTTTTGAGGCGGAACCCACAAGTTTTGCGTACTTTGCCAAAACTCCTCGAGTGTACTTATGAGGAATTGGTTCAAAGTTTCGACGGCGCTCGGTTAATACAGCCTCGTCGACGAGGAGGTCAAGAGTTCGCGCACGTATGTCGATTCGAATTCGATCACCATCGCATACAAGTGCGATTGGCCCGCCATCGACTGCTTCTGGAGCTACATGCCCAACGCATAATCCTGTTGTGCCCCCAGAAAATCGTCCGTCGGTCAATAACAGAACTGATTTGCCAAGACCAGCACCTTTGATTGCGCCCGTAATCATCAACATCTCGCGCATTCCCGGCCCACCTTTTGGTCCTTCGTAGCGAATTACAACTACATCGCCTGCCTGAATGGTTCCATTTTCCAGTGCATCCATTGCGCCTTGCTCGCGTTCAAAAACACGTGCAGGTCCTTCAAATACATCTACACCGACTCCGGCTACTTTTGTCACTGCTCCATCTGGGGCCAAAGTTCCGCCAAGAATTGTGATGCCACCACTTTTCGATAATGGTTTTGACACAGCATGCAAAATATCCCCATCAGCATCTGGTGGATTAATATTGGCCAAGTTTTCAGCCATAGTTTTTCCCGTAACAGTTAGCGTGTCACCATGGAGTAACCCTGCATCAAGCAGCGCGCGAAGAATGACTGGGACTCCTCCAACTTTATCCATATCGCTCATCACATACCGACCAAAAGGTTTGAGGTCGCCAAGCAATGGAACTTTGGAACCAATTCGATGGAAATCATCTAGTGTGAGATCTACACGAGCTTCGTGGGCAATAGCAAGTAGGTGCAGCACTGCATTAGTTGATCCACCGAGTGCCATTACTGCTGTGATTGCATTTTCAAATGCCGGTTTTGTTAAAATATCACTTGTTGTAATTCCTTGTTTAATAAGATTCACAACTGCAGCTCCTGCTTGCACTGAAAATGCATCCCGACGTCTATCAACAGCCGGAGGCGCCGCAGAGCCTGGAAGTGAGAGCCCAATGGCTTCCCCAACTGTTGCCATTGTGTTTGCCGTATACATACCGCCACAGGCACCTTCACCAGGGCAAATTGCGCGTTCTACTTTATCAAGTTGTTCCTTGGTAATGAGTCCTCGTGCGCATGCACCTACCGCTTCAAATGCATCAATAATCGTGACATCTTTTCCATCCACCTGTCCTGGAAGTGTCGAACCTGCATATACAAAGACGCTCGCAACATCGATGCGCGCTGCAGCCATCATCATTCCAGGAAGAGACTTATCACACCCGGCAAATGTCACCATGCCATCAAGTCGTTCTGCTTGCATCACAGTTTCAACTGAGTCAGCAATGACTTCGCGAGAAACAAGTGAAAAGTGCATTCCTTCATGTCCCATTGAAATTCCATCAGAGACTGAAATTGTTCCAAATTGCATTGGGAAACCGCCGGCATCAATAACTCCTTGACGTGAAGCTTTTGCCAATCGATCCAGGGAAAGATTGCAGGGAGTTATTTCGTTCCATGAGGAGACAATGCCAATTTGAGGTTTAACCCAATCATCATCTCCCATACCCACCGCACGCAGCATTCCGCGCGCAGGTGCCCGCTCCATTCCATCAGTGACAAGGCCAGATCGCGGTTTCATATTAGGCATGACATAATCTTAAATGTAAGAGCGGCCCTTGTCGCTTCACTTTGCCGCATTTCTCATATTTCACATTAATTCAGAGGAGTTTTTTCGTGTCTAAAAAGCTAGATCTAGATGGCCTGGACCCAAACCGTTGGCGCACACTTTTTGTGGTCGCAATCTCACAATTGATGGTCGTTCTTGATAGTTCCATTGTCAATATCGCGATTCCTAGTGCAAAAATTGATTTGGGTATTTCTGATGCAAATCAACAATGGGTAATTACGGCGTACACATTGGCATTTGGCTCTCTCCTTCTACTCGGTGGTCGAGTTGGCGACTTCATGGGACGCAAGAGAATTCTCATTATTGGTCTTCTTGGGTTTGCAGGAGCGTCAGCTCTCGGTGGAATAGCCTCAACTCAGTCGCTGCTATTCGCATCTCGCGCATTGCAAGGAGTTTTCGGAGCGCTACTCGCTCCAGCTGCATTAGCAATCATTAGCGTGACTTTTACAGTTCCAAAAGAGAGAGCAAAGGCATTTGGAGTTATCGGTGCTATTTCTGGTGGCGGAGCCGCTATCGGACTTATTCTCGGTGGAACGCTCACTGAATACTTCTCATGGCGTTGGTGCTTGGGAGTAAATGTTCCGATTGCAATTATCGCGGCAAGCCTTGCGCTTAAATTTGTTCACGAGTCAAAAGCCGATGGAAATCGTACCTACGACATTCCAGGTGTCATTACTGCGACAGCTGGACTCTTCTCATTGACTTATGGATTTAATCAAGCAGCAACATCTGGCTGGAGCGATGGGCACACACTCACATTCCTAGGTGCAGCAGTAATACTTCTCATCATTTTCGTTGTGATTGAAAAACGTGTAGCAAACCCACTTATGCCTCTTCGAGTTGTCACGGAGCGTAACCGTGGCGGTTCTTACTTAGGTTCACTGATCGTAGGCGCTGGCCTCTTCTCTATGTTCTTATTCCTGGGTCTCTATCTTCAAACCGTACTTGGATATTCGCCATTGAAGTCTGGATTTGCCTTCTTGCCATTTACTGCAGGCATCATCATTTTTGCTGGTGTTGCATCGCAATTACTGCCAAAGGTTGGACCAAAACCACTGATGGTCCCTGGTTTGGTTTTCGCTGGAATCGGACTCTTGCTACTCACTCGAATCACTCCAGATACTGCGTATGCATCGCACGTATTGCCTGCTCTTTTGATTATGAGCAGTGGAATGGCGCTTGTATTTATTCCACTGACTACAACCTCGCTACATGCTGTGGGAAATCATGACACTGGAGTTGCAAGTGCAATGATTAACACAAGCCAGCAAATCGGTGGATCACTCGGAACAGCGCTACTCAATACTGTTGCTGCAACAGCCACAACCACGTACATCGCAGCAAATCAAGCGCTAGGCGACACAGTGCAATTATTTGGAATAACTCATGGTTTCACTGTGGCATTTAAAGTCAGTGCGGCACTTTTATTTACAGGCGCCGTGGTGCTCTTCTTCTTCATCAATATAGGCAAAGAAGCAGTTGTTGAGAGTGAAGGCGTTGTCGTTCACTAAATTCATTTCGTATATGTAGGAACTAAAATTCCTAGATCTAAAGATTTCTCTATCCGCGCCATTGCTGAAATCAAAGTTGCTTCGTCGTTTTTTCGTGCAACGACGCCAAGTCCCACAGGAAGACCCTGGGTGACTCCCATTGGAACGCAGCCAATGGGAGTTCCGGCGATAGCCGGTGCCATAGTGATCCAACTCGCCTTGGAGAAATCATCTCCACCTCCGAGAGTGCTTTTCCATGCTGGTGAATATGACGCGCCAATGAGCACATCCACATTTTCTAGGCCTTTGGACAAGATGCCTTGAGCCCAATCCACATTCTTTTTTCGAAGCTGCGCGTATTTTTCTCCTCGGCCACCGAGTGCGATTGCTTGATCAAAAAGTTCATGTTTAAAATGTTGCATCTCTATTTCCGGATTCTGTAAATTAAATTCCATGATTTGCTTCAATGAATTAAATGAACCGTTAGTACGCAGAGATAAATATGCGGCGAGATCATCGACAAGTTCATGAAGCAAAATTGCAAATTCATCCTGAGCAACCCAATCTTCCGGTTGCGCAATATCAATTTCAACAAGTGTTATCCCTGAAGAATTCAAAATAGTGAGCGCATCACTGAAGAGTGAATCAGTGCCCTCGTCCGAAGTAAGCCATGATGAGACAACGCCTATTCTTATTTGACGATCTTCACGCGCGGCCTGAACTAATCCATTAGTTCCCATCATCACTTCAAGTAAAAGTGCCGCATCTTCAACAGTTCGGGCCATTGAACCTGGTGAATCCTGGCTGGCGCTAATTGGGATCACTCCATCGCGAGGTACCGTGCCCACGGTTGGCTTGATTCCCACACAGCCGTTTAGTGATGCTGGGCAAATTATTGAGCCATCAGTCTCGCTACCCACGGCTAAAGGAACTAGACCTGCTGCAATTGCGGCACCTGAACCCGATGACGAACCACCTGCACTTCGTTCGTGCGACCAAGGATTTGCAGTGAGTCCACCAACTGCAGACCACCCACTTGTCGATTGAGTGGAGCGAATATTGGCCCACTCTGAGAGATTGGTGGCACCAATGACATTTGCACCTGCAGCGCGCAAGCGCGCAACTATCGACGAATCTCTCAGAACTGGAAATGGTGCAAGAGCTGCTGAGCCAGCAGTTGCTGGTAAACCAATTGCTTCAATATTGTCCTTGATCAGAACAGGTATCCCAGCAAGTGGCAGCCCGCTATTAACCCCAAGAGCAAAATCACGAGCTGCGAGATCGAGTGCAAGTACTGAATTGAGTGCGTACCCAGATGAATCAACGTGGGAAATTCGCTCCAGTGAATTTTCTAGCAACTCAATAGGGGATGTAACGCCAGTTCGAATGTGTTCGATCAAGTCTTGAGCAGAAGTGTAGGGATTGACGTGTGTCATTGACCTAAATGCTTCAGAAGTAACTCACGTACACGCGCTGCATCAGCTTGCCCTTGGGTCTCTTTCATCACTGCACCAATGAGTGCACCTGCTGCAGGAAGGTGCCCTGCACGCACTTTCTCCGCTGTCTCAGGTTGAGCAGCACATGCAGATTCGATTGCCTTCATGAGAGCGACATCATCGTTGACAACTTTTATCCCACGCTGAGAAATAACCTGCGCTGGCGTACCTTCACCTGCAATCACTCCCTCAACAACTTGTCTGGCAAGTTTGTCAGTTAACTCTCCAGAATTAACTAACACAACGATTTCTGCAACATCGTTGGGAGTAATCGGAAGCTGCGCAATTGCAATCTCTTTTTCATTTGCAACTCTTGAAATTTCACCTAGCCACCATGATCGCGCTTTAGTGGGATCCGAGCCTAGAAGAACTGTCGCCTCAACAACATCGAGTACATCTGCATTAACCATTGCAGACATCTCTTTATCTGGAACCGACCACTGCTCTTGCAAGCGTTTGCGCCTAATAGAAGGACGCTCTGGAAGTGTTGCTCTAAGTTGTTCAATCCACAGTGCATCTGGCGCTACTGGAACTAAATCGGGTTCTGGAAAATAACGATAATCCTCTGCTTGCTCCTTGGATCGTCCAGAACGAGTCAGTCCCGTATCTTCCTGAAAGTGACGAGTTTCTTGTACAACGCGGTCGCCATTATTGAGACGTTCGGCATGACGAATCATTTCACCGCGAACGGCTCTTTCGACCGAGCGAAGTGAGTTCACATTTTTTGTCTCACTTCGAGTACCCAATACATCAGAGCCAATTATGCGCAGTGAAACATTCGCATCGCATCTCAAGGAACCTTGTTCCATTTTCACATCACTGACGCCAAGAGAACGCAAAATGTCACGGAGTTCTGCAACGTAGGCGCGAGCGACTTCTGGTGCATAACGTCCTGTGCCTGGAACAATTTTGGTAACAATTTCAACGAGTGGAATTCCCGCACGGTTGTAATCAAGAAGAGAATAATCTGCGCCATGAATACGACCTGTGGCTCCACCCACATGGAGTGACTTTCCGGTGTCCTCTTCCATATGAACGCGTTCAACTTCAATACGAAATTTCTTTACACCTTCGTCTGTGTCAATTTCAACATCAACAAAACCATCAACGCAAATAGGTTCGTCGAATTGGGAAATTTGAAAGTTCTTTGGCATATCTGGATAGAAATAATTCTTACGAGCAAAGCGGCTAAAGGGTGCAATAGAACAATTAAGCGCTAATCCGATTAAAATGGTTGATTCGATAGCCTTTTCATTGACCGTTGGAAGCGCACCTGGCATTCCCAGACAAACAGGACAGGTCTGCGTATTTGGTTGGCCACCGAAAATAGTCGAACAACTACAAAACATTTTTGAATGAGTGTTGAGTTCTACGTGTACCTCAAGGCCAAGTACTGGTTCGTATTTTGCAACAACATCATCGTAGGTCAATGAACTCATTGTGCGCCCCCCATAACTGGTGCCTGTGAAAGTAGAGGCGCGCCCCATTGAGCAAGGAGAGCAGCTTCCAGCGCCGCACCAACTAAGTACATGCGTTGATCCTGCATTGCTGGTGACATGATTTGAAAACCAACGGGCAGAGAATCCTCAGGAGCGAGTCCGCATGGCAAACTCATTCCACCAATACCAGCCATATTTACCGGGATCGTTGCGATGTCATTGAGATACATAGCAAGGGGGTCATTACTTTTTTCACCTATTTTAAAAGCTGTCGTTGGACAAGTTGGTGACACGAGAACATCAGCGTGAGTAAACGCCTTCTCAAAATCCTGCGTAATCAGAGTGCGGACCTTTTGAGCACTTCCATAATACGCATCGTAATAACCAGAAGAGAGTGCATAAGTACCTAAGATAATTCGTCGTTTTACTTCGCGGCCAAATCCGATATCTCGAGTCAGGTTCATGACAGATTCTGCCGATGCCCCACTCTCATCTCCCACTCGTAATCCATAACGCATTGCATCAAACCGAGCGAGATTGGAAGAACACTCACTTGGTGCGATTAAATAATATGCGGCAAGGGCATATTCAAAGTTTGGGCAAGACACTTCTACGATTTCAGCGCCAGCTTTAGCGAGAAGTTCAAGTGATTCTTCAAAGCGCGAACGTACTCCTGCTTGATATCCATCTCCGTTGAGTTCTTTGACAACGCCAATTTTCATACCTTTAACATCACCTGATTTAGCCGCTTGTACAACTGCAGGAACCGGGGCGTTAATACTCGTCGAATCTCGCGGATCGTGACCAGCGATTGCCTCGTGCAGCAGGGCTGTATCTAATACGGTGCGCGCGCACGGTCCTGCTTGATCAAGGCTTGAAGAAAATGCGATGAGCCCATATCTGGAAACTCCACCATACGTTGGTTTTACTCCAACCGTGCCGGTAACAGCTGCTGGTTGACGAATCGATCCACCAGTATCGGTCCCAATTGCAAGAGGTGCTTCAAATGCTGCAAGTGCTGCAGCGGACCCGCCACCTGACCCACCAGGAATACGCGATAGGTCCCAAGGGTTATGGGTTGGTCCGTATGCTGAATTTTCAGTTGATGAACCCATTGCGAATTCATCCATATTAGTTTTACCTAATATAACAATTCCTGCACTTTTTAAATTTGTAACCACAGTGGAGTCATAGGGTGGACGCCATCCTTCGAGCATCTTTGACCCAGCAGTTGTTGGAATTCCTTTTTGTGTCATCACATCTTTAAGAGCTAAAGGGATGCCTGCAAGTGGTCCCAGTTTCTCACCGCGCGAACGCGCAGCATCGATTGAGGCAGCTTGCGCGAGTGCACCTTCTGCATCAACGTGCAAGAATGCGTGAACGTCAGTGTCAACAGATGCAATTCGATTTAAATGTTGTTGAGTTAATTGCACTGAGGTTATTTCTCCGCCAGCAAGTGCTTGGGACATTTCATGGGCTGATTTTTTTATCATGCTTCTTCCCCTAAAATTTGTGGGACTTTGAAGCGATTTTCTTCACTGGCGGGAGCGCCAGAGAGAGCTTCCTCAGGGGTCAAGCTTGGAGCTACTACATCAGGGCGGAAAACATTTCGAAGCGGTAGCGGGTGCGACGTCGGAGCAACATCGGCAGTTGCAACTTCTTGTACGCGAGCCACAGCATTTAAAATGACATCAAATTCTGAAGCGAGATTGACCAATTCTTCATCAGTCATCTCAATGCGGGCTAGGCGGGCCAGGTGCGCGACATCATCACGCGAAAGTGAACTCATTGGGTGAGTGTAATAGGTGGAGCCTTACTTGCGAATTTGGCCACTTCCCGTGACGATCCAGGTGGACGTTGTCATCGCTTCTAGACCCATTGGACCTCTGGCATGTAATTTTTGATTGGAAATACCTATTTCAGCGCCAAATCCCATCTGCTCGCCATCGGTAAATCGTGTCGATGTATTAATCATGATTGCCGCACAATCAGCCATTGCCACAAATCTATTTATTGCATCCTGTGATTCACTAATGATTGCTTCGGTGTGATTGGTGCCGTATTTTGCAATGTGTTCGGCCGCGGCGTCCACACTTGGCACAATGCCTACATTCATTTCAAGAACTCCGTATTCGGTGCACCAATCTTGCTCAGTAACAGCAATTGAAGGTATCTCGAGAAAATCTGCATATTTCTTTGAGGTCCCATCACAATGGAGAACTACACCAGCATCTCGCAATGCGCTTAACGCTGCTGGAAGAAATTTCTCAGCAACCGCTTCATGAACCAACAGCGTCTCTGCTGCATTGCACACACTTGGGCGATGTGTTTTTGAATTAATAAGAATTGGAAGTGCTATGTCAAGGTTGGCATACTCGTCGACGTAAACATGGCAGACACCTGCGCCAGTTTCAATTGTTGGCACAGTCGCCTCATCGACCACCATGCGGATCAGGGCCGCGCTCCCCCGAGGAATTACTAAATCTACTAATCCTCGTGCGTGAAGGAGGGCTTTAACACTTTCACGATCCTCTGAGGAAACAAGTTGAATGACATCAGGTGAAATGGTGGTTGTAGCAAGGGCCTCTCTCATCACTCGGACAAGAATTTCATTTGTTGACGCAGCGCTCGATGAACCGCGCAGTAGTGCCGCATTTCCCGAAGCAAGCAAAATCACTGCCGCATCAACAGTCACATTAGGCCTTGCCTCGTACACCATTCCCACTACGCCAAATGGAACTGAAATTTGTTTAAGATGAAGTCCATTTGGCAGAGTTGACTCACGCAAAGTATTCCCAAGAGGACTAGGTAGTGCAGCAACTTGTCGTGCACCATCTGCAATAGAAAGCACTCGTTCGTGATTGAGAAGCAACCGATCGAGAGTTTGAGGATGCATAGATTCTGACTTGCCTCTACTTATATCAATCTCATTGGCAGCAATAATTTCGGAAGCTCGGTCCTCGATGGCCTGGGCAATATCAAAGAGAGCAGATGTGCGCTCTTGAGAAGTTGCTGTGGTCAATGTGCGCGAAGCAGTACGTGCCGTTTTTGCCAATGCAGCAACAATCGAAGTGGCATCCATAAGGAGAAGGGTATCTCGAAGTACCCTGTGGCTGTGTCTACATTAATGAAGGTCATTCGCTCTATAGCCATTGGTTTACTAGTTTTCTACATCGCGCTCTTTGGACTCACCAAAGCCATTCGATACCCAGAACCAATCGCCGCAATTAGATTAGGGCTGGCGCCAGCCTCCAAGACTCCCGAACTAATGCCCTTTCATGAAATAACCGCTCCCTCAAGATCTTTTGCACCATGGCAAGAGGGCGCCCTTGAAAATATCGATCAAGTTACTTGGAATGGCAAGAAAACTGATTTTGAAGTATTCCTTAATGAGACAAACACAAATGCATTCTTGATCATCCGAAATGGAAAGATTACCTACGAGTACTACGTTGAAGGGAAAGATGAAACAACAATTCTCCCATCGTATTCAGTAGCCAAGACGATGACATCACTTCTGGTCGGCCAATTAATTGATGAAGGGAAAATAAAGGAAAGTGACACCTTTGTAAGCATTGTGCCGCAATTTAAAGCAGGCACATCTTTTGACAAGGTCACAATTGAAGATCTTCTCGATATGAATTCTGGCATTGGAGTATCCGATAACTATCCAACTGGCCCATCTGGTTGGGGAGTAGCAATTGCTCAGATGTATGCAACAACTGATATGAATTGGTTCGTAGAACATAATCGAAAAATGAAAGAAGAGCCTGGAACTTTTCCAGAATATCGAAGCGTGAACACTGAACTACTTGGGTTGATTGTGCAAAAAATAACAGGAAAATCACTCTCGGATTCCTTTTCAGAACGTATCTGGAAAACTGTCGGAGCGGATTTTAACGCGACATGGAATGTAGATAAAGCGGGAGGTCACGAAAAAGCTTTTTGCTGTTTCAATGCAACTGCGCGAGATTATGCAAGAATCGGTGAAGCGATTATGACTGGCTCTCCCGCTATTGCAAGTGAAAGATGGAAAGAGCGACTATCGACACCCACTGTGACACTTGATTATGGATGGGGTTATGGAGCTCAAATGTGGCACCCCTATCAAGGTATCAATCTCATGCTAGGACTTCATGGTCAATACATCTTTCAAGATGCTGCGCGAGATACAGTGATTGTAAAATTAAGTGACATGCCAACAAGCTCAGATGGGATTACTCCAAAAATTGCAGCTGTTCTCAAAGAAATATCAGAGAAGAACTTGATCGTCGCGGTGCACTAGTTCTCTTTCATACTCTGGACCAAGTGATTGAGCCAGTTCTTTCGTGGAGCGGCCAAGCATTGCTGGTATTTCGTTAGCATCAAAGGCGACGAGCCCGCGAGCAATAACTTTTCCAGTTGGCCCAACAAGTTCGACGGCGTCGCCAGCATCAAATTCACCTTCAACAGCTGTCACACCGGCAGGCAATAGTGAAGCGCCTCGTTCGATAATTGCTTTCTCAGCGCCTGCGTCCAAAATTAGTCGACCTCGCGGAGTCGTGGCATGTGCCAACCACAGCAAACGAGCAGTAGTTTTATTGGGGTGTTCATGGAAAAAAGTTCCCAGTTGTGCCCCGTCAAGTGACTGGCTTGCTTCTTCAAGAGATGTCAGCAACATTGGAATTCCAGCGCTCGTTGCAATGCGCGCGGCATCAACTTTAGTAACCATTCCTCCGCTTCCTACTCCTGCAGAACCGGCACCTCCGAGGGATGATTCATTAATTTCTGAAACATCTAAGACGTCATAAATTGGGTGGGAACCAGCTTGAGTTGGTGGGGCATTGTAAAGAGCATCAATATCTGAAATGAGAACAAGAAGGTCAGCGCCTATAAGGAGTGCAACAAGTGCTGCGAGGCGATCGTTATCTCCAAAGCGAATCTCTTGAGTACCTACCGAATCGTTTTCATTGATGATAGGAACAACTCCGAGTGCAAGTAGCTTGTATAAAGTACGCTGCGCATTTTGATAGTGAGATCTGCGCACAACATCTTGAGTCGTAAGTAGTACCTGTGACGCAGTAATTGCGTGTCGGGCGAAACTTTCTGTATAGCGATGGACGAGTAGTCCCTGACCCACGGATGCAGCAGCTTGTTGAGTAGCTAAATCTTTTGGACGAGAAGTAAGTCCTAACGGAGCCAAGCCCGCAGCAATCGCTCCAGATGAAACTACTACTACTTCCGAACCTCGAGCACGCGCCGATGCAACAACATCAACAAGTTTGTCTACAGCCTGAGAATCAAGTTGTGAGCCAGCTTTTCCAGTCAAACTCGATGAACCAATTTTGATAACGATACGGTGTGCATGGCGCACTTTTTCGCGGCTCATTCATCACTCCTCGTCGGACTCGATAATTGGTTCTACTATTTTAGGTGAGTGAGGGTCTTCAACGTTGTATTCCCATTGTTGAGCGATTTCATCGTCACTGAGTTGGTCTGAAGTTCGCTCTGGACGCCAAGGTGATTCCAATCGCGAATCTTCGCCTCGTCGATGTAAGTGACCTGCTAATTGTTCCGCGCCCGCCTCAATTGTTGGTTCCCAATCAAAGACCACTTCATTCTCACCGGAACCAATACGCACTTCGCTGCCAGCAACAGCGCCTTGCTTGTACAACTCTTTTTCGACCCCTAATTGAGCAAGGCGATCAGCGAGGTAACCAATGGCTTCGGCATTTTTAAAGTTTGTCTGTCGAACCCAGCGCACAACTTTATTTCCGCGCACAGTAAATGAACCATCTGCATTAGCTTTAACAGTGAAACCCGAATCATCTACTGGGGTTGGGCGTAAAATGATGCGAGTTCGAACTTCGGTTGCAACGTCAGCACGTGCTTTTTGCACTAGACGCGCCATTGCATATGTCAGATCGGTAAGCCCTTCGCGCGAAGCTGCAGATACTAAATAGACGTCGTAACCCTTTTCACGAAGAGTTTCTTCAACCATAGATGCCATAGCAGCGCCATCCGGTAAATCAATTTTGTTAAGTGCAACAATACGAGGGCGATCCTCTAAGCCTCCATAAATAGCGAGTTCATTTTCAATAGTTTCTAAATCCTGAATAGGATTTCGATCTGTTTCCAAAGTTCCGCAATCGAGTACATGAACAAGTGCCACGCACCGTTCAACGTGACGTAAAAATTCAAGACCGAGACCTTTGCCTTGGCTAGCTCCTGGAATAAGTCCTGGAACATCAGCTACGGTAAATCGAGTTTCACCGGCTTGCACGACGCCAAGGTTTGGAATCAAAGTTGTAAATGGGTAGTCTGCAATTTTTGGACGAGCTGCAGAGATCGCAGCGATCAAAGAAGATTTACCCGCGCTTGGATATCCAACGAGGGCGATGTCGGCAACTGATTTAAGTTCTAGGTAGAGAGTGCGCTCTTCACCTGGTTCTCCAAGGAGTGCAAAGCCTGGCGCCCGTCGTTTAGAAGATGAAAGCGCTAAATTTCCCAGTCCCCCATGGCCACCTTGAGCTGCCATAAATGTTGTGCCAATACCAACAAGGTCTGCAATTTGCACACCATCTTTATCAAAGACAACAGTTCCGTTGGGAACTCCCAGTATGAGGTCTTCTCCATACACACCATCTTTGCGATCGCCATAACCTTGATGACCCGAAGTTGCTTTGCGATGGGGTGAATGATGAAAATCAAGAAGAGTGGTCACATTTGGATCCACAATAAGAATGACATCTCCACCGCGTCCACCGTTGCCACCATCTGGGCCACCGAGCGGTTTAAATTTTTCGCGTTTTACAGAAACGCACCCATCTCCGCCTTTTCCGGCAGAGGCATAGAGAGTTACGCGATCAACAAAAGTTGCCATCATGAACCCTCTCATCTCGAAAAAACATTTAACTAAATCTTTCTTAGCAATAAAAAAGCGGACCGCTATTGATTGCGGCCCGCTCTTCTATAAGAACCGAAAATTAAGCTACCGGAACCACATTCACTACACGACGACCGCGAGCGCGACCGAATTCAACTGATCCCGCTGCGAGAGCGAAAAGAGTGTCATCTTTACCGCGACCAACATTTGCACCTGGGTGAAAGTGAGTTCCGCGCTGACGTACCAAGATTTCGCCACTGTTAACAACCTGACCACCAAAGCGCTTAATACCGAGGTACTGCGGATTGGAATCGCGACCGTTACGTGTCGAGGAGACACCTTTCTTACTTGCCATTGCTCAACTCCTATGTGTGGTCGGTGATTAAAGGGTAATTGCTGTAATTTTTACGCGAGTCAACTGCGCACGAAAACCTTGACGGCGGCGATAGCCGGTCTTGTTCTTGTAGCGAAGGATGTCAATCTTTGGACCCTTGAGTTCTTCCATAACTTCGCCAGTTACCTTGACGGTTGAAAGAGTTTTTGGATCAGATGTAACTGTTGCGCCATCGACAACAAGGACAGCTGGGAATGAAACCGTTGCACCAGTTGCACTATCGATTCGATCGACAATGATGGTCTCGCCAACGGCTACCTTCTCCTGGCGTCCGCCAGCTTTCACGATTGCGTACACGTTACTACTCCACTTCGTAAGGCCACACTCGCCTAGATGAATAACCATCTAGATCAAACGGGCAGAGGCTAAGGGTACGGAGTACCGCACCCGCGGGTCAAACTGAGATATTCCTAGGCTCCAGGGGTCACAACTCCGCTGCTCACTGCTCGACGGCGCTTTCGCCCGCGGCTGTGATCTGGCTTGCTTTGAGGTAGATCCTCTGGCTCAGAAACACTCTCGGGCTCAGATTCCGAGTTAAGTATCTCCTTGAATTCGTGACCTGTTGCGCTCTCCTCTTCCACATCTTCATGCGAAGCGGACTGTGAATTCACTTGAGGCATAGGCGCCTTCATTTTCACAGGTTCAGTGTGAATGTGAATTCCACGCCCTGCGCAGCTATCACAGGTTGTAGAGAAGGCTTCGATAAGTCCTTGTCCTACACGCTTGCGAGTCATCTGCACTAGACCAAGGGATGTCACTTCCGCTACCTGGTGTTTTGTTCTATCGCGACCTAAACACTCTATGAGGCGACGCAATACCTGTTCACGGTTTGATTCAAGAATCATGTCAATGAAGTCAACGACAATAATTCCACCGAGGTCGCGAAGTCGTAACTGTCGCGCAATTTCCTCGGCCGCTTCAAGGTTGTTCTTCGTGACCGTCTCTTCGAGATTTCCACCCTTACCAATAAATTTACCCGTGTTCACATCGATGACAATCATTGCCTCAGTGCGATCTATAACTAATGAACCACCTGAAGGCAGGTACACCTTGCGATCAAATGCTTTCGCTAGTTGTTCTTCAACGCGATACTCAGCAAAAAGATCCCCTGTGCCGGTCCATTTTTCCAATTTGGAAATAAGTTCTGGAGCGATAAAACCTAGGTAGTTATGAATCTCTTCATAGGCTTGGCTTCCTTGCACCGTGAGCTTGCGGAAATCTTCATTGAAGATATCTCGAATAACTCGGACAGCTAAATCTGGCTCAGAATAGAGAAGTGCGGGTGCGTGAAAGTTTGGATTTTCAGCCTTCTGGTAGATGTCTTCCCATTGCGCCTTGAGTCGAGCAACATCGCCAGTAATTTCTTCTTCGGATGCGCCCTCTGCTGCAGTACGTACGATGACTCCCGCCCCTTCTGGGATGAGATCTTTGAGGATTGCTTTGAGTCGAGTGCGCTCGGCTTCGGGCAAGCTGCGACTTATTCCACTCATACCGCCGCCAGGGACATAGACGACATAGCGACCAGGTAATGAAATCTGACTTGTAAGACGAGCGCCTTTTTGGCCGATTGGGTCCTTAGTCACTTGTACCAATACTGGTTGCCCAGTTTTTAAAACCATCTCAATTTTTCTTGGTTCAGTTTCTGAAATACCAGCCGCGTCCCAATTGACCTCGCCCGCGTATAGAACTGCGTTTCTTCCTTTACCGATGTCAACAAATGCTGCTTCCATCGATGGGAGGACATTTTGTACGCGACCTAAATACACATTTCCAACATATGAAACGTTGCTATTTCTGTTGACGTAGTGCTCAACCATGACTTTATCTTCAATAACTGCAATCTGGATGCGATCTGCAATCTGACGCACGACCATCTCACGGTCAACATTTTCACGACGGGCAAGAAATTCTGAATCAGTAATGACAGTTCCGCGACGACGATATGGTTCGCGATATTCACTGCGCGAATTGGAACGATCGTTGCGATCGTTGCGTTCTCGACGTGGCCTACGCGTTTCAGCACGAGGTGTGCGCTCACGAGCTTCACGAACCTTTACAACTGTAATGACACCATCTTCTTCGACAGTCTCGCCCGCAGTGACGCCCTCACCCGCAGCCCGGCGGCGGCGGCGACGACGATGGGTTGTGCCATCTGCGCCTTCTTCGCTCTCGGACTCTGAGTCATCTGCACTCTCTGCGCCTTCTAACTCTTCAACACCTTCACCGGTTGCCTTACGACGACCGCGACCACCACGGCGGCGGCGGCGATTACGGTTTGCGCGCTCTTCATCATCGCCTGCTGATTCAGTATCTGTAACGACTGGGCTTTCAACTGTTGGTGCTTTCGCAGCGACTTTCTTAACAACTGCTTTCTTGCTCGCTCGTGCGGGCTTTTCAGCCACTGGGGCGGCTTGAAACATTGGGACCGGGACTGCAGGAGCTTTTTTCTTGCTTGGGCTCTTGCTCTCGGTAACTTCGACTGGAGTGAGAGCCTCCTCATTTTTCTTACTTGCAACTTTCTTAGCCGCACGCTTGCGCGGCGTCTTTGGCTCAATAGCCATGGCACCAAATCCTCTATGCGTTAACGAAAACGCGCTCTGGCTTGAATTGTGAGGCCTTCGAAAAGAACTAACTTCATCAAGCAAATCTTCTTTAGAGTTCGCGCTAGGCGTTAATCGCGAAGAGATCGCGAGCCGCGCTGAACTTCCATAAGTATGACAGATGAGGGCTATAAACCCAACTACCGAGGAATCGAGCGCTAATTCGCGCCTAATTTAGGCCAAGTGTCGGGCGTGCACATTTTGCAACAGACCAAAGCCAATGAGATTGGCAAACATACTCGATCCTCCATATGAAATAAATGGCAAAGGAACGCCAGTCATGGGCATCAGACCAAGAGTCATGCCGATATTTTCAAATATCTGAAATGCAAACCACGCGATAATTCCTGTTGCAACAAGTCGCCCATAGGGGTCACTCGTTCGCCTAGCAATCGTAAAACCTCTAATAAGAATGATTGTCAATAAAATCAAAATCAAGCCGCTGCCCATAAAGCCAATCTCCTCGCCCGCTACAGTGAAGATGAAGTCTGTTTGTTGCTCTGGAACGAATCGACCATTTGTTTGAGGGCCGTTAAATAAACCGGTTCCAAGTAACCCACCAGAGCCAACGGTAATTCGTGCTTGACGAAGCTGATAGCCACTACCTTGCGTGTCAGCATTTGGATCAACAAAAGATTGCAAACGCTTCACTTGATAATCACTAATAACACCAAGCTTTGCAGCTCCCGTCGCCCCAATTGCAGCGACAAGTAATAACCCAACAACCCATTTAGTTGGCGCTCCAGAGACTGCAATAATTGTGACTACAGATGCACTAATAATAAAAATGGTACCCATATCCGGTTGCAGCAAGATGAATATCACCGGAATGCCTGCGATTAGTAGGGCTTGGATAACATCACTCGATGAAGGTTCATTACTGTCATGAGTTCTCTCAGAGAGAACCATAGAGATTCCTACGATGATTGAAATTTTTGCAAGTTCAGCCGGCTGAATTTGAAATCCTCCGGGAAGTGAAATCCACGCCTTCGCTCCATTGACAGTACTTCCAAAAGCCGGAATGAGAACTGCTATAAGTCCTAAAACGCCAGCAGCCCAGACAATGGGTGTGTATGCGCGTAATAGCCTGTAATCGATGACCGTAGTCCCCCACGCAAGGAGTGCGCCGATCAATATATTTATAACATGTCTTTTTAAATAATATTGCGGATCTAATCCATTTGCGGCATACCAATCACGTGTCCCTGCATACACGAGGAGTGTTCCCATAATGAGTAGTGCAACGACAGCACCGGTGAGTATGGGATCAAAACCTTGAAAGATCGACCCTCGAGCTTTTTTTCGATAGAGATTTCGATTATTGAGAGACATCATTAACTCCCTTTTACTTTAGTTGCAGGAGAAATTTTCGGAAGGTCCGTAGGCGGCTTGCCATTTGGAAATATTGCTTTTGTCGCATCGACTCTTGAGCCTTTTACACCAAAGAGAGTTTCGTATATTTTTCGCACACCAACTGCTGACGTTGACGCTCCAAAGCCACCTTGACTTACCATCATCACAACTGCATATTCAGGTTTTTCACTCGGTGCATATGAAGCAAACCACGCGGTGTTATCTTTTTTTGATCCGTTTGCATTCTTTCCGAAAACTTCAGCAGTTCCAGTTTTCCCACTCACGGCAATTGGGAAGCCTGAAAAGGCGCCAGCAGCTGTTCCCGCAGTTACTACCTCTCGAAGGGCTAAATGAAGAAAATTGATGGTTGCCTTTGATGCAGGAATGCTCCCAAGAGTCTTTCCGGTAATCTTCTTAATGATGGTGCCATCAGTTTTAACAATAGCTTTTCCAACTGTTGGCTGTAGAATTTTTCCGCCATTAGCAATTGCTGCATACATCTGCGTCAACTTAAGTGGTGTCAGAACTACATCTCCCTGACCGATTGCAAAGTTCACCGCATCGCCAGCTCGAATCTTGTCACCATCAAGACAGTTTTCTCGAGCTAGCTCAACAAGAAAAGGGGTCTGTTGAGCAGCTGATGCTCTATTTTTATAATCACAGTAAAAATTCTTGTTCTGGGCATACCAATCTTTTCTCCACTGACGATCTGGTACTCGGCCAGTTGATTCTGATGGAAGATCGATTCCTGTTTTTTGATTGACTTGAAAACCGCGAGCAGCCGAATAGAAATAATCATTGGCATCAGATTTTGGCTTTAACCCACCATCGCGTAGCCATTCATCAAATGCGATTTGGTACCACAGTGTGTCGCAGGAGACAGCTATACCTCGCTTGAGAGAAATTCTTCCCTGCGCCTTGCTTTCAAAGTTTTGAAATGCTCGAGTTCCTACTTGTACCTGGGCAGGACAGTCATAGGACTTATTCAGGTCATATCCAGCAGCTGCAGCTGCTACAACTGATACCGACTTAAATGTTGATGCAGGTGCAAACAACCCTTGCAGAGGTCGAGAGAGCGCTGGCACGCCAGTCTCTTCGCTAAAAAGTGCTGCTGCTTGTTCAAAAGTTAATCCCTTCTCCCATGAGTTGGGATCATAGGTTGGATACGAGGCCATCGCGAGAATCTGTCCCGTGTTTACATCCATCACAATTGCAGCACCAGAATCCGCTTTTCGCCCCATCGCTTTTGCTCGTCGAACTGCATCTGCAAGAGCGTTCTCGACAGAAGATTGCAAGCGCGAATCCACACTTGTAATCAAATGATTTCCTGGTACGGGTTGTGAGTTTTGACTTTCTCGAGTGATTGCTTCTTTACGATCAACAATTACAGTGCGAATTCCAGGGGTACCACGAAGATATTGATCGTATTGAACTTCAAGTCCGGTTTTGCCTACTGATTCGCTGCGGAAGTATTTCTTTTCACTTGCTAGGTCCGCTTCAGTAACTGGCCCCACGTAGCCAAGAAGGTGCGCGGCATTGATACCTGCGTTTCCTGGATAGTTGCGAAGCGCAACAGGGGTTGCATCAATCCCTGGATACTCATCCGACCGTTCAACAACTTGAAGTGCTATATCTGGAGTTGCCTCCTTGGTAATTGGAATTGGTTGATACCTTGATCCCGTCCAACATCCAGCTTTCTGATTCTTGGGCAGCTCTCCACATAATCGAGTCTTACGAAAGACATCTGAATACGAGAGCTTGAGCAGTCGTGAAACTCGTCCCAGAACTGCCACGCCATTATCGCTTTGACTATCGAGTGCGATTCGATCAGCAGTGATTGCCAGCCCCACTCGATTAAGTGCTAAAGGAACACCCGATGAATCAACGATGAGACCACGTGTTGCGGGGCTAATGACATCTCGACTTTGAATGCTTAGCGCTGCGTCTTTGTATTTAGGCCCAGCAGCAACTTGGAGATAAAATAATCTCCCCATCAAAGCAACCATCAAAGTAACTACAAATATCTGAACAACGACAAGACTCAACCGTGATCTTTGATTCATAATCGAGCCTTTGAATCAAATATAAAATTATGCACATACGAAATTGCTGGAAGCAACAATGGAGTTATCGCTAGAGTCCATAAACTATTTCCGATAAGGGTGACGGCTACCCCAGAAATGCTCCCAATTTTGAGTCCAAGTAGGAGGCCAGAAATCAAGTACAGAGCTAGCGATGCGCCAACGGCAAGAGAAACTAAAATAACAATCGATATTGGATTTCCCCTGACGCTGTCATCTCCATAGGCGAGAAAAGCAAGTACATATCCCGCAATTATCAAAATTAAAGTCCATTGGCCCAATGGCCCATCAGCGCTTTGAGATAAATCCATCATTAGTCCAGCGATAAAACCAATGAGGGCGCCGACCGTCGGGGTACTCAACGATGCCCATGTAAGAGAAAAAATAAGGAGGAGGGAAAACCCACCCCCAGGCAAACGAAATTGACTGATGACACTTTCTTGAATCACGAATATTAGTAAAACTAAAAGGGCTGAAAGTGAAAACTGTCGCAAAAGCATCTGGTGTCAGAGCCTAATTCGATGGACTTGGTGTCGGCGTTACGAAAATAGTCACAGTAGGAATAGGAGTTGCAATCGGTGCTCTAGGAACCAATGCATCTCGTGGATTGATCTCTGAGGCTGATACCACAACACTGACAACGCCCAGATTTGAATAACTTGGGTAAAGGGTTACTGACGCAGTTTGCGCGATAGACCCTGCTCCATTATCAACTGCGGAAACAATTCCAACTGGGACGCCAGGGACAAATGGACGGTTGTGAATGCTTCCCCGTGAAAGAAGAATATCTCCAACTTTTACCTGAGTTTGATTATCTAGAAGTTGAAGTTGTGCCTGCTGCGAACCTTGTCCAGAGAGAATGCCAATTTGCTCAGATCCTGCCAGGCGTACGCCAACTTTAAAAGAAGGATCAGTTGCAAGCATTACAAGTGCAGAGGATGCGAAAACATTTTTTACAACCCCGACTAATCCTTCCCCGCAAATGACTGTCATGTTTTTCTTAATTCCAGAACTTGAACCTGCATCGATAGTCACCGATTGAGTAAAAGATGTGCTTGCCCCTTGTGAAATTACTCGTGCCGCAACAACTTTGTATTGCGCAGTGCCAGCTAAATCTAAGACTGATTTTAAATCTTCTAATTGTGCATCTGCACTGGTCCGATTAAGTAAGTTAGCTCGCAAGCGTGCGTTATCTTCCTTAAGTGCTGCAATCTCGTTTCGCGTACGCCCAAGGTGTGTAATATCGCTGAAGAAGTTTCTAAAAGGAGATGCGGCACTATTTCCTACCCTCTGAAACGGGGAAATAACGCCCTGTGTGGCCGAACGAATGCCATCCATAACCTTTACCCCACGAAGATCAAGGGTAATAAGAAATAGTGACGTCACAATTAAAATAATAAGCAGCAAGCGAGGTCGACCATCCCCGCCATAACGCATATGTATTACTTCCTATCGACGAGGCTCAGAGATTAAAACCTTTTCTAAGGCTTCAAACTCTTCAATGCATTTTCCAGTACCTTCAACTACGGCATCGAGTGGGCGCTCTGCAACATGGATAGGCATGCCTGTCTCCTTGCGAAGGCGCTCATCGAGGCCTTTGAGTAGAGCACCGCCACCTGTGAGCACGATTCCGCGATCCATTAAATCACTCGCAAGTTCTGGTGGACACTTATCTAAAGTGCTCTTCACTGCGTTAACAATTGCATTAACCGGCTCTTCGAGCGCTTTGCGAATTTCAGCAGCTGAAACCACGATTGTTTTTGGAAGACCTGTTGCTAAGTCTCGTCCACGAATCTCGGCATCATTTTCACCAGGGAGTGGATGAGCCGAACCAATCGCCATTTTAATTTCTTCAGCAGTGCGCTCTCCTAGAAGTAATGAGAACTCACGCTTTACCCAATTGATGATTGCTTGATCAAGCTCATCTCCACCAACACGAATTGATAGGGATACAACTATTCCACCTAGTGAAATTACGGCTACTTCAGTGGTACCCCCGCCGATATCCACAACCATGTTTCCAGTTGGTTCGTGGATGGGAAGTCCCGCACCGATAGCTGCTGCCATTGGTTCTTCGATGATGTACACCTTGCGAGCGCCCGCTGCATAACCAGCATCTTTCACCGCGCGTTGTTCAACACCTGTGATACCTGATGGAACGCACACAACGATACGTGGCTTTGCAAGATAGCGACGACGGTGAACTTTTTGGATGAAGTAGCGCAACATGCGCTCTGTTGTATCAAAGTCTGCAATCACGCCATCTTTAAGTGGGCGAATCGCAACGATATTTCCTGGGGTTCGACCAATCATCTTCTTTGCTTCAAGTCCAACCGCCAAAATTCCACCAGTATCTTGATTCACCGCAACTACGCTTGGCTCGTTGAGCACAATGCCGCGGCCTCTTACATACACGAGAGTATTAGCAGTACCTAAATCGATGGCCATATCGCGACCAATGAATGACATCTTGTTTCCCATTTAGTTCCCCTTAAAGAAGATAGCTATTTCACGTGCCGCAGATTCTGGTGAATCAGATCCATGAACAATATTTTGTACGACTTTTGTGCCTTGATCGCGTGCAAGGTCACCGCGAATTGTGCCAGGCGCCGCACTTGTTGGATCAGTTGTTCCGGCAAGTGCTCGGAAACCTTCGATCACGCGATTACCTTCGGCTACCAACGCAACTATTGGACCTGATTCCATAAATTCAATGAGTGGCTCATAAAAAACTTTGCCCTCGTGCTCTGCGTAGTGTTGCTGCAAGAGTTCACGATCTGCTTGAAGCATTCGAAGCGCAGTAATGTGATAACCCTTATCTTCGATACGAGAAATTACTTCGCCGACAAGCCCACGGCGAACGCCATCGGGTTTGACCAAAATTAAGGTTTTTTCAGAACTCATGGACCCCAGTCTATTAGGCATCTGGTGGTGGGGATGCCAGGAAGGCGGCGCGCGCTGCTTCGCCCTTTCGACCCACGATGATTGCCGCGATCCATAGTCCAGCAAAAATAGCCCCGATGAGGTACATCGCAGTCACGACCAGGCCATAGGCAAGTAAAGCGACTTGAAGCGTCGAGCCGAGTACCCAGCCAGCTTTTTTCTTCAGTAATCCGGCTGAGAGAATCAGGAGAATTGCGAGGAAGCCACCTAGCGTCAGTGCCAAGGCAGAGTGATCCTTCATGGCAAGGAGAATTGCAAAACCCATCACCAAAGATTCCATTGCCAGCACAGAAGCGGCAAGAACGCGCATTATCTCTCCTCGCGTGAATAGATCGAACGAACAAGAGTGCGAGCTTCGCCAACCGTAACCACTGAGCCAGTAATTACAATTCCCACCGAATCATCGCTCAAGGGTCGAATTGCCTCGGATGTTGCTCTCTTCACAGCATCTTCAAGTCGCACATTTTTATACACGCGATCGGTGCCAAATATTTCGATTGCAATCTTTTCTAGTTCGTCAACTGGAAGTGCGCGTGGGGAGGAACTAGCTGTAACGATTACTGAATTAAAAACTTTTTCCAGCTCACTCAAGATTCCTCGTGCGTCTTTATCTCCGAAAATCCCGACAACGCCAATAATGTCATCAAAAGTAAATTCGCTCTCCAAGGTCTGCGCTAGCGCCCTAGCGCCATGGGGATTATGTGCCGCGTCGAGAATTATTGTTGGATCACGGTGAATAACTTCGCAGCGACCAGGGGACTTCACATTTGCAAAACCTGCCATTACTGCATCATGATCAAGTGCTTGATCTCCAAAGAAACCTTCTACTGCGGCTAGCGCTGATGCGGCATTTGATGCTTGATGCTTTCCGTGGAGCGGAAGAAAAATATCTTCAAATTTTTCATTAATTCCATGAATCGAGATCAGTTGACCACCAACTGCAACAGCCCGAGACGCTAATGAATATTCCACTCCCTCGCGAGCTATATCTGCACCTACATCGGCTGCTCTCTTTAATAATTCGATTGCTGCATCGGGCTCTTGCTCAGCCATAACAATGAAGCCACCTTCTTTGATAATTCCCGCTTTTGTTTGTGCTATTTCTTTCAAAGAATTACCGAGATATTCAGTGTGATCCAAACCTATTGGCATGATCACGGAAACATCAGCATCGATGACATTTGTGGAATCCCATGCTCCGCCCATACCTACTTCAATGACTGCAATGTCCACAGGATGTTCTGCAAACGCCACAAATGCCAAAGCGGTCATTGCTTCAAAAAATGAAATCGGCTGAGGAAACTTCGAATCCATTAAATCTAAATACGGTGAAATGTCATTAAAAGCAAAAATTATTTCTTTCTGTGAAATAGATGCGCCATTAATTGCAATTCTTTCCAGAAAGCTTTCAAGATGGGGACTAGTGAAACGACCTGTACGCAAGCCCATTTCAAAGAGAAGTGAGTCAATCATCCGCGAAGTTGTAGTTTTCCCATTTGTTCCACCCACGTGAATGGTTGGATACGTCAGCTGTGGGGAACCTAAAATATCAACGAGGCCACTAATGCGCTCGAGGGTCGGAGAAATTTTCGTTTCTGGCCAGCGTGCAAGTAAGGCCTTCTCTATAGCCTCTACGCGGGCTTGATCATCGGCGCTCATGCGAGTGGCATCGATGCTAATTGTGCGCTTATTCGTTCAATATCTGCCGAGGTTTTCAGTAATCTTTCTCGAATTTCAACCACAACTTCCTCTGGTGCTTTTGCCATAAAGCCTTCATTATTTAATTTCACCTGAGCCGTCGCAAGATCTTTCTGAGCCGTCGCAAGATCTTTGGATAGTCGGGCTCGCTCAGCTGGAATATCAATTGAACCCGTCAAATCAAATTCAACGGTGACGTCTCCAATGTCAAGGCTCGCACTTGTATTAAAATCTCCTGGCTCGAGCCTTAAAACAAAGCTCATGGCAGTTACGTATGCTGAAACTTCTGACGAAGCGATAAAGCGACCAGGAATCTTTGCGCTTGTTTTAATTCCCTGATCATTTCTAAATCGACGAACTTCGGTGATGATTTCCTGGAGCTGCTCAATCAATTTCTCCGCAGGTTTATTTATATGCGATGGATTAGCAGTGGGCCACTGCGCTACAACAAGGGACTCTCCCGAAGTCAAAGTTGTCCATAATTCTTCGGTGATAAAAGGCATCAGCGGATGCAGGAGGCGCAAGAGCTGGTCTAGAACATGACCTAGCACTCTTTGGGTCGGTGCGCACTCCCCCGACGCAAATGCTTCTTTAGACAATTCTAGGTACCAATCGCATAAGTCATTCCAAGCAAAGTGGTAAATACGATCACAAGCCCGAGCAAATTCAAAACTTTCCAAAAGTGTGTCAACTTCGGAAACCGTCTCACTGAGACGACTCAGGATCCAACTGTCAATTGCGTTAAGGGAATCAACCGAAGGAAGAGCACCTTCAACTGTTGCACCGTTCATCATTGCAAAGCGAGTTGCGTTCCACAGTTTGGTTGCAAAGTTACGAGATCCGCCCACCCAGTCTTCTGCCAATGCTTGATCAGCTCCTGGATTTGCACCACGAGCTAATGTGAATCGCAGAGCATCGGCGCCATATTTATCCATAAATTCAAGAGGATCAATTGTGTTGCCGCGACTCTTGGACATTTTCTTACCAAATTGATCTCTTACAAGTCCGTGCAGCATGATTGTGTGAAAAGGCGGAATTCCATCCATTGCAAAGGTGCTCATCATCATCATGCGAACAACCCAGAAAAACAAAATGTCATATCCCGTGATTAAAACTGTTGTGGGATAGAACTTCTTCAAATCAGCAGTCGCTTCTGGCCATCCCAGCGTCGAAAATGCCCATTGCCCTGATGAGAACCAGGTATCAAGAACATCCAAGTCCTGAGTCCAACCCTCGGGCGCACTTTCATCGGGACCGACTACGCACATTTCATCGTTAGGTCCATACCAAACCGGAATGCGATGTCCCCACCACAATTGCCGCGATATGCACCAATCATGCATGTTATCTACCCAGTCGAAATATCGTGGCGCTAAAGTTTCGGGTTCAATTTTTACCGCGCCACTTCTAACTGCATGTGCTGACGCGCTGGCAAGTGGGGCAACCTTTACAAACCATTGCTTTGAGAGCCGCGGTTCAACTGTTGTATCGCATCGGGAGCAATGACCAACCGCGTGCATGTACGGTCTCTTCTCCGTTACTACGCGACCTTCATCTCGAAGTGCTTCTACAACTGCCTTGCGCGCTTCAAATCTATCGAGTCCATCAAAAACTGTATTGGTATTTGTAATTTTTCCTTCTGCATCGAGAATAACAATATTTGCAAGATTGTGTCGGAGACCAATTTCAAAGTCATTGACATCGTGTGCAGGAGTTACCTTGACAGCTCCGGTTCCGAATTCTGGATCCACATGCTCATCTGCAACGATAGGAATTTCGCGATCGATAAGTGGAACTTTAATAAATGTACCCACTAAATGTTTATATCGAGCATCTTCTGGGTGTACCGCCACTGCAGTATCGCCTAACATCGTTTCAGCGCGAGTCGTCGCTACAACTACAGAGTTCTCACCCTGACCATAGCGAATCGAGACAAGCTCGCCTGGATCATCACTGTGCTCTACTTCAATATCTGATAGCGCAGTTAAGCAACGTGGACACCAGTTAATAATTCGCTCTGCACGATAAATGAGATCTGCATCAAACATTTTCTTAAAGAGAGTCACAACCGAACGCGACATTCCTTCATCCATCGTGAAGCGCTCGCGTGACCAATCCACTCCAGCACCCAGGCGACGCATCTGACCTAAAATTGCACCGCCAGATTCGTGCTTCCATTCCCACACTCGTTTAACAAACTCTTCACGCCCCAAGTCGTGCCGTGATAAACCCTGAATCGCTAATTGCTTCTCCACAACATTTTGCGTTGCAATACCTGCGTGATCCATTCCTGGAAGCCATAAGACTTCGAAACCTTTCATGCGTTTCATTCGTGAAAGGCAATCTTGCAGAGTTTGATCTAACGCATGTCCTATATGTAAAACACCTGTGACATTTGGAGGTGGTAAAACAATTGTGAAGGGGGTTTTGTTAGACGATGCATCAGCCGTGAAATATTGTGCTTTGACCCATTTGTCATACAAGGGGCCTTCAATATCAACCGGGGAAAAGGTTGACGCTAGTTCACGCTTGGACTCGCTCATGGAGAGCAGTCTAGATTATGCGCTCTTCTCTTCTGTACCTTTTTCTCGCCTAGCCGCGCGCTTTGGAATATCTCCGGTTCGCTCAATCAAAATTGGTGCTCCATTATTTTCAATACATTCATGAGTAATCACGACTTTGCCGATATCGGCGCGACTTGGTACGTCATACATCACGCCAAGTAGGACGCTTTCTAGAATGGCTCGAAGCCCTCGTGCCCCTGTTCCCCTTTTAAGGGCTAATTCGGCAATCGCATCCAAGGCATCTGGGGCAATTTCTAATTCAACATCATCTAGATCAAATAGTCGTTGATATTGTTTTACGAGTGCATTTTTTGGCTCAGTCAAAATCTGCATTAGTGCTTCTTTATCTAAATTTTCCACACTTGTTAATACAGGTAGGCGACCGATGAATTCTGGGATCATTCCAAATTTAAGAAGATCCTCAGGCATCACATCCCCAAAAATATCTTTGCGGTTTTTATCTGCCTCTGTCTGAAGCGTTGCATTAAACCCAACTCCCGCAGAACCACTTCGGCTCTCGATAATTTTTTCAAGACCGGCGAAAGCACCACCAACAATGAATAGAACATTTGTAGTATCAATTTGAATAAATTCTTGATGTGGGTGTTTACGTCCCCCTTGTGGTGGAACTGATGCAACTGTGCCTTCTAGAATTTTTAAAAGCGCTTGCTGTACACCTTCACCAGAAACATCCCTCGTAATGGATGGGTTTTCAGACTTTCGCGCGACTTTGTCGATTTCATCTATATAAATAATTCCTGTTTCTGCTTTTTTCACATCATAATCTGCAGCTTGAAGAAGTTTGAGAAGAATATTTTCTACATCTTCGCCAACATATCCCGCTTCAGTGAGAGCAGTTGCATCAGCAATAGCGAAGGGAACGTTGAGCATTCTGGCAAGAGTTTGAGCCATCAAAGTTTTGCCGCATCCAGTTGGGCCAAGAAGCAAAATATTACTTTTCGCTAGCTCAATCGAATCTTCTCGCTTAGTATCTCCGGTTTGCACTCGTTTGTAATGATTATAAACAGCAACCGAAAGCGACTTCTTCGCCCGGTCTTGCCCAATGACATACTGGTCCAAGAATTCAAAAATTTCGTGAGGCTTAGGGAGATCAGTGAGTCCAAGTGAGCCAGCCTCTGCCAGTTCTTCAACAATAATTTCGTTACAGAGTTCGATGCACTCATCACAAATATATACGCCTGGTCCGGCAATAAGTTTTTTTACCTGTTTTTGAGTTTTGCCACAAAATGAACACTTCAACAGATCACTTGTTTCGCCTATGCGTGACATCTGACTCCTTTGTTCCCTAGGGGGAATTTCGATCGGGAACTTCTAGGAGTCAAGAATAGATTGACCCGGCACAAATAGGGCATTGAATTAACTCTTGCTCTGTTCGCCCTCAGAGTAATTTTTAGTTGGCATACGAAGATCTTTCACGCCTGGAACCATAAGCACAATTGCGCATACGACGATGTGAAAAATCGCAGCCCCGATAAGGAAGCGCTGTTCTCCAAATAATTCGGTGACAGGCCCCGCCATAGCCATTCCAATTGGCATGAGCCCAACCGAGCCCATGTAATCAATACTAAATACGCGCCCCTGCAATTCTTGAGGAATTTCACGTTGTATCGCCGTGCTCCAGTACGCCTCCCATGGGCCTAGCGAGAGTCCGGCAATAAAATAACCAGCGATAACAAAATTTTCTGAAATTGGGAATGCGAGAGTGAGGGGTGCAACGGCGAAGAATCCCCACACCGTCACCGAAATTAATCCTGGATGTTTCGCCTTGAAACGTATTGCAATGAGAGAGGAGATCATCCCTGCCAAACTAAAGGCAGCAAATCCTGTTGCAAATGCGTAGTCGCGACCGAATTCACGGCGAGCAATGACAGGTAGCAGGACTTCAGAAGTGCCAAGTACTACCATTAATTGAAAAGTTGCCATTGCAATACATGCAGCGACCCAAGGAATGCGCCACACGGTGACAAGACCTTCTCGAAGTTCGGAAATGAATGACGGGCGAAGCGAAGGATTTAGTAGTGGTTTCTCAACCACCCGCAAAAGAATCGAAGCGGCAATAACATACGTTACAAATGTTATGAGGAAAGTTTTCTGTCCACCGAAGAAGGCCACACCCACGCCACCAAGACCTGGGCCAACAATATTTCCTATTCGCAACACAATTCCACGCGCAACATTGCCTTGAGGCAGCATGTGATCAGGCAAAATCCCTGGAAGTATCGCACCCGATGCTGGCCCGGCAAATGCATCTCCGATTCCCATAAGAAATACTAGAAGACCCAAAATAATTTCCGGAACGTTATTGGCGCTGATAAAAACCAAAATTAATACTAGAAAGGCACGAGTTACATCGGATCCTATGAGGACGTATTTGCGGGGCAAGCGATCTGCCCATACTCCGCCAATGAGAGTAAAAAGAACACTGGATAAAACACGTGCCCCAAGAATTAATCCAAGTGTGGAAGCATCTCCCCCAGCGTCAAGGACAACAACTGCTAACGCAATCGGGAACGCAGAACCACCAAGGGTTGCAAGGAGACTGGAAACCCAAAGGTTTCGGAAACTTCGATAAGAGAAAAGTTCTCTCATGAATTGAACCTACTTAGTTAGAAGGCTTGGCCTTACGGCTAGCAAGTACCTGATCGATAAGTCCGTATTCAACAGCTTCAGCAGCTGTCAGAATTTTGTCACGTTCTATATCGAGTGCAATATCTGCTGGGGCGCGCGTTGAATGGCGTGCGATTAATTCCTCAAGGAGTTCGCGCATGCGCATGATTTCTCTGGCTTGAATTTCAATATCAGAGGCTTGTCCGCCACCCTCAGAAGAAGGCTGATGAATCAAGATTCGAGAATGCTCAAGAGCATAACGCTTCCCCTTTGCACCACCGGCTAGAAGTACTGCAGCAGCAGAAGCTGCCTGACCTAAGCAAATAGTGCTCACATCTGGTCGCACAAATTGCATGGTGTCATAAATTGCAGTCAGGGCCGTGAAAGATCCGCCTGGTGAGTTGATGTAAATCATGATGTCGCGATCAGGATCCATTGACTCAAGAGTCAAGAGCTGAGCCATTACATCGTTTGCGACAGTGTCATCAATTGGCTGACCTAGAAAAATAATGCGCTCTTCGAATAATTTTGTGTACGGATCTAAGCGCTTAAATCCATATGCTGTTTTTTCTTCAATGGTTGGAAGAACGTAACGACTTGTAATTTCTGGAATGTTATTCATCATGCTGTGCCTCCACGACCTGAAACTTGACCTGCTGAACGGACAACATGATCTACGAAACCATATTCTTTTGCTTCTTCTGCAGTAAACCAACGATCACGATCTGAATCAGTAGTAACTGTCTCAAGAGTTTGACCGGTATGGAAGGCAATGAGTTCTGCCATTTTTTTCTTTGTGAAACCAATTTGCTCGGCTTGGATTTTAATATCCGTAGCTGTTCCACCAATTCCACTTGATGGTTGGTGCATCATGATTCGCGCATGTGGAAGCGCGTAACGCTTTCCTGCAGCACCGGCGCAGAGAAGAAATTGCCCCATGGATGCTGCAAGGCCCATTCCCACGGTTGCGACATCATTTGAAACAAATTGCATGGTGTCATAAATTGCCATACCTGCAGTGACAGAACCGCCAGGTGAGTTTATATACAGGAAGATATCTTTTTCTGGATCTTCAGCTGCAAGTAATAAAATTTGTGCAGCAATTGCGTTGGCCATTGAATCTTCAACCACGGAACCTAAGAAGATAATGCGTTCGCGAAGCAAGCGGTTGTAGACCTGATCATCGAGTCCGCCAAAGCCTTGCTGCGGGGAACGGGCGATAATCTCTGCCGCCTGCGGGTTGAAATAATCCACGTGAAATCCTCCTGATAATAATTTTCCTGTAGTGACAGTAACAATCCCAGCGAGTAAATACTTCCCGATTTACGACTCGAACACCCTAATTTGGGCGATGTTCGCTCAGGGCGCAGAGATTATTGCTCTGTAGGAGCCATCTGCGGACGAAGGGCTTCAAGATCAATTACATTTCCTGAGACATCTTTGACTGTGACCTTAGCCAAAGCCTCGGAGAGCGCCTTTGCTCGTGCTACCTCAGCTACTAATGACTGGATTTGTCCAGCATTTTGCAACTCTTGGGCAAATTGCTCTGGAGCCATTCCGTAGCGCTGGGAGGCGCGAATCAAATACTCGGTTAATTCAATTTCAGAAACCTGCACTGATTCAGACTTCACGATTGCATCGAGAAGGAAATCTGATTTCAATGACGATCGAACTTCACCATCAACTTCTGCGCGATGCTCGTCATCACCCAAGCGACCCTCACCGGCGAGGTGCTGATTAACTTCTTGCTCGACCAAAGTTTCAGGTACAGGGATGTCTGCATCATCGAGCAACTTTGTTACAAGTCGATCGCGCGCTTGTGCACCTTGTTCTAGTTTCTTCACTTTATCGAGGCGTACTGCAAAGTCAGCTTTCAGTTCTGCCAAAGTATCAAATTCTGAAGCCAGCTTCGCGAACGCTTCGTCAACAACTGGAAGTTCGCGTTCCTTCACGGCTTTAAGTGTGATTGTTACAACGCCTGATTCACTCTCACGTTGCCCAACGAGTTGTGTGGTGAAATCTTTTGTATCTCCAGCGCTCATACCGAGAAGCGCTTCATCAAGACCATCAATCATGCGATTTGAGCCAACTTCGTATGAAATGTCGTTTGCTTGACCACCTTCAACTTCTTCACCCTCAATGTTTGCAACGAGATCAACAGTCACGAAGTCCCCCGTTTGTGTCGCGCGCTCGACGGTATGCAAAGTACCAAAGCGAATTCGAAGTTCTTCAATCTGCTCATCAATATCGGTGTCAGTAACTACTACATCGTCGACTTCAATAACCATCTTTGCGAAATCAGGAAGAGTTACTTCTGGACGTACATCAACCTCGACTGTGAAAACTAATTTCTTATTGTCTACAAGTTCTTTTACATCTACCTCTGGGCGACCGATAACGAGAAGAGTATGTTCGCGAGCTGCCTGACCATAGAAATCTGGAAGAGCGGTGTTAATAGCTTCGTCCAGAACAGCGGCGCGACCAACTCGCTGATCAATCATTGACGATGGAATTTTTCCTTTGCGAAATCCAGGAACATTTATTTGTGTTGCTATTTTTTTATATGCGTCTTCAATATGTGAAGAAAGCTCTGAAAAGGGAACTTCGATATCGACTCGAACACGAGTTGGAGAAAGGGTTTCGACCGTGCTCTTCACGTAGTACTCCTTTATGAATTATGTGAATGTAACTGTGAAATGATGGTCGGGGCGGGGAGATTCGAACTCCCGGTCTCCTGCTCCCAAAGCAGGCGCGCTAGCCACTACGCTACGCCCCGCGGCGCAATTCGTGAGTCTAGAGGAAATTTACACCTTCACAAACCGCGAAAAAGTCCCCTTCCACTGACAACGGCTCAAAATGTGGCCCAGGTAACCCATTTCTCTTCTATTTGCATGATTTTCTTACCTGCCATCATCCAAAGGAGCCTATTAAATTCAAAATTGATGGGCCGATGACAATAATTAAAACGCACGGTAAAAAGCAGACCATAATCGGCCCCAAAATCTTCACGGGAACCTTCTGCGCTTGCTCACGAGCTCTCTCGCGGCTCTTCATGCGCATTTCTTTGACCTGCTCTTTGAGCACAGCAGAAATGGGTATTCCTAGTCGATCTACTTGAAGGAGTGCTGTAACGAATTTAGTCACGTCAACATGGTTGAGGCGTTCAGACATCGCCATCATCGCATCTGCTCGACTTGCACCCACTTGCATCTCACCAAGAGCGCGAGAAAATTCATCCGCGATTCCACCTTCACGGCTAGCTGCAACCTTGGCCATCGCCTGTTGAAAGCTTAAGCCGGCCTCAACGCACATGCTCAACATATCAATGGACTCGGGTAAATTATATTGAATGTCATCGCCACGTTTTTGAACACTGTTGTAGACGAGTAAGTCAGGAACTAAGAATGCAACTACAGCGAATAAAATATTTGTCAGAATTCCCGTCACAGTCATCGCATGTGAATAAATGAAACTCGCGAAAAAACCAATAAAAAGAAAGAGCGATTTACGACGAACAAGTGACCTAAAAGAATCAGGCTTCAATCGTCCAGTTCTTTGAAGCAATCGCAAGAGATTTGTACGATACTTACCTCGCACAAAAAGGTCAGCGAATCGATCAAGTAATGCTTGGCTCTGACCAGGCAAATCTTCGGAATACGAAACTATCGCATTTGCATATGTTCCAATGATGGATCGAATTTTCTCTTTTCTTTTTGCACGATCTCTTCCAAATATATATAGGAGTAAAAACAAAGCAGACAGGGCCACAAGGAGACTTACGTAAAACGGAATACGTGATTGTGTATTCATATTTTGATCTTCACCACCTTTTGAACCCAAAACCATCCGCCGAGCATCAAGACACCGATACTAATTGCAAGAACGACTCCCACTGGGTCTGTCCAAAAAAGTGCCACATAATCTGGGCGCGTTGCCAACATGAAGAAAAAGATTCCAATCGGAAGACCAACTAAAACGTAGGCAGAAGTACGTCCCTCAGCTGAGAGAGTGACAACTTCTCTCCTGATTTCTGCTCGGCCACGAATTGTTTCAGAAGTAGCGCTCAAAATTTCCGAGAGATTTCCACCAACATCTCTTTGAATTGCCACAGCGGTTACTGCCCAGCGCAGGTCCTCGCTATTCATTCTGGTCGCAACATTGGTCAACGCAGATTCGAAATCGGCACCAATTTGAATTTCGCCCATTGCTCGTCGAAACTGACGACCAACCTCAGTCGGGTCATCCTGAGCAATTGACTCAAATGCCTGGAGGAAATTGAGACCAGAACGAAGTCCGCCGGCGATCACACTGAGAGCGTCTGGCAAATTTCGTTCAAAATCACTTATTCGTTGAGTAGTTTTACGAGAGAGATATGCAGCGCCAATGAGATATCCGAAGAACGTAGCTAGAAAAAGAGCCGCAAATATGTTCTTGGTGACAAGATTAAAGAAATAGAGAAGTAGCAGAAATACGCCTAGCTGAATTCCAAGCCATGTTTGAAGAGAGATTGGAATACCTGCGACGTCAACAATTCGACGTTGACTGGCTATGTAGCGCCTTGTCAGTATGTTCCTCTCAAGCACGGAAAATAAAGTTACTTTGGACTCCATCAAATCTTTACCTTCGAGATTTGAATACTCACGAAGAATTTTTCTATGTTGAAACTTCTCACGCGCTCTTATCCGCGAAATAACAAGCCCGATGCCTAAGAGAAAAATAGCAAGCACCAATAAAGTCAAAGAATATTTAACACTAGAACTATTTTTCACCGCGGGGCTTGCCGCAATAACTGTGACATTCTCATCATAATACTTAGGCACAAGTGTTTGCTGAGCTTCTTGGAATCCCGATGCGAGACGGCTGACATCTCCAATAGCAATGAGGTTTCCACCACTATTTTTCGCTATTTTATCCAAAATGTTGAGTTGGCTCTGATTAGAATCAATCGCAAGTACGTCAATGGGATTCTTACGCCCTGCGACAATTTTTAGAAGTTTCGCTTTACTGAGCCGACTGAAATTATCGGCGCCATCACTGATTACGATGATTCGAGCATGCCCTGAATCTGTAGCCAACGTATTTGCTACTTTGATTGCGTCGTAGAGGGATGAATTTCCTTTAGCTGAAATCCGAGCCACGGCTTCTGATAATTTAAGTCGGTCCAAGGTTGGAGATGAGAGCACCTGCACTGAATTATTAAATGTGATCAGTCCAATAGGCAATGAAAGAGGCACCTTCTCGATAAATACTTGAGTCGCTTGCAAAGTTTGAGTCAATTTCTCGCCGCGCATGGATCCACTGACATCTAGAACAATAATTACATTATTGCTATCAACCGCCTGGGCGCCAGTTGGGACAAGCAAGGCAGATGCAGCAAGAATTAATCCACTACACAGACGCACCAGGCCTTTCTTTGATTTCGTCATGGCTGAAAAAGGGTTTCTCGAATTTGGATACCTCGCTGAGCCAATTTAAGAAGGAAATTTGGGACATTTCCAGTTGGAAGTAATTTACCCAGCGCGCGAGAATTGGGTACATCCATATAAATAAATTTGAAAATCTCGTTCGTTTGAACTTCTCCTCCTACGATTCCTGTCACTTCTGAAATAGAGGTAATTTGGCGCGATCCATCACGAAGTCGTGATTGCTGAATAATTAAATCAAGAGCCTGCGACATTTGCTCTCTGATGACAGCGGTCGGAAGCTCGATTCCCGCCATAAGTACAAGTGTTTCAATTCTAAGAAGTGCTTCCTGTGGTGAATTCGCATGCACTGTAGTTATAGAACCATCGTGTCCGGTGTTCATTGCCTGCAACATATCTAGCGCTGCAGCATCTCTTACCTCACCGACAATGATTCGGTCTGGGCGCATACGCAAGGTATTTCGCACTAATTCGCGAATCGAAACCATGCCTTTCCCTTCAACGTTTGAAGGACGTGATTCAAGGCGAACGACGTGAGGTTGCTTTAATTGAAGTTCAGCAGCGTCCTCAATAGTAATGATTCGTTCATTGGGTGGAATAAAAGAGGAAAGAACATTGAGTGTTGTTGTTTTTCCAGAACCAGTTCCTCCACTAATCAAAATATTACATTTTCCTTCTACGCACCCTGCCATGAATTCCATTGCTGCAGTTGAAAATGTTCCGGTCGCCACCATGTCTTTGACTGTGAATGGATCGGATGCGAATTTACGAATCGTAAGCGATGAACCGTCGAGTGCAATGGGCGGGATTACTGCGTGAACACGACTTCCATCTGCTAATCGAGCATCAACGAGCGGGCTCGATTCATCAATACGTCTACCAATACGCGCCACGATTCGATCGATTGTTCGTCGAAGGTGTTCTTCACTTCCAAATACGTAATTTGTTTTCGTTATTTTGCCATTTTTTTCAATGTAGATTCGATCAAAACTATTGACCATAATTTCCGATACGTCACCATCGCGCAATAGTGGCTGAAGAGGTCCCAGGCCAAGAATTTCATCAACAATTTCTTGCATGAGGTTTGCACGATCAATCGCTGTAAGCGGGTGATCGCTTGCAACAATTACTCGAGAAATGGATTCAAATACGTACTTTTCCAAAGTGCGAGTATCTAATTCGCCTTCATAGAGTTGCTGACCTAATACGTTGATGAGTTGCTTATGGACATCTTCTTTAATAGAGCTGTAATCGGTCGCAGAGAATTCACTTTCAAATTCATTCGTAAGCGAAGGAAGATGAGGGAAAGAGTTTGCTCTGTTTGCCTCGGGATGATTGAGGCGATCCGAGAGGCTCATCGAAATGACCGTCTCAAGAATCGTCTTGTTTCTCCCTTTTGCACTCCACCGGAATTTTCCCGAACTAGATCTGCGATATCAAAAATTGCCTTACTTACCTTATGGCGAGGCATGGATGTGGTGATGGTCTCCCCGCGATTGATGGTGAGCGGAACATCGGCACTCGTCGGAATCAAAGCAGCGACTTTTGTACCTATTGAGTCTTCGACATCAGAAATGGTGAGCCCAGATCGTGCATCACTTCGATTGATGACTACCTGGCTCTTTGACTCTGGAATTCCAATTGCTTTAAGAGTACTCATCGAAACCTTTAGATTTTTAAGTGCAGGCATGTCTAAAGTAGTCAGCAGGAGACAATAGTCCGCCATATCAAATGATTTCAGAATTACTTCTGTAAATGCTGGGGGTGAATCCACGACAACGTAGTCGTAAGTTTCCACGAGGCGATTGAGAATTATTTCCGCCAAATCTGCCGAGATATGTTCTACATCTGTCGGGTTATTCGGAGCGAGAAGTACATCAAATTTATCCTTATAAGAGATGAGAAGCGACATAACTCCCAATTTGTCTAAATTCTTCTGCATGCCCAACGCTTGACTAATGTTTTTTGTCGGTTCGATTTGAAGAGCGACCGCAACGTCACCAAATTGAAGATCAAAGTCCACTAAGCAGACCTTGCTGCCTTCAGCCATACTCAATGCATCAGCTAAATTTACTGACAGGGTTGTTTTTCCGCAGCCACCTTTAGCTGAGAAAACCAAAACAATTTTTCCATGTCCTTTACTGCCCTTCACTTGACTCTCCGGAAGGGCAACATCCATGCGCTGTGAGATTGCGCGTGATCGCGCACATGCTCCCAGTAAGGCTGCTGCGTCATCTTCCCCAACAACTTCTCGGATACCTGCTCTAATCGCATCGTTGAGAATGGAAACATCTAATCGCTTGCGAATGAGAACAACTCCCAAAGCAGGTCTAACCACTCGATACTTTTCTGCGATTTCAACTGCCTGGGTCAGTGCAGATTCAGATCCAATGATGATGAGATTTGTTTCGGGACTTATTTCAAGCATGTCATATAAATCTCGAACGGTCGGCGCAACCGTGACGGTTTCACCTAACGTAAATTGAATTCGCTCTTGATACTCAGACGCGTTTCCCAGAAAGATTGTCATTAATTGCCACCTGAGTAGATATTTTTATCGGTTACGCCAGAGGATTTTGTCACCAGAGTTGAGTCAGCAAGTAATCCAGCTTGAATGGTTCCGGTTTGGCTGGCTTGAATCAGTTTTTCCGCCTGGCGATCCGAAACTGCTACGGTCACGAAATTCGACTCCGTAGATTCTCCGGTCACAGGAAGAGTCTCAGTACTTCTCGCGATTCTTGCTCCAACTGCTAATACTTCAATATCTTCGAGCAAAACAACTGTGCGCCTATCCGTCACTCCTGCCTGACC
>WLNY01000020.1 GCA_009699575.1 Actinomycetota bacterium
AGGTATTGCTCAAGTGGGTGAACGATTCCGTAAGTTTTATTAAAGGATTCAGTCACTCGCGCCTTGATGTGATATTCAGATTTTTGATGTTCATGAAAACGCGCAATATTTGATGAGTGAAGATCAATTTCGGAATCCCCAAGCACCATCCACTCTGCGACAGATTTTGCCGTGCCTGGACCTTCTTTAATCCAAACCGCTGCAACGGACCACAAACCTTTTACTTCTGGAGTTTCACCCAGGATAGGCATTCCATCTGGCGTGTACGAAAGAATTCCATTACAGGCGTACTTCTCTCGGACATTCTCATCGCCAACGATCGATGGCATTAGTTCATATGAGTGCTCGTCTTGGATATCAAAATCTGCTTGCGTAAATGCAAATTCTGTTGGTGAAAGGGTAGCTGTTGCATTTGATGGCAAATCTTCAGGTGTGTAAAGAATTGGTCGGTGTGCATATGAACCAATTTCAAGACCTGTGCCATGTTGACGCTCGTACATGAAAGTATCCATGTCACGAATAATCGGCCATTCAATATCACCCTTTGTGTCTTTGAAAAATGGAACCGGCCCAATATCTTTCATTTGGTGCACGGCAGGTGTCAGAGGAATTGATGCGCCGGCCATTTGCGCGAGCTTTGGCGACCAGCATCCTGTTGCAATTACAACATAGTCAGCTTCGATATCACCCTGGTCAGTACGAACGCGCTTGATTCGTCCATTTTCTACATCCATGCCTGTTACCTCAATATTGGCAAACGTTTGCGCAGCTCCCATTTCAACGGCTGCTTCACGCATCAAAGTACCTGTGCGCAGTGAGTCCACAACACCTACAGATGGTTGGTAATACCCGCCAAGGATTACTGATTCATCTATGTAGGGAACAAGTTCTTTCACCTCTGCTGGGGAAATAATTCGACCACCATCGACGCCCCATGATTTTGCAGATGTAATTCTACGTGCAAGTTCTTGCATGCGCTCTGGAGTACGAGCAACCTCGATTCCACCACTTTCGGTGTACGTTCCCCACTCTTTATATTGACGCATACTTTCAGCGGTAATCGCAGTCATCTCTTTTGAGTGATCCACTGGAAATACGAAGTTAGATGCATGGCCTGTTGATCCACCAGGATTTGGAAGGGGTCCCTTGTCGATTTGGACGAGGTCTTTCCAACCTAATCGAGCTAAGTGATACACCATTCCGTTGCCGACGATGCCGGCTCCAATGATGACAACCTTGGCCTTGGCAGGTAACTTGCTCATATCTTTTCCTCGTTCTCTTTGATGTGGTGGTAGTTAGAGATTTCTTGCAATGGTCGTTTCAAAACCTTCAACATGTTCGCGCATTGCTTGTGAAGCTCTCTGCGCATCGTTATCGCGTATTGCCTCAAGCAGTGCGCGGTGTTCGATAATTGCAGCGGATAAACCTTCGACGCGATCAAGGGCTAAAAACCAAATACGCAGCGCATGCGCGTAGTACGTATCTAAAGTCGATGCGAGAAATTCGTTGTGCGTGCACTCATATACGTGATGGTGAATGCGTTGATCTAATTGAATGAGTGTGGCCATATCTGGCGTACTTCCAATGGAATCAATCTCGGCGATGAGTTGTATGGTGATGACTCGATCTGAAGAAGTTGAACGCATCGCTGCGAGCTCTGCAGCTTTGACTTCAAGGACTGCGCGCACTTCTGAGACCGAGGCAAGATTTTTCACATCAACACTTGCGACAAACATTCCTCGCCTAGGGAAAACCTCTACAAGTTTTTCACTCGCCAAAATGCGAAGTGCTTCGCGAATCGGGGTGCGTCCCAGATGTAACTTATTCATCAGAGTTGCCTCAGAAATGAGCGAACCTGGTTCTAATTCCAGTGTGATTATTTGCGAACGAATAGTGGCGTAGGCCTCATCGGCAAGAGATGAGGTCACGTTTCCTCTGCTTAAAATGCTTTGTGAAGCCACCGCGCTCATCTCTTGATCGTATATCAGTGATATATGACCTGCCTAGCCTTTAGAGCAGGTATTTCGCGAAGAGCCAGGCGGAGGCCCCAAATCCGACTGTGAGAACCAGACTCTTATAAACCAAGGGGTCCACCCGTGAGGCAAATCGGCCCCCCAATGTGCCACCTGATGTTGAGCCCACAAGCAAAGCCGCGGCCAGCGCCCAGTTGACCTGCCCACTAAAGAAATAAACCACATTTGATACAGCGCTTGTCACGCCGACCACTAGGTTTTTTGCGGCGTTCAGCGTCTTGGGATTCCTCGAAGCATCCCTAGCCAGGACAGCGATCACCAATACTCCTTGGCCAGGTCCGAAATAACCGCAATAAAAGCCACTGGCGCCGATTCCCACTTTATCGATGATGGCATGGCGCTTGCCGCGATGAGGTTTCACTTTTACCAAGAGGGATGCGGTGGCTGCAAATAATAAAAAGGGCACAATTTTTTCAAAGATGCGTGGTGGCATATTAAGTAGCAATAGGGCCCCGGCTATAGAGGCCACAACAGATATATAAATAAGTGCTGCATACTCCTTGAACATGGCTCTGATCTGTCCGCGGATTGAAATGAGCGCAAAAAAATTAGCTGGTGTCACTCCGATTGCATTTGTCACAGCGGCGCTGACAGGAGAAAGGCCAGTGGCAAGAAGTATCGGGTAGGAAATAACTGAAGCACCCCCGGCCATCCCATTGATTACGCCCACAGCAAATCCCACAACTGTGATCAGTAGGAACTCGAGCATTTGCGAACTCTATACTTAACGTGTGCAACAGGTACAGGTCCATCTTTTCGCAGGAGCTCGCGCCACATCATCTGATGTTATTGAGGTCTCTCCTGGAACTCTGACCTCGGTATTAGAGCAATGTATCGCTAAATACCCCAGCCTCTCGCAGGCAATTCCACAATGCGCATACCTAGTTAACGGTCTGACCTGTGGGGATATGGAGCAAGAAATTAGCGCTGGATCACGAGTGGATGTCTTGCCACGCTTTGCAGGTGGCGCCTAAAAACTTTAGGAACATTTAGGCGAAATTGACCCACTCGTCAGTTCCGTCCGCAAATTGCTGATGCTTCCAAATCGGTAATTTTTCTTTCACTGTATTAACAATGTCTTGACATGCAGAAAACGCTGCTTCACGATGTGCTGCAGATACTGCGACAGCAAATGCACATTCCCCAATCGCGATTTCACCGTACCTATGCGCCACTGCAGCGCTAATAATTTTGTGACGGAGCACCACTTCATTGACTACGACTTCTAGAACTTCTTCAGCGCTTGGATGAATTTCATAAGTTAATGCAGAAACTATTTTGCCTCCATCATGATTTCGTACATCACCGCTAAAGGAAACAGTCGCACCTGCAGAATTATCTTTGATCAAAGTTGAAAGTTGGTGGGCAGATATCGGGTTGGGGGTTACATAGGTTCTAATCATGATCTTTCCCAGCGATTTGTTCGAGCGCATGAGGAACAATTCTTTCAATAACTACGAGGCCGTCTTTAACTCCACCAGGGGAACCGGGTAGATTGAGAATAAATGTTTTTCCATTTATTCCTGCAAGCCCACGACTTAAATCAGCAGTTGGAACCTTTTCGCGCGAATAGGCACGTAGCGCCTCGGAAACACCTGGCAATAGCTTTTTAATGAGTGGTGCAGTTGCTTCAGGTGTGACATCAGTAGGTGAAATCCCGGTGCCCCCGGTAGTCACGATCAGATCAACATTCGCTGTGAGCGCCGAAGAGATCTCCAAGCCAATGAGTGCAACGTCATCTGGAACAACAACAGCTGAAATAACTTCATACCCAAGATTTTGAAGGCCAGTTTTTAAAATTTCTCCACTTGTATCTTGATATACACCCGCACTTGCTCTATTGCTAGCAGTGATAATTGCTACCTTCATGGTCGCGTCCAATGTCCATTTCTTCCACCATCTTTATTTTCAACCTGTATGTCAGTCATTGATGCACTGGGGTCAATGGCCTTGACCATATCTATAACGGTGAGACCAGCAATACTCACTGCAGTCAAAGCTTCCATTTCAACGCCAGTGCGATCTGCAGTTTTTACTGACGAGTTGATTCGAACTCCGGTCTCAACAATTTCGAGTTCAAGGATCACTCCATGGAGTGCGATGGGGTGACAGAGCGGAATGAGATCTGGTGTGCGTTTAGCTCCCATGATTCCCGCCACGCGCGCAGTCGCTAGGACATCACCTTTTGGTATTGCTCCATCACGCAGCAAGGCGACAACTGCGGGAGATAAAAGCACCAAACCTGACGCAGTTGCTGTGCGTACAGTGACGTCTCGATCAGCTACATCAACCATGTGCGAATCACCCTTGGCATTGATATGGGTTAACTCTTCTTTGTGGCTCATAAGGCGTAAGTCTAGGAGTTCTTCGTAAGTTGCG
Organism: Actinomycetota bacterium; assembly: GCA_009699575.1. Lineage (GTDB taxonomy): Bacteria > Actinomycetota > Actinomycetes > Nanopelagicales > Nanopelagicaceae > Planktophila. Next base: position 4,413 of record WLNY01000020.1, read on the forward strand.
CTAAATCTTCTGGAGTATCTATATCAATCAAGGCGTGTGGAGGCACCTGCACCTCGGCGATTTTCATAGTCGAAATCAAGTTCTTCATGGACTCACCTTCTGTATCTGCCAAAGAAGAGAGCGCCCTCAGAAGCGAACTCGCTCTGTACACAGCAGCGAGCGGTTGGCGAAATCCATGAACATCTACTGGCATGACGCAATCGAGTTCATCAGTAAGAATTGCAGATAATTTTCTAAAGAGTGTGGGTGCATAAGGCATATCCGTGGCACATATTGCAACCAAATCTGTTGTGACTAATGCAAGACCCGCAGCAATCGCTGCCACCGGCCCACCCAGTACTGGTTCTTCTCGTGTTACTTGATATGTGCGAGCAGAAATATGCGGATCCTCCCCCACAATCACGATAGGTATTTCTGAAGCAATATTTGAAATCAGAATTTGAATCAAACTCTGACCCCGCAATATCGCTTGAGATTTATCTGTGCCAAAGCGCCGACTTGTACCACCGCTTAAAATAATCACACTTACCTTCGACATTTCTATAGCCTATCTACCCTTTTCGGCTGAAGGTAGTTCAATAGGGTTATGAAATCCTTCTCCAAAGCCCGAAAATCTCGTGGATGGATCGCACTCATTGCCACACTTATTGGCCTATCTTTTGGTGGATACACCTACGTTCATCGCGCAATAACCGAACAAGTCTATGTAACGAATTGTGGGACAGTGGATTTCAAGCCAGATTCAATTCTGAAATATTGTGGCGATGGTGCAGTTGGAATCGGAGAAATTACATGGGATTCATGGAGTGCCTCTGGCGCGAGAGGCATCGGCAAATATTTCGTAAATAACTGCCTACCCAATTGCGCCGAAGGAACCTGGGACTATCAAAAAGTAGAAATTGCTTTAAGTCGCGTGAAAACAATTCAATCCAAAGAGGTTTTGACTTACATCAAAGTTGTAAGTTTTGATTCAGCTCTCTTACCTGAAATATTACAAACAGCCGACGAGTGGTCACTTGAAATGGCTGGTTAAAGCAAACCAAATTTTGCAGCCTGCGCAGTGAGATCTTCTCTCACATCTGGGTGAGCAGCGTTATGAATGATATTGATTGCCTGCTCACTCTGTGAGTGACCGAAACATGCAGCTACGCCATATTCAGTGACAACGTATGAATGTTGAAAACTTGTCACGTTCGCATCGAGTCGACCGAGAACTGTCGAAACATTAGCTTTTGGGTGCCATGAAGGCAGGGCAATAAATGATTGTCCACCACGCGAATGCAATGATCCAACAATGAAATCTGTTGATCCGCCAAATCCAGAATAGATTTCGCCTCGCACATGACTGGCATTGACCTGATCGAAAAGATCCACCTGAAGTGCCGAATTAATTGACGTCATCTTGGCTTGTCGAGCTATCTGGCTTGGATCATTTGTTCGTTCGGTTCGCATCATGCGCACTTTACGATTGAGATTGAGCCATTCGTATAACTCGGCTGAGCCAAATATAAATGAAGCAGTGATGAGAATTTCATCATCTAAAATTCCTGCCTTGTGGAGATCTAGAACCCCATCGCTAAACATCTCAGTCCAAATACGCAAACCTTTGCGATCACCGAGTGCACCAAGTACTGCGTCAGGAACAGCGCCGATTCCCAGTTGAAGGGTCGAATCATCTTCAATGAGCGTAGCAATGCGACCGCCAATTTCGCGTGCTGTGTCAGTTATTGCAGTTACCGGTTTTATTGCGAGTGGTTCATCAACTTCTACAAGATAATCAATTTCGCTTTCATATATTTGAGCATCTCCATAGGTGTAGGGCATCTGTTTGTTTGCTTGGGCAATCACAAGTCCACCATGGGCTCGCGCAGTCTCAATGGCTGCCGGCAAAATATTGACTTCTGTTCCAAGACTCACAGTGTCGAATCGTCGCGACGACGTGTGCAGGAAAACAACGTCAGGTCGGTAAAAGTCTCGAATCAATACCGGAAGAAGTGAAAGGCGCGAAGGAATATAACTCAGCCGGGGGTGGCGACGCATTCCAGGGCCAACAAAGGCGCTTTCGTACGTGATTCCCTCTCTATCTGGAATCCCTGTCTGTGCATTGAGCATATGGAGTCGAAATTCAGGAAGCCCTTGATCCGCCGCGGCGAGCAAAGTGTTTGGCGTTGCGAAATTCCCAGAGGCGATGATGCGTGGATTGCTAGGCAAATTTGTCAGAACAGTTTGTAATTGTTCTGTACTGATTACTCGCATGAGTTCAATCTATCCCTCAACAGATGAGTTTTCATCCACTGAGGGTGTGATGTAAAAAAAAAGATGTAGCCCCGAAGGGATTCGAACCCTCGTAGCTGACTTGAGAAGCCAGAGTCCTAGGCCGCTAGACGACGGGGCCGTGCCAAAAATAACTAGGACGATATTAAATTGTGCGTTCAGTACTGCGCTGGGGTACCAGGACTCGAACCTAGACTTACTGAACCAGAATCAGCAGGGCTGCCAATTACCCCATACCCCAATAAGGCAGTGCAAAGAATACCTTAGAAATTAGAGGGCTAGTGCCGCTGTAATTCTGGCTAGAGAGGCCTCTTTTCCAAGTAATTCCATTGATTCAAAGAGCGGTGGCGAAATAGTGCTGCCAGTCGTAGCAATGCGAACGGAACCAAAAGCAACCCGTGGTTTGAGACCGAGCTCCTCAATCAAAGAAGACCGAAGCGCGCCTTCGATGCTGTCGTGATTCCATTGACTCAACGCTTCAAGTTCTTTGAGTGCACGCTTTAACACAGCCTTGGATGCATCATCGGTGATCTTGGAGATGCAGTCAGCATCCACTTCGAAATTCTCTACAAAGAGAAATTTGAGCATCTGTGGAATTTCACTTAATCGAACAATACGCTCTTGGATTATAGGGAGAGCAGAACGTACAAGATCAATTTCGGGCTGAGTACCCGTAATTACTCCAGCTTTTTCCAAGAATGGAAGTGACCAAGCTAGGAAATCATCAAGTGTCAGTGCGCGAATCTTGTCACCATTGATCGCTTCAAGCTTTTTCATATCAAATCGAGCAGGTGATGAATGCACTTTCTCTACAGTAAATAATTCGCAGAGTTCTTTCATCGTCACATTTTCCCGGTCTTCACCAGGAGACCAACCAAGCAGTGCAAGATAGTTACAGATCGCTTCGGGCAAATACCCTTGTTCGCGATACCAGGCTATGGAAACTTCACCGTTTCGCTTAGAGAGCTTGGTGTTGTCCTGACCCATCACGAATGGCAAATGGGCAAAGAGTGGATAATCTTCTAGTTTGATTCCCATTGCTTGATACACGCGAATTTGGCGTGGAGTTGATGAAAGAAGATCTTCACCTCTCAAGATGTGGGTGACTTTCATTAAAATATCATCAACTGCAACAGCAAGTGTGTACAAAGGAGAACCATCGCCTCGCACCAAGACGAAGTCTGGTACAAATTTATGATCAAATGAGACTTCGCCTCGAATTTGATCGACAAAAGTTGTCGAACCATCTGGCATTCGCATGCGAACTACAGCATCGCGACCTTGGGCCTTGTAGTCTGAAATTTGTTCTTGAGTGAGATCACGACAGGCTCCGTCGTAACCTGGAGCCACATTGGCAGCTCTTTGTGCTTCGCGGCGTGCTTCGAGTTCAACTGGTGTGCAGTAACAGTAGTAGGCATCTTTTTGGTCTAAGAATTTCTGGGCCCATGTTGCATAAATATCTAGGCGTTGAGATTGCAAGTAGGGACCATTATCTCCGCCAACTTCTGGACCTTCATCCCATGTGAGGCCGAGCCACTTAAGAGTGTCGATCGCAGCTTGTATATATTCATCAGTTACACGAGTCGTATCTGTATCTTCGATTCGGAAAAGAAATGTGCCCCCAGTATGCCTGGCGTAAGCCCAATCGAAAAGTGCGGTGCGAATATTTCCAACATGCAAGTCTCCCGTTGGGGATGGCGCGAAGCGAACTTTAACTTTCTTATCCATGTGTGCTGACCTTATTCGTGAGTTCGCCGAGTCCTTCAATTGCAACAGTAATTGTTGATCCAGCGTTCATCGGACCGATGCCAGCAGGAGTACCTGTCAAAATAACATCACCAGGAAGAAGTGTCATCACTTGTGAAACAAATTCTACAATATCTGCCACTCCAAACATCATGTCACTCAAATGTGCTGATTGCTTGACTACACCATCAAGAGTTGCAGTGATGCTCTGTTTGCCCGGAATAAAATCTGTCTCAATCCATGGTCCGAGCGGACAAAAAGTGTCAAAACCTTTTGCTCTCGTCCACTGTCCATCTTTCTTTTGAAGATCTCGAGCAGTCACATCATTGGCTAGCGTGTACCCAAAAATCACATCGCTAGCGCGCTCTGAAGGTACGTCTTTACAGAGTCGACCAATGACAATTGCAAGTTCAGCTTCATAATCTACCTGCCCAGCCATTTCTGGCCACACAATCGTGTCACCAGGTCCTATGACTGAAGTGTTTGGTTTGAGAAAAATAATTGGTTCGTCTGGGACAACTGATCCCATTTCAGCGGCGTGATCTGCGTAATTCTTACCGACGCAAACTACTTTGCTCCGCGGGATAACAGGAGTTAAAAGGCGCACCTGTGATAGTTGAGTTGATTGTCCATTCTTGCTAATCCCATGATAAATCGGGTCCCCTGAAATTACTGAAATTTCACGACCATCTTCTTCGAGAATTCCAAAGAGCGGATCGGTTCCGAGGCCACTATCGGGTCCTGGAGTAAAACGAACAATACGCATTGGGTCATCTTATCTTGCGTACCCCTCAATGGCTAAAGCGTTGCAACCTCGCCACTGTCATCAATGAAAAAAACCGTTGCATCTGGCGCGAAGTCTCGTATTGCGCCGATTGTTTCCGGGGATTGCCCGACCACAACAACACTTTCTATTCCTGAAATCCCAGACGCCATGGCAACGGTAAATACTGCGTCCAATGCGTTGAGAGTGAGTGAGTTAGTTTTGATATTAATTGCTACATAAGTGCGTCCAGTGGAATCTCGAAGCGCTGCGCTTTCTAGTGCGCCTGTTCGCTTGAGCGTATTGCTCGCTAGAGTGGCAAGTTTTAAATCTTCAGGATTTTCTAAATGCGAATTAGAGGTGGTCACTTTCGTTCTCTCCCAATCTTTCAATCATCACACTGCTAATTCTACGGCGGCGGCCAACTGGTCGCTCGGATGTAATCGACCAGCCGTTAATGTTGATTGTGCTTCCTGCAATTGGAACACGTCCGAGTTTTTGCGCCATCAATCCACCGATTGTGTCTACATCCTCAAAATCTTCGCGTGAGAATTCGATTCCAAGCTCATCACCTAAATCTTCGATATGCAGAGATGCATTTGCCCGTGCTTTATCTTCGCTGAGCCACTCAAATGCCTCGACGCCTTCATCGAATTCGTCTTTAATTTCTCCCACGATTTCTTCAAGAATATCCTCAATTGTTATGAGGCCAGCAGTTCCACCATATTCATCAATAACAATTGCTAAGTGAATCTGATCTCGCTGCATCTCCTTAAGTAAATCTGCTGCAATTTTGCTCTCAGGCACAAAGGTTGCAGGGCGCATATGTTGCTCAACTTTCTCCGTCTGCTCTGCTTCATGATGATCAAGCGTTCGCCGAGCAAGGTCTTTAACATATGCGATTCCAACAATCTTATCGATGCTCTCTCCAGCAACTGGAACTCGAGAAAATCCAGACCGCAGCGCAAGTGAAAGTGCTTGACGGAGAGTTTTATCTTTTTCAATCCAAACCATGTCGGTTCGAGGAACCATTAATTCGCGCACCAAGGTATCCCCCAGTTCAAATACTGAGTGAATCATTTCGTGTTCATCTGATTCCACCAGTCCGCGTTCATGTGCCTGATCTACAAGATCGCGAAGTTCGGCTTCATTGGCGAATGGACCTGATCTAAACCCAACACCTGGAGTGATTGCATTTCCAATTGCGATAAGTAATTTTGTCACAGGTCCCAAAATGAATGCCAAGAAGAAAGCTACTGGAACTCCGATGCGTGCCCATTTGTGCGGACTTTGTCGTCCTAATGTACGAGGTCCCACGCCAACAAATACATAAGAAGCGATAACCATAATAACAACAGTCAATGTCATGGCCTGGGCTGATGAATAGTTTCGCAGCAAGATTGTTGCCAAGAGAGCAGTTGCTGTGAGTTCGCATGCTTTACGGACAAGCAAAATAACATTGAGGTAACGAGCTGGTTGTTCGCTATATCGGCGCAATAATTTACCACCGCGCTTACTTTCAAGTTCATCAATAACCACACGCGAAATTGATGTAAGCGCTGATTCGGTCGCTGCTAGAAAACCGGCAAATGCGAGAAGTAAAATAATGCTGGTAATTGCTAGTGGACTCATGCGCGTGATTCCCACTCTTTAACTATTATTTCCTGTAATTCAAACATCACCAATTCATCAGCTAATTCTTCGTGGTCATAGCCCAGAATGTGCAACAGACCATGAGTGGTTAGTATAAAAATTTCATGCGCAACGGAATGTCCAGCGGCCAGTGCTTGTGTTTGTGCGAAGAGTGGCGATATAACGATATCTCCAAGTGTGACAACATCATTTTTTTCTTCGGGCGTATCCATTGGAAAGGAGAGAACATCCGTACTTCCTTCAAGGTCCATCCACTTAATATGAAGCGCAGTCATCTCATCATCATCGATAAAGGTTACGTTGAGGTCGCATTCAGGATTTAAATCTAATTTCTGGAATGCAAATTCAAGAAGCGAGGCACATTCTTCGCTCGGAGCCAATTGGCCAGAGCGATTGATTATTTCAATTGTCATGAGTTGCGTATCGGCCTTGGAACTTGGCGTGCTTCATCAAATGCTGAGTACGCCTTAACAATGTCAGTGATAAGTCTATGACGCACTACATCGTCGGCAGTTAACTCAAGGAAGGCAATATCATCAATATTTTTCAAGATATCGCGGACTACTCGAAGACCGGAATGCGCCAAATTTGGCAGATCTACTTGAGTCACATCCCCTGTGACAACCATTTTTGAACCAAAACCAAGTCGGGTGAGAAACATTTTCATTTGTTCTGGAGTTGTATTTTGTGCCTCATCTAAAATAATAAAAGCATCATTGAGTGTTCGACCTCGCATATATGCAAGTGGTGCTACTTCGATGACGCCAGATTGCATCAACCGTGGAATCGAATCAGGATCGATCATGTCATGAAGTGCATCAAAAAGCGGGCGCAGATACGGATCAATCTTTTCACTCAATGTACCCGGAAGAAATCCGAGATGCTCCCCTGCTTCTACTGCGGGGCGAGTCAAAATAATTCTGTTAACTTTTTTATTTTGCAATGCCGAGACAGCCTTCGCCATTGCTAAATAGGTTTTTCCAGTACCTGCCGGTCCAATTCCAAATGTGATCGTGTTCTCTTCAATTGCGTCAACATAGAGCTTTTGATTTGTCGTTTTTGGCCTAATCGTTTTGCCACGATTACTAACAATGTTGAGAGAGAGAATTTCAGCCGGATGTTCCTGCGGTTCCTGAGCCAGCATTGTTATGGCTCTCGTGACTGCATCTGGCGTCACTGCCTGACCTGACCTGATAACCACCATCAGTTCGGTAAATAATTTTTCGACTTCGGAACATTCGTGATGAGGGCCTCGAAGGGTAATTTCATTTCCGCGCACAGTAATTGCGACCGAAGGAAACGCGGCTTCTACGACTCGTAAATTTGAATCTGTGGATCCCACAAGAGAAACCATCGCAATTGAAGGGGGTACGGTGACCAGAGTTCTATCCATGTAGTACGAAAATCTACCTTTAACCTGGCGGCCAAGCGAGCCCGCGGCCACCCAGAAGATGCATATGAGCGTGAAACACACTCTGACCAGCGCCTTCTCCCGTATTAAATACGGTGCGATAGTCCTCGACTCCGTGGGCGGTTGCCACTTCGGCCGCTGCTAGAAAAAGAGCTGCCGTCATCTCTGAGGAAATTGATGCTAGGCCCGCAATTGTGGGCGTATGAATAGTAGGTATGAAAAGAATATGGACTGGTGCTTGTGGATTTATATCTTTGAAAGCCACAACCTTCTCATTTCGAAAAATAATCTCAGCAGGAATATCTCCGATGATTATTTTACAAAAGAGGCAATTGGAATCAAGCGACATGGATTTACCATACTCCCAGAAGTGCGTTAACTGCGCTGAGCGCTGCAAGTCCCGCATGGGCCGAACGCAAGATAGGTCGCCCCATAACGACTATTCGTGCGCCCTCTTTTTCAAAAAGTGCAATCTCCTCATCTGTTATTCCGCCTTCAGGACCGATTATTAGGAGTACGTTTTTTTCTTGTGTAACGACTTCGCTAATTTTCATTGTGGCTGATTCATGGAAAATAAGAACTAAATCATAATTTTTTAGAAGTGGCACGACTTGATTTGTCGTGACGGCTTCACGCAGACGTGGAATCCTCGTTCGTCGCGATTGCTTGCATGCCTCTCGCGCAGTTAATTCTAATTTTTCAATGACCTTATCCGGTCTGCTGATTGTGCGGGCAGATTTCCACAAAATAATCTCATCTACTCCGCCTTCAGTCATGAGTTCTACTGCCTCTTTAAGGCGATCACCTTTAGGAATTGCCTGCAGCACTGTGAACTTAACATCAAGAGGTTCTTCGTATCCAGTACTAAGTACACGAACTGCCATGGATTTCTTCTTCACATCTTCAACAATTATATCGGACCACAAACCGGCGCCATCGGATAGTCTAAAGATTTCTCCCGTTTCAATGCGTAAAACTTTGATTGCATGGTTTGAATCCTGTGAGTCGAACTCATACTTTTGGCCAACCAAGATCGGCAAGTCGGAGACAAAAAATTGTGTCAGCATGGCTACTTACTAAAGACCCCGCGGAGCTTGCTCAGGACTCCGCCATCACGGCCCTTCAAATGAATCTCTCCATCTTTATCGCCGCGTGAAAGCGCAAACTTTCGAAGTAAATCTTCTTGTTCACGATTGAGTTTTACGGGAGTTAACACTTCTAGATGGACAATGAGATCGCCTCTACCTGATCGACGAAGATGTGACATTCCTTTGCCCTTTACTGAAACTGTTGCACCACTTTGGATTCCGGCTTTGATGTCAATTTCGATAGGCCCGTCAATACCTTCAACGTTGACTGTGGTTCCCAGTGCTGCATGCGCCATCGATAGAGTTAACTGCACATGCAAACTATCTCCGTCACGAATGAGATACTCGTGAGGAATTTCAACTATTTCTATGTAGAGGTCGCCAGCTGGTCCGCCACCGGCTCCCACTTCGCCACGGCCTGACATTTGAATTCTATTTCCCGTTTCAACCCCAGCCGGAATTTTTACAGTAATAGTTTGCTTGGCGCGTACTCGCCCATCACCATTGCATTCTCTGCATGGAGATTTAATTACGCTTCCGTAGCCCTGGCAATTTGAACATGGACGTGAAGTCATCACCTGACCAATAATGGAACGCGCAACTTGTTGTGTTTCACCGCGTCCTTTACAAACTGGGCATGTTTCTGGATGAGTGTCAGGGGCACATCCGGTTGCATCACATTCGGTGCATGCAACCGCGCTCTCCAGAGTTATTTCTCTTTCTGTACCAAAGCATGATTCGTGTAGATCCACTTGCACGCGAATGAGTGCGTCTTGACCTGCTCGAACCCTAGGACGTGGTCCGCGACTTCCACCGCCACCAAAAAATGCATCCATGATGTCGCCAAAGCCACCTTGACCACCAAAGCCACCGAATCCACCAAATTGAGAATTGCCACCATTGTCGTAGTTAGCTCTTTTTTGGGGATCGCTTAACGTTTCATACGCAGCCGTTACATCTTTAAATCGATCCTGCGTAAGTGGATCCGGATTTACATCTGGATGCAACTCTCGGGCAAGCTTTCTATAGGCGCGCTTGATCTCATCTGCAGATGAATTTCGCTCGACACCAAGAACGTCATAAAAATCAGACATTACGCACCTTCATTAATGTAACGACCAACATATCGAGCAACTGCTGACACTGCAGCCATCGATCCTGCGTAGTCCATTCGTGTTGGCCCAAGAACTCCAAGTGCGCCCAAGGGTGAATCAATTGCTCCGTATCCGACAGTTACAAATGATGTTGACCGCAAATTTGCTTCACTTTGTTCGTGGCCAATACGTACCTGTACGTTTTCATTTGCATCCCCAAGCAGGCGCAACAGGACAACTTGCTCTTCAAGTGCCTCAAGAACAGGATGAATCTGCGCTGAGAAATCTTCTTTAAATCTGGCAAGGTTTGCAGTTCCAGCCAAAACCACTCTCTGCTCTGGTCGTTCCATAGCCATTTCAATCAACGATGAAATAACTATGGCGACATCAGATCGCTCATGAGATCCGTAACTTTCTAAAATCCCACTGAGTCGATCTGCGACATCAGGCAATCGCTGGCCCATGACAGCATTATTTAATTGATTACGCAGAGAGGCTAAGAAATTCTCGGAGAGCTCATTGGTAAGTTCAAGGACTCTTTGTTCTACGCGACCTGAATCGGTAATTAAAATCATCATCAGACGTGTTGGTGCAAGGTTTACTAACTCGACATGTCTCACTCTAGATTTGAGCATCGTGGGATATTGAACGACTGCCACCTGCTTAGTTACATCCGCCAATAATCTAACCGTGCGCATGACAACATCGTCGAGATCAAGAGCGCCTTCAAGGAAGGTCTCAATTGCTCGTCGCTCTGGAGTGGACAGTGGTTTTATAGTGGCTAATTTATCTACAAATACTCGATATCCGAGATCAGTTGGAATTCGACCCGCGCTCGTGTGCGGTTGCGTGATGAGACCTTCGTCCTCAAGAACTGCCATTTCATTTCTAATCGTCGCGGGGGAAATTCCAAGTCCATGTCGTTCAGCAATTGATTTTGATCCAACGGGTTCCTGGGTCGCAACATACTCATCCACTATCGCGCGGAGAATCTCTAATCGACGTGAAGACATAATATGCAAAAGGTACTACAGAACTAATTCGCGCACGATTCGGTCGGCTATCAAGCGCCCAGTGGGCGTCAACTGCACACGATCATCGGTCAAGGTCACATAACCATTTTCACGATAAATTGCGAGAACTTCTAGGTGATGTGGCAGGAGATCGGCGAAGGAAACCCCTTCTTTCATCCGAATCGAGAGCATTATTTTCTCATCTCGCATCTGGTCAATTGTGAGACTTTCTTGTTCTTGGATTGGGCTCTCACCTGAAAATAATTTGGATTTATACGCTGTTGGATGTTTAACATTCCACCATCGCACGCCATCAACATGTGAGTGCGCTCCAGGCCCAAGTCCCCACCAGTTAGCATTTTTCCAATAAGCAATATTGTGCCTGCATTCATGATGTGGCTTGGACCAATTACTTAATTCATACCACGATAGACCTGCTTCCTCACAAAGGGTGTCTACAAGTAAATACATGTCAGCCATCAAATCATCATCTGGCATTTCTATATCACCGCGTTTAATTTGTGCTGCGAGTTTTGTCCCTGTCTCAACAATGAGGGCATACGCACTAATGTGGTCGACGTCGAGCGCTAACGCACTCTCAATTGTGAATTTCCAATCTTCCAAGCTTTCACCCGGTGTGCCATAAATAAGATCAACACTGATACTTGAAAAACCAGCCAACCGAGCGGCATCAACTGCCTTCTTTACGTTATCTGGATTATGTGTTCTATCCAGTGTTGCCAATACATGTGGCACAAATGATTGCGCACCGAATGAAATCCTATTAAATCCGGCTTCGATGTACTGGGCAAGTTTTTCAGGAGTGACAGAGTCAGGGTTTGCTTCCAGAGTTATCTCAGCATCCAGTGACTTGCCACCAATAGCGGCAATAACGCGACCCAAATCATATGCAGGCAAAAGCGAAGGTGTTCCACCACCAAAAAATATCGTCGGAACATGGGACGCTGGCGCAGATTCCAATTCTTTGAGCACTGCATCTATGTAGTCATTGGAGACAATTTCAAGAGTTGCACCATCTTGGAGCTCTGAAGGCGTATAGGTATTAAAATCACAGTAACCACACCGCTTTATGCAATACGGAATATGAACATAAAAGGAAAGAGTCATTGAAGGTATTGTCTCCTTATCAGAAGGTAAACAATACCTTCATTGAGTCAACATGTACTAAAACGCTGACTTTGAAGATACCTTGCCAAAAAAGAATTGGCTCTAAGTGATCAGAACTTAATCTTGGAGTGCTTGGCTCTTGCCATCACACCTAAGTTCTCCTTGCCTACTTCCCCACCTGTTATTTTTAGCAGCACAGGAATTACCAATCCACCTTCAAGATGCTTAATTATCTTGGCTTGTGTCTTTTTGGCCTGTTCTCTTCCAAGATATCCAACTTGAACTGCCCCTAATTTGCCATCCTCATCATCAGCAATGACGAGAACTGAAACTGCATTTTGGTCATGAGGATTTAATGGCTCTGGCATTAAAAATCCATACATCCAACCATCCTTATACTCCTTATGGAGGTCATTCAAATTCTCTTTATAGAAGGATTCCCCAACTACGTCCAAAAACTGCATGTCGTCCGCGTAGGCAACATGTGTACTAGCTTGGTGTGAATTTATAGCATCACTTATCTCATTCATTAATGCAGGCGGGAAGTTAATACTTACGCTATTAATTTTCCCTTTATTAGCGACAATGTCGTGATATCCAGCCATTAAACTCGGACCAAATACTAAAGTTATATCTCTACCTGCAGGTTGAGCACTTGCAGCCTTTGCTACTGCTGCAACTTGTTTTGCCTTGTCTAAGAAACCCATGAATAACCAACTTTCTGTGAATTACTCTTAACCAAAGGTTAGAGTTAAAAGTTTTCCCTTATCTAACTAGAAGTGACTGACAAGAATCCGAAATGATCCCCGGTTAAAGTTACTGACTCGTCTCGCCCGGCCTCCTCAATGGTTGATTAGGCTATTTCTGATATCTGGATACTGGAAGCGGTCTTCCCCAACATCAACTTGCGAACGCCGAAATGAGGGCTCTTGGGAGGTAGTTCCGCACCTTTACCTCTTACTGTGGATCTGGGAAGAGGTTTGGTTACTTGAATTGAGTCGCTAACTGTTGAGATTCTTCATGTGTAAAGATGGGGGATGACAAAAAAGCCTCTGATCCTCGCTGTAAGCCTCCTACTGAGCCTTGTACCTGCCTTCAATGCCCAGGCAGCGGATCAATGTCTCGCACAGTTCCCAGATTCTTTTTGGTCAATGGGAAACCCAAGAAATCCAAGTTTAAATCTAAATCCCGAACTGGTTTTGAATTCAGCCATAGTAGAACTTGATTCCCCAACAGATCTCACAAATGTGACATCTGTGGTTAAAGCAGAATCAGTAGATATTTTCTATGGGAAAAATACTAAAGTGCTTGCTGGAAATCTTTGGTCAGGATCTGCAAGTGAAATTGATGAGGCTCGTTCAAAAATTGGATCAGTGATAACAGACCCCAAAAATATTGACGCTTTTTTGACTAAGTTTACAATTCTGCCGACAAACGGAACTCAGGTTATTCCCTTTGCATTATTTGATATCAGTGCGAATGCCAAGGCAAGAGTTTTGCCTTTAAAGGTAACTTTTCAATATGCAGGAAAGAACTGTGTAACTAGAAATGTCGTAATTTCAACCACGATAGATGTCTTGCCAGTCCAGTTTAAGAATTTAAACGAGAGTGGATATTTAGATGGTGCATTTCAAGAGGATCACAAGAATACTTTCGGTTTGATTAATCAAAATTTTCAAGTATTGAATGACATACGAGATGGATTCAAAAAAACTGTTGCGTACCTCAATAACACTGAGAAGAGTCCTATCAGGATTACAAAAAAGAATGGAAACATAGTTAGCGGAGTTGAAGATATTCCTGGCAACGCATGGACAAGGACTGGGTCTTGGTATTCATATGATGGCTGCTTAGTAGATCCAAAAAATAACTATCCAGTAAATGCTTTATCAAAAGATGTAAAAATGAAATCAGGACAGAGTAAATGTAAAGTTCAACTCAATTGGCGTAATGTCAGAAATCCAAGTGTCTGGTTTTATGCTGAGGCGTATATGAATCTTGTAGACCTAAGTCTTCCCGTAAAGACCACGATCACTTGCGTCAAGGGAAAACTGACCAAGAAGGTAACTGCCGTAAACCCTAAGTGTCCTTCTGGCTACAAACTTAAGAAATAGCCATATTGGATTTGTCAGTCCCCTGTGTTACCTTTCCTCTGCTCAAAGTTGTAGGTACTGTCTACAAAATCTGTAGTCAATACACACAGTTTCAAAACTAAATATTGTAGGTATTGTTTTACAACTATCTCTTTACTGTATAAGTATTGAAATCACAATAACCACATCGCTTAATGCAATATGGGATATGTACGTAAAACGAGACGTCTTTCATTTATCCCTGCTTACGGGCTGCCTTAATCTTTTCAATATCAGCATCAGTTGCGAGGG
>WLNY01000021.1 GCA_009699575.1 Actinomycetota bacterium
GCGCGGATGGCCTCACTCATTTCAGAAATATCGAGACGCTTTCGAAGAAGTACGACTCCAAGACTTGATTTTGATAGACGAAAATTTTCGGCAATGCTTGTGGCAGTAGCAATCTTCACATCGGGTCCGACAATGATTAGTTGTTCTTCTTGCTTAATCTTTACCGCTTCGTATAGATCATTGGGCGAGCTGCGCAGGTCAATTTCTTCTCCTAATGTAAATGCATATCTTTTTGCATCTTCTTCTGAATAGGTCAACATGAGTGTCATCGTGGGTCCTTAACCTGGTTATCTGAGTGGAAGTAATTGCTATTGTGTAATGAGGTTTGCCATACCAATAGGGGAGGAGCCCCCGAAGTCAACGCCGGCTGTACGAAGTCCAAAATAGAGCTCCATGTTTTGTGAGGCGTAGATGATTTTCTTAGCTTCTAATGGAGTTGCGGCGACCGTGATAAGAGATGAGCTATTTCCCGAACTGACTCCCTGAGTATTAGGAACAATTTGGTCTCCTATTCCCAGGACGGTAACTCTGGAAAGTAGTACTTGTGTTGAGGAAAGTGCATTGGAATTCGCTGATGTCTGACCCGTGACAAAGATGGAGATCTCAGAACCTGGCTGTAGAAAATTAGCAACCCTAGCTGGATCTGCTAGCGATACAGTGATTGCCAAATATCCATCTGGAATTGTGAGAGAGCCGGTATTTCCAGAGGTAATGGCGAAATTGCTGGTCAAGAGTATTTGCCCGGGCTGGATTATCTGAGTTGCAACGAGTGATGAATTTTTGGAGTTTATGACCTCCACTCCATTGGTTGGTCTAGATTCAGTTGGGAATTCCTTCTTCTCCAGGTACCCCTGAGATAGTGCAGTGCCTAGCTGGGTTCCGACTGGAATTTGTTTTACTGCAAGGTAGACAGGGGCAAGCACTTGGCCCTGTTTTGCTTCCTTTTCAACGCTGTATGTGTAAGTAAATACTGCCGCGCCTGCCACAATCGATATGAGAATGATTCCCCAAAGGCGCATTCCGCTCTTTGTACTGGTGCTTCTAGTGCGTTTCATTGTCATCCTTTTCGACTTGAGAGATTGGTTTAGGGCAGTAACTGAACAGCTTGAATTCCAGTATTTGTAATTAACGGATCTGTTGTGATGGACCCGTCGGTGATGAGACCCTTATTGAATGTTCCATAGAGGCAGACGCGATTTGATTTACAGCCACTGGCCCAACCTGCTGCTGGTGTTTGGCCAATAGCAGTTTTGCTTGGGAATTTTGCACCGAGAAAATCAAATGCGAAGAATCCGGCAACCTTGAAAGTGAATGAACCCTGGCCATTGCTATCGGCATTGCCAACTGCCGGTAAATAGACTGTTGATCCGAGGAGAGAACCCACGGCTTGATAGAAATCAACTCCATCCACGGCTATGGAACATATTTTTTCTATTTGAGTAAGTGAAGGTTGCACGGTAAGCGTTTGACCTACGGAGATCGTTTGCGAGCTTGTCACACTGGGACATTTGAATCCAGTGGTGAGAGCGAAACCATTCAGCGGTGTGGCATAGGACTTACTTTGTCCGGAAAGATCCGTAACGTTGCAACCCCCAGTGAGGATAGGTTGATTCGAAGGGAAATCATCAATCACAACCGAGCCAGATATTTGGTAATCACAAATTGAAAGGGAAAAGGGAAGTGCGATTGAGGCACTTCCTGAATTTCCCCAGACTGCTTGTGCACATCCCGAGACAGCGACGGTGTTGCTATTTGAATTGATGAGTTGCGAGAAAATAGGCGAAATTGGAGCGTCCTGCGTTGTATTGCTGCGGGTCGAGATACGAACAAATTGGGTATATTGCGAAGGAATATTCTTGCAAGCAAATATCCCTTGTGGCTGACTTGCGCACGCATTAAATGGACTGCTTCCACAGAGTTCACTTACCGAAGTTCTTTGATCTGGAGAATTTACATTTGCATAATACGTAGCAAATTGAAATGCGTATCCCTGGTTTGAGCATAATTTTGAAGGAAAGGCACTATTGGCGCCTTGAATGGCGCCAAGACCATTACTTGCGCACTCTTGAGCAACTGCAAGAACAGCTGAATCAGCGGCATTTTGAACAACTCTTCGCTCGGTATAAATGGTGGAGACATCAGAGACCATGACGAATAGACCGATTAAGAGAGAAGAGGAAGCAATGATTGCAACCATGACGGCGATTGCTCCTGACTCTTGATTAGTCGACCATAGTTTTCGCATGAGTTCAATTGCCACATCGCATTGAACTTGTGGAAGTGAGGGTCAGGCCTTGTGCAAGCGTCGAATTCGGTGCAACTATTCCCACAAGTCCTATGGGTAATAACCAATTAAATGGCGTTGACACGGTAACTGAGGTATTTTCCGAAGAGATGGAAGTTGAACACGCTGACATGGTGGTAGTCAGAGTTGCTGATCCATCAAGTTGGGAAATTGATGCAGCACCTGGTGAAGCTGCCTCAACTAGGGTGGTAATCGGCTGAACATTTGATAACCCGGCAGGATATAAGGAACTCAATCGCGCGCCCTCGCGACTAGCAGAAGTAATGCTCACTTCGACAAATCCCATCCTTCCAAAATCAATTAACGACAAAATTATGAGGAGCAGAAGTGGAAGGACCAATGCAAACTCCACAACTGTCGCTCCTCGATCAGATGAGACAGCGCCCCATTTCCTTCTCGTATTTTGTTGGAAAGGAAATGAAGCGCCGTCAAATAATCTATGAATCAAGGGGTACAGGTATTTGTTGCTGCTGTCCATGTGCCGCTACGAACCACGCATGCTGCATGATTAAATAGATTGCTTATATTTGTGCCAAGCAAGGAAACTGCAGTGATAATTGCAACAGCAATTAGTCCGACAATCAATGAATATTCAACAGCAGTTGCGCCACTGTCGTTGGCAGAGAAATTCTCAAATTTCTTCTGAAGTTGTGAAAATACTGCCGATCCAAATGTTATTGCTTGTACATATAGCTTTGTCATTACTTCCTCCTCTTACATTGGGTAAAGAGAAGAATGCCAACTTGAAAAATAAACTCAATATAATTTCCGGTGGCTAAACCCCTAGGTCACCTGTGGTCTACGAGGTGACCCCCAAGACAGCTCTTTTCGAAGGATTTATTTAGATTAATCTTGTAATAGGAGTGAATATGCCTCATATTGTCTGTGCCTTTCGTATTCAAGAAGTAGCGGGTACTTTCCGACAGTAGAATGATTAAATGAAGTGGCGAAGAGTTATCTCTCTCTGTATCACGTTTGCTTTATTCGTTTTTCCGCTGAGTATTGCCCAGGCGAGTGATCCGCCCCTGAATCCACTGCCAGAACCGTGCAAAATTCTTACAACACAAACTTTTATTCATACAAAGTCTGGATTTCCTCGCGATCCCGATGTGATGCGATCAATCGGAAATGTAAATATCTTGATAGTTCCTATTGATTTTTCAGACTCACAAGCCCCATCTGGAACGGTTGATAAAATTAGGGAGATTTTACAAACAGATAAAGTTGTAAATTTCTTTGAATCAGTTTCTGAAAATAATCTAAAACTAAGTTTCGACTCCTTTCCAAGAGTTTTGCGAGCACCTCAGACAAGTGATAAGTATGGAAATATAGTTGACCAAGCAGTACTGATTAATGGTGAATGGTCAAACACTCTTTTGCTCAGAGAAGCACTCAATAGCTCGGAGTTTGCAATCGATTTAACTCGATACGACGCGGTAATTGGAGTTATTACCGGCGGGCGCTCACTTTCGGGAGCAGTGGCACTTGCCAGTGCTGGAAATTACGGAGCAATTACTACGCAAATAGGGGAGATTCATAACACGATTACTATTGGGTCGAAACTGCTCTTCAGTTCAAATGGTAAGTATGGATGGCGCTATTTAATTCATGAAATAGAGCACATCATGGGAATTCCCGATCTCTATTTGTACGCCCTTGATTCTGATTGGCTTGGCAAATCTGTCGGGGCGTTTGGTCAAATGAGCCAAGTGAATGATTCAGAAGCAGATTTCCTAGCATGGAATCGATGGCTTTTAGGGTGGTTACCTGATTCGAGCGTGTTTTGCTTAGCAATGCCGCAGACAATTCTTGACTTAGATCTCTCGCCAGCGCGAGATCATACTCATAGAAATCAGATGGCAGCCATACGTTTAAGCGATCACGAGGTTTTAGTAATTCAAGGTATTTTAAAAGATGGCCTAGTTTCCACTGCGATTCCAGGGCTCTTGGTCTACTTAGTTGATTCCAATATCGAAACCGGACTGGGTCCAGTAACGATTATCCCTCACGCCAACGCTATTACCACGGCTCCTTTATCGCCATACTTGACCGATGTTGTGCGATTCGCCCAAGCTCCACTTCTTTCAACGGAGTACCTAATATATAAAGATATTTTGATTGAGAATGCAGGTAATGAAAGAGATCCATATGTGCTCTCAATATATGTAGGGACTGCAAAAGATTTGAGATTAATTGAGTTAAATAAAGTGCCTGTGCAGATAGCTCCGGCAAAAAAAGTCACCATAATCTGTATCAAAGGTAAGGTTAAGAAGAAAATAACAGCTCTCAAACCAGTGTGCCCTACGCATTACAAGAAAGTGTCGCTTACTAAGTAGAAATGCTATCGTGCATCACCCTTTGTAGTGATGGGCAACCTCAGAAAGTGCGATATCAAAAATCTCTAGCCCCTTGTGTGCATCCTCTACTGAAATATTCAGTGGGGGATTAAGGTGAATTCGATTGAAGTTGTTAAATGGCATTAAGCCATGCTTCTTACACGCAGCAATAAGCTCATTCATTGCAGGGCTTGAAGCACCATATGGCGCTATAGGCTCGCGAGTATTTCGATCGGTCACGATATCAATACCCCAGAATCCACCGACGCCACGTATGTCGCCAATGAGCGGATGTTTGCGAGCGAGCTCGGCAAGTCCAGGACTGATAATCGTTTCACCGATCATCGTAATATTTTCGAGCATTTTCTCAGATTTCATCACATCGATAGTTGCGACCGCAGTTGCACAGGCAAGTGGATGACCAGAATAAGTTAATCCGCCAGGGAAGACGCGATCATTAAATGCACTTGCAATCTTTTCTGTAATCACAACTCCACCCAGTGGCAGGTATCCCGAAGTAACACCTTTGGCAAAAACAATGAGATCAGGGGTCGAAGCACTGTGTTGGTATGCAAACCATTTACCAGTTCTGCCAAATCCCGCCATTACTTCATCAGCAATCCACAAAATTTCATACTTATCACATAATGCACGAAGGCCATCCAGATATCCCGCAGGAGGTACAAGTACTCCAGCGGTTCCGGGAACGGACTCGATAAGTATTGCAGCAATGGTCTTTGGACCTTCAAAAATTATTGTTTGTTCTAAATGCTCCAGTGCACGCTGACACTCTTCCGCCTCGCTCTGCGCCCAAAAAGATGAACGATAGAGATATGGACCCCAGAAATGCACATGACCAGTTGAAGATTCATTTGGGAAACGACGTGGATCACCTGTCGCATTGATAGCAGAACCAGTATTTCCATGGTAACTGCGGTAGGTAGAGAGAATTTTATGTTTGCCACTTTGAAGGCGCGCCATTCGGATTGCGTTTTCAACAGCATCTGCACCAGCGTTTGTAAAGAATACTTTTGTAAAATCCACTCCAGCAAGAGAGACAATTCTTTTAGCAGCTTCATTTCGTGCTTCGTTTGCATGTT
The DNA here is from genome assembly GCA_009699575.1 of Actinomycetota bacterium. GTDB lineage: Bacteria > Actinomycetota > Actinomycetes > Nanopelagicales > Nanopelagicaceae > Planktophila. The sequence continues at coordinate 5,742 of WLNY01000021.1, forward strand.
GAGGTGCAATGGTTGTAAGAACATCCGCTTGTTCTTTAATTGCCTGTATGACTACAGGATGCTGATGCCCAATGTTTGTAAAAACCAATTGACAAGAAAAATCTAGATACTTCTTCCCATCGAAATCCCAGAAGTAGGAACCAAGAGCTCCTTCGATAACCATGGGCGTGATTTGCCCTTGAGCAGACCATGAGTGAAAAACATAAGCTCTGTCGTCTGCATAAACTTGCTGGCCTTTTACGGAATCCATTTTTCTCCCTGTTTCGTATGCCTACTATAACCAGTAATATAAGCCTATGAAAGAGACCACTCATTGGATTAACGGGCAATTTTCTAACCAGAGAGCATCGCGCCACGGAGATATATACAATCCTGCAACTGGCCAGGTCACTGCAACCGTAGCCTTCGCAGATTCCACTCTCGTCGATGAAGCAGTCACTGTCGCTACGAAGGCCTTTCAAGAGTGGCGCCATAGTTCGCTGACAAAGCGCACCCAAGTTCTTTTTGCGTTTCGCGAACTTGTCCATGCAAACAAGAAAAATATTGCTGCACTTATTACTGCCGAACACGGAAAAGTTCTCAGCGATGCAGAAGGTGAAGTGACTCGAGGGCTTGAGGTCGTTGAATTTGCTTGTGGAATTCCACATTTACTCAAAGGTGGTTTTTCAGAAGAGGTATCTACGGGTGTCGATGTCTACTCAATTCGCCAAGGCGTTGGACCTGTTGCAATCATTTCACCGTTTAATTTCCCTGCAATGGTTCCAATGTGGTTCTTCCCTGTTGCAATAGCGTGCGGAAATACCGTCATAGTTAAACCTTCTGAAAAAGATCCCAGCGCGTCTATGTTTTTGGCGCAACTCTGGAAAGAAGCGGGACTTCCAGATGGAGTTTTCAATGTGGTGCATGGAGATAAAGAAGCAGTAGATGCTCTCTTGACTCACCCCGGAATTAAAGCGATTTCATTTGTTGGGTCTACTCCAATCGCACGCTATGTCTATGAGACTGGAACCAAGTCGGGCAAACGAGTCCAGGCGCTCGGTGGGGCGAAGAATCATATGGTTGTTTTGCCAGATGCTGATTTAGATTTGGCTGCCGATGCTGCAATCAACGCAGGATTCGGTTCTGCTGGTGAAAGATGTATGGCGATATCAGCACTCGTCATTGTTGAACCAGTAGCCGATGCGCTCATCGCAAAAATTACAGAACGCATGGCCAAAATTAAAACTGGCGATGGCACACAAGGCGCCGATATGGGTCCACTCGTGACTCGAGTCCACCGAGACAAAGTTGCCTCCTACGTTGATGCTGGCGTAGAGCAAGGCGCAACGTTGGTAGTCGACGGTCGCTTAGTCAACGTGGCAGGTGATGGTTTTTGGCTTGGGCCAACACTTTTTGATCACGTAAAACCGGAAATGAGTATCTATACCGATGAAATATTCGGCCCAGTATTAAGTGTCATTCGGGTGAATAGTTACGATGAAGCTCTCGCACTAGTTAATAACCATCAGTACGGAAATGGCACCGCAATTTTCACCCACGATGGTGGCGCAGCTCGTCGATTCCAAAATGAAGTTGAAGTCGGAATGATTGGTATCAACGTTCCCATTCCCGTACCAATGGCGTACTTCTCCTTTGGCGGGTGGAAGAATTCACTCTTTGGAGATTCGCATGCTCACGGCACCGAAGGGGTCCACTTCTTCACTCGCGGTAAAGTGGTGACAAGTCGTTGGCTCGATCCAAGCCATGGTGGAATCAATTTAGGATTTCCGCAAAATTCCTAGAGAGTTATTCACTCAATGAATACGGCGCGTAATAGGAAATCTCTCGTGGGATTGGGTATGGCATCGTTCCTCATGAGCGTTGCGGTAACTTCTCTTTCATTACCCTCAACGGCTATGGCTTCTTCAAAAACCTCAGTCACCGTTTTTGCAGCATCTAGTCTTCAAGAGCAATTCACACAGGCAGCCCGCAGATTTGAACGTGCAAATCCAATGGTGAGAATTAGATTCTCTTTCGGTTCATCAACGACATTGGCCAATCAAATTGCAACCGGTGCGCCAGCAGATATTTTTGTGGCGGCCGACCAGGTGAGCATGCGAGCGGCTACTGATATTTCCCGGTACACAAGTAACTACGTAACCAACCAAGTTGTGTTAGCGATTCCGATTCACTCCACTATTGCAAGCCCAAGTGATCTCACGGGAAATGTAATCTGGCTGCAATGTGCTCATTCTGTTCCGTGTGGAGCTGCTGCGGAACGAGCGTTAGCCGCCGAAGGAGTCACAACAAATTCACCTGTCTCACTTGAGACTTCCGATTCGACAACTTTTGCGAAGTTACTTGCCGGAGCAGTGGATGCTGCAATCGTCTATAAAACGGATGTGATCGCAAATCCACTTAAAGTGAGAGCGGTAGAATTTAAAGACACGTCCGCGGCATCAACAATTTATCGAATTGGAATTTCACAGCGAGGTATGACTTTGACGAATCCTTGGGTTAAAAAATTCTTTCGCTATTTAAAAAGCTCTTCCGTGAAGATATCGTTGAAAAGAGCGGGTTTTCAGGTTGATTCAATACGTTAGTTTCGACTATTGCCCACCTTTGACTATGATTTCATTGTGATTCGCCGGCGTATTGATCCGCTAACCCGAGTCTTAGCCTATACAGCGATACTCGTAGTCGCGCTCCCTATCGTTGCTCTTGTTGTTAAAGTTCCTTGGTCGACATTTATTGAAAGCGTTGGCGCCGATGATTCCTTAGTTGCTATCCAACTATCACTGTGGACTTCAGGCATCTCAGCAATCCTATGTCTCGTGCTAGGTGTTCCTCTTGCTTGGTGGCTCTCGCAAAGCGATGTAAAAATTTCCAGAATAGTTAGACCAATTGTTCTAGCACCCATTGCCCTTCCTCCAACAGTTGCTGGTCTTGCGTTACTTGGGTTACTCAGTCGACAAGGATTGCTCGGTCAATTCATATTTGAGCACACTGGTTGGCAGATGCCATTTACAAGCGTCGCCGTCATCTTCACTGGCCTCTTTATTGGTACGCCATTCTTAGTACTTATTGTTGAATCTACTTTTTATCATATTCCCGAAGAAATTGAAGATGCGGCAGTGATCGACCGCGCATCCAACGGTCAACTTTTTCGAATGATTGCACTGCCTCAAGCTCGTAATGGGATCATCACGGCGCTTCTCTTAGCGTGGGCAAGAATCCTCGGCGAATTTGGTGCAACGATGATGTTTGCAGGATCTCTACCAGGGTCAACCCAAACATGGACTATTCAGATTTACCATGAGCTCGATGTAAATCCAGATACGGCGTACGCTTTGAGTTTTCTTATGATTGTGATTGCTATGTCGATATTTATTTTTATGAGACACCCCCTCGTGAGCACTTTGACCTCTCGTCGGAATCCACGTGGTGAACTAACGTGACATCACTCATCGATACATACGGTCGAGGACACCGGGACTTGCGAGTATCACTGACCGATAGGTGCTCTCTGCGTTGCACATATTGCATGCCACATGACTTCGCGGCTTGGATTCCAAACGAAAAACTCCTGACAACTGATGAATTAATAGAGGTTCTTGAAGTGGCTGTTTCCCAGGGGATTGATGAGATTCGTTTGACCGGCGGGGAACCGTTGTTACGGCCTGATATTGTTGAAATAGTTGCTCGAATTAATTCAATTAAGAATCCGCCGAAACTCTCTATGACATCTAATGGACTGGCGTTGGCAAAGCTGGCTCAACCGCTTGCCGATGCTGGCTTGCGTCGTATCAACATAAGTCTAGATACCCTGGATCGTGAGCGATTTAAGAAACTAACATTTAGAGATCGCATCAGTGATGTTTTTGCTGGCATTGATGCTGCCCGCGTGGCTGGGCTTACACCACTGAAAATTAATACAGTACTTCTTCGCGGAATCAATGATGATGAGGCAAGCGCACTGCTCACGTGGGCACTTAAAGAGAATCTAAATTTACGTTTTATTGAGCAGATGCCACTTGATGCTGGGGGTGTATGGAGTAGAAAAGATTTGATAACTGCCGATGAAATTTATGCGCAGCTAAGTAAGAGTTATCAATTATCTCCAGTTGAGGACCGTGGTTCTTCACCAGCTGAGGAATTTTATATTGATGGGGGACCTGCAACAGTTGGGATAATCGGAAGTGTTACGAGACCATTTTGCGGTGCATGTGATCGTGTGCGTCTGACCTCGGATGGACAGATACGTTCGTGTTTATTCTCAATGAATGAAACTGATTTACGATCAATACTTCGCGATCACGATGCAACTACCGAACAAAAGCACGAAAGATTAGTGCAAGCATTTCAATTAACAGTAAAATCAAAACTTCCAGGTCATGGAATTAACGATCCATCATTTATTCAACCAATTCGACCTATGTCTGCTATCGGGGGATAACCCCAGTCGTTTTTCTCTTTGATACAACAAACTTTTTTAATTACTTACCCTAAGAGTGGCAGCACCATTGTTTAACCAGTCATGATGAGTGCTACCGCCCTATTGCTTTACTTATTGCGTAATTGAAGTCTATAAACGCGTACGTTAGTTTCTATGAAAACATTTACGTTCTTTTCCGGAAGGGCCACGAAAGTCGCCACAGCATTCCTACTTATATTGGGAATTGTAGGCATGTCGCCAGCAAGTTATGCGGCGACAACTACGAGTAATTCCATAGTATTGAAAGCACTATCAGGCGATCGCCAACAGATTCAACTTAATCTAGCCGATAAGTATGCGGGATCAATTGCAACAGTTGAATCTAAACTTGCTTCAAAAACCACATATTCATTACTCGGAAAGGTGAAGCTTGCAAGTAAAGGAGTTGCTAATCTGACTTTGAAAAAAGTACTTGCTGCTCAAACAACGATTAGAGTAACTGTGAATTCAGTTCGGATTATTTGGAAGACGGTTCCGACTCCAACACCAACACCGACTCCAACTCCGACTCCAACTCCGACCCCGACCCCAACTGCCACTCTGTCGGCAGATTCAAGTTTGGAGTCAGTAGTTCTTTCAACTGGTGCATTTAGCCCAACATTTTCTTCAGCAGTTACAAGTTATTCAGCATCAGTTGATAACGCTATAGCTTCAGTAATTGTGACACCTAAGGCTGCGAGCACACTCGCAACTGTAGCGGTGAGAATGGGAAGCGGAAGTTATGTAACTGTTGGATCAGGGGCCGCTTCTGGTGTCTACAGTCTTGACGTGGGTGTTAATTCCCTGTCAGTTCGAGTGACTGCCCAGGATCCGACAAAGACAACTACGTATGTATTCGCGATCACTCGTCAGGCAGTTGTGCAAGCTTCTTATGCAGCACCTGCCGTATCGCCAGGTTATGTCACAACAGATGCACAACTGCGTGCGGCTCTTCTCAACAGTGCGATCTCCACAATCACAATTGGGGCGAATATCACTTTGCTAAGCGACCTACCAATAGGTCGCACCGTAGTAATCAATGGTTCCAATAGAACTCTTTCCTCATTTGGAATCATCATCAACTCGGGAGCAGTGACAATGCACGATGTGAATCTCACTGGTGCAAGTCTTCAAACCGATGAGGCTTATTACGCAGTGATGGTCCAAGGTGGATCATTAGTAGCCGATCACGTCGATATTTCGCTATCCCAATACAGCGAAGATGGACTTGGTGACCCTCTTAACGTTGATGGGTTCAATGTTGCTAGCGAAGCAATTTTGACGCTGACCGATTCTACAATCACGTGGAGTGGCGATGCGGCTGATGCCCAGCAATATGCAATCTATGCACAATCTGGCGCAGGAGTTATTTCCTTAACTGGAAACAATTTTAGCTTTAATGCCATTAACGCATCCGGAGCGTATTCGTATCTCATCGGCATGCAAGGTGCACTCGTATCTAACTATCCAACTTTGAATTTCACTGGCACGAACACAAATAATGCCTATATGAAGTTTTTCTTGTATGGTCCAGATGCATTAGCTGACAAGCAGGCTTATGCCCTAGCAACTGAATTCCTCGCTACCAATGACAGAATTGGTGCGATGTCAGTCGAGGGTTCTGATGATGGTGTCTACACACTCATTGGCTCTGTATTTACGGTTTTGACTGAAGCGCAATTAAGAGCAGCCGTTGCTGATGAATCTGTAACAGCAATCTATTTGGGAAGAAATATAAGCCTTGTGAGCTCTGATCTTGTGATTAATCATGGAGTCGCATTCAGCGGTCGTGATTACACGCTCTCTGGTCATGGAATTCTAGTTAACTCAGGTGCGGTCACAATTTCCAATATGGTTATCACAGGAGCGAGCATTCAAACTGAAGCCTTCTACACGATTATGGTTCAAGGTGGTTCGTTATCTGCTCAAAATCTAACAATCACTCGCTCTGGAGCAACCTTAGATAACGTTGGTTTCAACGTTGCTAGCGGTGCCTCACTCTTACTTCAAGATTCCACAGTTACATGGAGTGGCGCATCGACAAGTACAACTCAACAATTTGGGGTTTATGCGCAATCTGGCGCCACGAGTGTTGTGTTGCAACGCAATAACTTTACTCACAACTCTACAGATGTTGGGGGATCTTATTCATACCTTGTTGGCATGGAGGGTGTGTCTACTGGAAATTATCCATCAGTAAGTATTTCCGAATCGAACACTACAAATTCGTATTTCAAACTCCTACTTGTTGGTGATGATACTTTGGCCAACAAACAAGCGTATGCATTAGGAAAAATTGCTGATGGTGACAAAATTGGAATTGTGGGCAGCGACCAAGGAATCTACACACGCGTTGATGGCACTTTCACCGTTATCAATGAAGCTCAATTCAGAGCAGCTGTAGCCGATGTTACGGTTGACCGTATTTACCTTGAAAAGGATCTCACTCTCACAGTCAACGATCTAGCGATTAATCGTGGGGTCATCATTGATGGTCGCAATTACACTCTCGATGGTTTTGGAATTGTGGTGAATTCTGGAGCTGTCACGATTCGAAATATCAATCTACGAGGCGTGAGTACTCAACCAGAAGGTATCTATGCGGTAATGGTCCAAGGCGGATCATTACTTGCTCAGAACGTGACCGTGACTCTCAACGTAGCAATCGAAAATAACGTTGGTTTCAATGTTGCTTCTGGTGCTAATCTCACATTAGAAACTTCTACAGTTACTTGGTTGGATAGTTCGGTGCAGCAATACGCCGTATATGCTCAATCGGGCAGCAGCGTCATAACTCTGCATAATAGTTCCTTTGACTTCAGTGCAGTCAATACATCCGGTGCATATTCATACCTCATTGGTATGCAAGGTGACCTTGTAACTGACTATCCAACACTGAGCTTCAGTGGAACAAATACCAATGATGCTTTTATGAAGTTCTTACTTGTAGGAGCCGATTCCTTAATCAATAAGCAAGATTGGGCATTTGCTACTGGATTCATCACCCTCGGTGATCGAATCGGGGTTGTTGGTGCAGGACAAGGTATTTACACCAGAACCCTTACCGACTGGGCTCACTAGTAATTTGCGAATTCCCTCCTAGGGTTCGCAATAACTAAATACAAAAGCCCCAAAGTCTCACTCAGAGATTTTGGGGCTTCTGTCTGTCCTAAATATTTCTTATGTCGTCTATTTTTCCTTCTATCTTAATAGGAGAGAAATCTTTTCCCAACGAGAAATTTCACAGCCATTTATTCTTGAGAAGGTTGCGCGAATTTTCTTCTTACCCCACGAACCGGAAACTGTAGCCGTCTCAGGACCACCGTATATTTCCGTGCACATGGTGTCAGATGGAGTTGGAGCCATGGACTTGATTCCTGCCTTTAAAAGTTGCGTACAAGCTTTCTTGCGATTTGGATGGGTTCCTGCCACTGGCTGGCACCTTAAAGTCCATTTTGATTGCGCGCCAGCACCGTTGTTCACCACGATTGAAATGCTCACGATTGACTTCGTAGCGGCATGACTTTGCGGAATCAATACGAATGAGCCACTTACGACAATTGCGGCACTAACGATTGTGAAGGGAAGTCGGTATCGCAACATTTGGTCTACTTTCGATTAGCTTGCTGAACAGCAATAGTAATACAGGCTCACCCATCATGCCCGGCGCTTCAACAAATGGGTAGAATTCCACGGTGAGTTCACTTCGATTTCTAGACCTACTCTCAACCTTTGTTTTTGCCTTGGTTGGGGCAAGAGTCGCTGCAGATAAGCGTCTCGATTATGGCGGAATTTTGTTTATAGCCGCGATAGCCTCACTCGCAGGTGGAACTCTAAGAAATGTTTTCCTAGGACTGCTCCCTATTTGGATAAACGATCTCTGGATTATTGTGAGTGTCCTCAGTGCCGTGCTTCTCACACTGGTATTTCGACGTGTTACTCACATCAGCGGGAGCCTACTTTTATTGGATACTCTCGGCTTGGCAGTTGCAACAATTTCAGGTGCCAAACTCGCAAACGACCTTCAATTGCCTTGGTTTGCAGTAATTATTCTGGGTGTAATTACAGCGGTTACAGGTGGTTTACTCCGAGACATTCTCTGCCAACTAGAACCAACCCTTCTCCACCGTGAAACTATTGGAACATCATCAGCAATTGGCGCGATTATTTTCGTCTTGTGCGTCAAGTTTTCTTTGTCGATTGAATTAGCATCTTTGATTGGTGGAGCTTTTGTCATACTAACGCGTCTGACTTCAATTCGCTTTGATCTTCATTTGCCAAAATTTAAGGACTAGGCATCATAGTATCTTTCAGTCAAATCTAATTTCGATATTCTGATTTTAGAATGGCGTAGAGCCACATGTCGCACCAATCCCCTTTGAAGAATTCACTTTCTTGGAAAGTGCCCTCCAGGCGCATCCCAAGCTTTTCAGCTAATCGTGCAGATGCAATTCCACGAGTATCGATGTCAGCAATAACTCTATGAACATCGAAGTTCGCAAATATGTAGTGAAGAAGTGCATCCGTAGCTTCGAAAGCAAAACCTTTTTGTTGGAAATCCTGGTGAGTGACGTACCCAATATCTGCCCGTTTGTCGTTCTTACTGGCTAATCGAAGATAAGACTGACCGATTACTTTGCCAGATTGGCCCATTATGTTTTCACTTTTGAACTCGCTCTTTAAAGCCCAACCGAGAATTATCAGATCGCCATCATTTTCGAGGCTTTCTTTTTGAAGTGGAATTTCCTCTAAGAGAGCGGCACGTACCTGCTCGAGATTTCTTTGGGGCCACGTGTTATATCGAACGACCTCAGCATTGGAGTGGTATTCCAATAGATCTGCTTCGTCTTCAAAGGTAAGTGGTCGAAGAATGAGGCGTTCGGTTTCGATTATCAAAGCAGACCCTTTCCTGGAGAAGACCTTACGCAGTTCCTCCACCATCAACGACCATGGTTGATCCGTAGATGTAGGAAGAATTTTCCGACGCTAAAAAGCTAACCGCGTTTGCGATGTCTTGAGTCGTACCAATTCGCTGAGCTGAAAGAGTCTTCTCCCAATTACGTAGCGCGGGTTCGTCATGCGTAATCCAATCGGCCATTGGTGTATCAATGAGTCCTGGGCAAATCACGTTAGAGCGAATTCCATAATGTCCGTAGTCCACGGAAAGTGAGCGGGTTAGTGAAATCACTGCGGCTTTGGATGCGGAATAAATCGCACGGCCCCTACCGCCTCGTAGTCCAGCCGTAGAAGAAATATTAATAATATTGCCGTACTTCTTATCAATGAAGTGGGGGAGGAGAATCTGGCAGAGTAGGAAAATACCTTTGACATTGACATCCATGATGATGTCATATTCATCTTCGCTTAAAGTAACAAGGTCATGAGTAAAAAACACACCTGCAGCATTAACGAGGTGAGTGGGTAATAGATTCTTGGCGACGAGTGCTTCATGAAGCTCTTCAATGCTGGATTTGATTGCGAGGTCCACGGCAAAGGCATGTGCGCCAGCGATTTCATTGGCCGTTTTCTGAGCCGCGTCTCCATTTTTATCAACGCATATAACTTGAAACCCATCGGCGGCGAGCTTGCGTGCGATTTCAGATCCAATGCCGCCGCCCGCTCCGGTGATAAGGGCGATTTTTGGAGATGTCATGGTTGCGTCCTCTAAGGTTATGGGTATCCTGAATTGGGCTAATAAGTAGGTACTTTACCTTTTTACCTAGTTTCCTAACCTATATATTCTCGATATCTTGGGTAATATTTTCGGGTACTTGCTTAATCTACGGAGAGGTAGATTTTCATGCGTAAGATTTCTGTTCTTGTCGTGTTGCTTTTCATTGCGATTCTCACGCCCGTGGCCCCAGCCAGTGCTTCAACTCCTAAAGCTGGTGGCATCTGCGCCAAGTCTGGCGTAAGCAAGGTGGTTGCGGGCAAGAAATTCACATGCATGAAAGCGGGAAAGAAGTTTGCCTGGAGTAAGGGAGTAGCAACTACTGTGAAAACACCTCCAGCCAGTTCGATTTTAGTTCCTCATCCTGTCGAAGGTGGGTATGGAATTACCTGGGACAATGTTCTTTCAAAAATCAATGACATTTCAGCTGCAGCGTGGACTGATGCGCAGGCAACTATCGCTCGTAACAAAAATTTGCCTAGC
>WLNY01000022.1 GCA_009699575.1 Actinomycetota bacterium
CAAAATTTGTGCAGACCTTAAAAGTGGTAAAGCTCGAGTTGTTGCACTCAAAATTAAATGTCAAAAAACAGAAATAACTGTGACGATTCCGATGGCGGTGGAGGCAAAAGAAGGAGCTGCCGGTAAATCTATTCTTCATGGCACAACACTTCCTGTTGCTAATACAACTGGTACAGATGGAGATTTCTACATAGATACCCTCGGGCTAAAAATTTATGGACCGCGCACTGGTGGCGTATGGGGTACTGGAACATCAATTGTGGGGCCTGCTGGCCCAAGCGGTAGGAGCGTAATTAGTGGAACAACAATCCCAGTTGATCGTGTTACTGGTGAAGACGGATTTTTCTACATCGATACGGTGGCGAAAAAACTTTATGGTCCACGCACATCAGGACTCTGGGGAGTCGGAGTCTCACTCATCGGCCCAGCAGGACTCAATGGTTCAAACGGTGCAGCTGGTGCAACTGGGACAGCTGGGACAGCTGGCGCAATCGGTCCTAAAGGTGAGACAGGAACTGCTGGAGCCGCAGGAGCTGATGGCGCAATCGGTCCTAAAGGTGAGACAGGAACTGCTGGAGCCGCAGGAGCTGATGGAGCGATCGGTCCTAAAGGTGAGACAGGAACTGCTGGAGCCGCAGGAGCTGATGGAGCGATCGGTCCTAAAGGTGAGACAGGAACTGCTGGAGGCTATGGTGACTACGGATCATTTTATGACACAACATTAACCAGACTTGTGGCACAAAATGTTTCAACTTCGGTGCAACTCAATACAACCGCATTTAGCCAAGGTATTTCAATAACATCTTCATCGCACATTACGTTTGCGAACGTAGGCCGGTACAACGTTGCCTTTTCATTGCAACTTGTTAAGGTCGACCCAGGTACAGATGTTTTAAGTATTTGGTTCTCGAAAGATGGCACTCCTGTGCCGTGGACAAATACAGATCTAGTACTGGTGGGTGGAGATCAAAGAGCAGTCGCTGCATGGAACTTCTTTGTTGATATAACAGCTGCTGGGCAATACGTTGAAATTTGTCTATCTCCCGGCACTAGTACGAATACTTCATTAGTATCAACTGCAACTCAAGGTGCATCACCTGTGCGTCCTGAAATTCCTGACGCAATTGTGACCGTCAATCAAATAGGTTAAGTACCTATTGTGTAAGTTCGCCGACCAAGGGAATCTGGACCTCTAGACGAGTTCCAGATTCCTGAGGTTGAAGCGACCAGTTGCCACCACTTTCTTGCTGCAAGAGTGCGCTACCAATTCCAGGATTACCTTTCTTGATTCCACTTCCGTTATCTTCCACAACAATAATAAGTCGGTTTTTCTCTCGCACTTCGATTGCAATCTGAATCTTGCTTGCATCCCCATGTCTGATTGAATTTGAAATAGCCTCTTCAATAATTCTTCCTACAACTGAAGTGGTGTGAGGGTGATTTGGTATATCTCCGATATCGATAGATAAATCAAAGTCACAAAGCCCTTTCCATAAAGATATCTTTCGCTCCACCTCTCCTGTTATCGAATCGGCAAAAGCGCTCTCTCTTAAAGGGCTGCTAAGTACATCGAGGGCTTCTTGAAGGGCCAGCGTCAGATCTCTAGCGCTCTCTTGCTTGTATGCACGCTCAATAGCTATGGCGCAAGAGACCAGACGCGTCTGTACTGCACCATGCAGAATTCGTGATGACTCTCGCGCCAAATTAGCCAACTCTCTGCTCCTTGCAATCGAAGAGACTAACTCCTCCTTAATTTCTGAACTAAATATCTCCCGAGATTCTGTATTCATTTTTCTAAATGCGCCCACGCTTGAGGTCATAAAAATAATAACTATCCCTGTTATGTGCTGGGTTAATTGCCAGGTAATTGTTGCAGATCCTGGTTCCCATAGTTCACGAAAATGCACCCGCATTGGCACAATACTGCTCTGAAGGACCACAATTCCTACAAAAAATAATTTCGCATGATGGCGTGGCCATTCCTTCATTAATAAATTAAATATTGTTCCTATCGTCAATATGAGTAGGGTTGCAGCTATCACCAATGGTAGGCCGCGATTAACGCCAAAATCATTTATCTGTTGGGGCGCCGCACCGATGATGTCAATGGCTGCGAGCAAACCCGGATAGAAAGGCTGGAATTGAGTGACTCGCACTAAGACCTCTCTCCAGGTATGGCGGGGATAAATTTCACCTTCTCGAGCCCATAAACTCTTGCTTAGCGGTTTAACCGAATCTTTGGCAACATTAAATAGAAGTTCAGAAATTCTTTGTGTCTGTTGCGCTGTGATTGAAGCACTCGAACTGTCTAATTTACTGAGAGAATCCATCTCATTTTTTAGCGATCCTTGCGCGTGCTTTAAATTATCTTCAATCTCTCTGTGAATATCAGCTCGTACTAGTGCCGATATCTCGTTGCGTTGCATCTCCTGCAGACTTAATTGAACAGCAGATTCAACTAGGTACTTTTTTGCACTCGATTCTTCCTCCCTAAAATCAAGAAAAATAGTAAGCATGGAACCCCACCATGTCACCAGTAAAGTATTTGCCAACAGTCGAATTGAGAAAGGTACGACCGATGTAATTCCAAAAAAATGAATGGCCATTTCCGTAGAGAAAGAGTAGAAAATTCCAATGGTGGCGTTGATAGATAGCGCAACCCAGATTGGTACAGGAGATTTTTCGCGATTACGTAAGATTGTTCTTGATATAGCGAATACCAGAACCCCCAGGAATAGCAGTGAAATGGCCCAGGCATAGATCCAGGAGAATAATTCTGAAGTGCTTTTGGAAGGAACTTTTTCAACTTCTGCTAGTACTAATAATGACAAGATTGAGTTGATTAGAAATGTTTGCCACGAAGTTGACCACTTTCCGCCTATTCGCTGGCGTAACGTTCTTGGTGGCTTAGTTATTTCTAGCACTTCGCGCACCTGACATTTGATAATACAATTGCGCGATGGCAATTCTTTGATTTTTCTCTTTGCCAGCTTTAAGGTCGAACTGTTTGATTAGACGCGCAATAATTTTTTCAATGCCGCCCTCTGACAACCACATTCTCTTGCTAATCTCAGAGTTGGAGTGACCCGCAGCAATGAGACGAATGACGTCAATTTGTTGCTGCGTTAATTTATCAAGGTCAATAGATTCTCTTCTTACTGCTAACAAGGATTTGCTTTCCCGTGCTTCGTCAAGTACATCTTCTAAAGCGCTACTCAACAAATCTTCATTTGATAATTCATTTTTCACCAAATATCGTGAGCCATCAGGTAGTTCACGCTGGTTGCTTCCTAAAAATCTCGGATCCAGATAGGTAGAGAGCATCACAATTCCGATTGTTGGAATTCTCCTTCGCAGCGCATGTGCGACATCAATTCCGGTTGGACCTTCACCCAAATCCAAATCAACTAGGGCCACCGTGGGTGAGCAGGTAGCGAGAGCTGAAATAGCTTCTGAAGCTGAGCAGGCTTCTCCAACCACTTCGTACCCCATTGCCGTAAGTGTGGATTTGAGCATAGTGCGTGCGAATGGGTCATCGTCGATGACAAGAATGCGTCGATCAGGCATCTAAATCATCCCCCTCGCCGCTATTTGTCATGAAAATCTATACGGACTAAAGGATATGGATTAAGAGTCGTGAAGTGAAGGCAATTATGCTCTTTGGTCTGCTTTTGTCGGGCTAGCACCTCAATTTTTTCTACATTTTAACCTCAACTATTTGTAATGAGAGCGCTTCTAACCATCGAGCGACTAATTTTGACCGAGATATTCGATGATATTGACGGTGTACTAGCAACCGCTTTGAGTTGCATACTTGATGAAATAGGTAGCGCAAATGATGCTGACGATAATACTTGCGGTGAGTTTGCATTTGTTGTCACCATTAAAGTCGTCTCAGTACCACCTATTCCGCAATTGCCTGATGCTCCATTCCATAGCGCGCCAGTACACATGCTGATCGTGACACTTCCCGTACCTGTAATAGTTTGTGTAATTTCGGCAGATGTCGTAGACACGTTTCCGAAATTGTAGAGATAGAAAAAAGTCCCCTTTTTATCTGAAGGTGTGAAATTTAGCGCTACTCCAGGATTGACCACTGGAGCTGCGATTGATGATATTGCTGCCACAGACCATTTTGCACTTGACGTGCTCACGATTGTTGAGTGGCTCGCTAGCGCCACGATTGATGCTGAAGCGACAGAGGCTTTGGGTCCTACGAGTGCAACCAAGGTCACAAGTAGGATGCCAAAGACACTCTGTCGCTTATTCATCGATACAGCTTATGAATTTGTTTCGGTGCTATCTCGTTGCAACTCTTCAAGAGTCCATGTAAGGCTTGCACTGAGATCCTGAATTGTGCTTGCCGGCAAAACACCATTTACTGTTGTCTCCGTATTGCTACTTGGCAAATTTAGAGAGAACTTAAGATTGTAAACTGCGCCAGATGCAATAGAGCCTGAATCAAGCGAGCCAGCGGTTGACTTGAGTGAGAGCAATGAGGTCGAAGTTAGTAAAGACGTCGTTGTACCACTGCAAGCACCGGTGCCTGGAGTCCAAGCGACCGAACAATTCGAAATGGTTACCTGCAAGCCTTTTGTGCCATCAGTTGTCAAAAGAGTGGACAGTGAATCAGCAACCTTAACTGTTAAAGCTTTTGCAGCAAGCGTGCCGCTATTGGTGTATTTAACATAACGGTTAACAGTATCTCCAGGAACCATATTTGATATGGGAGTAGAGAAGCCGACTCCATTATCTAACTGTACAAGCTTGAGAGTTCCAGAGGCGATTGAGTTTGCTGAGGTGTTAAAAGATGTTGCATTCAAATTGGCTCCTACAGTTGATGAAGCAACCCCAAGGCCCACTGATGCTGCGATCATTACTAAGAAAACTTTCCACAGTTTATTTGCATTACGAATCATTACCTACTCCTTTAATTTGTCGGATTTTGCTAATGCTGGCGAAAAGAACTAATCCCACTAGCCCAATAAATATAAATAACGGCGTTGAAAGTGAATTGAGTACATATCCAAATTTAGGAATAACAAATATCACAGAACTAATGGGAGTCGAAAGACTCACATTTTCTCTAGTTTCTGCTGCTGGATTCGCATCTCCTTGAGTGATCAAGGTTTCTGTATTTCCAGATATTTTCTGACTCTTGACCCGGTGAGCAAGAACCTTTCCTGCAGTTGAATCATAGAAAAGAACAATGTCTTTAACTTTGACTTGAGACACTTCTTTCACTTTCGTTACTGCCATGTCACCCGGTTCGATTGCCGGGCTCATGCTCCCCGAAGTGACGGTATTAAATTGGATTCCTAGGTACGTTACGGCTAAAGCAGGTAAAGCAAGTGCAAGTAAAAGTACAAATGAAAAAACTGAGATTCCTTTTTTTCTTTCATTACTCTGAGTTGCTAACTTAACTTCCTCTGACATAACTCTCTCGATTCTCCGTTCACAGAAATTTTCTGCGATAGGAAAATTTAACTGTGTCAAAGATTCTTACCTAACTTTTTTTCGATGCTGCCCCACTCTAGAAACTAAGTTAAATGGTCATCCCCATGAACAATCAGAGCAGGGCACTGCGATCTCTCAGCACACGAACGACTGACGGAACCTAAAAGAAGTCCGGTAAAACCACCTCTGCCACGACTTCCTAGAACAAGCATCTCAGCATCCTTGCTTTGATCAATCAGATATCCCGCGGGGTTACCCTCCGCAATTCGACCAGTTAGTCCCACTGGCAATATTTTTCCATAGACACTTTCAAATGTGTCATCCAATGTGCGTTGTGCATCTTTATCTGGTTGCCATTGGTTAAATGCACTTGCCTCCCATCCCAACATGACGGGGTATTCCCAAACAGTGACGGCATCAATATCGCAATCAAGGAGAAGGCCCATCTTCACTGCCCAACGGAGAGCTTTCTTTGAGTGTACCGAACCATCAATGCCGACAAGAATTCGTCTCTTAGTGTCACCTTCAATTGCGGTTAGCATTTCATTCCTTTCGTTGGTGCTGATTATTTGAATAGAATTGTGTAATTTGTTCCTGTTATGCCAAATTTTTCGCATGTTCCAAAGTGCATAACGCCGGTGGCGTTATGCACGCAGATGGCATGTTCCAGAAATCCAGCTGTTCCAGGATCGCCTTTCTCACCTTTCTCGCCTTGGATTCCTTGAAATCCTTGAGGTCCACCGGCAAGTCCTGTATCTCCTTTTTCGCCCTTAGCCCCTGTTTCGCCTTTAAGACCCTGTTGGCCTTGTGGGCCGGCTATAAGAGAGGTCGCTGTTCGCTGAGTTGTTCCATCGGGAAATTTGATTCCGCGCGCAGTTGCTAGATACCCCGTATCGCCAACAGCGCCAATGGTGATATCCGCCCTCGGGTCCAACAACTTAATTCCTGAAGCGGTAAGTTGAGCCCTTCCTACGCGGACTCCGTTGCCACCTGAAACAACAAGATTTCCATCACTTATTTTTATTCCGACGGGATTACCCGAAGTGCCGTCTTGAAAATAAATTGTTCCAGGGCCGACATATACATCCTTCCAACGTTTTGTCACTGTGCCAAGTGAATATTTGTCATCCTCACTTGGAATAATGCTCGTACCCGAAGTTTGAATTTTTCCACTTAGATTTCCATCCGAAGTTTGCACGATAATGAAAGCAAAGAGCATGGATAGCAATACGGAGATCACAGTCGATATATAAATGGAGCTCCCGCGAGAACCTGGCGCTCCTGCTTGCTGTGGTTTGTTGTACGGTTCTTTAAACATTAGAACGACCTCACTGGTCTGATTTTGAAGTTTGTCGCCTTATTGGCAGATCCTTGATATCCCGCGCCAACACTGCTCACCCAGGCGCCAACATCGGTGTATTCGCTAGATGACCAGTACTCACTTGCACTTAGTCCAGCTAGTCCTTGTAAATTTCGTGAAAGTAGAATGAGTTCGCCAAGAGAAGGCAGAAACCAATCTCGAAATGTCGTCCTTGAACTTGTGAGATATTTATCTAACAGTTTTATCGCACCCTCATTGCATCCTTCGCGCATAGCTAGAGTATTTGTTCGGCCCGAACCCACTGTCCGAGTGGACCAACTATCTGCTGAATTCTGGATTCGTTGAGTCACATTGGAGCACCACGTCGAACTTGGATCGTTCAATTCATTTCCTCCATTCCATCCTGATGGGGCAACTTCTAAATAGGTAAAATTTGGATAAATATTGTTGTAGTCGACGAAATAGATCACTCCACCTGATGGGCCAATTGCACCGATGTGGCAGATTGAAATTCCATCTTTACCGCACACCGATTGGGAGATAAATCCATCTACTACCTCAGGTGCTTGGATCGTAAAATTGAAAAGCTTTTCCGTACTTTTGTTGCACGTTCCTGAAGTTCGGATACGCAACGCTCCGGTAGCGTTATTGGAACACACGATGGGTGCAGACACAGTTGTCTCTGCACCCATCGCGCCTCCAGTGCTCCCACTTCGATAAATCTGGAGACCAGTTATCGAAAGTGAGAGCCCTAAGGTAATCGCTAGGAGTTTCCTGCGATTACGAACCATGTCCGCACCGTTGTAGGTTTTTCATTATCCAATTACCTTGCGAACGATGATGAGATTTCCAGCCATCGTCACGCGAAGACCTGTACCAGTTGGGACGGCCTTCTTAAAGGATGCATAACCTGAACTATTGAGCTTCACCGTACGTAGGAACTTGTACTTAGACATGCTTGGAGTACGAATCAACATCGTTACTGTGTGATTCTTATAAGCAGTTCCTAGGCTCACTGTGATGCGCTTTGTCAAAGTTGAACCAATAGCCTTTAGAGATTGTCTAAATGCTGGAACAACTTCAGTAACTGTGAGATTTACTGGTGATGCATCTTGATGTAGATAAGAACCATCTCCACCCTTGGTTACATTGATAATGCATGAGCCAGCTTTTAAGCCAGTTGCTAGACCCGTCTTTGACACGAGACACACTGTTGGAGTTGTACTCGTGTATGCAATTGAACCGAGTCCGCTTCCGCCAGCAGTAGTTAGTTGCACAGTTTCTAGTACATCAAGAGATGAGAAAGGACTTGATGCAGAGAATGCAGATTGACGAATCTTGAGGCCAAATTGTGAGAGACCCTTTGAGAGGATCACAATATTGCCTGATGCATCGATGTAATAACCCGATGTCACGCCTTCTGGAAGTGTTGGACCAGTTACTTGTGGGATTGCAGTCCAAATAAATCCATCTTCAGATTTGGCAACAACGTAATCGCCAGTAATGCTCTTAAATCGAAGCACAATTGGAGCGAGTAGTGTTGGAAATACTGCGCCAAATCGATCAAGAACTTGAATTTCAAGTGAAATTCGACCTGTTGCAAATGCAGCAGCATCAAGAATTGGAGTGATTCTTACAGATCCATCTACACCTGATACTCCAGCTGGAATATCTATTGTGATTAACTTGAGAGATCCATCAGGTCCCAAAACATTTGCTGATACAGATTTAGACTGATTTGCAAAAATTTCTACAATCAAAGGATTGGTTGGAGAAATTGTTGGAATAGTCGGTTCGGCAACAGTGGGAACGAAAACTCCCCCTCCGCCACCTGCCGCAGCACGAGTAACTGTTACCGTGTAGGTGTCAGAACTCAAGTCCTCTGCTGTAACTTTCACGCTGATCGTATTTGAACCAACGTTGAGTGCAAGTCCAGATATGGTACTTCCTGATACCACAGATGCAAATGAACCAGCGTTCACTTTCACCTGGATTGTGGCATGTGACTCGTTAACTGTTGGAGTCACACTTACCGAAGCAATCGCATTTGTAACTGAAGCCGAATACGACTTAGTTGAAGAGACAAAGGCTGGCGAGAGAGTTCCAGAGGAAATAGTCAGAGCTGACAATTTTGCATCATTGGAGAGTGCATGAGGCAGCACTACACCTGAAGTAGTTGCTGTATCAGTGAAGGCTCCGGCGTCATTGGTCACTGACACCATAGCGACAAGGGCAAGTCCCAGGTCAGCATCAACTGGTGAATAAGTCATAGCTGTAGCGCCTGTGATATCAACACCAGATGGTGCTTCCGTTGTGATTCTCTTCCATTGATATTCAATTGTTGGTGTATTTGTTGTAGTTGTATCAATAGTTGTCACAGCGGTGAGGACCTCACCGATGATCGCTGAACCAGTGATTGCTACTGACCCTGTTGGGGGCACGGCAACATCTACTATGACATCCGTAGGATTAGAAATAACTGAACTTGTTTCAGCTAGAACTGTTTCGGTGATTTGAACTTTGATTTTATGTCCAACATCTGCACCTGTAAGTAAATACGTTGGGTCAGATCCTGGAACGATTGCATATACATCAGGATCTCCAGTACGCCACCAGACATATTCAAATGTTGGACTAGGTGATCCGATTGATCCACTAACATCTGCTGTAAGTACAGAGTTCTTTGCTTGTGTTCCCGTAATAATGACGCTCGCTATAGGAGAGACTCCTCCAATAGGTCCAATCACATTTGAATCATCTGTGCCAGTTCCTGCTGTATTCGTTGCAGCAACTGTGACAAGAATGAATCGAGTGGCATCTGCTGGCAACACTGTGTACTTCGATGAGGTTGCACCTAAGATATTTTCATATGTTCCATCAACAGTTGCTGAAGACTTCCATTGAAAAGCAATAGTTGCCAGAGGTGTTCCGGAATCCAGAACGAAACCTGCAATAAGTTCAGCACCAATTGCTGGCGCACCTGTAGCAGAGGCGGTAATCATAGGACTGACTGCTGTAGCTACGATTGCTGCAGTTGGAGCAGATGTAGCAACGTCTGAGCCCTGCGAGTTAGTCGCGGTCACTTCAGCCTTAATAAACTTTCCGATATCTCCCTCTACAGGTGTGTACGTAGAACTAGTTGCTCCGGAAATCGCTCCATATGTTCCGTCCACTGTAGATGCGCTCAACCATTTAAAAGTAAATGACGGATCTGGTATACCAGTTGAACCAGTTGTGTCAGCAGATAACGTTGAACCAACTGCCTGCGTTCCCAGAATCTGCGCCGCTGCATGTGGGGCGGTTAGAGTTGATAAAACTTCTATAAGATTAGAAGTGGCGAGTGAGACTTTAGTTAAAGATGGCGCTGAAAATGAGATCGAATAATATCCCGATCCGGTAATTCCAAGGTTACCAAAAACAGCATACCCACTTGAATTCGTTGTTGCAGTAAGAGCGCCAATGAGAGTGCCTGTACCTGAAGCCAGGGAAGCTTGAATCTCAACACCCGATGTAGTGCTTGTATGTCCATTAGCTAAATACATCTGGACTTTTGGTTGCTGCGCGAAAGCAACACCAGTTACTGCAGTTGCAGAAGGCTGCACCGCAAGTCTTAACTCGCGATTTACCACCTCTGACACTGCATTCGCACCAGCGAGAGGTATGACGAGACTAACTACCATTGCAATAAGAGCTGTACTCGAGGCAATGAGATTAGTTTTCGTCGGACTTTTAATTTTCATATGAATCCTTTCCATAGGTATACTTGCTACCTAAGAATTCATTATTTGTCTTAGACTCTCTAACGAATGTACGTACATTGAATGTACAGACATTTCTAGTAATTAGTTATAGCCGTGCATTTCGAATAGCATCAGATCTTCCATGAACACCGATTTTTTTAAAAATTCGCATTGCTTCTTGCTTGATTGTGGATTCGCTATATCCAATACGGCTGGCGATTTGAGAATATGTGAGCTCTTGTCTAATGAGAGCAAGGATTTGTTGCTGCCTAGGACTTAATTCTAAGTCTTCATCCTTATGGTTGACCGTATATGGATAGAGTCGCGACTTTCCATTAAGAAGATTTAAGTTAATTATCAAATGAGTTAGTGATTGTAAAAAGGCATCAAATATCGAATCCAGTACGGGATTCTTTAAGGACCATAAATGAAGTACATAACAGGAGTGCCCATTCATTATAACCGGCACGCAAATATGAATCTCAAAGGAAGTGTCATCAATTTCCTTGGAAGTCGTCCGAGAAAGCACTGAATTTCGATTGAGCAATGTCCAGTATCCATCTCCACCATCAATATGCTTATCCACACCAGATGAGGCCCACACCTGCCAGTCGCGGTCAGGTTCGGATTTCCAAATTGCCAAGGAAGTCGGCTCGAGAAGATCAACTACATTTCGCACAATGAAATCCAACAAAGAGCTAGAACTCGTAGCTCCAGTCCCATAGGAGGAGGCCAATGCGAATCTCTGCCACAATGCGGCAGAGTCCAATTTAACCTCGTTTTCGAGAAGTGATTGTGACATTTGCAGGGTTAATGAAGTCGGCAGTAAATGGAACAGTTGGCATCACTTGTGGCACTTTGCCAACAAACCGAGCGTGCAGGGCGTAACAGCCAAGGGGTTGATTCTTTGAAATATTCCAATTTGCCCGAAGTGCATAATGGCCATCACTTCCAGATTCGTGATTAGCGCTCTTCCCCTTTTTTACCTTACTTGGATAAATCATTGTCACAGTTTGGGTACCTGTACATGGCAAGGCAAAAAATTGCATTTTTGAAATGTCATCCACAGCGCCTACGCCACTCAAACGCATCACACCGTTGAAATCGGAGATTAGGTGACTTGATAGGGTAATGCGACGATTTGATACTTTAATAACAGCGGTTCCGGTTTCAAAAGCTGGAGATCCAGAGACGCTTTGACCAGGAAATATATTTGGAAACGGGCTATTTGATGCAAGAGAAATTGTCACGAAGCGACTGCCTTTTGTTCCACTCACTGTGGCACTTTCTTGCAGCGTAACAACGTAGGTCAGTGCAACTGGCAGAGTCCGTCCGACATTAACTGACATTGCATTCGAAGGATAAATCCACTTGCTCGCTGTCGGAATCTTGACTAGACCGTTGATAATGGCTGGTGATGTATCCGAATCCGCGCGAGCTATTGATCCTTGGACCATTGGACTTCCCACGAGAACAAGCAATGTCATACCCACAGTTATGAACTTTGACTTCGAAGTTAATGAATTCATAACCACACACTGACATAAGTCATTTGCCCGGCAAAGTTTAATTTCATGGCCAGCCCCCTAACTCAGATCGCTACAGAGAAATCGAATCGGTATAAAACAAAGCTCGCATATATTTATTGGCAGCATTAACTCGATGATTTGTCTGACGTGAGGCTGGCTCGACATTGAGCAACTTCGATGCTGTTGAGATAGTTCTCTCGACAGCTTTCTCAGTAATCTTGCAGGCATTTGCAATTTCCAAGTTCGATGCGCCTTTAGCCATGAGTCTCATCACTCGATGTTGCTGCGGTGACAAGATTCCCATGTAGTAAGTTTCATCGATACAGGCACTTAGGAATTCACTAGAAACTTGCTCAGTTCCATTGTGAGCATCGTGGAGTTCTTCCACTATTGATTCAGGATTGCGTGTTGGCTTTTCAAGCCAATAGGCCCTGTGCCATAACGGTGAAATCATTCCTTCGCGAACAAATGCGATGCTTGGTTGTTCGGTCATAAAGACCACAGTTACTTGATCATCATGATTTCTGGCCTCCAAAGCGGTGTTGAGGGCATCAATTTTTCTCAATGAGTCCAAGTCGAGGAGGAGTAGGTCTGGCATAAACGAATTAAGAAGTTCAGTAGTTTTTGTGAAGTCTCCAATCAAAGTATTCACTTTTCCATCTGAATGATTCTCGATTCCATTTGCAACTACCTTGCCGTTAGCCGGATGAAAGCCGTTTTCAGCTATTAGTACGCGGCTTAACTCACGTTGCATAACTCTATAATTTTTCCCTGTATCAAACATGAAACCCTCCTATGGTTAAGTGGCAGCGCCAACCTTGAATGCAAATATTAAGTTAAAGCAATCTAAATTTGGGGGCATCACCAGTACATAACCAGATATATCTTTTTAAATGGGGGTTAGCGCCAGACCACTAATTTTTCCGATATGTACCAACAACTAACACTTCACAATTAAAATATCGGTGTGCAAAAGCGACAGAAGAGGGTAGCGATATTTAATAACGACCCATTCGGGTCTGCTCTTATACGAATTTTCTTGGAGAAATTCGATATTGGTACCAAGCTTTTTACATCGCAAACGCCATTAACCGAGGCTATTTTTCTTGAGGAAAATTTCGATGTTGCACTATTAGATCTTGACTTTGATATCGAAGGTGCCGTCCCTTTACTGGAAAAATTAAGAGTCTGGAGCCCCTCACTGGGGGCGGTCATGTTGACAAATTTCCCCGATCTCCGATTTCTGGGATTCTCGATAAGAGAACTTCCTCAAGGAACAATTCTGGTCTTAAAACGTGACATCGTAGATTTAAACGTTCTCCTTATAGCCATTTTTGACTCGATCGCATCAGTAGAGAAGAAGGAGAAGACCCATTGGATTTCAGAGCCGACTCCCATTGGAAATCACCCACAATTTGAAACTATCTGCACACTCTCCAGCCTGCAAATGGATACCTTGCGCTTAGTCGCTGGTGGATTGAGTAATTCTGAAATTGCCAAGGTTCGTGACGTCTCTGAAAAATCAGTAGAACATATGATTGGAAAATTAGCTCAAGTACTTGGACTTCAATCTAATGCCAAACAAAACTTACGAGTCCTTCTAGCCCGAGAGTTCTATCGCTGCCTTGGTGTTCCTCACTTAGCCTAATTAAGCACCCCTCAAGGTTTTTGTAGGTGCCAGAGGGGCGCTCAATTTTTAGGTCTACTTTCGTTCGATTTTAACTCGAGTGCTCAAATCTGCAGCCGCAGGCTTCTTTACATGAACTTCCAGAATGCCATCCTTGTAATCTGCTTTGACGCTCTTTTCATCAACGCCAGCAGGAAGTGCGATGGTTCGTGTAAAAGTTCCGTAATAGAACTCAGAGAGTTTTGCATCTTTGTGACTCTCTTCTCGCTGTCCAGAAATTGTCAGATAACCATCCCCTACGTGAACATTTATATCACGGTCAGGATCAATGCCTGGCAATTCTGCTCGAACAACTATGTCACCATCTTTGACAAATTCTTCAACTTTTATTGGATGCATACCACCGTTGAGTAATCTGATTCGATCAGGTAAAAAATCTTCAAACCAATCAGAAAAGACTGGAAAATCGTTGAAAGCATTTAATAAACTTGAATTTCTCACTGCAACATCTTTTGTAGCCACTTTTGCTCCTTTGTTTGAGATGTGAAAACATCTTTTGTGATAATTAATCTACTTTCCGTATGTAAGTTCGCAACTTTTACATCGGGGGTCAGTACCCCATATTCATATTGACTCCCCATATCAAGAAGCGTAGAAATAGCTCACTGAATCAATTCAAATTTTGGTTTGAATTAATTTAGTTCGGATCGGAAAGTAATTCTGATTTGCACTCTCGTGCAAATCGACATGAAGATGACATGGAATTACCCGGTAAGAGATTCGAGTCGGAGTGCGATTGACCGAAGTAGTGAGTTCGACTTACTACTGAGTTAACCGATGTTAGCCATAAAGCATTCGGTGCTTGTAGAAATGCGAAGGTCAATGGTCCGGCAAGACGAACCCCTCGGAAATTATTTTCGGGGGGTTCGTCAATTAAAAATTTGGGAAGGTTTCTTGATCCATGAAGGCGTCGATCTATGTCTTATCTGCCATGACATGGATAGCTCTTGCGTCCCAGCCTTTATCGGCGGTAGCAAGTAATTCTGCAACTTTGGTGATTGAAACTACGGTAGATAATGAATATGGCGGCATTGCCACTGCTGATTCTTTTCATTCAACAGTAATGGCTTTAGCGCCCGACAGAATACTCCCTCCATTACGAGATAAGAAAACGAACTCAGTGACCTATGAGCTAGAACCCGGC
The DNA here is from genome assembly GCA_009699575.1 of Actinomycetota bacterium. Taxonomy (GTDB): domain Bacteria; phylum Actinomycetota; class Actinomycetes; order Nanopelagicales; family Nanopelagicaceae; genus Planktophila. The sequence continues at coordinate 14,879 of WLNY01000022.1, forward strand.
GAGTATGTAATTACTCAAAACCACTTGAAGGGCTATAGATCCCTCTGGTCTGTAGATTCCAAGTCAGCAGGGCTCAAGATTTTATATACAGGCAGAAACTTCACAATTAAGCGAGAAATGTTTGATCTTATGACAACAAGTGCTCAACCTTTGAAGACAAAACCTGAAAGATTTGTAGAGGGATCCTACGATATATCTCCAGCATCCCAGGATTCCGACGGAGCCACCACTGCCATAGGTTTTCTGACCTTTGGAAGTATTTCAATTGCATGCGGAATCTACGGTCTAGGTCTCTTACATAGGAATGAAAATTGGTAACGCGAGGATATGAAGCGTAAAATTCTCGCTCTCATACTAGGTTTGATGATTCTCATCGGTGGAATTGCCGTCTTGCTCTCTGTCATCGATATTTGGGGAAGGTCTGATTCACGTGGCGGTGAAAAAGTATTCCACACACAATCAATGAAGGCTTCGCAAGAATTAACCCCTGGTCGAAGTTTGGGGTATATCTATATCCCTTCGATTAGTTTGATTTCGGGAATCTATGAGGGAACCACTGCCAGCGAACTCAATAAGGGTGTCGGACATTTCTCCACGACTCCATTACCGGGAGCTCGCGATAACTCACTTCTCCTAGGTCGAAGCGATTCCTTTTTTTCCGGACTTTCGCGCATTCGTCGTGGTGACTCAATCGTTGTCACATCTTTTAGCGTCGTCTATAAATACGAAGTCGTCTCTGTTCGCGCGGTCAGAAAACAAGATAGAACGCTTATCCTCCCAACATATGAATCCACATTGACTCTGACAACTAATTTTCCTTTTGAATACTCAGCCAGTGCGCCCACACGATACATAGTCAGTGCCGAAAGAATTGAGGACAATTGAGAAATTTGTCCAAAATTTTTTTTTTTTTGGGGGGGGGCTGTCACTTAGAAATAAAGAATGACCACTTTTGA
>WLNY01000023.1 GCA_009699575.1 Actinomycetota bacterium
GCAATCCCATTACTTGCACCAGCTTTTAGTGGTGGAGTACTTTTGTTATTTGCAAACTCATTTGCGGCCTACGCCACAGCATCGGCTCTAACGAGCGGAACAATTCCTTTGGTTCCAATTCAAATTGGAGCCCTTGTAGCAGGAAATGTGATTCCCGATAAAGCAAATGTTGGATACGCACTCGGATTCGGAATGGTGATTATCATCGGAGTTGTCATGTCAATCTATGCAGTTCTTCAAAAGCGAACCGCGAAATGGCTCAACTCCTGATGGCCACCTTCACGTCAGCAGTTATTGATAAGAATCGAAAAATACAAAAGGGGATGACTCTCACCCCAAGACTGGGTGCGGGGTTCGGTTTCGGGCTCTTTGTTGTTGCTCTATATTTTATTATCCCGATCATTAGCGCCTTTGAATTTAGTATTCGTGGAGCTGAAAATAAATATTCCTTTGAGGCGTACACGCGAATTATTTCGCAGCCAGATTTTAAAGATGTTGCACTTATTTCGATAAAACTTGTACTGGTCACGGTGATTTTATCTACCCTAATTATGGTTCCGACAGTGACGTGGGTGCACTTAAAGGCTATGAATCTTCGCAGGCTAGTTGAATTCATTTCACTTCTGCCATTAGTAATTCCACCTGTTGTGCTTGTGCTTGGAGTTCTTTCATCTATGCCCAACTTCTTGAAAGCGACACCCATGCTTTTAGCCTTTGAGTACGTCATGCTCGCAATGCCTTATACCTTTCGCGCTCTCGATGCCGGCCTCGGCGCAATCGATGTGCGAACACTTGTAGATGCATCACGCGGACTTGGTGCTCCATGGCGCACTGTTTTCTTGAGAATTGTGGCTCCCAATATCAGAAGTGCAATTTTTGGCTCAATATTTCTCACTATTGCACTCGTCCTTGGTGAGTACACAATGGCTTCATTACTTCTTTGGGAAACATTTCCCACATGGATTGCTCAACTCGGTCAATCAGAGGCAACTCTTGCAGTGGCGTTATCGATTTTTAGTTTGCTTGTTGCATGGATTCTCTTGCTTGCACTATCTGCAGTTGAACGTCGTCAAAAAGGTCGTCAGTAATGTCTACAAAGGAGATCATGTGAGCGTCCATTCAAACGGATCAAGTAGCCGCGTAACTATTGCGAGCCTTCGTCGAACTTTCGGCGAAGTTGTCGCACTTGACTCGTTCTCCCTAGATATCAAGCCAGGTGAACTTGTAACGTTGCTCGGACCATCAGGATGTGGAAAAACAACTGCGCTTCGAATGGTCGCTGGCCTTGATGTTCCTGATTCAGGAACCGTTGAGATCAACGGAAATTCTGTGACAGATCTGCCTCCGTCCAAACGAAATATGGGAATGGTCTTTCAGGCTTACTCACTTTTCCCAAATATGACAGCGCTAGAAAATGTTGCTTTCGGTCTTCGCGTTCGTGGAATAGATAAGGCCTCACGCATAAAGCGCGCTCAAGAAATGATTGAGCTTGTAGACCTTGGCAAGCAGATGAACAGATATCCAAATCAAATGTCTGGTGGACAGCAACAGCGTGTGGCACTTGCGCGCGCTTTGGCTATCGAGCCAAACGTTCTCCTTCTCGATGAACCACTTTCCGCTCTTGATGCGAAGGTACGTACTCACCTTCGAGATCAGATTCGAAAGGTTCAGCAAGAAGTTGGAATTACCACTCTTTTTGTAACACACGATCAGGAAGAGGCTATGGCAATTTCCGACCGTGTGGGAGTTATGAACAAAGGAAATCTCGAGCAGTTAGATAAGCCAGATGTCCTATATAGCAATCCAGCTTCAGCTTTCGTGGCAACTTTCGTTGGCGCAATGAATCGTGTGCCAGGATTAATTGTTGATTCCAAAACTGTTGATGTGCTCGGTCAGAAAATTACCATTTCGAATACTAAACATGGTTTATCCAAGGGTTCTAAAGTCACTGTAATGATTCGACCTGAGCAGTTCTCAATCAGTTCGGGAAATCTTGCGACAATTACTGAGCGATCATTTCGTGGTCCAATGACTCGCGTCGTTGTTGAACTCAACGATGGCACGAAAGTTGATCTCGATGTTGCAAGTGCGCAATCTACTGACATGACACCTGGGAAACGTACGGGCTTGAAAGTATCTGCGCCTCACGCATTGGTAGAAGCGATTTAGCGAGACGTAATTCGCAGCACCGTATTTTGATCATGCAATTCTCCGATAGCCCAATCCGCGCTGTGCTTTGCTCCAAGGCTTTCACGCCTTTGCCACACATTGGCACTGAGCAATCGCGATAAAGCAGCTATGTCAGTCGGTTTTCTTGCATCTGCATAATCTTCACCACCGGCATGATCTATAACTGTTAATCCGATATAAATATCTCCATCATCGCCTCGAACAATTTCAACAGTGCGACTTTGTTGTGGCCAATCAATATGGGATGCGGTCTCAATATGCCAGAATCCTTTGCTTTCAATCTCAGGACCGATCCACTCAATATGGTGGCGATGTTCATGCCCAGCAAACCAGGCAATAACTTGAGGGTACTTGAGAATCATTTCTTGAATTTCTTCTCTGCACACTCTGCGGCCAATAGGTGCATAATCATTAAACATCAACATCAGAGGATGGTGCGAAGCCAGCACAACCGGATGCTGAGCATTCTTTATTTCATCTTCAAGCCAAATAAACTGTTCTTCATCTAAGGAACCTTGCCAGCCGCCAAAGTGATTGACACTGTCAATCACAATCATTTTAATTTCACCAACGATGGCGGAGTAATACATATTCTTATTCTCAACATTTAATTCTGTGAATCCGTGCCCTTTAGGCAAGCCAGGAGAATTTAAGTGTCGGGCTGCATATTCACCGCGTTCAACCGCTCGGCGTGTGACATCAGGTGTAACGATGACAAATGGAGCATCACTAGCTCCAGGATAATCAGCTGGTCCTACTTCGTTAAATGCCGAAAGTGTTGCCTCGAGCGTGAGGGATGAGGGCAACCCTTCATAACGCTTATCTGCAATCATTGCTGCTTGGGTATCAGCAGTTGGAGTAACCGTTCCTTGTAGCAGCGCATCATGATTTCCATGAACTGCATACCAAGGCAGATGTAAACCTGTTGCTAGAAACTTTTCGCGACATGAATCAAGGAGTCCTGGAACGATTGGAAAGCCATATTTAGCGCGAGCATCATCGTCTTGCTTTCCTTCAGGAGTGCCATGAGGATGCCAATACTTCACGTCATAGTGTGATACGCCATCATCCATGACACCTTCGTACTTTTCCCGCGAACCAGAATCAGGAACAATCTCGCCGCCATCCAGAAGTGCCAAATACCATTCCACTTCATTTTCTTGTGCGTTATCTGTCGTATCACCAGTGATTATTGCTGCATTAATTGGATGACCTGAGAGAGGACCAACTTTTATCTCATTGAGAGCAATAATCATTGCTTCTAAAACTTGCGCCGACAACATTGACTGTGGTCTGTAACAACCAATCGTTCCGACAATGTCACGAATTGGACTGTCAGGATCCGCCCACCTATCAAGAAATTCCGGTCGAACTGGTGATTGCGCGTCACAAATATGTAAATCTGATAGATGGTGCAATAGGAGAAGTGGGTCACTTTTTTGCGGAAAGGTTGCTCCAACATGAGTTGGATCAGCGATGAATTCCAAGTCGCTCCACCCTTTTTCATTTGGTGACTTTCGCTGATATGCCATATATCAATCCTAAGACATAGGATTGAGTAATGAATAAAAGCGCGCAAACGTCAGTCCCAATTAATCCGCTGATTTCCAATCGATGGAGCCCACGCTCTTTCGATCTAGATAAAGAGGTTAATCACGATGACCTTCTCGCAATTCTTGAGGCCGGTCGTTGGGCTCCGAGCGCAAATAACTTACAACCGTGGAAATTCACTGTTGGAGTTCGAGGAGATGAAGTTTTTGAAAAGATAGCTAGCACCTTGGCGGATTTTAATAAACTTTGGGCGCCTAACTCTTCGGCAATGATTCTGATCTCTGCTGAAGTTATGAAGTCAGATGGGTCTCCAATTCATACCGCACTATACGACGCTGGAATAGCGGCATCGCTTATGACAATGGAGGCCACTTCTCGTGGGCTGCACACTCATCAAATGGCGGGCTTTGATCGCACTGCGATGAAAGAAGCCTTCGACTTAGGCAAGAACTTTAGACATGTTGCTGTTCTAGTTATTGGAACCCTTGCCCCTGCGGATCTGCTCACCGATGCCCTCAAAGAGCGAGAGACTGCCGAGCGTTCACGTAAATCACTTTCGCAAATTTCAAACTTCCATTGATAGGATTTCTTTCATGAGTGAATACCAAGTAATGCGTTGGCGCGAAATTCCATCTATGGTGATAGCTCGTGATGGAATTGACACAATTAAGACGATGCTCCCGTCGCGTTTTCAAGAAGCTATCGATGAGGCAGCCATGCGTCTTGGTGAAATTGATGCTGATGCATACTCTGCTGGATGGAATCGGGATCCTTGGGTCCCTTCCGATGAAAAACCAAGTGATCTAGCGGCTCGAATCACACTGGCACTCGAAGACGAATTTAGCGACGAGAAAATTGCCGAGATTCTTAATTCTCTAGGGGAAAAATTATGACACGCATCTATGACGCTCTAGAGGAAAATGTTCTGGCATCGGACGGAGCCATGGGTACGCAGTTGCAAGAAATCGGATTAACAGATGGTGGCGCTCCCGAATTGTGGAATGTTGAACATCCTGAGAAAATTGAAGAAGTTCTTGAGGCATATGCTGCTGCTGGTGCACGTTTCATTACCACCAACACATTCGGCGCAACACACGGCCGTCTTGCTTTGCATGGTCTTGAAACCCGAGTGCACGAATTAAATAAAGCCGGAGCAGAAATTGCTAAACGCGTAGCAAGCCGCCATCCCGGAACTTTTGTCATGGGAGATGTTGGCCCTTCTGGGGACTTGATGGACCCAATGGGAACTTTAACTCCCGAGAGTGCGCAAGCATTATTTGCTGAGCAAATTAGAGGACTCGTTGATGGTGGAGTCGATGCAATTTTGATCGAGACCATGAGCGATCTTTCAGAAGTTGAGGCAGCTGTTAATGCAGCCAAGGAAGTTGCACCAGAGCTTCCAATTATTGCAACGATGAGTTTTGATACAAATCTTCGCACAATGATGGGTGTGAAACCAGCGGCAGCAGTGACATATCTTTCTAGCATTGGCGTTCGGATCATTGGCGCAAACTGCGGCCGTGGAACAGATGAAATGAAATTAATTGCGCAAGAGATGGTTGATGCTCGACCTGAAGGCGTTTTTATTATTACTCAATCAAATTCTGGATTGCCGAAACTCGTGGGAGATACTTTCATTTATGAAGGGACACCTGAAGAAATGGCAAAGTATGCAATTGATATGAAAGCCATCGGGGTTAATATCGTTGGGTCATGCTGTGGATCTACGCCAGCCCATACCAAGGCAATTGCTGCAGCTATAGCCTAGATATTTTCATTCGATAAAATAATTTTATCGGCCCACTCTTTATAGGCGGGAGATAGTTGCGGTACTGCTGCTATCTCAGTCATTTTTGATCTCTCGCCACTTTTTGCTGCAAAAAGATCTGCAATTGTTATTGCATGATCGGGAGTAAAAATAATTTCAATCGCGTCCCCTGATGTAATCACTCCTTCTTCAATGATACGAAAATAAGCACCTGGGCGTCCTGCTTGTGTGAAATCTTTAATCAGCGTGGGACGTTGCCAAAAACCAGCAAAAACTCGACATGGTATGCGAGGCAGTGAAACCTCAAGCACCACACTTCCAATTTTCCATCTCTGCCCGATGAGCGCTTGATTTACATCGATTCCCTGAGTGGTGAGATTCTCACCGAATCTGCCGTGTGGAATCTTCTCCCCAATGACGCTCTCCCACCAGTTGGCATCTTCACGAGCGTACGCGTAAACCGCTTGGTGATATCCGCCGTGGTGATTGCGATCCACAATGACATCCCCGGCCACTTCTTCATTGCCAAAGGCAACAGGACCAACGGCAGAGCGCTTATCGATTCCAGTGCGCCCTTCACTGCCCGTCCACTCGCCCTCATGGATAACTGCAGTGATGTTGATCGAAAGAACGTACGCAGCAGTGCTCATGGAACATAACTCTACGCCACCTATAAGCCCGTTCGATGGTGATTATCAAACCAATTGCGCGCTTGAGCCAGAATCTGATCCTCAGTTAGCGCTTGCAGATTGCTATCGATGGCGTCGACAACTTTGTGCGCCACATCGGGATGTTTCCGTTCGAGATACTGTACAAATCTCACCATTGCATTTGCTTTTCCGTTGCCATGGCCGATGAGAAGAATTTCCGATGCTGGAGCAATAGCACCACAGAGCGCTGCGAAATATCGAGTCTCTTCCGGATCGACATCATGACCACCGTTATGTTGAGCCATTCTCACATGATGATGCCTCGTGTTGTCATGGGGTGCCTTTATTTTTTCGGGTGGAGTACCTTTTTCAAGTCCAGTCGTCCACACCCGAGCTTCGTCTTGAGTTATCGCTACAGCGATAAATTTATTGGCAATGTCAGGCATGTGCTCCCCCTAAAACTTGCGATGAATTATGAATTCAGATTACAAGTCAGCAGTCATAATAACTAGTAAATGCATAGGGGGTAGCCCTCAGCAAATTCAGTTGTCTCGCTGTAGAGTTCTAAATATGAGCGTTGTCATCTCGCTAAATAAATTGAGTAAGAATTACGGCAATTCGCGTGGAATAACTGATATTTCCTTTGATATTTCGCGCGGAGAAGTTTTTGGATTTCTTGGTCCAAACGGAGCCGGAAAGACCACAGCGCTACGAACTCTAGTGGGGCTGATCAAAGCAACCAGTGGTTCTGCTCGCATTCTTTGTTATGACGCACTGCATTCATCTTCAGAATTGCGCTCAAAGATTGGATATCTTCCGGGATCGCTCTCTCTTTATAAGAATTACACAGGTCTTGAACTTCTCCACTTTCTTGCCAAGATGCGGCAATTAAATTGTGATGATGCCATTAAGGATTTTGCTCAACGACTTAATCTGGACTTGAATCGAAAAATAGGTGACCTCTCTCAGGGAAATCGACAAAAAGTAGGCGTTATTCAAGCTTTTATGCATAAGCCCGAGGTGCTTCTCCTTGATGAACCAACCGGAGGTCTGGACCCACTCTCACAACGCGCATTTGAAGACATGCTTGATGAGGTGCAGGCGCGAGGTGCAACAATCATGCTCTCCTCGCATGTCCTCAGCGAGGTCGAGCATTTGGCGGACAGAATTGCGATTGTGAATGAAGGGCGATTGTTGGTAGTTGAGCATATTTCGGTACTAAAAGAGCGAGCTATTCGTAAACTTGACTTAAATTTTGACACTGAGGTTTCCATTGAACTTTTTAAAAATATTACTTCCATCAAGGATCTTCAATCACACGGAACTCAGATTTCTTGCTCGGTGATTGGCTCTGAAACTGAAGTTCTCAAAGTTGCTGTAGAAAATAATGTCAGAAGTGTTAATTCGCATGAAACATCTCTCGAAGAGATATTTCTTGATTTAGTTGCAAAAGAAGTCAAATAATGATTGCAACTCTTATATTAAAAACCTGGCATGATAGGTGGAAGTCGTTTCTGGGGTGGGCACTTGTAATAATATTCATGACTTCTATTCAATTAACCGTCTATCCAACAATCGCTCAATCAGGAGCCGCGGCAAAGCAATTTATTGATAGCTATCCAGACGCATTCAAAGAAATGTTTCGAATGACTGATTACACATCTGGTTCTGGCTTTCTTGCTACAGAACTCTATAGTCTCATGTTGCCACTGGTGATCATTGGACTTGGAGTTACGTGGGGGGCCGGAGCAACTGCCGAAGAAGAGGAACGCGGCACCGCTGACATCCTCTTTACTTTGCCAGTTAGTAGAAATCAAATAATTATCGGCAAGATAATTGCTGCATTGGTGGCAATGACGATTCTGGGATCAATCACCTTAATAAATATTGAAATAGGCAAAGGTTTAGCTGATTTGACGGTGAGTTCGGTCAATACTCTCTATGCAACTATTTCGTGTGTGCTTCTCGGATTTTTCTTTGCAGGCATTTCTCTAATTCTAGGCTCTGTGAGTGGGAAAAAGGGTATTGCACTTGGTGGTTCAACGGGACTTGCAATTGTTGCATTTCTTTTTTTCTCTCTCGCACCTCTTGTCGATACTTTTGATTACCTCACTCCAATCAACCCGTTTCAATGGGCAATAGGCGAGAATCAGCTTGCGGAGGGCTTAGATGCCATAGGAATGATCAAGCTGGGAATAGCCAGTGTCGCCTTATATTGTGGAGCGCTCTTTTTTCTCAATCGTCGAGATATTCGAGCTTAAATTATCTTTCGAGAGCACGCTCTTTCCACGCTGTCTCAAGAGTTTGGGTAAATGCTTCGAGTGGTTGGGCACCTGAGATTCCGTATTTCATATCCACAACAAAAAATGGAACACCTGATGCTCCGAATTGCGTTGCAAGATTACGATCAGCTATTACTTCATCAGCATATTGATGAGAGAGAAGGAGATCTTCAACGGTGTCTGCATCAATATCAACAGATAGTGCGATTGCGACAAGGTCTGTGTGGGAGAAGAGTGGCTTTGATTTCTCGAAGTACGCGGAATACATTGCTTCTAAGAGTTCGCTTTGCTTGCCAATCGTTTCTGACCAGAGCAATAAGCGGTGTGCGTCAAAGGTATTTCCTGAGAGCGTGTCATCTAGGTTGTAACAAAGCCCTTCGCCATCGGCGACCGCGCAAACATTTGCCTGCATCTCTTTCACTGCTGATTCTTCAAGATTATATTTTTGAGCTAAATGCTGTGCTGTTGGCTCCGTGACAGTGATATCGGGTTGAAGTTGAAAAGCCCGATGGCGAACGGTGATCAGATCTTTATGCTCAAAAGTTGAGAGTGCCTTTTCGAGGCGACGTTTTCCAATAAAACACCAAGGGCATACAACATCAGACCAGACATCAATAATCATGAACCTAGTTTATCCAAATCAGAGCCGCTCACTCGGTAAACCGTCCACTCATCCATTGCTACAGCCCCTTGAGATTTATAGAATTCAATTGAAGGAGAATTCCAGTCGAGCACCCACCACTGGAACCGTCCATACCCTCTATCTACACAAATCTTGGCAAGGTGCTTAAGCATCAAAAGGCCATATCCCTGACCCCGGTACTGCGGATCAATGTAGAGATCCTCTAGATAAATTCCATGCTTGCCCTGCCATGTCGAGTAATTGAGAAACCAAATAGCTATCCCAATAACTTTTTCATCTACCTCTACGACATGCGCAAAAACATGTGGGGTATCAGAAAATAGCGCTTGCTCTAAATCTGCAACAGTTGCGTGCACTTCTTCTGGTGCCTTTTCATAAAGCGCCAAATCATGAATCAACTGAAGGATCTGGGGAACGTCTTCAATGCGCGCATCTCGTATGGACATGCCCCAATCGTAACCAATGCCCACTAGCCTGTATTCCATGTTAATTCTTCTTCCACCTAGCGAGAAGAAGACAATTCCCAGTGCATCGGGGGCACTTAATTTAAGCGTCCTCTCCTTCGCTGAAGAATTAGGCGAGGCGAGAGCAAAAGCCATTGCTGATTACAACCCGGAAATCCTCAACCAGTCGAGTGCGGCCGCGATAGATGTTTACTCTGGTGTCCTCTACCAAAGTTTGGATTGGCATTCACTCACTCCCAGTGCACAAAAACGTGGTCAGGAATCGCTCGTAATTATCTCGGCTCTTTTCGGCGCTCTTCGACCACTTGATCTCATTGCCGTATATAAAACACCGATTCGAACTTCGGATTGGAAAGAATCTGTAAGTAAAGCCTTAGGCACTCTCAAAACAGATCTGATTATCGATTGTAGATCTTCAACTTACTCGGGCGTCTGGACACCTCCAAATGAAAAATTAGTCGAAGTCAGGGTCTTTAAAGAACATAATGGCGAACGCTCTGTTATTACTCATATGTCTAAGAAATATCGAGGAGAACTCGCGAGATACCTTCTCTTGCAGAAGAAGTCAGCAAAAGATTTTAAGTCACTGCATGCATTAATATCAGAAAAATTCCTTTGCGAATTTATACAAGGTGATTCCACGAATGCTGCAAAGTTAGACCTGATTATCCAGCTTTAAATCTTCCTACTAAGCGGTTCGAGCAATTCGCTCTCGAGCTACTTTCATACTGGGAGCTTCGGGGCCCAATATTGCCAGGAAAATATCAAGGGATATTCGAGCGAGTTTCAACCATGATTTCGACCGCGGTGCGAGCGCAAGTATCGCCAATTCATTCGGATCAAGAGTAGCAATCGCTGCATTGAGTAAAATTCTATAAAAAAATAGCCCACCGAAACCAAATGGTGGTTTAAGAATAAATTTCACTACCCCATCTGTCAGCTCTGTTCGAGCAAGATCGTTGCGACGAAAGTCATCAAGGGTGGATTCCAGTTCTGCAACACTCATTGGTGCCTGAGTAAGGCCTAGAGGAATAGCGCTCTTGCTCCATTCGGCAACGTATTGATCTGCACCTTTATCAATCGGGTATCCAAGGGCAAGGTGCGCTTTGAGAAATGAATCCGTGAAAGCGCAGTGGACCCAGAGAAGGAAACGTGGATCCTGCGCGCGATACAAACCATGGCTCCCGCCTTTCATTTCATAGTCGCCTGTTACTTTTGAATGCATCGCGTTGACTCGATGCGCCTCGCGTTCAATTACATCGGCTGCTGCAAATGAAGTGATCGTGAGCCATCGAGTTGTGCCAGCAAGTCGACCCATTGGATCTTCTTCATATCGCGAGTGTTGCGCTACGCCTGCAAGTGGCGCAGGATGAGCGGCTTGCAATAAGAGAGCGCGGATTCCGCCCACCAGCGTTGCAATAGATCCGTGCACTTGCCAGACCGCGCTCTCGGGTCCGAATAGTCCAGGACCAGAACCTTGCGCAATGCCTTCAACCCAAGCAGGGCGCCCGTCTTTAGAGCCAGAAACATTTTCACGAAATTTATCCGCTAAAGGTTTGGTGAGAAAGAAATTGTGAAAGGCGGGCACAGGGACACAATAGAAGATATTTACTAATTTCGCCTTTTTTTTTAAAATTACCGTCGCAAGAAGATTCGTATTCCTCGCCAGATTCGACTTAAAAACCTTTTCGATTGATTGAGGGCAGAAATCTTCAATACTTTTTGTGCGGCTGGCTCATCTGGTGTCGTCACTTCCATTAATGCAGGCGAACTTTCGTCGAGCGAGTCAGCAATTCGCTCTATGTTTGATGCGATAGCGATTCCACGGACTAACTGCTCTTGCGCCAGGTGACCTGCTTGAGAAATCAGATTTTCAGCCAGAGTTGCACCTGCGAGACGTAACTCCCCTGCAATCGTGTCTGTCTGCGATTCGCTGTGCTGGTTTTCAATCAATTCGATTTTTGAACGAATCGCCTCACTCGTCGTTGAAAGTGCACTAGCAATTACTCGATTGGCTTGACGCGTTACTCCTTCATCAACCGCAAGATCAAAAAGGGTGCGCGCAATTGTTCTGACTTGGACAACAATGTGCTCGATAGCGACACCACGTAAATAGAGGGCATCGGCTTCATCTACTTGCGCAAGTGGAGACCAGCGAGCATATCTTTTAGCTTCTAAAGATTGAGAGCGAAGTGATGGGATTTCTTCCACCAGTAATCGAGCACCTGCAAGCCATGCACCTGCATCATCTTGGCGATACCCCGTTGCGACACCTTCAGACATCTCGGCTAATAACACTGCTGACTTCTTGCCCAGTATGCGAATCTGCTCAACAGTTCGGCCAGCAGGTGTTTTTGCATGAGAAAAATAAGAAAAAATGATTGCGATTGCTGCGCCAATAAGTGTCGACATCAATCTGTGAAAAGCGGTATTTTCACTCAGTCCAGGACCAATGACAATGAGTGCGGTAACAGGAACATTAATTGAGGCAACATCCCCGAGGTGCAATCCACGCGCTACGACTGAACACAACAGGACTGTCATCCCGACTGCGATAAATCCAAAATTAAAAAGATAAACAGCGAAAAGTGCCACGCCAGCACCAATTGCGGTTCCAATAATCTGTCCGAAACCTTCGCGAACAGATTTGTAGAGTGAGATTCGAATGCTTAAAGAGCATACGATTGCGGCGACAACTCCACCTTGGGTAACGAGTGCGTCTCCTACAGCCCACGCGGTTGCCGCAGCTAATCCCGCGACTACGATTTGGCGCACCCATATTTTGCGGTCAGTAAATAATTTACCTACACGCGCAAAGAATTTCTTCATGCACCAAGTCTATGGCGCATATGTTGAATTATAGAGAAGCGAATGCCTCTTCAAGCACGCTCAGTGCATCTTTTAGTAATTCATCTGTGATGACTACTGGTGGCAAGAAGCGAATTACGTTCGAATACGTTCCTGCAGTCAAAATCAGTACACCTTTGCTCTGGCAATACTTAATAACTGCGTTCATCGCTTCTGTATTTGGATCAAGAGTCCCAGCTTTTACCAATTCAATGGCCTGCATGGCTCCACGGCCGCGAACGTCACCGATGATTGGATACTTCGCAGCAAGTGCGCGCAACGAATCACCAAGGATTTTCCCAATGTGATTAGCGCGTTCTACTAACTTATCTTCTTGCATAGTTTCCAAAGCGCCAAGTGCTGCGGCGCATGCAAGTGGATTACCACCGAATGTTCCACCTAGACCTGATGCATGCACTGAATCCATAATTTCTGCACGGCCCGTAATTCCAGCAAGTGGAAGTCCACCTGCAATTCCCTTAGCGGTCACGATCATGTCAGGGACTACGTTCTCTTCTTCGACTGCAAACATATGTCCCGTGCGCGTAAATCCTGTCTGAACTTCGTCGGCTATAAAGATAATGCCGTTATCGGTTGAATATTTAGAAAGCGCAGGCAGGAATCCCTTTGGAGGAACGATAAATCCACCTTCACCTTGAATTGGCTCGATAATGATTGCTGCAACATTGTGTGCGCCAATCTCTTTCTCAATCTTGTGAGTGATCATGTCCATCGCATCAGCAGTAATCGTTTTCTTGTTTCCAATCCAACGGTATTCATATGGCATTGGAACTCGGTAAACCTCAGGAGCAAATGGACCGAAACCTTCTTTGTATGGCATGTTCTTTGCAGTCATTGCCATAGTTAGATTTGTACGTCCGTGATAGCTGTGCTCGAAAACAACGATTGCTTGACGCTTTGTGTAGTGGCGCGCAATCTTGATTGCGTTCTCCACCGCTTCAGCGCCTGAATTAACGAGCAAAGATTTTTTCTTAAAAGTTCCTGGTGTCAGGCGATTAAGCGCTTCACATACTTCGATGTAACTCATGTACGGAGCAACTGTGAAACATGTATGTGTAAAAGATTGAACCTGCTCAATCACTCGCTCAACTACGCGCTGCGCAGAATTTCCAACTGTTGTTACACCGATACCGGAACCTAAATCGATTATTTGATTGCCATCTATGTCGAGCAAGATCGCATCGCTTGCGCGCTCAATGATGACTGGAATCGCCATACCTAGTCCCCCAGATGTCGCTTCCGTGCGGCGCGCGAGCGCTTCAATAGAAAGTGGTCCCGGAATAGCGGTAACCAAACGACGTTCTTGCGGCAATTGAGTGAGTACGGTCATGGGATAAGTGTAAGTCAGGTATTTCTCTAGGGCTAATTAGGAAGTTAGGCTCTACCTATGAGCGAGTTGCGAAAGAGCGCCCCTTTACTTGATGCCTACCTTTCCTACTTCGAGGGATCGCACACCCCATTTACCATCCCAGGCCACAAGCAACATTCCGCGCATCTCGATGCAGGCCTTGGCGCAGTAGTCGATGCTGATACTCCTCTCTATGGTGGCCTCGATGAAATTAAACTCACCCATCAAGTTTTAAGGAAATCTGAGAAACTTGCGGCGCAACTGTGGAAATCTGACTATGCACGATTCTCAACCGGTGGATCAACGCATGCAAACCAGGCGATAGTTCTCTCTCTTGGTAAACCTGGTGACAAGGTCGCTATCTCTCGAACTTCGCATCGTTCCGTGCTCAGCGCGCTTGTATTAGCTGGGCTCGATCCGATCTGGATGGCTCCAGATATTGATGAGGCCACTGGTGTGCCTCTTGGAATTTCATTAGCTGAGCTTCAGCGAGCGATGGAGAAAAAACCCATTGCAATTTTGCTCACTGAACCTGGATATCTCGGAACGCTTTCAGATCTATCACCACTAATTGAGTGCGCCCATAGCCAATCAATTCCGGTGATTATTGACGCTGCATGGGGTGCTCACTTTGGATTTCATCCGCGGATGCCGCGTCACGCGATTCAAGCTGGTGCAGATGCTCTTATTACTAGTACCCACAAAGCACTGCCCGGCTACAGCGCGTCGGCGCTCTTGCTTGCGCAAGGCAAATATCTCAATCTTGATCGTCTCGAACAAAGTTTTGAAACAACGCATACAACGTCACCAGCAGGTGCACCACTTGCTTCCATTGATGCCTGTCGCGCGCTTCTTGAGACAAGAGGCGAAGAACTTATTGGCAAAGTACTGACAAATATCGAAGCATTTAAAAGTGATATCCAAAAAGGATTCACTATTCCCATTTTTCTAGGAGAATCAGATTTCCCATCGGGGCGATTTGATCCCTTAAAAATAGTGTTACGTGCAAACCAACTGGGCGCTTCGGGTGTGGACATTGAGAGCGCTCTTCAACCCCTTGGAATTCGAGTTGAAATGGCAGATCGGGACACAGTTGTCTTTCTTGCAACACTTGCCGATCGAGAAGAAGATTTTGATTCACTCTCTGTCGCTCTCAAGCCAATTTTACTTAAGTTGCAGGGCGCTTCTCGTCCATCAGCCACTGCTTTGAGTTGGTCTATCATCCCCCAGGTTGCAATCTCAATGCGCGATGCTTACTTTGCTGACACGGAAATAATTGCTGCTGACAAAGCTGTCGGAAGAATATCGGCTGATCTCATTGCTCCTTACCCACCTGGAGTTGCAGTGGTAGCACCAGGTGAATTACTCACCGACCCAATTCTCAAAGGGTTATCTGGAAATAAGGATGCCGGAGTAAGAATTGCATACGCAACCGATCCCACGCTTTCCACATATCGTGTAGTGAAATAGTTTTTTCTAGGGGGCTTCCACCTTTTTCTATCTCAATTCAACTTACTTGTCCTTGAATAATTAGTACATTCATTAGGACTTTTGTAATTTGAGGAGCACTGAAAAATGCGAAATAGATATTTAAGCAAAAAGAGTTGGCCAATTTTTGCAATAATAGGTGCACTATTTATTGCGATGACGCCTAGCGCAATGTCAGCTACCAATGGCACAAAAATGCCAGTCAAAATTTGTGCAGACCTTAAAAGTGGTAAAGCTCGAGTTGTTGCACTCAAAATTAAATGTCAAAAAACAGAAATAACTGTGACGATTCCGATGGCGGTGGAGGCAAAAGAAGGAGCTGCCGGTAAATCTATTCTTCATGGCACAACAC
>WLNY01000024.1 GCA_009699575.1 Actinomycetota bacterium
AGCGGCGCGACATCAGGAAGTCCCGATGGTGCAACTAAACTGATCGGCACAACGGGGGCAGTGTCTGCTCCCATCGCAGGTGAAACCATAGCGATTGGAAGAATCGCTATGGCCGCAATGCGAACTATGCGTAGTCCCTGTTTTTTTGATACAACTTTTATATTCACAATATTCCTGCTTTCTCCGTAGGTGAATTAATTAAGCTTTTGGAACTGCGTATAAGTTCAACTGTGAATACGTAGCGAAGTTTGATTGCCATACACCAGTAGCACCCTTGAGAGGAGAAGCTAGCTTTTCTGTACGGAAATAGCTCACGCGCTCATAAACTTTCTTACCGTTCTCCATAACAACTTTGCCATTGACTAATTTTGTTGCAAGGCGTGTTCGAAGAACTTTGATGGTGTCTGTGTCTTTAGCAACCATTGTCACTTTGAAACTAATAAGCCCAAGGGTGTTATATGCACCAGTAGCTGTTCCTGTCTTGAGTACACCAGTCCAGAAGGCAACACCGCTGTGGTTACCATACGTCAATTGAATGGGTGTAGGTACACCTGCGATCTCTATATATGCCTTTGCTGTATTTGATGAATCCATTACAGCGCCACCGAGATCTGCATTATTTCCATAGACGCGAAAGACAATTGTTTGACCTGCGATGAACTCACTTGTGATTGCGCAACTGACACCGAAACGTGGTGCTAGTGGGCCAGAAGTTCCGCTACCCAAAACTGTGTCGACGTACATATGAATTGGTGAGATAACGCCTTGTACAGGAATGCCTACCTTGACGGTAATTGGTGTAGCTGTTGCAGTTGTGAAAGTAACCGCATCCGTTGGAGTCAATGTGGCGCCAAGGGCCGTAGCGCCAGCTGCTGCTGGAACCCATGAACACTTAGCAATAAAGGGCGCAACGGTAGTTGTTGCCGCAGCTTCGCAACCAGTAATTACTACTCCAACGGCTGTGAAACTCACTGTGCCTGGTGCGCTCGAAGTCACTGTGATGACAGCTGGATCCAAACCAAATACAGCACTTCCACCTGTGATTACTACTGTTGGAGTTGTAGCAGCGTGAGCAACGTCGCCCATTACTGCTCCACCGACCAGTGCAACGGCGCTCACTAAAATCCCTGAGATAAATCTTTTCATTTTCTTCTCCTTTGTGCCTAATGGTGCGGGTGTACTTGCCTTACTTTTTTATTTCTTAATTACTTAGTTTTAATGTCACCCGTGAGCGTCAATGTGAAACTGCTGCTTTCGGATGATCCTGCTGTTGTAGATTTAATGGAAAAACTTCCGGTTACCTTCAATTTCCCTGTTGCTCCAGCAAATTTTCCAGTTCCACCATTAACTATTACAAAACCAGTCAGAGTGATATCAGCTGGCGCCGCTGAAGAATCAGCACATGCTTTCGATGCTGGATCAAAACTCACTTTGAGTGTGTTTGCGCCTGTTCCTAATACACCGGTTCCGATGAAGGCGTCGCACTGACTTGCTGGCGCCGCCGAGCCTGTACCTGTGAGTGCAGTTAAACCTGAAATATTTCCAGTTCCGACTCCTGTCACAGAAGTTGCACGTACATCACTATCGCTCCAGAGCATTGAAATCTTGCCCTTATAGGTACCTGAGAACGCAACCGCTCCTGTTGCGGCCGTAGTTACTGGTTTTTTAGTTGTATATCCAGTTGGGCACTTCGGTTTGGTTGCGGTTACTTTTTTGACAACCTTGCCTTTATAACATGTGATGGTTTTCGTAGCTGCATTAGCTGTACCACCGCTAGCGACAAGCGCGCCGACCATACTGGAAATAACAATAACTCTGGCTAATTTGGACCCTCGTAAATTCTTCATTTTATCTTCTCCGGCTCTCCATGTTTGTTTCTGTTTTGAACATGGCAATTCTCGCACCGGGAATATTTCCAAACTCATTTTTTCTGAGTGCTATCCCTTTGTAAACTATTCCCTCCGTCACAGCGCGGAATCAACTCAGAGATACAAGTTGAGTGGTGGCACTCATTACTAGGGTTTTGTAATTATAAGAAGTACAATTTTCTAGTGAGTCTTAATGGAGAAAATTCGCAAATCCCCCATTGGCGCAAGCAACATGTCGGTGAGCATCGAGCCCCTGTAGCTTTTGTTGTTTTTATTGTGATATTTCTTCAATACATACTTCCTTCACAGTTGTCCCTGCCCTACCAAAAGGTGATTTGCCTGATTGAAGCAGTTCTTCTCTCGTCACTTTTCCTATTAGGCCCCACTAGATTCTCATCTCACCATCTACGTAGCAGGGTAATCGGAATGCTTCTCACTTCGATTATGACCCTTTCGAATACTGGATCGGCTGTAAAACTCATCGACCGCCTAGTCAATGGGGGGCTGACAAATGCCAGCCAACTCTTGTGGTCAGGTGGATCAATCTGGCTCACCAACATTGTAATTTTTAGTCTTTGGTATTGGGACTTGGATCGGGGAGGACCTGGTGCAAGAGCTCAGGGGTTAAAGGAAGTACCAGATTTTCTCTTTCCTCAAATGTCGGATGAAAAATATGCCGCTCCTGGTTGGCATCCAACATTTTTTGATTATGTGTATGTCTCAATAACTAATGCGAGTGCATTTAGTCCAACTGATGCAATGCCACTGACTAAGTGGGCAAAAGCTCTCATGCTCACTCAATCACTGACATCGCTTCTCATAGTTGGTTTAGTAATTGCAAGAGCTGTAAATATCTTGCAATAAGAGGATTTACTCCACTTTGAATTTTGGCAAAATACGTTCAAGCCATGCTGGAAGCCACCAGTTCGCCGGTCCCCACCACTGCATAAGTGCAGGGACAAGAGCAGATCGGATAATCGTTGCATCAAATAAAACTGCAGATGCTAATCCGATTCCAAATTCCTGAATAATTCTCTCTCCTCCGAAAACGAATGCAAAGAAGACCGAGAACATAATTGCAGCTGCAGCTGTAATTACGCCGCCAGTCGCTGCAAGTCCTCGACGTACCGCGTGGCTGTTATCGCCCGAAATTAAATATTCTTCTTGAATTCGGGAAACAAGAAAGACTTCGTAATCCATCGATAGGCCAAAGAGAATTGCAAAGAGCATAATCGGCAAGAACGCTTCGATCGGCCCGCCTTTGCTTCCAAGGAGCGCTTCTCCCCAACCCCATTGGAATGTTGCAACGACAACACCAAATGCCGCTCCAATAGACAGTACATTCATGAGGGCTGCTTTGAGTGGAATCAAAATACTTCTAAAGAGCAACATCAAAAGCAAGAAGCTCAGGAATACTACCGAGCCAATAAAACGCGGTAACTTGCTGGCTAGAGCCTTTCCAAAGTCTGCAAAAATTGCAACGACACCGCCGACATAGACCTTAACTGGAGAACCAGCCATAGCAGTTGGGATAGTTGTATTTCTTAACCGATCAATCAAATCCGTTGTTGCTTCATCTTGAGGGGCACTCTTTGGATAGACCGTAATAATTCCTAGAGAGTTATCCGGAGTAAAGAAAATAGGTGCTACAAAGTCAACATCAGAGTCCGTTGCAATTTTTGATGTCAGTACATTAAGGGCGCTTGAATCAGCTCCCTTTGGAATCGCGGCAACAATACTCAACGGTCCTGCATATCCCGGGCCAAAACCTTTTGCCAGTAGATCATATGCAGCGCGTGTAGTTGTTCCCTTTGGATCATTTCCCGAATCTGCAGCGCCGATTCGGATATCTAGGGCTGGTAGACACAACGTGAGCAACACCAGGGTTGCACTGATGCTCCACACGATTGGGCGACGTTGAATCGCTGCAGACCACTTAGCCCATCCACCAGTATCAATGTCATGGCTCTCTTTGCTTCGTCCTGGAATTGAAAGGCGATCGACATTTTTTCCAACAAGTGCAAGTAGTGCGGGAAGCAACGTTATAGCCGCAGTCATCGTCACAAGAACCGATACAGAAGCTGCAATTGCAACTCCGTAAAGGAACGAAACTCCGACCGTAAAGAGCCCCAACAAAGCAATGCAGACGATAATTCCAGCGAACAACACTGCGCGGCCCGAAGTCTTCACAGAAGTTTTCACCGCTTCTTCAACACTCAAGCCACCGTGAATACCTTGCCTAAACCGAGTGACGATAAATAAGGCGTAATCAATTCCTACGCCAAGTCCCACGAGGGCGGCCAAAATCGGCGCAAACTGAGCAGTCGTAAAAATGTGGCTGAAAAGTGATACACCACCCGATGCAATTCCGAGTCCAACAACTGCAACAAAAAGAGGAATAATTGTTGCTACAACACTTCCGAAAGTTATGAAAAGAATTACTGCCGCCGCGAGCAGCGCGATACCTTCACTTGATGCGGGTTTAGCTTGGCTCGCACGTTGAATCGAGTTACCCAAGAGTTCCACTTTGAGCGAATCAGAAACGAAACTTTTGGCTGTATCAATTATTGCCGAAATCTCTTTTGGCTTTATATCTTGTGGCGCGACATCAAGTGTTAAAGTTGAGAAAGCAATTGTTTTATCTTTACTCATTGCCTGACCTTGACCTTCAAAAGGTGAGGTCACAGTAGAGACGTGGGGCAGCGCGGCTAATTTCGAATTTATAGGATTTATTTGTGATGGACTGAGTGGTCCTTGTGTCGACTCAAAGACAATCTGAATACTTTCACCTTTGTCAGCGGGTAAATATTTTGCGATGAGATCTAAGGCGGTCTTGCTCTCTGCGTCAGGGAGCGTAAATGAATCGCTGTAGGCACTTCCCACCTTCTGGCTCACACCTGTCATGCCAAGGAGAAGAACTATCCAAATGACTACAGTGAGTTTGCGATACTTATAAACCAAATTAGCCAGCGATGACATGCGTCTCCTGATGAGTGAACTGAGTGGATTTGATGGACCCGTGGGACCACTTCATAACGAAGTGAAATTATAAGGCAGGAAGCCCTCGAATCATTCGTTGGTGAGCTCTTCCTGGGTGATTTGTACTGGGAGTTTCATCACCCATTTGCACAAAACCCAATTTTTCATAGGCCTTTATAGCTGGTTCATTATCTGTCCATACTCCTAGGCCAATAACGCCCCAGTCATTCGCACGTGCATTTGCGTCAATAAAACTAATCATCGTTCGCAGGATCCCTTGATTTCTGAAATCGGGGTCTGTCCAACACCAACCAATCCAACAGGTGGCTCCAAAATCTCCCTCTAAATTTTCGATGGCCACAAGAGCAATATCTGAGTCATCATCAATCGCTACAAGATATCGAATCGTGAGAAATTTTTCCCTCCAATAATTTTCTTCGCGTAAAGATTCTTCTTCAGGATTTCCACTAAAAGATTCAGGGCTTTCAATGAGTTGTGCGATTCGCAAAGCACGCACTCGACCCCAAGAGTCTTGTGTTAATTCCTTTATTTTTATCATGTCAGCAGCACAAATATATAAGAAACTAGGCTTTTAACCAGACCGTTGTGTTTGCCTTAATCTTGCCACCTTTGATTGGAGCACTCGAGATAAGAATCTCTCCGGCTGGCAATGCGAATGACTTTGAATTAAAACTTGTCACACAATGCCACCCATTTGGACGCTTGAAATGAAGTACCTCTGGATTGCCAGTTGAAATCCATTCCAATTCTTCCCCCGATTGATACTTCTTGCGAAGTGCAAGTGCGCGTCGATAAAGTGAAAGATTTGAATCATTCACTTTATCTTGTGTATCAACAGCGTGTTCGGCAAACCATTTCGGTTGAGGGAGATGTGACTTCTCTCTTCCAAATCCAAATGACGCTGTGCGTGCTTGCCATGGAAGTGGAACTCGGCATCCATCTCTGCCTTTGTCTGTATGTATCAAAGCCAGTCCAGAAATTTTACCTTTCACCATTTGTGGAACAACATTTCGCAGCCACTGAGGATCTTGCAAATCATCATGCGCAATATCTTCGACTTCAAAGAGGCCAAGCTCTTCACCTTGATACATATAAGTGCAACCTGGGAGGGCGAGCAGCATCAATGTTGCAGCATTTGCCCTTGCTAATCCAAGCTCCTTATCTAATTTTGCACTCTTTCCATCAGAGAGAAGCCACTGAATCAGATCAGTTTTCTTTGGAAGCCCATAACGTGTGGCATGACGGACTCGATCGTGATTGTCGAGCACCCAGGTACTTGATGAGCCTTCAGACTGCGCAAGGCGAATATTATCTGAAATTATTTTCTTAAATAATCGGGCATCAAAATCGGCTCCTAATAAATCGAAGTTAAAAGCTTGTCCCAGTTCATCTGGTCGTGCGTAAAGCATGCGGCGTTTTGCATGAACATAGGCTTCAGCAACTGCGACGCGAGGTGGGTCGTACTCATCGAAAACTTTTCTCCACTCACGATATATCTCATGTACTTCATTGCGATCGAATAAAATATCCGACCCATCTTGAGCAATTTCAAACCCGCTCATTGATTTCTTCGCGATATGAAGACGTTTGAAATCTTTTTTCAGCGCATGAGCAACATCGATTCGAAATCCATCCACTCCTCGATCTGCCCAGAATCGCAACGTTTTAATGAAATCCAATTGGACTTCTCGATTGTCCCAATTGAAATCAGGCTGTTCTGGCGCGAATAAATGCATGTACCACTGACCAAGAGTTCCATCAGAATTTGTTGTGCGCGTCCATGCAGATGGTGCGAAGTGGGAAATTTCATCTGAAGGTGGGATTTCACCATGTTTGCCACGGCCATCACGGAAAATATATCTATTGCGAGCAGCTGATCCAGGTTCTGATTTGAGTGCTTCTTGAAACCAGAGATGTTGATCTGAAGAGTGGTTGGGAACGATATCTACAAAGACAGAAATATCTGCCTTATGCAATGCCTTGAGCATCTTGTCGAAGTCTTTCAATGTACCCAATCGCGGATCTACATTGCGATAATCTGCAACGTCATACCCACCATCGGCAAGTGCAGATGGATAGAAAGGACTGAGCCATACGGCATCCAGACTCAGCGATTGTAAGTAATCAACCTTTGAAGTTATCCCCTTGATATCCCCAAGGCCATCGCCATTGGAATCTTTAAAAGAGCGGGGATAAATTTGATAAATAGCAGCCTGACGCCACCAGTCCGCATTTTTTTTCATAGTATTACTTCACCGCTCCTAGCGTGATTCCTCGCATGAGTGTTCTTTGGAAAATTAAGAAGAATATTACTGAAGGCATGAACCCAATCAGTGCAGCTGCTGCTCGCGCCGTGGGGTCACTTGTGTACTGACCTGTGGTGATTGCCATGGAGAGAGTGACTGTCTGATGATCATTAGATGGCAACATTACCAATGGAATAAGGAACTCGTTCCACGTGAAAATAAAGAACATAGTTGCGAGAACAAAAAGAGTTGGGCGAAGTAACGGCAAAACAATACTTCGAAGAATTCTCCAAGGACTTGCCCCATCTACTCGAGCCGCTTCTAGCAACTCATCTGGAAATGTGCTCATAACTGAGGACAGCAGGTAGGTGCCAAAACCAGTGGACATGACACCAAAGATGATGATGATCGACCATAAACTGTCATAAAGATTAAACATCTTGGAAACAGAGTAAAGCGGATAAATAAGCGCTTCTTGTGGAATCGTAAAAGCGACCATAAAGAAACCAAGAATCCAATTGCGTCCCTTTACCTTGCCGATGCCAATTGCGTAGGCCGTTAGAAAACTTAATGTGACGGCGATAAGAGATACCAATATGGATACTTGCATTGAATTGAAAAGTTTGCGGCTGAAATTGACTTCACCCCAAAATTTTCCAAACTTCGAAAAATCCCAATGATGCGGGAATGCCAAGACGCCATTTTTGGTAAATTCGTCCTCGGGTTTGAAAGAATTGATGAAAGCTATGTAGAGAGGGAAAAGCCATACGAGAGCCATAATAATCAAGCCAATTAAAACCAAATATGGTGTAAGACCGATTTTCTTCTTAGCAATCATCGCGAGAGCTCCACTTTTCTTTGAAGTCTAAGTAAGCTGATTGCAAGCACTGTAAGAATAAGTGCAAGCACGGTTGCAATTGCTGCCCCATAACCAACTCGAAGCGTTGAGAAGAAATGGAAGTATGAGAAAAATGCGGGTACTTGGGTTGCATCTCCAGGGCCGCCATTGGTCATAACGTATACAGGGCCAAATACCTTAAGCGCTGCCACCGTTGTTGTTAATCCAACAACAGAAATTTCAGGATAGAGCTGTGGGATTGTAATAATTCTAAATCGTTGAAACCAGGTAGCTCCATCTAGTTGGGCCGCTTCATCCAGGTAAGGATCTAAACGAGACATACCTGAAATGAAAATCACAATCGTGTAACCAATTTGAATCCAAATCATCATGACAGAGAGCGAGAACATTGCGGTTCCACCTTGGCCAAGCCAGTTAAGCGCGAATCGATCGAGTCCAATATTTTTCAAGATTGTATTAATTACGCCAACATTTGGCGAAAGCATCCATGCCCACAAAATACCAACGACCGGGAGAGCAATAATCTGAGGAACGTAGAGACTTATGCGCAAAAATGTAGATACAGCATTACCGAAATGTTTTGCGATAAAATCGTAAATGAGCGAGGCGATTAGTAAGCCCAGCGCTGTAGGGATAATTGACATAGCGAAGATAAATTCAACGGCGTGGAGGAACGAGAGCCAAAAGGTGTGGTCATGAACAAGCTCTTTATAGTTAGTGAGGCCTATCCAGGTTGGGGTACCGATTCCTTGCCAGTCGTTAAAACTCAGATAAATATTATAGAAAAAAGAGCCACCCACTAAAGCTAAGAATGCAGTCACTCCCGGTATGGCATACCAGTAAAACTGTTTAGTCTCGTTGAGTTTGCTTGTCATCTATTTATCCTATTCACAAAAATTATTTAATTATGAAGTTGAGGTTGGTTCCAGAAATTTCTTTCTAGAACCAACCTCAATTCCACTAATCAGGAATTACTTATGCTTTTGGACGACCTGAGTTATAGAAATCTCCGGTCTTCTTCATGTATCCAGCTACATCTCCACTTGCAAGGAGCTCAGTGCCCGCTGCAAGAAGGATTGGGTAGTAACCGGCAACAGGCCAGTCTGGGTACATTGCCAAAGCGTTCTTCTTTACAGCTTGACCGAATGGTCCAGCTGTACGAGCTGAAGCTGGGTTAGCAACTGCATCTGCATCAGCAAATAGTGCTAATCCGCCTGCATTGCCAAGATAATTCTGGTACTTCTTCGAAAGAAGCATGTTGATGAACTCGGCAGCAAGATCTTT
The DNA here is from genome assembly GCA_009699575.1 of Actinomycetota bacterium. Lineage (GTDB taxonomy): Bacteria > Actinomycetota > Actinomycetes > Nanopelagicales > Nanopelagicaceae > Planktophila. The sequence goes on from WLNY01000024.1 coordinate 9,258, forward strand.
ATTCTTTGACTTTGAAGGAATAACGAACAAGTTACCAGCTGAGCCAACTGAAAGAGTTCCTGGAAGTAGGAACTTTCCATACTTAAATGATGAGATCTTTGTTTCCATGCCTCCATCGAGCCATGATCCACCGATCATCATTGCAGCTTTACCATTTTGGAATTCTGCAACAGCGTCATCTGCTTTTACGCCAGACGCGTTTGGCTCGAAGTATCCAGCCTTATTCCACTTAACAAGAGTGTCAGCTGCCCACTTGATGTTGGCATCCTTGCTTGCGTCAATAGCTTTGCCCTTGAACAACTGGAATGAGTTAATCCATGCTTGGTTCGCACGTGACACAGCAAGTGCGTACACATTATGAACAGTCTGGTAATCCCCGCCAGCCATTTCCATTGGCACTACGCCAGCAGACTTGAACTTGGCCATTGCCATTTCCATTTCTGCCATTGTCTTAGGAATTGCAACGCCGTTAGCAGCGAAGAGATCCTTGTTGTAGAAAACAGAAACATATTCTCCGTATGTAGGAACGCCGTACAACTTTCCTGTTCCCATAAGACCCTTGTCGTACTGGCCGTATAGAGATACAGATGAAGGCAAGTTCCACTTGTACTTCTTTGAATATGATGAGAGGTCAGTTAGAAGGCCAGCTTTTGAAGCAAGACCGGCTGTACCATTTCCTTTGTTCCACTCTGAAAGATCTGGTGCTGCATTAGAGTTAAGAATCTGAGCGCCAGCATTATTGATCTGCTCAAATGTCTTCAACTGGAAGTTCACCTTAACATCTGGGTGATTTTTCTTGAGTTCCTTCAGTGCTACGGCCCATGTTTGGGACATTGCATTATCTTTCGAATACCACCAGATATTGAATGTCTTTTTTGTTGCAGCAGGGGCAGTTGCAAGAGTTGAAGTTGTGGCGAACACTGCTACTACTGCAACAGCTAATACGCGCACACTTGTCTTGTTCACTAGCTTCATTGATTTCCTTTCGGAAGAGGGTTGTGGCCCCCTGGGGGGCTTTTATCGACACGCGTCGATACGTGGTGGTAATGTATGCCAGAAGCGAGAAGGCGGCAAGGAGTCGCCACGCGTGAATTTAGATTGTGATGGAAACGTTATATATGGCCACTCGAGCGGAAGTCGCGAAGCTAGCGGGAGTTTCCGCCAGCACGGTCTCCTATGCCCTCAGTGGAGACCGTTCACTAAAGCCTGAAACTCGTCAAAGGGTTCTCGCCGCCGTGGAGAAATTAAATTATCGACCCAACTTCGCAGCAGGAGCCCTAGCGGGTGGCAAGAGTAAAACTCTCGCACTCCTCTCCCCTTCTGGCGAATTTGGAATCGCCCTCATCGCTTTGGAATACATCAATGGAGCATCCAGTGCTGCTCGAGATCGCGGGTATCACTTAGTAATTTGGCCAAGTGCGGATAGTGAAATGGCCGAGATTCAAACTTTTGCCGAATCAGGAATGATTAGTGGTGTTATTTTGATGGAAATAACATTCGATGACGATCGCGTCGATTATCTTTCTAAAGCGGGCGTACCTTTTACGATGATTGGGCGCACAAAGAATTCAAGTAATTTCACATATGTTGATCGAGATTTTGAAGGCGTAGCAGAGACAGGCGTTAAATATCTTGCGGAACTTGGGCACAAAAACATTGCCTACCTCACAACAGATCGTTCAGTTGGTGTAGATACTCGCTTTTCTTCAGCTCTCGTAAATGCAGCTAAAAAACATAAATTAGTAGCGAAAAAAATTCAGGTCGTCAATGAAGCGTCATCGGGGCGAGATGCATTCATCACTCTTCACAATAATTTCCCAGATGTGACAGCCGTGGTAAGTCTCAACGACATAGCAACTTTGGGCTTCTTATCTGGAGCAAGCGAATTTGGGGTATCGATTCCTAAAGATTTATCTATCATCGCTCTAGATACACCGGAGAATCACCTTGAAATGGCATGGCCGCCCCTGACAACAGTTAACTTGCCGGCTTTTGAAATGGGAAGTGCAGCTTCAAATATTCTCATCGATCAAATTGAAGGAATTGAAAATAGTGCCCAACAGAGATTACTGATGGGTGAACTTATTGTCAGAGGTACAACTGCAAAAGCTAGCGCGATGGTGAAGAAGTAAATTTCTTTACTATTCTAGAAAATCCCCATGTCGTCACTTTGATCATTGCTTCACGCACAATTGCAGATGACATTTTGCTCGTGCCAATTTCACGTTCTATGAAGGTAATTGGAATTTCTTGTATGTGCGCACCGGATGAAACAGCTTCCCGTGTCATTTCAATTTGAAAACTGTACCCTTGGGATGAAATCCCTTGCAGGTTCATCCTGCGCAGCAAAGAAGCTCGGTAAATTCGAAACCCTGCCGTAACGTCCTTCACCCCTAACCCCAACATAAATCGTGAATATCTATTGGCCACACGCGAAAGTACTTCTCGATTCTTCGCCCAATTCTTAACTGCCCCACCCTTTACCCAACGAGAACCGATAACGAGATCAATTTCTGAGTCCGGCTCTAGCGCGCTCATCATTGCATGCAGATCTTCGACTCGATGGGATCCGTCTGCATCCATTTGAATAATGAGTTCATATCCTGCGTTGAGTGCAAATGCGTATCCGGCAAGGTAAGCGCTGCCTAAGCCGAGTTTTTCTGGGCGAGAGAGAACTGTTATGCGATTATCAAATGTATTTAACTTCATCGCTACCTGCGCAGTTCCATCATTTGAATTGTCATCGACAATGAGAATGTCAACAGGCAGATGTAGTAAATCGGGCATAATACGATTGAGATTTTCTGCCTCATTAAATGTCGGAATAATTACGAGCGTGCGTGAATTACTCATCATTGAGCCCCTTCCCAGAAAGAATTCGAGGAGCGCTCGAACGTATGCGTGAATCCCGTGTTTTGAGTTGCTTGGCAGAGGTAAAATATAGGACATACGCCCGCTGTCTGCCTGGGGTGAGTTTCTTAAAAGCTGCAGATAATCCACTGATTTTCTTAAACTCAGCGGTAATTTCTGCTGGAATAACAAAGTCAGCGCTCTTCTTCATCTCAACTTTCTTACCAGATCTCTCCACTTCAATTGCGTGAGATATGTAGGCTTTTAGCGTTTTCCTCATTTTGTTGATCTCTTGCACGCTTGTAAATCGAATCTGTCGGCCAGATTGGACATTCTCGGTTTGAGCAATCAAAATCGCTTTGGGATCATCGAGCAAAACGCCTTTCATAAATAGAAGTGCGCAATAGTTCTTAAATCCACCGATTAAAAAAATGTTCGCACCATTGAAGGTGTAGCACGGTTGGCCCCACTTGAGCTCTTCAGTTAGCCCCGACTCCAAAGCAATCTCCCTGAGTACCTCAAACTCTTCTTGCCACTTCGTGGCTTTACTCAGGAAGATATCTACTTTGCGATTCACATTGAGAAAAATATCGAGTTATTCACACGATAGCAACGACCTACATTATTTCAATGTAACTGCTGCCAGATATTTTGATCCAATCTTCACTTTTGCGACTTTTCCTTTAAGGGAAAGATTTTTAATGGTCAAAGTTGCATCGCCAGATTTATTGAGTTTCACGCGACCGAGCACAATCTCCTTTTTCTTTCCCTTCACCTTTGAGTACAGTTCGATGGCGGCCACCTTGGATTTGTATGCCTTAGAAAGATTGACCTTGAAGGTAACTTTCTTCGTCGATTTCGAGAGAATTGAAAGAATCGATGCCGGTTTAGTCTCTTGGGCTGATTCCTGAACTGGTCCGCTGATAGTTAGAGAGACAGTGGCAGTTGAATCAATGTAAATCCCAGAAGCTAATTTGTGAGCCGTAATCGAACAGGATCCGGCAGATATGGCTGTTACGACACCCACGCTTGATACAGAACATATAGAAGTTGTTGTCGATGAATATTGAACCGTTCCATCGCCACTTCCACCTGAAATGCTCAATAGTGCGTTCTTGGATACTTGTACATTTGTTATGTCAGATGATAGAGATAACAATGCTTGAGCTTTTCTCAATCCAAAGATTGTTAGATGTCTTGTAAATAGGGTGAAAGAACCATCAGAATTTATGAAATACCCATCCTGTTGGCCTTCGGGTAGTACAGCCGAAGTTAATTTCGGCAAGGTGCTCCACGAAAAGCCATCAATCGACCATGCCAGAGGTGCATTTTGCGCACCTGCGGGAATCGTAATCTGCAGCGGCTTATCAAAGCTAACAACCGAGGTGCCGTCAGAAGTTTTCACTGCTGTCAGTTTCAGCGCTGTGAATCCAGCCGTCGTGTCCGTCGGTGTCGAAATTGGAGCAAGCACGAAAGTTACATCAGCTGATGTAGCAGATCCAGGAACTGCAACTTGGATAAGTTTATTTGTTGAAGAACTTTCTCCAGGAATATATGCGCTAAAACTTCCGCCAATTGAGGAAGTCAATGACGCACGAACGGGTTGTTCGATAGTTGCGGTGGGGATACTTACTCCACCATAACTGCTACGCACAACCGGTGCGATGTAAGTAAATGCAGCCTCATAGGTAGCAGTACCGGAATCAGGATTTGTCAGAGTGATATAGACAGTACCTGCGCTATGAGCAGGAGTGGTGACAGTGATTGTTGTCTCTGTCATTGAATTAACCGTTGCGCTCACACCATCAAAATCGACGGAAATGCCCTTCTGAAATCCATAGCCGTAAATAATTACTGTTGTACCGCCCAAGGTAGACCCAGAAGAAACACTAAATGGACGATCTGTGCCTTTTTGCACCTCTCCAGGAGTCACTAGATCTGAAATCCATATAGCGCTTCCATCGGCACTGATGAGGCCATCCCATCCACCTGAGTTGCCCGACTCAACCCAGGATTCTCCACCATCAATTGTGAGGCCAAAGTTTCCGTTACATGACTTGACCAACATTCTCAATCCATCACCTGATGAAGTAATCCCGCAATATCCGGTAGGCGCA
>WLNY01000025.1 GCA_009699575.1 Actinomycetota bacterium
GCGGTAGGAATTTTCCTTTTCTCTTCCTCAACCGTCAAAGCGTTGGGACGCGTCGTTCGCTTTTCCTCGACGATGAATTTGCGATTGGCCTACTTGTGGACCATCTCGTAGAAATGGGACATAAAAAGATCTACAACATTGCAGGTAGATCGGATATGGAAACTGGAAAGCGCCGTCAAGGTGCATTTAAGAAGGCAATCACCGAAGCGGGTCTGACCTTTAGCCCTGACTTAATTGTTGAAGAGGAATACAGCGCCTTGGGTGGAGCACGCGGGTTTCAAGAAATCATGAAACGCAAACCAAAGCCAACAGCACTGGTGGTTTCGGAATTTAATATGGCTGTCGGAGCACTTAATGCGGCCCGTAAGGCAAAAGTTATAGTGCCCGATGATCTATCCATGGTGGCTTTTAATAACCTGGAATTTGCATCCTTGCTTAATCCGACTCTCACGACGGTTGGTTTGCAACTGCAGCACCTGGGTGAAGAAGGATTTAATTTACTTGTCGATCGACCAACTAATGAAGAGATCTATCAAACTGTTTCTAGGAGCGCTGAATTATTCTTACGTGAATCTTCGAAATCGATCCGAAAGTGAGCACCTCATGAAAGAGATAGACCTCAAGGCACTTGGATTAGTGGAAGGTGACATAGTTCATGATGTTGTGAAGTTCTCGACATCTTTTAAACGCAAGATCCGCCAAGACCCGCCCCATCAATTAGGAATACCCACTCAGTATTTAGCAATGCTCGCTCTTAAGCGTGGCGATTATGAAAGAGCCGATGAGCTTGCCCGTTACATGCGCCAAGAGAGTGACTTTATTTTTGATTCAATGATGACACTCTGGCTTAAGCAGTTAATGGATCATGCCAAGAAAGTGCTAGGCATGGAAAAATATGAGAATATTTTTAGGGTTCCAGAGTTTCACGTGTGGGCAAGTTTTCAGCGTGTAGGAAATGATTTTATCGATGAAGCACTTGCCGCTTTAGATCAAAAAAATGGCGAACAATTTGATACCTGCCTGAGCCACGCCCGACGCGTCTATAAAACAATGGGCGATGAGGTTGTGAAATTTGTGCAAGACATCTTGACTGAGGTACTTCTTATTGAAGGTCCAGACGGTCCTGTCTCTGCTCTGAAGGGTCCCTACGACACAATCTGGCGTGAGCGTTATAAGACATGGGAAATTCTTACAGGAGAAGAAAGACTGCAACTTTCCTGCGAAGGTATGCGTGCGCATTTTGGTGGACCAACTCGCCAAGGAGAATTCAAAGTCGTCGATGAAGGCAAGAGATTCCGAATGACTTTTGCTGGATGCGGCACAGGTGGAGTATTGCGTCGAGGAGATATCGAAACAGGTGAAGGCCCGTATCTATCCGTGGGCACGGTGAAGACTCCCCAAGCGTATTCATGGGGAAAGACGGAAATGCCCTGGTATTGCACGCATTGCAATCTGTACTTAGAACATTGGCCAGTGGAGGAAACTGGAGTCAATCGTCGCCCTGTAATTTTTATTGACGATCCAAAATCAACGGTTACAACAGAGTGGTTGGTTTATAAGGATCTTGCAGAGACTGAAGATGAGGATTACACACGTATTTGGGCAACTCCACCGACTAGAAAATAGAGAGCAATTAAATGAGCGCAGAAAACAAAGTAGCCGTTATTACTGGTGCAGGTCGAGGCATAGGTGCATCCGCTGGAATCCGCTTGCTTGAAGATGGATTTACTGTGTATTTCACAGATATGAATCTCGAGCGCACACAAGATTTTGTATCTTCATTAGATGCGCATAAAGAACGTGCTTTCGCGCTTCAAATTCAAGTGACAGATGATCAATCGGTTGACTCTGCGATGCGCTTTATAGGAGGCAAGCACGGGAAAATCGATCTGCTCATAAATAATGCTGGCATTACAAATCAACAACCTACTCAAGATATTCCGACCGCGGATTGGCAACAACTCATCGATATTCACCTCGGTGGAACCTTTCGCTGTTCTCGCGCAGCGTTTCCTTTTCTTAAAGCTGCAAACGGAGCCGCGATCGTAAATGTCTCGTCTATAGCTGCGCGCTTGGGCATGCCTATTCGTGCTTCGTATTGCGCGGCGAAAGCAGGAATTGAAGGATTTAGCCGCTCGCTTGCTACTGAATGGGCTGAATTCGGAATTCGCGTCAACGCAGTTGCACCCGGATATGTGATGACAGAGCTTGTTCAAAAAGATTTAATTAATGGGTTAGTTTCAGAGGAAGTTTTAGGAAATCGAATTAGCTTAAAGAGATTTGCCACACCTGAAGAAATTGCAGAAGTAATGTTTTTTCTAGGCACCAAGGCTTCTTCGTACATGACAGGGCAAGTTCTTAATGTCGATGGCGGTCTCTCGATTGATTTAAATCCAGGAAATACTTCAGCTCTTACTAACAAATAACTAGCGAAAGGTCCACATCTCATGAGCGCACAGACAGAACATATCTCACAGGAATTCGATAAGCCCGTTCGCGGAAGTGATCTTTTGGGGATGTATCGAAAGATGTTCATGATACGTCGCGCCGAAGAAGCGGTTCTTGATTTGCGCCGAGCAGATAAAATTGCAGGGTCTGTGCATGTGTGTGTTGGGCAAGAGTCTTCGCCCGTGGGCGTTGTTGCTGCTCTATCGGAACACGATCGCACAATGGCTACCTATAGAGGTCACGGTTGGGCACTTGCATCAGGACTCCCACTTCGCGCGCTTTTCTCGGAGATTCTTGGTCGCAGCAATGGCATCAATGGTGGTCGCGCAGGCTCTGCATACCTCGTTGCTCCGGAATATGGATTTATCGGCGAGAACAGCATCGTTGGTGCTGGATTACCTATTGCCAACGGTATTGCGATGGGCCTGGAATATGCTGGTCATGGTGGCGTTGTAGCAATTTCATTTGGTGATGGTGCAACGAATCAAGGTGCATCTCATGAAGCTTTGGTCTTTGCCATTGCTCGCAAACTTCCAGTAATTTTTGTTTGCGAAAATAACACGTGGTCAGAAATGACACCAATCTCCGAAACAGTTCCTAATGCAGCTCTATGGCAACGCGCTGCTGGGTATGGGATGGCAGCAGAACAAGTTGATGGTGGAGATTTGGCACAGGTATTTGCAAGTGCGCAAGCAGCAGTAGCACGTGCACGCAAGGGTGAAGGCCCAACTTTTCTAGAAATCTCAGTACCCCGTATTTTGGGTCACTACAACTTAGACCTCGAGCTGTACCGGACTCAGGCTGATCGCGATGCAGCCCTTGCTAGAGATCCATTAGCTCGATTGCGAGCCCAGCTTGTGCAATCACATTCAGAGACAGAAATTGCTGCACTCGAAGTTGAAATAGAAGCCTACGTTGCAAGCGAACAAGAATTCTCACTTGCTTCTGCATTTCCAGAACCAGACGATGCCCTGGGACACATCTTTGCATCAAGCCAATGGAGTGAATTATCACCGTATCCAACAACAGGTGAAGAAATTGCCTACGGACTTGCAGTCAATCGTGCGCTTCATGAAGAGATGGAAGAGCGTCCAGAAGTAGTTTTATTCGGCGAAGACATTGCAACAGCTGGTGGAACCTTCGGAGTGACAAGAAACCTGCGCAAGAAGTACGGAGAGCGCATATTTGATACTCCCATCTCTGAATCGGCAATTTTAGGTGGGGCGACTGGTTCAAGTATTGCTGGCATGAAACCAATCGTTGAAATTATGTGGATTGATTTTATGCTTGTTGCCTTTGATCAAGTAGTGAATCAAACTTCAAATGTTCGATACATCTCGCGTGGAAAGCAACATGCGCCGATGGTCATTCGAATGCAACAAGGAGCAACTCCAGGATCGTGTGCGCAACATACACAAAGCCTTGAAGCAATTCTTGCTCACATCCCTGGGATTAAAGTTGGTTTGCCATCAAATGCTCACGATGCGTATCAAATGTTGCGCGCAGCAGTTGCCGATCCAGATCCAGTAATTATTATCGAATCTCGTTCGCTTTATTTAGTGAAAAGTTTCTTAGATACTTCTGCACCACGCGAGCAAGTTGGTGGATCTCGCACACGCAAAGTTGGAACCGACCTTGCAATAGTGTCATGGGGCAAGAATGTGCCTATGGCTCTTGAAGCCGCTGATCTATTAGAGGCTGAGGGAATATCCGCATCCGTCCTTGATCTGCGTTGGCTCAACCCACTGGATGAAAGTGCAATCGCTGATCTCGTGAAGAAATCTGGCGGAAAACTTCTGATTGTTCATGAGGCAAATCGCACTGGCGGATTTGGAGCAGAAATATCTGCTCGCATAAGCGAAGCCCATCTTGGTAATTTGAAGGCACCCATTAAGAGATTAGCGACGCCGGATTCTCGGATTCCTGCATCTCCAATTTTACAAAGTGGCTTAATTCCAACAGTTGCCAAGATCGTCGACGCAGCTCGAGAGTTGCATGCTCTTTAAATTAACGAATCGGATAATTAAGAGCGGCTCCTGTATAAGGCACTTCGAGTTCGGCTAGGTATCGCCCAGCCAAATTGGCAGTGATGAATCTGTCATGATCCTTGCCGATGAAAGCTCCATTAGTGGGGGCTGCCAACAGGATTCCCGCCCAGTCGTTAATGATTTCCTCAAGGTGCATACCGTTCCAGATGAAAACAGCATCTGGACGATAGCAACAGATGATTAGATTGCCATCTGTTGTGAAAAGTAAACCATCGGGAACCGTCTGCGGCATAGAGACCACAAGTTCTGGTGCTGATAACGAGTTTGATAAAATTTCGCATCGCGAGATCTGGGGATTTTCAGATTCGACAATGTAAAGATATTTTTCAACTGGGTCGATAGCGAGTCCATTAGTAAAAGCTGAGACTGCTTCACTTTCTAAAGTCACATCACCATTTGGATGAATACAAAACACACTGCCATTGCGAGAACCCCAGTCACCGGATTCGGAAAAGAAAAGCCGTCCATCAGAATGAAATACTGGAAAATTAGGTGACTTGAGTTCGCGGCCGACTTTGCCCGTAGTCAGATCTGAAATCTCTCCTGTCTTTGTATCTAATCGCAAGACTGCGTTTCGACCCATGTCGCAAAGATAGAGATTATCTTGGCCATCAAAAGCCATGCCAAGAATGAATCCACCCGTTTGCGCGATTTCATTGACCTCACCGGTTGCAGGATCAATTCGATAGACCTGCCCCGCTTCTCCCCCTGCTGCAACCCAACCAGATGGAGACCACGCAAGACCTTCTGGGTGATCGAGATTGTTCGCGAAAACTTTCATCATGTCAGCGCCTCTTTTCGTTCAGTCTGTATTAGTAACAGGAAACTGTAAGGCCGCCATCGACAACTAACTGCTGGCCTGTCATATAGGAAGAATAAGGAGACGCTAAGAACATCACTGACTGAGCGATTTCTTTTGGAGCCGCAATACGCTTCATGGGATATTCGTTTTCAATTTTTGCTCGAGCTTCTTTAGGGTCATCAAACATGTCAAAATATTCAGCAACGAGCGGAGTATCAATATCACCTGGGCAAATTGCATTCACACGAATTCCTCGGTCACCGTATTGCACTGCAGCGGCGCGAGTAAGACCCAGTACTCCACCTTTAGCCGCGCAGTAAGCAGCAAGCATTCCGTCAGCGACTAGCCCCAAGATAGATGCAACATTAACAATTGCTCCTCCGTTGGTTTTTAACATCGCTCGGACTGCATGCTTGGTACCAAAAAACGGACCTTTGAGATTGACGGCTAGAATTCGATCAAGGTCTGCCTCTGTAGTGTTAATCATTTCTTCGCTCACAGAAACGGCTGCATTATTGACCATCACATCAAGTTTTCCATGTGTGGCAACAACTGTGGCGATGAAGTCTTCTACTTCTTTTTCTTTTGAAACATCAACATGAAAATAGGTGGCGCCAAGGGCTTGCATATTGGCGCGTCCTGCTTCGTCATTTACATCACAGCCAAAGACGGTAGCTTTCGCATTACTAAACTCGATAGCTAACGCGTGGCCTAGGCCTGATGCAACACCTGTGATGATGACCGATTTGCCTTCGAAATTCATAGTAGTTCTCCTTTTTCGGTAAAGCCGTTGATGTGAGTAGTTGGAGTAAAAGCAATCATTTTGACCTGCGTAGTGACACTTTCATGCACCTGTAATTCTCGTGCTGTTCCCGCTGTCATTGCATGATCTAGTCCCGCTGGCATTGCCGTCCACGGCTCGATGGCAATGGTGCGTATTCCACGCCATCCGCCATTAACCATCCAAATGTGAATATTTGGGAACGTCTTTCGATCAAAAGTAAGGGCGAAACCTGTATCTGCAACATGATCAGTAATTGCCAGCCACCCATCGTCGAGGTCAGATAGGTAGTAGTACTCCCACGACAACGGATCCTTAGATGATAATTCAGCCAGAGATTTAATTGGCCACTTCTCTGACTTCTCTCCTTTTTGAAATTCTTCCGAAGTTCCAAAGGGACCTGTGCCATCGACGTACCAGCTATTTCCAGCTGGAATATGTATGCGAGTGTCAGTACTTATTGGAAAGGCTGGGTGAATTCCCCAGATGTATGGAAAAGATGTTGTTCCGATATTGGTCACGCAATAATCAACTGTTAAATAATTATCATCTGGATCTAGAGTTAATACTTTTTCCATAAGAAATGGTGTGATGACACCCATTCTGGAAAATTTTACGCTGTTGGGTGAGAGTGACTCTACTTTCCACGGCATAGACCAGACTTCACCTAAGAAAGGAATATCTTCTCCATTGACCTTTGCGGGCTGGCCTGTGGGGAATGCATCATCAATTCCTCCCGTCCACCAATTATCAACATTGGCACCAAATACAGGTGGGCGTACTTCCACTCGCGGGTGATGAAAAAGTAAATCTTTAGCTGTTCGCTTATCTAGAAATTGATGAATCTTTGCGCCAATTTTTGGAAGCACTGCGACTCGGATGTGAGAATTTTCGAAAATGACGGCATCGTTATCGTCAATCATGACTCCTAGGGTCACTGTTCCTGCGTGATGCTCTGAAATTTTCACTCCCCACCTAGCACTATGTCCATTTAATCGTATTTTTTACTAATTAAAAAGGTATACCCCCGGCTTAAGAATCTAAGCCAGGGGCACCTTTTTATATTTAAGCCTCTTCTACTTCTGGGGCAGGTCCAGCAAATACTGCCTTAAGTTTCTTAGAAGGTACAAGAACATAGATCAGAGTCAGAATGCAAGGAAGCATTCCAAAGACCACGATGCTCTTTCCGCCCTTCCAATCCAGTGCCCATAGAGCTGTGAAGAAAGTGCGATTAATTAAGTAGAGAACTAACGCCATTCCAACAACTGGAATCACTCCGTGCATGAACCAATTAAAAGTCCCCTTCTTCCAGAAGTAGACCATCGATGACAAGTGAACGAAGAAGTAAGTAAGAAGTGCGAAGAACGCGATACTTCCAGCCCACCATACGAATGCCGAGTTGACGTTACCTAACCATGCTGTAACAACACCAGTTCCAACGACAGTTGCAGCCCATACAACATGGAGTGCCTTAGTAGGAACTTGCTTTGTTGGGTGTACTTCACCGAGCCATGAAGGAAGTGTTCCTTGACGACCCTGGGCGAAGAGAACTCGTGAGGCACCAACTGCACATGCGATGAGTGCTCCACCAAGTGCTGTCATTGAAGTGAGGTCAACAAGAATCTTTCCCGCGCCCCAATAGTCTTCAGCAATAGCTGTTGCAGGTGTGAAACCTGAAGCCATCAAATCTTGAACCTTTGAAAGCGGTTCGGAGATAGAGAAGATCCACGATCCAATTGCCCAGAAAACACCAACTATGACAACAACAAGGATTGTCGCCTTTGGCAAAATCTTTGTAGGTGTCTTTGTTTCTTCCGCTGCAGTTTGAATAACATCAAAACCTGCGAAGGAAAGAATTCCGAAGATCATCGCGCTCCAGAATCCATTTGCTCCGCCTTGGATGTTGGCAGGATTGTAAGGACTTAAAGTAATTCCAATTCCATGGCTTGCGCCAGTAAAGAGAATTGTGAGCAACAGCGCAACGACCACTGCAAGTTCAATGGCAATGAAAATCAACGCGGTCTTGACTGAAATTGAAATACCTTTATAAGTTGCATACATAACGATCAAAGTAATAAGACCTGCACCAATTGCCCACGTGAGCATTCCTGGAGCTTTTACACCAAGTAACGAGAGAAGATCGTTAAAGAACATACCGAAAAGAATTGGTTGCAAAATAGTGGCGACGATGTAGAAGAAAGCCATTATTACGCCTGTCCATACTCCAACTTTTGGAGAAAGGATTCGCCAGCTCCAGGCATATACGGCCCCTGAGGAGGTCATATGGGAAGAGAGCTGCGAATAACTAATTGCGGTAGGAAGTGCGATAACAAGTGCCGCAAGAAATACCAAGGGGGTGGCAAGTCCAACGAGAGAGGCCATCGGGCCCCAGTTCAAATAAATTCCGATTGCAGGGCACATCATTGCTGCCCCTAAAATCGAAAGACCCACGATTCCAAGGGCGCCAGTTTTTAGCCCTTTGGTCTGCGTTGAACTCATCCAGGAACTCCTTCACGAGTGTTGCATTGACCATTTTGGTCAAGCGATTGACCAAATTCTGCATGTAATTGTCAGCTTTGTCAACGATATTTAAAGGGAAATATTGCACTTTTTTGGACATTGCTACGCTCGTTTGTAACAGTTAAGGACGCACCACAACTCTGATGATGTCCTTGGCTGTTGCCGACTCCCCTAGTTCGATATTTACGTTAGTGGCAACACCGTTGATTTGGGATGCGGCAAGTTGCGCCAATTGAGCAGCTATGTCGCTCATCCAATAGAAGGCTGAAGGTCCTGCATGATCCAAAATCTCTTGCGCCTTGGCAATATGGGCATCACTGAATTTCTCTTCGTGGTTTTCATTGCTTATGGCTATTGAAAGAAGATATCTCTTAATCTCAAGGGCTATCCCTGTGTTCTCATTGGAACGAGCAATGAGCTCTTTGAGTTCGCCATCGAGAGTCCTGGGGCGCATATTTTTCTTGGACTTCTTAGAGCGCGTAATAAAAAGGTAAATCAGGCAGGCCAAAAATAGTGTCTCTAACATGGAGTAAGCATGACGGGTTGCTCTGACATTTTTGAGGGTCTGGCGCCCTAACTCAGACATTGCTACCTGGCATTTGAAATTTCATCCTTCTCCCATTAGCTCTCAACTCAAGCGGCAAGAAATGTTAAATCAAGAATCCGATGACAATCAGCTCCTCAATCGATACAGTCCCGTTCGTTGGTATAAATCAACTTCTATCGGAGGGTGTCAAATGAAAGCTTATAAAGTTATGACTCAAAAAGATCGAGCATTTGGTGGAAAATTTAATCCAGAAAAAGTTGAGGAAGCTCTCAATGCAATGGCCAAAGAGGGTTGGGAAATATCCGGAGTCGTCTCCGCTGAATTTCCATCTTTTGGCGGTGGCCGCCAAGAGCTCGTAATATTTCTTTCAAAAGACGTTTAAATGAAGGAGCGATTCGGGCGTAAAGGTACCGAGGTCAAAGGAATCTTCTTTACGGAAGGACAATTTGATAACTGCACCTTTATTGGTGATGCAGCGACAACTTCCCAGCAACAAAATATCTCCCTGGATATTTTGAAAGAACGTTTGGCAGATGAAGCAATTAGCAAAGGTGCCAACGCGATCGATAACTTTAAATATGTTCAGAAAGCAACGATTTTTTCTTTTTCTGATACTAAATGGGTCGTTACGGGTAGATTTGTAGCAGCCACTGACTAATTGTTTTTCTACTGAAATACGCGTAGTGAAACTGTGCAACGAGCAAGCGTTTGAAACGATTCCCTACTTCAGTGGAATGATGATCTCGTTGTAGTGGAGAAATCCTGGTTTAAAGGGTGGATCAAAGCGTGCGATGCGTACTTCCTCGCTTGCATGTAGCCCGGAAGCCAAGATAAGAGCCCGAAGCTCTTTCTCTTTCTTTGCGCAAACCTCATCGGTTGCACGACCTTTAAATGAAACGACGGCGCAATCCTCCGAAGGCATTTCACGCATGATGACATTGGGACTATTGGGTACAGGCATCTCTGATAGAACCGATTGGGCTGGCATAACAAAAGACATCTCCCATTGCGGTGCCTGCATTCCTTCTTTGCTTGCGGCAATAACTGGTGCGGTCATCGCAATCTTCTGGCCAGATGCATTTCCTTTTGAGATATAACTAAATAGGTGGCCAAATCCTTGATTGGATTGCCCAGCCAGTGGGGCACCAGTTTTAACAACGGCCAGAACACATGGTAAATACTCTCGAACTTCAAAGCCGTCATATTTCTTGATTATTTTAAATTCTTGTCTTTGAGTCATGTCTCAATCATCTACCTTTCTTCTAAAAAGCGCATCTCATCTAGAGAAATAGAGTCGCTATGAGTACAAGTGCGCAGAGGGCAAGGACTATAAATGTTGTCGAAAGAAGGAAGCGCGAAAGTTTCTTTCCCGCAAACTCCCCCATCACCTTCTCGTTGCGCGAAATATGTGCAATGAGAAATACCAGCGGAACCGCGACGAGGCCATTGAGAACCGCGGCAAAGACTAAAGCTTTTATCGGGTCTACCCCAATCATGGTGATACCTAAACCAATCAATGTGGAAACGGCAATGACTATGTAAAACCGTGGTGCTTGCCCAAATTTTAAATCGAGCCCACCTTTCCATCCGAGCGCTTCACTGACTGAGTAAGAGGCAGAACCTGCGAGAACTGGAATACCAAGTAATCCCATACCGATAATCCCAAGTGCGAAAAGAACTTTGGCATATGTACCGGCGTGAGGAAATCCCTGCACAAGCGGCTCAAGAGCTTTGGCCGCGTCGGAAGCGGTGGAGATATTGAGAATTCCATTGGCATGCAGAACAGTGGCGGTGGTGACAATCATGAACCAACTGCCGATTTGCGAAACACCCATACCGATAGCCGTATCTTTGCGAATCTCACTGATTGTTCTATGCGCGCTGCCCCGACGATCAGCAAGGGCGTTTTCTTCTACTTCTTCGGCAGCTTGCCAGAAAAACATGTACGGCGAAATTGTTGTACCCAAAATTCCAACGATGACATACCAATAACTTGAGGTCCACTCGATTCGAGGGATGACGGTTGCGCGCAATATTTCACCCCATGGTTCAGCCACGATAAGAGCGGTTGCGACATATGCCAACAAGGCGAGGCCAAGAATCTTGAGGAACTTCGTGTACGCGTGGTACCCGATGAAGATCTCCAACGATAAAACAACGAGTGTAAAAATCGTTGAGAGGAGAACAATAGGCAAAGGAATGAGCAGATTGAGCGCTGCCCCGACAGCTGCAATATCGGCGCCGATATTTATGGTGTTAGCTACTACAACCATTGCAACCACGCCGTAGAGGACTGTGCGCGGATACAGACGCGAAGTGACTTTGACTAGACCTTCACCTGTAATTGCTCCAATGCGCGCACTCGCTTCTTGCACGGCAATCATCAGCGGTAAGCAGAGAGTGATTGTCCAGAGTTGACCGAAACCAAAAGCTGCGCCAGCTTGCGAATATGTTGCAATTCCTGATGGATCATCATCGGCAGCACCAGTAATAAGGCCCGGACCTAAAATCTTCACCCATTTAGGATGTCGTATTTTATTTGGTGCATGCATTTTCTTATTGTAGTGAAATTAAATAAATCTTTTGATGAGTGACTTCTCACTTTAGTGCTACCACCCTTTATCAAAGGATATGCGCCAAATGAGATAGTAATGAATTCATTTCGAGTCTAGAGTGAAAACACAATCTCAGATAATCAAAAGGAGTTTCCATGGACAGCGAATCAAGCATGACAAAGAGCAGGATCGAAGAGGCAAAAGAGAAAGTTCAGGAAGCGAAGGAAACTATTCAGGCATCAAAGGAGAAGGTGGATTCCATTATGGAGAAGACCACTGGGCGTTTGCGCGATGCAGCCATTGCAGCGGCTGAAGCTGTGGAAAAGGCTGCCGATAAGGTAGAAGACTTAGCTGAGAAGATTAAGGAAGATCTCAAGAAGGAGCAGTAAGAAAGCTTTGACTGGGCGGTGCGTTAACCTTGCCTCATGTTGGGTGGAATTAATACAGCTCTCTTCTTAACCTCCTTTGGTGGATTTGCGATTTTAGGGGCGCTTATCCTTTTCTTACGGTGGACGTTTTCAACAAATAGGAAGTATGTAGTTCTACCCGACAGGGCAGGCCGCAAAGACGATTACGGATTGCTTCGCCCTTTGCCGACTCCCCGCAATTTCATTGAAGCTGAAATGGTCAGACAAGAGTTGCTGGCAAATAATATACGCGCGACTTTGGCCGACACTTTGGATGGACCTCAAATTATGGTCTTTGAAAAAGATGTCGCAATCGCACAAGCGATACTAAAATCTAATTAAGCTTCTTTCTCCAAAGCGTTTATTGCATCCATCGCCCCTGGATAATCACTTTCATTAGAAAGTATCTTCTCTAAATCTTTTATCGCCAGCGATTTCTTGTGATCGTTAATGTAGGTAAAGTGCCTTTCAAAGAGCCCTCTGTTAATTATCGCCTCGGAGCGATCCTTCTTGGCAATCGCTTTCTTAAATGACTCTCGCGCGGCATCGTTGAGACCCTTCTCGCGAAATGCAATTCCACGCTGGATTAATAGCAGAGCAGTCGCGTCGTCTTCATTTTCTATGTCGTCGGTAGTTTCAAGCACCGAGTCATAATCTTTGAGCTCGAGTTCAACATCTGCCAGGGAAATGGCAGTGAGCTGATCTGCGTTCATCTCTTCGAGAACTGCAAGTGCCTCAGATGTTCGCATTACTTGTTGCAAGACCTCAACGTAGATGAAACCGAATGTGTCGAGATTGAGAATGTCATTGGTAGATATTCCGGGGGTAATTTGAATTTTCACAGTAAGTCCAGTGAAATATTTCTTTGCTAAGGGGTGAGCAAATAACTCAATGCGCTTTGACCACAAATAATCTGCAAGAGAAACTGCAATCGAAATAGTTTCATCACTTCCCACGGTGTGCAGCGTCTGCACCGCCTTGAGAGGAAGCTCGAGTCCAGGGTGCAAGGCAATGACTTTATCCGCGAGCTCAACAATTTCTTTACCGCTCTCTTGATGGCCTTCTGGATTATAGATTTCCAACAGAAATGCGTAAAAAGCTCTCTCAGCTTTGCCTGCAAATAGCCCAGGACTCGGGGTTACTTTTGAAGCGGTAGGTGCTTGTGCTTCTTGCTCCGCTCGCGCCGCTCGCTGGCGCGCAGTGCCTCGTGTGGATGTCCGTGTTACCGAAGATAAGCCAGTGCCAGGAATTCCAACAGATCTATAGATATCTCCTTTGGAATTAAGAGATATGCGAGCACCAGGCACACCGGCTGAAATTCCAATGCTGTTTTTATTAAAGTTCAGGCGGATACCAGGGGCGATTTTCATTGAACGACGAAAGCGAAGTGACATGTCTACAGAGTAGTTACATCCGCTGACTCTTGCTTGTAATGTGCCTCTATTTTTTAAACGGTGCTGGGCATGCTGAAATTTTAGGAACTCTCATTCGCGCTATTACGCTACCCGGTGAAGGATGGCAGTACTGCGCGATACCAAGGTCGCCAGCAACTGATAGGAAGATGAAAGCATCTTCCATGGTGAATCCCCATTCGTCAACGAGTAATTTTGCTGCTTCTTCGACTGCACATTTGAGTGCGTCATCAAGGCTTGTTGCGTGCGTTCCGTGGGTGAACCATGAATCGGCTGTTTCGGTAATGGGCCATGTGCCCGTTTTGCCCTTAATGAGATCTACTTTGATAATTGCTGTGCCACCGATTTCAACACCGGTTCCAGAAATTTCGCCATCGCCCATCGATGCGTGCATATCGCCA
>WLNY01000026.1 GCA_009699575.1 Actinomycetota bacterium
AGTTCGCCATTTTTGCCCAATTTTGTTTCAACATTATTTATTAAGCCATGTGGGAGAACTTCGGCTTCTTTGAAAATCATTTTATCTACGTTGTCATACCGGTCATCACCTGATTGCGTGTGTATCGCAACAATTGCAATCTCAATTCCCGTCTCGTACTCATCAGCAATTACTTCAGCCATGGTAATTTTCCGAGTTTTTGCAACTGCATCTAAAATCGCTTGCGTTACACCGTATCGAATTGCCGCGGATAAACGAGTGCCATCTATTTCCATAGAATCAATTTCTTCTGCCATGCTTTTGAAAGTAGTGAGCGTTCGACCTTGAAGAAGAGGCCGAACATACTTTTCGACCACTGTTTTAGCAGTGTGAGAGTCAAAGAGTGGATCGCGGCCACCAACTCCTGAATATTGAACAACGGCGCAATCGCCATGTGCAATCTGACCATCGCCAAGCAGGATCATCACCGAAAGTGATTCACCTGCCTGACGAATGGATTCAAATCCGGCTGTAACAGGTTCGCCGACATAATTAAATCCATCATGGGGTGCGCCGGCAAGAATTGCCGCTTGGTCATCTACAAAAAAACCAGTACGACCAGGAACGCAAACCAGATCCAAGATTTCCATTAGTGCTAGTTGCTGGCCTCACCGTAATTAAATGTGGTGACGCAACCGCCATCAACTGTGACGATGGAGCCGGTCATAAATGATGCGCCATCAGAACATAAGAAGACAGCGACATTAGCAACTTCAACTGGTTGCGCTTGGCGACCGAGTGGCTGCATTGCTGCTGCCTTCTCACGGCGATCAGTTGCAGCTTTGAAATCAGCTTCGCTCATTGTTGGCCCACGACGACCAAGGCTGGTGTCAATGTATCCAGGACAAATCGCGTTCACTCGAATGTGATCTGGGCCGTAATCAACAGCTAATTGACGTGTGAGGTTTATAAGTGCGCCCTTTGTCGCGCAATATGCCGCGGCCTTTGGTGCACCAATTAGCCCATATGTTGAGGCAATATTTACAATTCGTCCATCGCCTGATTTTAGGAAATGTGGAATTGCATATTTAGTCATGAAAAATGTACCTATGAGATTCACATCGACAACTCGACTAAATTCATCAGCGCTAATTTCATGAATACGTTTCATGCCTCCGCCAATGCCCGCGTTATTTACAAGAATATCTAAGCCACCAAAAGCTGCAACTGTGTCATTGACAACTTTTTGTACTTGCTCTTCGCTAGAAATATCAGCTTGAACAAATATTGCCTTTCCGCCTGCTTCAGTAATTTCTGAAACTGTACGGAGTCCATCTTCTGCCAAAGTATCTGAAACGCAGACACTAGCTCCAGCAGCCGCCATAGCTTTGGCAGTTGCGCGACCAATTCCATTTCCAGACCCAGTGATAATTGCTACTTTGCCTTCAAGTACCTGTGCTGCTGACATCTCTAGCTCCATTCAACAATTGATCGAGTAAGAATTACTGTAGTAATGAAACGGCGGAAGAGTGCCAGTGGATCTGCATCTGTAATTTCCACTGTCTTCACGCCTGTTTTTACAGTCCCTGGCAACCATGTTGCCATGTCTGCGAAGTCATTATTATGAAATGTGATTTCAATTGTCGCTGGCAATTTGATATTCGGGACTGGGATAGATGCTAATCCTGCAATCGATGCTTTAGCTTTTTCAAAGATGAGATCGCACGCTTGTTTTGGATGCATGCTGTCTGCTGCGAAGCGAGTGATGCTCTTTTTCACAACTGCTGCATGTATTCCTGGTGACCACATACGTGTTTCCACTTCAGTAGTTTCATCACCTGTCACAAGAACAATAGGTACTCCGTATGCCTGAGCAACAAGTGCGTTGAGACCAGCCTCTGATACAAATTCGCCATTGAGACGAATATCTGAAATTGCACGTGGGTTGTAGGTATGAGAGAGGACTGATGCTTCACTGCTCATTGAGCCGTGATAGGAAACAAAGAAAATTGCATCAAAAGTACTATCGAGACCTTGCATCATGTACATCGGCTTGTGCTTACCTGAAAGGTAACGTGCATTTCCTTCGAGTGAATCTGGACGAAGATTTTGCATTGATGAATGCGAATCATTGATTAAGAACTCAGTGGCACCTGCAGCCATTGCGCCAGTAATGCTTGAATTCACTTCATTTTGTAAAAGTTGGCGATAGTAACCGTATTCAGCGTTACCCGGAATACATTGACTCCAATCGACAACTCCTGCAGTTCCTTCCATGTCTGTTGAAATAAAAATTTTCATAGCGCTCTCCTTGGGTGAAATTCGGGAGCAGTTGAGTGCTCGTTCATGAGTGTGTAAGTCGAACCTTCCATGCCAGCAGCCCCACCATGTCGACCATCTGGAGTCAACGAAAGACAGCGCAATTCAGCACGGAAATCATCAGGTAAAGCACGCGCTTCAAGTAGCGCATTTGCACATGCTGTTTCAGGATCTTGACCGGCGCGAATATTTTCAACAACGGTGCGCGCTGTTCCGGCGCGCAGTGCGAGTTCGCCGCGACCAGTACATGCAGCCGCTCCATAGCGAATATCCGAATAGTTTCCAGCACCGGCAACAGCTGAATCGCCAACACGTCCTGGATGCTTATATGGATATCCGCTTGTACTCACACCACAGACAAGTTCGCCATGTTGATCCAAGGCGATGATGTTAATGGTTCCCCATGGTCCTTCATGTGGCGCCATTCTCTTGACGAGTTCTAGGGATGCAAGTCTGTAGCGCTCATCCCCCGAAGTTGCTTTTGTATTTTCGCCTTCGATGGATTCCTGTGGAATCGTCTTGAGTTGCTTAAGCCATAATTCACGTGACTCAGGTGTGAGAAGCTCTGCCTTTTCGAATCCGAGGAATTCTGCAAACGCTTCCGCACCTTCGCCGACAAGAAGTGAGTGCTGAGGAAGCTCCTCTAAAACCTTACGAGCTATGGAAATAGGATTTGGATAATTTTTTACTGCAGCGACAGCGCCAAATGCACGTGAAGATCCAATCATGATCGATGCATCTAGTTCGACTATTCCACGTGCGTTTGGAAGTCCACTAGTACCGATGTAATGATCCTGAAGATTGTCTTCGCAATAACGAAGTCCACGTTCAACTGCATCGAGTGCGCTTCCTCCAGCTCGCAAAATTTCCATCGCTGCTGGAATTCCTGCTTCGCTTCTTTCACTACCAATAATTATTGGACTAAATTTCCCTGCCACGTAGCGCCTCGTTTTCTATTTAACCAATAGGCACGCTGCCTGATGGGTTCCTTCCACCAAAGTAAGACTTGGATCAATCGATGCACAAGCATCTACGGCGACCGGGCAACGGCTGCGGAATCTACATCCGACAAGCGCGCTTTTAATTGACTGTAGCTCTCCTGCTGGTGCTGAAGAAATTTGGGATCCTGATGCCATTTTTGGCACAGAGCTCAGCAAAAGTTTTGTATATGGGTGAGAAGGATTATTAAATACTTGCTCGGTTGGGCCAACTTCAACAATTCTTCCAAGATACATAACTGCTATTCGATCACTGACTTGGCGAACAACAGCAATATTGTGTGAGATGAAAAGCATGGTTAGGCCTAGATCTCGCTTGAGATCCATCAGGAGGTTAACTACAGATGCCTGAACGGATACATCTAGGGCAGAAACAACTTCGTCAGCAATAAGAATCTTTGGTTGCAGAGCAAGTGCGCGCGCAATTCCAATACGCTGGCGTTGTCCACCCGAGAATTGGCGCGGATAAGAC
Organism: Actinomycetota bacterium; assembly: GCA_009699575.1. Classification (GTDB taxonomy): domain Bacteria; phylum Actinomycetota; class Actinomycetes; order Nanopelagicales; family Nanopelagicaceae; genus Planktophila. Next base: position 3,769 of record WLNY01000026.1, read on the forward strand.
TTCAGTGCATCATGTGGCAATCCGACAAGTGTTAATAATTCTTTTGATTTTTCATCTACATTCTCTTTTGTTGCCAAGCTGTGAAAAAGCAATGCTTCACGAAGCACCTCTCCCACTGTCATTCGTGGATTTAGTGATGAGAATGGATCTTGGAAAACCATTTGTACCGTGCGGCGCTCCTCGAGAGTGCGAGCTTCGCCAACTTCTTTTCCACTGAGTTCAATTGAACCCTGCGATGCGGTGTAGAGGCCAACAAGTGTTCGGCCAAGGGTTGATTTTCCGCAACCAGATTCACCAACAAGTCCGAGCGTCTCGCCTTTTTTGAGTTCGAGATTTACCCCATCAATTGCCGGCACATTAAATACTTCTTTATTTCGTAAGCGATCAACGAGTGACTGACGCTTTGCAAAATGCTTAACAAGATTGTTAGCAGCAATAACCGATTGAGACATTATTTGACTCCACTCTTTGAATCAGATGCCGCCCATGTGTCGTGACCGCTAGATTTAAAGCATGCACTTGCAGAAGTTGCAATCGAGAGCAAAGCAGGCTCGGCTGTAAGGCAGTGATCATCTGCTGCAAAACAGCGAGGTGCGAATGGGCACCCAACAACAGGGGCCGTGAGATTTGGCGCCTCTCCCGAAATCGAGAAGAGTCGATGCACGGCTTCATCAGGATCTGGTGCGGCTTTGAGGAGTGAGTACGTGTATGGATGTGTTGGAGTACTGAAAGTGGTGTGTACATTTCCCGCTTCAACAAATCGACCCGCGTACATAACTTTTATCGAGTCACAAATTTCATTTACTACTGCGAGGTCGTGAGTAACAAAGACGATACCTAACCCAGAGTTTTTTCTTAGCTCGAGAAGCAATCGAAGTACCTGCGCTTGAATTGTCACATCGAGTGCGGTTGTCGGCTCATCACAGAATAAAATTTTAGGAGAACCCGAAAGGGCAATTGCAATAGCGATTCTTTGACGCAAGCCACCTGAGAGTTGGTGAGGGTAGAGTCCAAAACGTGATTCCGCATCAGATATTCCAACTTGCTCCATGAGCTTGAGCGCCGTCTGCCGCGACTCGCTCTTGCTTTGACCTAAGCGAAAACGTGGGACTTCAGCGATTTGATCGCCCACGGTGATGACCGGATTGAGCGCAGCAATTGCATCTTGGAAAATCATGCCTGCGGTTTCGGAGAGGAGCGCACGCCGTGCTTTTTTATCTAGCGTTGAAATGTCTGTTCCAGCAACAAAAATTTTCCCAGAAGAAACGTGCGCATTATTTGGAAGTAATCCAAGAATCGCTTTGAGGGTAATCGATTTTCCACTGCCAGATTCACCAACGATGCCGATTGAATCTCCGCCGTTAATATCAAATGAAACTCCGCGAATTGCTTTGAGCAAACCTCGATTAGTTTTAATCTCAACGTTAAGATCTTGAACTGAAATTAATGGAGTACTCATTTAGCGCTCCAATCGTGCGACAAGACCATCGCCAATAAGTGAGAGTGCAAATCCAACGATTACAACCATGAATCCTGGAATTGTTGCGAGCCACCATTGTTGCAAAATGTATGGTTGCCCTTCTTGAATCATCGATCCCCACTCTGCTGTTGGAATTGGAACGCCAAGTCCCAAGTAACCAAGAGATACGATTGCCAAAATACTTAAGACAATATCGCTCATTGAGAAGACGATTGCTTGGGAAATCACATTCGGAAGCAAGTGGCGACGCAAAATACGACGCGTTGGTAATCCTGTGAGTCGCGCGGCATGTACATAATCCAATTCTTTAGCGACCAAAACATTTGCCCGAACAATTCTGCAATAAGCAACCCACCCAACAAGAGTGATTGCAACGATGATGCTCTTAACTCCTGGGCCAAAGATAAACACGAGCGCGATAGCTAGTACGTAAAATGGGAACGCTATGACAGTGTCAACCACTCGCATAACGGATGAATCAAATTTTCCACCGAACCATCCAGTCATAAGCCCAAGTGAGACACCAATAATAAAAGGCAGCAGAACTGCAAGTACGCCGATTGTGAGATCTACTCGTGCGCCGTAGATAAGTCGTGAAAAAACATCTCTACCCAGAGCATCGGTGCCAAGCCAGTGCGCGCCGGTTGGACCTGACAAAGTTTGCATAAGGTCTTGCTCTGTTGGGTCATATGAAGTGACTAGGGGTGCAAATATTGCAGCAACAATTAATGTGCCAAGAATTCCTGCGCCAATATAGAGAGTCTTGAGTGATTTCACTTAAGGGCCACCCGTGGATCTAGTGCTGCATGGATAAGGTCGGTAATTAAATTCACTACAACTACTACGAGCGCAAAATACAACGTCACTCCCTGCACGATTGGATAGTCTCGTTTTGCAATTGCATCAATCATCAATGAGCCCGTCCCGGGGATCACAAAGACTCTTTCAACAATAACCATCGAACCGACAAGGTAGGCGACATTGATACCAAGCACTGTTACTGATGCAATAATTGCATTACGCAAAACATGAACAAAAGTAATTCGTGTCTGTGAAATTCCTTTAGCTCGAGCGGTGAGTACGTAATCTGAATCAAGAATCTCCAACATACTCGCGCGCAAACTTCTAATCAAAATCGGTGAAAGCAAAATTGCGATAGTTAAAGAGGGAAGAAATATTGATCGCAGATGCTGAGGGAAAGTGTCACCAAAGCCGCTGACTGGAAAGAGTGGGAATTTCAACCCCAGCAAAAGAATCAACATCACGCCGATCCATACTTGAGGCATTCCAAGACCTATGATTGGTATCGCGCGTACAAGTTGGTCACGAAGGGCACCGCGCTTAGATGCTGCCAAAATTGAGAGTGGCAAGGCAATCAGAATTGAGAGGATGATTCCACCAGTAAGCAACATTCCAGTTTCTGGAAGTCTTCCAAGAATTAATTTAGCCACAGGTTCTTTGTTATCAAAGCTAGTCCCAAGTGAACCGTGGAATAGGTCTTTAATGAAATTTATATATTGAATTAAAATTGGCCGATCGATTCCGAGTTGGTGATTAATCGCCTTGACTCGCGCTGGTGTTGCATTTTGTCCAAGCAGAACATCGGCTGGATCCCCTGGGATCAAGTGAACAATGGTAAATACCGCAACGGAAATGCCAAAGAGAACGGGTAGCATCTGAAGGAGCCGCCTACCTATGTAGGTTAAATAACTCACTTTGATGCCACCCGTTCTCTCTGTTAAGCAGTTGAATTTAGTACGTGTGAAATATTAAGAAATTACTTCTTCTTAACATCTTCCATGTGGTAGCTATATGTAGGTGTTACTGCGAACCCAGTGATATTGCTGCGCCATGCGTACTTGTATGGTGCGTTGTATAGGAAGCCCATCATTGCGTCTTCAGCAACCTGCTTCTGAACGAATGAATATGCAGCTTGGCGAACCTTAGGATCAACATTTACTTGACCCTTCTTCACTGCTGCGATGACCTTCTTATTTTTGTAATTTGTGTAGAAAGCGTTTGTGCCGCCTTCTGGGCTCAATGCGAATGTAAGAAGTTCGTCAGGATCTGAAATATCCATTGTCCAACCGGTGGTTGTCATCTGGTATTCCATAGCCTTTTGAGTCTTACGCTTTACGCTTGGCTCTTGTGTCTTGATAACGAGTTTGATTCCAAGCTTCTTAAATGAAGCCTGAAGAATTGAAGCAACTGCATTATCTTCAATGCTTCCACCGCTTGCCAAGAACTCAAGGGTTAGACCCTTCTTGTACTTAGAAAGCGCAAGCTCTTTTGCTGCTGCCTTCATGTCGTACTGGATGCCTGGAGTCTTTGCATCGTAGAAACCAACGTTTGGAGCAAGGATTGAGTTTGAGGCAAAACCATTACCTGAAAGAACAACCTTGATCAGCGCCTTACGGTCAATCGCATATGAAATCGCGCGACGTACGTGTACATCTGATAGCGCTGGAACCTTGTGGTTAAACGCTAGGAAACGTGATTGTGCAGCTGGGAATAGACCAACCTTGATACCAGGTGCAGCCTTGAGGGATGCGATTGAAGAAGCAGGAGGCTCTTCGTTGATATCTGCTTGTCCACCCTTAAGCATGAATTCACGTGTGTTGTCATCAACAACGTACTTCCATGTTACGGAGTTCAAGTATGGCTTTCCTGGCTGCCAGTATGTCTTGTTAGCAGTGAGTTTGATTTCAGTTCCAGGAGTCCAGTGATCAAGTACGAATGGACCTGTACCAATTGGAGCCTTGAAGAATTCATCAGCGGTTTTTCCGCCGTAGTTATTTTTCAAGATTGCATTGCTAAAGCAAGCAAGATCCGAGAGCAATGGAGCCCAAGGGAATTTAGTCTTGATTACAACAGTGTCTGCTGAAGGTGTTGAAATGCTATCGATAGCAGTATTGAGGAATCCCCAACCTTCGCCAGCAGTTGCCTTATCCAAAGAGAACTTCACATCTGCTGAAGTCATTGGTGTGCCATCGCTGAATTTGATGTCTGTACGTAGCTTGATTGTCCACGTTACTTTGTCAGAACCAACTGTTCCGCTCTTGGCGAGCCAAGGCTTAACATCTTGACCGTTTGGAGTAATCATGAATAGTGGCTCGTACACTTGCTGTTGAATAAAGATTGAGTCGTTCTGCGCGAGATCAGGATTAAATGTTGCGAAATCCTGGTTACGTACAAAAATCAAATCTCCGGTTGGTGCTGCATTTGCTGTAAGTGGTACAACTACAGTTGCAAGAATTGTGATCGTTGCAAATAGTCCACCAAGTACTTTCATTCTTGATTTCATACTTTTATTTTCCTGTCTCGTGGAGTCGAAAATTACGCACCTCGTTCATTGGCACTGCACCAATTGGGAGATTTGTATATTTAGGTAAGGGGAGACTAAGGCACAATTGTTTATTTGACATCCCCAATTTGTAAAAAAATAAATGTTTTTTGTTAACGTTTCGTTACAGTCCAAGGTCGATTAGAAGAGCGAATGACCACCATCGATGGAAAGGCATTGACCTGTCACCCAATCTGAAGCTTCACCTGTGAAGAAGGTCACCCCGTTGGAGATGTCACGGGCCTGACCAAGTCGGCGGGTTGCAATACCTGTCAGTAACTTCGCTTGACCCTCCGCGCCATAACTTTCCCACTGGGCAATAGTTGATGGATTTGATAGTACGAACCCTGGAGCAATGCAGTTGACTGTGATTCCGTATTGGCCAAGTTCGTATGCCGTTTGACGCGTGAAAGCTATCTGGGCCGCCTTTGCAGAGGCATAAGCTTGGATTCCAGTAAGGCTAACGCTTCGACCAGCGCCCGAAGAAATATTAACTATTCGACCCCACTTGCTGGCTTTCATTCCTGCGACTACTGCTCTGGTGCAGAGAAAGGTCGTTTGCAGGTTCGCATTAAATATTTCCTGCCACGCCTCATCGGTAATTTCTTCAAGGGGCTTAAATGTCTGACCAACTACGCCGCCGGCACAGTTAACCAAAATATCTACTTGGCCAATCCCTTTGAAGTAGTCAGCGACTGCTTTGGAATTCGAAAGGTCGGCTTGATCGCGATCGACACCATGAACCACATGGCCTTGCTCCCGCAATGCTTCAACGATCGCACTTCCCATACCGTGCGCTGCCCCAGTTACTACTGCCACTTTTTGAATACTCATGGCGGCATATAACCACCAATAGTTAATTTGTGAAAGTGGGCTATCTTTTGCTGACGAAAGAGGTGGGCGCTATGGAGCTAACGATTATTGGTGCGGGTGCAATAGGTGCCACTATTGGCGCTCATATGATTCGAGCAGGTCATGACGTGACGCTATGTGACATTGACCAAGCACACGTGGATGCCATCAACAAAAATGGCCTTAGTATCGAAGGTCCAGTTGAGAATTTCACTGTGTCCGCCAAGGCGATTACTCCTGATCAATTGCCATCAAAAATTAAACATGTTGCAATCGCTGTAAAAAGTCACCACACACGTGCCGCAGCCCAACTCCTTCGCAATCGCATAACACCTGATGGATATGTTGTTTCTTTTCAAAATGGTTTGACTGCGCATGAGCTTGCCGAAGTCGTTGGTGAAGACAAATTAATTGTAAGTTTTGTAAATTTTGGAGCCGACTATTTGTCGCCAGGAAAAATAATGCAAGGTAATATCGGTACTTTTCGCGTGGGAGAACTTATTGGAAATCAGATCACACCTCGCGTACAAGAACTTGTTGCAGCACTGCCATATGCCCAGGCGACAAATAACATTTTGGGATTCCTTTGGGGTAAAGAAGCCTACGGTGCGATGTTGTATGCGGGCGCTGTCTCAGATCTTTCTATTGCTGACGCTCTAGATAATGCAGAATTCAAGCCGCTCATGCTTGCAATCGCGAGAGAAGTTCTCGCACAGGCTCCCGTAAAACCAGAAAGTTTTGATGGATTTGATCCTGATGACCTTGAAGGTTCTCTTGCACGTCTTGTGACATTTAATCGCGGCAGTGCAAAAACTCATAGTGGAATTTATCGCGACCTTGCGATCCGTAAGAGAAAAACAGAAGTTGATGATTTGATGAGAGACCTCAAAGGCCCTCTAACAAATCATGTTGGGAAACTCATTCAATCTATTGAGCGTGGTGAGCGAATCTGCGAAGTTGAAAATCTTCGCTTGCTAGCTACATATGAAAGAGCACTGCGAATCGGAAAACCATTGAACGCAATAGTTAATCTCATAGACGCTCCCTTGCGAGCCTCCACTGGACCATTACACGGAGTGCAGATTGCTGTAAAAGATATTGTGAATATTGCAGGACAACCTCGTGGTAACGGTAATCCTGCGGATATGAAATCAGAGCCAGTTAAAGAAGATGCTGTTGTGGTCTCCCAACTACGCGCATTGGGCGCCGATGTTTTCGCCACCACCACGTTGTTGGAATATGCGGCAGGTGCAACGCACCCCAATGTTGCCGAAGCGATGAATCCATTTAATCCATTACGAACTGCAGGGGGTTCTAGCGGAGGATCTGCTTCCCTTGTTGGTGCGGGAGTGTGTGATGTTGCGATTGGTACCGATACTGGTGGTTCAATTCGGATACCTGCTCACTACTGCAACACAGTTGGTTTTAAACCCAGTTATGGCGCCATTTCTCTCGATGGAGTAACTGCGCTCTCTCCAACATATGATCATGTGGGATTACTTGCAAAGAATGTAGCAATCACTCTGAAGGTCTTCGCGGCACTAACTAACGGCTCTCAAGTGATTGATACGGCAAATATCGAAGGCTTACGAATTGGCATTTTCGAATCTGATTTTAATCATCCTTCACTTACCCAAGAAGTTTCAATTGCTGTGAAAAAATCAATTGCCGAACTTACTTCACGGGGCGCAAAAATTATTGAAATTGATGATTCGTTAGTTCATGAACTTGACCAAATATTTGAGAACTCTTTACTTTATGAAATCTGGCAGCAACTAGGTGCAAAAGTCACATCAGATCCTGCGCATTTTGGTCCAGATACCCTTCGGCTCCTGCAAGCATCTCAATCGATAACTTCTGAACAATACGAATCCGCTATCACCCACCGCGCGAAATTACTTCTACAGGTTCCCGAGATGTATTCCGGTGTAGATGTCATATTGCGTCCAGCAACACCATACGTTGCACCATTTACTACCCCTCCAATTGATACTCCAGATGGGGCAGCCGAAGGAATATATACAGGCACTTTCAATATCACAGGGGATCCAGCAATCACATTGCCTTGTGGGTTCTCTCCAGACGGTTTGCCAATTGGATTACAACTTGCGACGTATAAGGGCTCCGACCTTGCCTTGCTGGCAATTGCAGAAGTAATTGAAAAAATTATTACTCCGCAATTACCTAATCGCTAAACCTACTAAAATTCCGCCAGCAGAAACTGCTGGGCTACTTGTCTGAAATAAAATAGTTCCATCATTGGGCGCAGTTACCTGGGCATATACATCTCCCCAGAGATCACTCATAGTCCCAACAACTTGGCCTGCATGAACTTCTGCGCCAGTTTCACACAGTGGTGACCACCAACCTTCACGATCACTTCGCAACCAATCCCACCCATCGTAGAGTTGATGAGGGCGTTCTGGCCACGGAGTTCCCGATAGCACTCCAACACTTCGTGCGAGATTTGTGATTCCAAGGCAATGTATTTCAACTGCGCGTGGATCCAGAATTCCATTGTGCCCGGACTCAACTGTCACTGCAGGAATTCCAATAGCTGCAGCCGCTGCAGTGGTACTACCTGTGACAACCATCCCTGACATCTTTTGTCGAACGATGTCTTTAATTCCATAGGCTTTTGCAAGCGCGAGGGATTTATCTTCAACGATTGATTCTTCAAATACTGTAAATGGGGTGAGGGACTCTGGAATATCTCCAGCATGCATATCTACAAGGAAATCAGAATCCTCAATGAATTTTTTAAATACACGATCAGCCAAAACTTCTGAAAAGGTTCCTGATGAGTCTCCAGGAAATGATCGATTAAGATTTTTCCCATCTGCTGGAACGATAAAAGCAGTACGCGCCCAGAATCCCAAAATATTAACAATTGGAACCACGGTAATTCGACCGCGCACCAGCGTTACATCTATTTCTCGTACAAATTTCTTCGCTGCCGCGATTGATGAATACTCCGCTCCATGGACCCCTGCCAGAACTGTCAGATGCGGCCCATCTTCGCTTCCATCTATTTCGAAAAACGGGATGTCAACCTCTAGGCCATGGGGCCCAGAGATCGACAAAGTTTCCCTAGAAATCAATGTGTTGTCGCCGGTAGAAGGTGCGGTAGGTAATCGGCAATGAAGTCGCGCATCGTTTTTTGGAAGAGCTCTGGCTCTTCAAATTGCGGCGAGTGACCAGACTTTTCAAAGATCACCAAACGTGAATTTGGGATTCCATCAGCAATGATTTGTGATGAGGAAACTGGCGTAACCCAGTCGGTGCGACCGACGGTCACAAGTGTTGGTGCTTGAATGCTATGAAGCACAGGCTTCAGATCATAGTTTGGTGAGTTATGAATGAAGCACCAGTTGTGGGCTTCGTGGCGATAGAAACCTGCTTCTACGCGAGCAGCAGCAACGACTGGGTCATATTCGAAATCGTAGAGGGGAATGAGTTCGGCCCAACATGCCTTCAAGTCAGCATCATCTCTAATTGTTCCACCCCAATAACGATGGAAGTTTTCCCAATTGATTTCTACTCGGTCTTGATTCTTCGCATTCTCAACGAGAGTGTCAAAGTTTTTTGAATCGGCTGAGGTATCGCGAAGGATTACACCTTCCGTATGTTCTGGATAGGCAACCGCGTACTCCAAAGAAATGAATCCACCATAAGAGCCACCTGCGACAACAATTTTCTCTGCGCCAATCCA
>WLNY01000027.1 GCA_009699575.1 Actinomycetota bacterium
GGTGTATCTAATCCTGAAAATCCTGAAGAAGTTTTAAAGGTCTTTGAAATATTTGATGGTGCGATTGCAACAAGTGGGACATATGAAAGAGGGGGGCACATCATTGACCCTCGAGGCGGACTTCCAGCAATTGGCGCAATCTCAGCAACAGTTGTGGGGCCAGATGGTGGTCTCGCTGACGCACTTGCCACCGCGGTCGTCGTTGATGGCACACAGAGCGCTACATGGATAGGAAATGAAGAAATTTCGCAGTATAAATTTTGGGCAATTAATCGCAATGAGGCTAGCGCGTGGAGCTTCGGGCCCACGTAGGGCAAGATGAGAACATGGTTTCAACAACAGGTGGATTCACAAGCGCGCAACTTGCCCTCGAAGCCCAGACACTTGTCTTGGCTTCGCTTTCTCACGCCGATGCACTAACAATCGGTGAAATAGCCGCAGCTTTTGGCCGCGAGAGAAATTTACCCATCACCATCGAAATTCGATTAGGTGAATGGATTGTTTTTCATATTTCACTTCCTGGATCGGTGCAAGAGCACGATCAATGGATAGCAAGAAAAGCAGCGGTGCTTTTGGCAAAAGGTAATTCAACGATGTTTGAAAGAGTATTTGCCGAAGAGCAAGGGTATGACTGGTATGAACATAATCATTTACCCGAAGAACACTACGCAATCCACGGTGGCGGAATTCCTCTCAATGTAAGCGAGGAAGGTATGGTTGGAGCGCTGCTGATCAGTGGGCTTCCGCAAGTGGAAGATCACCTACTCGGAGTCGAAGTAATTGCAGAATTCTTGGCGCGCAAAGGAGAAGAACTGTGACAATATGGGTATGCGGTGAAGTACTCATTGATTTATTACCTGGCGATGGCGCTCAGAGGGTTCCCGTGGTTGGAGGCGGGCCAGCAAATACAGCCAAGGCGCTCGCACGATTAGGCCACGATGTTGAGTTTATTGATGGAATTTCAATTGATGACTACGGACAATCTGCACGTGCAGAACTTGTGCGAGATGGTGTCAATTTAAATCTTGCTCTCACAAGTCATTTACCCATGGCACTTGCAGTGGTTTCTATCGCTGCCGACGGTGGTGCAACGTATGACTTTACATTAGATAAAACAGCTACATTTGATTTCCATGAAACATGGCTTCCGGATCCATCAAAATATAAGCCAAGTGTTTTACATATTGGCACTTTGGTACTTATTACCGAACCAGGTGCGAGTGTTTTGTATGACTGGGCGATGAGAACAGCAGAATTTGCACCCATCGTTTTAGATCCAAACGTTCGCTCAGCGGTATTAAGTGATCGCGACCTTTACGAATCAGTGATTGAAAAGTGGGCAGCAATTTCCTCTGTTATTAAGGTGAGCGATGATGATCTTGCATGGCTCTTCCCAGAAAAAACAATTGCCGAAGTCGCTACCCGTTGGGTCACAGATGGCGCAGCACTCGTAGTTGTCACACGCGGTGCAAATGGGTTGATTGCCTTCACTTCCCAAGGATCTGTTGAAGTCCCAGGTGTAGCCGTCGATGTCATCGATACTGTTGGAGCAGGTGACACGGTAGGCGCGATCATTGTGGAAGCTATGGTTGAAAGAGGAATTATGAGTTTGCACGGCGAAGTTTTGCGTGAAGTTCTTTATCGCGCGGCAGTGGCTGCAGCCATCACATGTTCCAGAGCAGGTGCCAAACCGCCACACTCCATTGAGCTTGCAGAAAAGTTAGAGAGCTAAAACGTGCAATTTATTGATGATGCCGAATTTCAAATAAATATTGACTTAGATCAAGGTGCCCGAATTTCTTCACTCGTGTGGCGCGATATGCAGTTCGCAGTTCCGTTTCGAGGGGGTGCACTAAATTACGGTTGGTTTGCCATGGGACCATGGGCTGGGCGAGTTCGTGATGGGATAATTAAATCTCCCAGCGGAGAAGAATTTCAACTTCCGGCAACTTTTGATCCGCCGCATGCAATTCATGGATTCGGCTATACATCTTCATGGGAAGACATTGGTCCTGGTCGATCTTTCTTGCAATTACCCGATCCGTATCGAGGCGCGACTCTTGAACAAACAATTGAAGTTCTCGACGATGCAATTCGATGGTCACTCGAATATGACCCAGGAGAGTGTGACCTTCCTGCGTGGCTTGGATTTCATCCGTGGTTTGTTCGCGATCTCGATCGTGGAGGTAGCGCCGAAGTTGAATTCTCTGCAGCAAAAATGTTTGAGCGAGGAAACGACGGAATTCCTACAGGGGAAATTGTGAGCCCTGTTCCTGCGCCGTGGGATGACACGTTTATGGAAATTCGCGGAACGCCATCAGTTGTTTGGGAAGACGTTGCTCGCATTTCTATCGAATCAGATGCGCCGTATTGGGTCGTGTACACAGAAGATTCAGATGGCGTGTGCATTGAGCCACAAACTGCGCCACCTGATGCTGCAAATTTAGGAATAACGGGTGAGAATTACATAGAGGCATTATTCGTATTTACAGAAGAATAAAATAGAGTGTGGGCATGATAAATCGCGCTCACCTCGCCCAGTTAATGAAAATAGAAGAAGCTCGATTTCTTGAGCGCACTCCCAAGAGCGCAGAACTTTTCGAGCAAGCGAAGGCAGTTATGCCTGGCGGTGTACCGATGTCGTGGATGGCGAAATGGCCTGGCGCCTATCCGCTCTTCATAAAAGAAGCCAAAGGCGCACACTTCACTGATGTCGATGGAAACTCCTACATTGATTTTTGTCTTGGTGACACTGGTTCGATGACAGGGCATTCTCCTGATGCAACTGTTGCAGCAATTCGCGAACAAGCAGGACAAGGAATTACTGCCATGCTTCCAACCGCAGATGCAGTAACGGTGTCCAGAGAACTCGCTCGACGATTTGGACTTCCGCTGTGGCAATTCACTGTTTCTGCAACAGATGCCAATCGCCACGTCATTCGATACTCGCGCGCTTTAACAGGTAAGAGCAAAGTAATTGTTATCGATCGCTGTTATCACGGAAGTGTTGACGAAACTTTTGCAACCCTTGGAAGCAATGGCGAAACAGTTTCTCGAGAGGGCAATATTGGCGCCCCGGTATCGCTCGATCAAACCACTCGAGTTGTTGAATTTAATAATATTTCTGCAATGGAGGCAGCCCTCGCACACGGCGATGTTGCAGCAATTTTGATGGAACCAGCTATGACAAATGTTGGAATAGTTCTTCCCGAAGATGGATATTTACATGCCGTCGGCGAACTTGCAAAGAAATATGGCGCACTGTGGATTATTGATGAGACCCATACAATTTCTGTGGGTGCAGGTGGAATGACAAAAGATCTCAGTCTCGCACCAGATTTCCTTACCATTGGCAAAGCAATCGGCGGTGGGATTCCAACTGGCACTTTTGGAATGACACGCGAAGTTGCTGCACGAATCGCCCAAGTAGTCGAGTTAGAAATTATTGATACAGGTGGCATCGGTGGAACTTTGGCAGGCAACGCTTTATCACTCGCTTCTATGCGAGCAACACTGACTTCAGTACTCACCGACGAGGCTTTTGAGAAAATGATTGAACTTGGAACACGTTGGTCTGATGGAGTCGATGAGGCGATTTCTCTCAATTCTTTGCCTTGGCATTGCAACCGCCTTGGTGCGCGAGGTGAGTACATTTTCGCTCCGATAGCACCGCGTACAGGTAAAGAAGCAGCCGATGGTGGAGATTTTGAGATTGAGCAGTACATACATTTACGTTTACTCAATGATGGATTTCTCTTAACACCATTTCATAACATGGCCTTGATGTCCCCGGCTACAACAGCTGCCGATGTCGATGCTCACACACAAGCATTTAAGAAAGTGTGTGCTGAACTAGTCAATGGATAGCTGATACAAAACATCACGACCAGCTTCTGTAAATCCAATTGATTTGTAGAGCGAAATAGCAGCTTGATTATCTTCGTCAACATAGAGCATTGCCTCTCGCAACTCTTTGCGCCGCAAGTACGCTAGGCCAGCAACAACAATTGCGCGTCCTAGATCTAATCCCCGAAAATCAGGGGAGACTGCAGCAACGTAAATTTCACCTATGCCATGATGGCCAACTTCTCCATGAATTTTCGTCCAGCAATATGCAGTGATTTTCCCGTCATGAGTTGCGAGCAAGAAGCCGTTGGGGTCAAACCAGGGTTGACTCAGGCGATCGTCAAGATCAGCGCAATTCCAATGGCCTTGCTCGGGATGTTCAGCAAATATTTGATTATTAAGAGATAACCATTCTTGATTATCTAATCCAGGAAGAAATGAACGAAGACCTTCGGGGGCAGAAATATCTGGAAGGTGTTCTTCAAGGGATCGAACCATGTGAATTACTGTGCGCGTGGGAAGGAAGCCATTTTCCTCGGCAATTTTCTGAGCTTGCCGATGGCGAAGGTGCAGAACGACCCTAGTGGGATGTGCGGGTTTGCTCATGCGCTTCTTTTCCAGCCGTTGGGAGAGTGAAGCGATATCCAACATTTCGAACCGTACCGATAATTGCCTCAAACTCCGGACCAAGTTTTGAGCGAAGGCGCCTGATGTGAACATCGACGGTACGGGTTCCGCCGAAATAATCGTAGCCCCAGATTTCTTGCAACAACTGCGCGCGAGTAAATACTCGACCAGGATGTTGTGCGAGATATTTCAGAAGTTCAAATTCCTTAAATGTTAAATCCAGTACTCGACCTTTAAGTCGCGCGGTGTATGTACTTTCATCAATAACGACATCACCTGTTCGAATTTCACCAGAAGTTGGATCCGAGGCAACGAGTGCTGCAATACGAACTCCAATTGCTAAACGAATTCGTGCTTCGACTTCTGCAGGACCCGCAGTGTCGAGGATGACGTCATCAATTCCCCAATCCGCGTTCATGGCAGAAAGGCCGCCATCAGTTGTAATTGCAATGATGGGAGCACCCACCCCAGTGGCTGCAAGTAATTTGCATAAAGCTTTTGCTGAAGGGAGTTCTCGTCGTGCATCAATGAGAACAATGTCAATTTCAGGAACATCAACTAGAACGCTTGCTTCTGAAGGAAGAATTCTTACGTTATGTTGCAACAGAGTAAGAGCGGGTAAAACTTCTGCGCTCGCGCCACGTGTGTTTGTCAGTAACAACACCTTGGCCATGTGATTTCCTATTCAAGTTGGGAAATGTTCCTAAGTAGGCAAGGATACGCATATGAAATCCCTAGTCCCAATCGTGGTTATTCTCGCGATGGCTAGCGCCTATGGATTCTGGCACAGAGTCCGAGAAGGCCGTATCCAAGGCTCAAAATCCAAAGCTCAGGCAATAACCGCGCAGATGCTGGGATCAGAACTCGGATCACGGGTGACCCTGGTGCAGTTCTCCTCAGCATTTTGCACGCCATGTCGAACCACTCGCGTTCTGCTTGAGCAGTTGACCAAAGACCTTGATGACGTAAAGCACCTTCACATTGATGCGGAATCTCATCTGGAATTAGTGCGAAAGTTACATATTCTCTCGACGCCTACGACTCTTATTCTTGATCGCAATGGAATCGAAGTAGGCCGCGCAGTGGGTGCCCCCAAACGCGATGACGTTCTCAGCGCAATCGCTGCTGTTCGCTAAGTGCAAATTCCTTGCAATTAGTCTTATCTTGATTACTTCTTTACTCTTATCACTATGTCTCACAACGAGTTTACAAAAAGGCGCGTCATAGATTTCGGTCGCCTTTCTACTTCGTTGTGTCGTAATTAATTAAAGCGCCTTAACAGCTTTTAATTATTCGCGACAACAGACTAAGGAAAATCACAGATGACACAGGCAATTAAAACTCCAATACTTATTGATGTTCGTGGACCACGTTTCTCGGCTTCATTAACAGTAATTGTTCTAGCAGCGGCTCTGGCAACCCAGAACGTGTGGATTCTATTTCTGCAATTTGCGGTCTTTGCAATTGGTGCTTTTAAAGGACCGCAGTTCACCCCATATGCGTGGATCTTCAAACGTTTTGTAAAGCCACGTCTAAAAGGGGAGAGCATCACAGAAGATGTTCGCCCACCCCAGTTTGCACAAAAAGTTGGGTTAGGATTTTCAGTAGTTGGCTTGATCGCAATTTCAGCAGGCTCCATCAGCATTTTCACAATTGCAGTGGGTTTTGCACTGGCTGCAGCATTTCTCAATGCAGCATTTAATTATTGCCTGGGATGCGAAATGTATCTTCTGGCGCTTCGACTTCGCACAAAAAACTAACGAGGAGAATATATGTCACGCGAAAAAGTTCTAGTAACAACAGAATGGGTATCTCAGAACCTTGATAATCCAAAGGTTGCACTTGTTGAAGTAGATGAAGACACAACACTTTACAATCAGGGCCACATTCAAGGCGCAATTACGTTTCATTGGCGCGACGATTTACAAGATGGTCTCATTCGCGACCTTATTTCGAAGGAAAAATTTGAGGCACTTCTTTCCAAGAACGGAATTGCAAATGACACCACCGTCGTCCTTTACGGCGGAAATAACAATTGGTTTGCAACCTATGCCTACTGGTATTTCAAGATCTATGGCCATCAAGATGTCCGTTTAATTGATGGTGGACGTAAGCGTTGGGAACTCGATGCACGTGCATTAGTAACCGAAGTTCCCACTCGCACTGCCACCCGTTATGTCGCGCACGATCGTGATAATTCGATTCGCGCATATCGTGACGAAGTCATAGCAGCTATTGGCACACGCAACATTGTTGATGTGCGTTCTCCTGCAGAATTTAGCGGTGAACTTGCAGCTCCTGCACATCTTCCACAAGAAGGTGGGCAAATTAAGGGCCACATCCCAACCGCAAAAAATATTCCATGGTCCAAAGCGGCTAATGAAGATGGCACTTTTAAATCAGAGGCAGAACTCACAGCTCTGTATGAAGGCGCAGGAGTAGATCTTGCAAAAGACACTATTGCCTATTGCAGAATTGGTGAGCGCTCTGCTTTCTCGTGGTTTGTACTTCACGAACTTCTAGGAGTGAGTAACGTTAAGAACTATGACGGATCATGGACAGAATATGGATCACTCGTTGGAGTACCAGTAGCGGTCGGAGCATAAAGTGAGAACATGTGGAGCAACCCCTGGCGGTCCATCTCTTGATGGAGTAGACCTAACGACACAATCAGTGATTCAAGGCGCAGTATTGCGCGATGGAATTGCTGATGGAGTTCCCAACGGAACCCCTGTCGTGAATGCGCATGTGCGCTTGCTCGATCGCGATGGAGAATTCACTGCAGAAGTTCCTACAAATACTCAAGGTCAATTTCGTTTCTTCGCAGCCCCAGGAGCGTGGACTCTCGTAGTTCTCGCACCAGGGGTGCGTAAGGAAGTCAGCGTTCAAGCGGCGCTAGGAACACCGGCTGATCTGATTGTTGAAATCTAGCAATAGACTTAAGCCATGGCCGAACCACACGAACTCCGCGATAAAGGCTTACGCCTAACACCTCAGCGCGAACTTGTTCTTGCTGCTGTTCGTGAACTCGGCCATGCAACACCGGAAGAAGTAGCCGAAAAAGTTCGTGCAACTCATCCGGGTATTAATCTTTCAACGGTCTATCGAAATCTAGAAACTCTTGAAAACGTTGGTCTCGTTCAACACACACACCTTGGCCACGGAGGAGCGACGTATCACGCCGCCGAACAACTCACACATCTTCACCTGGTCTGTGGCAAGTGTGCATCGGTGGGAGATGCTCCGATTGAAATTGCAGCAAATTTTGTTAATGCCCTTGCTGATGACTACGGATTTAAAACTGACGTTTCTCACTTCGCAATTTATGGCACATGCGCAGCCTGTTTCGCATCCGAAAATTGAGCGCCGTATTTATTGAAGAAGGCCCCGATAAGGGAGCTGTGTGGCATTTTGGGGAACCCGTGCAAGAGCAAAGAGCCCTTGAAGCCGGAACTGCGTGGGCTGATCTTTCACATTTGGAAATCATCGCCGTCAGCGGCGCCGACCGGCTGACATGGTTACATGCACTAACGACTCAACATCTTGAAAAACTTCTGCCAGGTCATTGGCAAGAGGCTCTTATTCTTGACGCCAAAGGGCACATCGAATTCCAATTTACTCTCGTTGATGTAACCGAAACAGTTTTTCTTATTCTCGATCCAGGGTATATCGATAATCTTCTTACCTATCTTGAAAAGATGAAATTTATGTTACGAGTGGAAGTTCGAAATGCGAGTAGTGAGTTTGCAGTCTTACGAGCACCAGGATTGATGGATGAAATCGGTGGACCATTCGCACTAATTCCGCGCTCCGAACTCGGTGAAATGAAAGCATTTTTTAGTAAAAGTGCAATACAAGTTGGAACGTGGGCACTTGATGCAATGCGTGTAGCGGCAGGGCGCCCTCGAATTGGTTTTGAAACTGATCATAAATCAATACCTAATGAACTTGGCGTACTAAATAAATCTGTACATATGCAAAAAGGTTGTTATCGAGGACAAGAAACAGTTGCAAAAATATTTAATCTTGGAAATCCCCCTCGACGATTGGTAATGCTCCATCTCGATGGCAGCGTTGTGACGAGTCCAGCTCGAGGCACCGATGTTTACAGCGGTGAGAATCGGGTTGGATTTATCGGAACCGTTGCTCGTCATCACGAACTTGGCACTATCGCACTTGCAGTAATTAAACGTAATACAGCGGTGGAAGCTGAACTCACCATCGATGGAGTGCCAGCTATTCAGGAAGTAATTGTTCCTGCTTAATAAAATGCTCTAATAAACAAGAGCTTGAGTATGTTCGCGAGTAATTTCTTCAACAAACGTCGCGGCTCCTGCAAAAGCAATTCCATCAATTTGATCACCTACATTTATCTCACGCCTGACAGCACATTGAGAGCACAGCGTCACGGTGCCCACGACTAGAAGAACTTTTAATTGGTCGGCAATAGAGGGCGCATGAGCAAGTACAAATTCTTCGGCCTTGCCAGGCAATGCAAACCATGCTGCCTCGCCTGTAAGCCAGAGCGATACGGCAAGACCAGATGCCAAAGCAGCCGATGCAACAGAAAATGCTTGGGACACCCGTTCTGGGGCTTCAAGACCGCTAGTTAGTTTTATTACAAGATGAGTTGAGCGAGACATGGCCCCACTCTAAAGTACGCTTGCCGATATGGAACTATTGACCTCTATTTTTCTTGGCGTTGCTGCCATCCTCATGGGGGCTGCACTAATTTTTTATGGGCTAAAACGACGTGAGAATCGTGCTCGTCCTTCGTCAGATATTAGAAATCGGCAGAATCTCCAAAATAGAAATAGAGGTGGCTTGTAATGGTCTTCACAATTCCTGAAGGGCTACATCCAGATCTCAATCCGCTGGCATGGTTAGTCGGAACATGGCGTGGAAATGGCCGTGGTGAATACCCAACAATTCCTTCATTTAATTTTTCACATGAGGTTGTTTTCAATCACGATGGCCGCCCATTTCTTAACTATTTTTCCCGCTCATGGATCTTGGATGATGACGGCGAAATAATTCGTCCCGGAGCTTCAGAAGCTGGTTTTTGGCGCATTAAACCAAACAATGTTCTCGAGGTTGTCATCTCCCATAACACCGGGATTACAGAGGGTTGGGTTGGGCATTTTGATGGTCCCAAAATTCAATTGGTTTTAGATCAACCTTATTCTGCGCCGACTGCAAAAATTGTTACAGAAGGGGTTCGCCTGTACGGACTTGTTGAAGGTGAATTATTTTTTGCATATGACATGGCTACAGCAGGTCAAGAACTACAAGCACATATCTGGTCCACACTACCGAGGAGTCAAGACTGATGATTACATTTCCCCCAGGCGAAATACTTGCAGAATTAGTACGAAGCGAAGTAGTTGAATCTGTGCACTTAGGTCATATGGTTTTACTTGATGCAACTGGTGCGATTCAACTCTCACTGGGAGAGCCCTCTGCTTTGGTGTATCCACGTTCAACTATTAAATCGATTCAAGCATCAGCGATGGTTCGACATGGATTACAACTAGAGCCTCGACTTCTTGCATTGGTGTGTTCAAGCCATTCGGGTTCACCAATGCATCAAGATGGTGCTCTCCAAATACTTGCACTCGCAGGCCTCGATGAATCTGCGCTCAAGAATGCTAAAGATAAGCCATTAGGGGAGAAAGACCGTTTTGCATGGGGCGTTGGCGAACCAACAAGACTTGCGATGAATTGCAGTGGAAAACATTCAGGAATGTTGTTGACCTGTGTGACCAATAAATGGTCGACTGATGACTATTTAGACCCAAGTCATCCACTGCAAATTGCATGCCGAGAAGAATTAGAAATACTTTCTGGAGAGAAAGTCTCCGTTGTCAGTGTTGATGGTTGTGGCGCGCCACTTTTTCTAATTTCAATCGAAGGACTTGCAAAGGCAATTCATGCAATCACGGTTTCGACCGATCCGATTCATACTCAGGTTGTGCAAGCGTGCCGTGATTTTCCTGAAATGGTTGCCGGGGAAGGTCGTCTCACCACTCGATTGATGCGAGATATCCCCGGTCTTTTTATGAAGGAAGGCGCCGAGGGTGTTGAGATCGGATCTCTACCTGATGGGCGAACATTTGTATTTAAAATCAGTGATGGAACAAATCGTTCATTTGGCCCACTTGTGGTCGCTGCTCTCAATGAATTTGGCGTTTCATGTGCACCTGAAATTGTTCCAGTCCTAGGTGGCGGAGAAGTAATCGGTTCACTTCGCGCAAAAATCACTCGCGGGTAGACTTTCCTCCATGAATCGCAACATCGCCACACTGATGGTTCACACCTCTCCACTCGATCAGCCAGGTATTGGTGACGCTGGTGGAATGAATATCTATGTTGCAGAGGGTGCCGAAAGAATGGCTGCCATGGGGATGAAAGTAGATATTTTCACACGTCGAACTAATTCTCACGTGCCAGATATCGTTGAAATTACGAAAGATGTGCGAGTTCGACACCTTAATGTCGGACCAATTGATGGAGTGACAAAAGAAAAACTTCCTGGACTCATCGGTGACCTGGCAAAAGAGTTCACGCAGGCACTTGAAGGGGATATTGCCTACGATGTGATTCATTCTCATTATTGGCTATCGGGAAAAATCGCGATTCCTGCATCCAAGAAATTACATATTCCGCTAGTGCATACGATGCACACGATGGCTCGAGTGAAGAATCTTAATTTGGCCGAAGGCGAATCTCCTGAGCCAATGATTCGGGTTCAAGGTGAAACACAAGTCGTTGCAGATTCAGATGCACTCATTGCCAATACAGATGCCGAGGCTGCAAGCTTGGTCTCACTCTATTCGGCATGTCCTGACATTGTGCACGTGGTCGCTCCTGGTGTTGATTTATTCAAGTTCACACCAGGTGCTGGGCGAGTTAAAGCACGTGAAGAACTTTCGATTCCAGTTGATGCGCATGTCTTGGCATTTGTTGGACGCATTCAACCCCATAAAGGTCCAGAGGTTTTAATTCGGGCTGTAGCAGAACTCGTACAACACTCACCTCACCTTCGCGCAAAATTATTACTGCTCATCATCGGCGGCGCATCAGGAACCACTACAGCAGAAGTTGAACGCTTACAGGAATTAGTACAGTGGCTAGGAATAGCAGATGTAGTTCGATTTGCTCCCCCCGTTTTACGTACCAAACTCCCGCAGTGGTATCGCGCAGCAGATCTAGTGTGCGTTCCGAGTTATTCAGAAAGTTTTGGCCTTGTAGCACTTGAGGCTCAGGCGTGTGGAACTCCTGTCGTTGCAACTGCAGTGGGAGGCCTTCGTACGGCAGTGGCTGATGGAATTTCGGGAGTGCTCGTTGACGGTCATGATCCGCGAGCGTGGTCTTCGGTCATTGCTCGACTTTTTCAAGAACCCCAACGTCGAGTGCTGCTTTCGATGGGTGCGATCGAACATGCTTCGCACTTTGGTTGGGACGCAACCGCTCGGGGAACGTTAGATATTTATGACCAAGTCCTTACGCAGGCCGATCTCGTCCGCAAATCTTCTGGCGCATAATGCCTGCAATTGATCCACGTGTAGTTATTGAGGAATTCTTAGAGTCACACGATTTAGATTTTGATAGAACTAATGAGAACACTTTTCTCATTACGTTACCTGGTGAGAAAAAACTACAAACCCATTGTGCCCTGATTGTCGGAGACCATTCCCTAAGCATTAATGCGTTTGTGATTCGCAAACCAGATGAGAATCGTGAAGGTGTGTATAACTGGTGCATGGCAAAGAATGCTTCAATGTATGGAATCGCATTTGCGACCAATGAGGTTGGTGACATATTTCTAGTCGGACGATTGCCTTTATCTGCCGTCACTGATCGCGAGATAGATCGACTGGTGGGTTCTGTGTTGCAATATTCTGATTCAGCATTTAATCCGCTCTTAGAATTGGGTTTTGCCAATGCAATTAGGCGAGAGTGGGCATGGAGAATTAGTAGAGGCGAATCACTTGCAAATCTTGAAGCTTTTCAGCATTTAATTTAAACGCGAATTCATGGCAAGATATCCCCATGTCTAATTTCGAATTAATCCTGTTACGCCACGGCGAGAGCGAATGGAACGCAAAAAACCTATTCACCGGATGGGTCGATGTTCGCCTTTCTCCAGCAGGGGAAATTGAAGCGAAAAAGGGTGGTCAGTTGCTTGCTGAGCGCGGTTTGTTACCGGACCTCGTTCACACATCACTTCTACGACGCGCAATCCATACTTCGCAAATCGCACTCGATGCGTGTGATCGTCATTGGATTCCAGTGAAGAGATCATGGCGCCTCAATGAACGCCACTATGGTGCTTTGCAAGGTAAGGATAAGAAAGAAAC
>WLNY01000028.1 GCA_009699575.1 Actinomycetota bacterium
ACAGCGGCATCCACTTTAGCCAGAGCCGCCACCTGAGAGCCGGTAACGCGCGAATTCTTCGAAGGCAGATTGGGCTTCGTGGCCACGGGTTCCCTTCTCGATCATTATCTGTGAGGCTAAGTTCGCACAAGTCTTGCGCGAATAGTTGGTCAATCGATAGACTGTAGCGTAAAGGGAGTGAAATTCTTTGTCAACATTAGTTGATAAAGAGTCCGACTCCTATATCAAAAGCAAAAAAATCTAGAAGCGGGAGGCCGTCTTGCCAGAATCTTATGCAGAGCAGACCAATCTCTTGGACTGGATGTACCGCGATGCGCAGGCTGTCGAGGTCTTCTCACTTTTCTCGACCTATAAGTCATGGGTCCGAGTAGAAATTGCATTAGCGCAAGGTCAATCGGAGAGCTCAATGATCTCCCTTGAAGACCTCCGTGCAATAGAGGAATTATCTGACGCGCGATTGCCCGACTTTGCAACCCTGCGCGCTAGTTCGCTTAATGTGGGTTATCCAATAATCGAATTACTTTCTCATCTCAATAGCCAATTACCAGAATCTCATCGCGGAGTTCTTCATATCGGTGCGACAACTCAAGACATTATGGATTCAGGCTTGGCTCTTCAAATTCTCGACTCGGGAGAACTTCTCTTAGAGCACATCAAAAAAATAGGCGACAATCTCGCACTCCTCACAAAAAAGCATGCCCTGACATTGATGCCTGGACGAACTCATGCCCAGCAAGCAGTCCCTACAACTTTTGGATTAAAATGTGCTATTTATTTGGCAGAAATAGATAGACATAGAGCCCGTCTCGCGAAGGCATTTTCAGATGCTGCCCGCATTTCACTCTATGGCGCGGCAGGAACCTCTGCAGCTATGGGCGAGAATGCGAATGATATTCGGCGCGCAATGGCTCAGAAATTAAACCTCCACGATGAACTGATTCCTTGGCACGTCAGTCGGGATCGCCTTATTGATCTCACGAGTCAATGTGGGAATCTCTGCGTCACACTTGTCAGATTTGCCCGCGAGATCATTGACCTATCTCGAAATGAAATAAATGAAGTCTCGGAACCTGGAGGGCATCACAAAGGTGCCTCATCGACAATGCCTCAAAAACGCAATCCAGTTATGTCCGAGGCAATCATCGGAGTTGGCCTCAGTGCAATAAGCCAAGCCAATGCAATGTTTCGAGCAGGAGAGGTTGGCCACGAGCGTGCTGCGGGAGAGTGGCAATTGGAATGGAAAGCTTTCCCTGAAGTAATCATCGACACCATTACGGCAGCGAAAATTACCCACCAACTTATAGTGGGTCTGAGCATAAATTCCCAAGCAATGCGTTCAAATATCGATCTAGACAACGGATCCATTATGGCCGAGGCGTACATGATCGAACTTGCTCGCATCATGGGCAGAGAGAAAGCACACGATCTAGTTCATCAAGGAGCGCAAGTCAGCGCTAGCGAAAATCTTCCGCTACACGTTGCGCTCGCTCGCATTGATCCACTTGTCGCGGAAAACTTTTCAACCTGGCCACTTGATCCTTCGATGTACATCGGGAACGCACAAGAAGTCTGTGACTACGTACTTAAGCAATGGGGAACCAATAGTGCCAAGTGATGTACACACACGATGCACGTCGGAATATCAAGGTAATAAATACATGAAGGAGAGAAATAATGTCCGGTAAGCCACATTTCCCAAACCCTTGGCCCGCTCCGCAACACTTATGGGCTGATCCACCGTGGGTACTCTCTGGAACATCAATCACCGCATGGTTTGAAGTTGATGCAAATGCTGTGGCAGATGTACTGAGCCCAGCTTTTAAAAGTCTCTCTGGTGAAACTGGCGTTTTCACTCGACTTCGTTTCTACGACATCAAATTTGAGCCACGCGACGGAACTCCGGCGTATAAGAAAAAAATGAGCGGAGGATTCAAAGAAGCAGTTGTTGCATTTAAAGGAAGCATCGCCGATGTAGATGGTGAGTTTTCAGCTTTTATGTGGACCGACGATGACACATATATCGGTTGGGGACGTGAAATTTTTGGCTGGCCGTTAATCAGATCACAATTCACTTTAGAAGGTAAAGCGTGGGATGCTTCATCAAAGGATCAAACGAGTTGCCGAGTTCAGTCTTCAGATTTTGATCTCACATTGAAAATGGATGATGAATCCGCGGTCGAGCAGCCAATAGGTAAGGGCCCAAACTGGCTAACCCCTCGAAGAGTTATATTTCCTGCAGGGGATGAGCCAGATCGTCACGATCTCAATATTGTGCGCCCGACGATTATCGAACCTGGTAACTTCTACGTGCATCAAGGTGCGGTCACTTTCGATGTTAAGCCAGAATCCATAATTGCTGGACTGCATCCTTTAACGACACCAATAATTCATCGCCATGCAAATTTCAAAATCTGCGTGGGCGATAATGTTGAGACTATCCAAGGGATTGAATAGGCAAACTAATCTTCGACGCCACCTGCGTCAATTATTAATTACGATGCCTGAAACTGTGAAGAGCCTTATCCTCTGCTCGCCAATTTAGTATCGAGGAAATTATTCACGACTCGTTTAAACCGTGACGGCTCTTCCATATAGGTCATATGAGAGGCATCAGGAAAAAGATCCCATTCGGACCCACTGATCAGTGAGTGAATTTCGCTCATCATCTCTGGAGTCGCCTGGTCAAATTGACCTGACACAATCAAAGTCGGCACGTTTATCTCACCAAGTACTCCACGAATATCCCACGTCGCAAGCGCCCCACCATCTGCAAACATCTCATCGGCAATCGAGTTCTTGGCAACAACTGCCCGTGAATCTTGCAAGTGTTGTGGCTCTGGAATCCGGCAGACATGTTGCTGGGTAAATAACGCCGACGCCGCTAGATAAGCCGGATCATCAGTGGTGCCATCAGCCTCATGTTTTCTAATCGCATCCTTCATTTCAGGTGGAAGTAAATCTTCTAGTTTCTTATTCTCATCAATCCACACCTGCGCACTCGCCGGACAGCTCACAGCCACCAACGCTTTTAATCCATGCGGACGAGTTGTCGCAAATTGCATCCCCAACATTCCACCCCATGATTGACCGATGATTGCGTAGTCATCTGCAATACCTAAGTGCTGTGTCAGCAGTACAAGTTCTTCCATGAAAAGTTCTGGTGTCCAAAACTCACGAGGCGCATCAGGCAGTGCAGTGGAATTACCGCATCCAATCTGGTCATACACAACTGCCCCGCGACCAGTATGAGCAACTAACTCGGCGATAGGAATGCAGTAATTGTGCGCAAACCCCGGACCACCATGTAAAACAACGACGGGAGTCTTTCCATTGTGAAGATCGCCAAACACTCGATACCACGTCTGTCCATGCCGCCAATTCATCACCTGAGTCATTGCGCAAGCCTATGAGGTGAAGCCACAAAACATATGGTGTTAACTAAGGTGATGAAATTGCTCAGAAATGCCAGCCAAGTCCTTCTGGGTTTGGCCCTGGCATATGCCGGAATTACGCACCTCACCACCAACCGAACTGAATTTCAGGCTCAGGTGCCAACAATTCTTCATGGCCAAGCTGATTTCGTCGTATTGGCATCAGGAGGTGTTGAGATCGCTCTTGGTCTCTCACTCGTTGCACTCTGGAAATATCGGTCATACATTGGGTGGATTACCGCGCTCTTCTTCATCGCGGTTTTCCCTGGGAATATCTCGCAGTACATCAATGGCACAGATGCATTTGGACTCGATAGCGATCGCGCGAGAGCAATCCGATTACTTTTTCAACCGCTCTTAGTAGTGTGGGCACTCTGGTGTAGCGGCGCGTGGCGCAATTTTCGTTTGAGTCGCCAGGCCATTGATCAGTAAATTGGTAATGTCAGTCCAGGACCCTAGTTTTGCTACATGCGGATTAATTTCACACAGAGTCGCGCCAGGCTTGAAGAAGCATCAAGAATTGTCACAGACCTTGAGAAGCTACTTAAAGAGCAAGAAGACTTAATAAGCGCAACACAAGCTGCTGCCTCTCAAGCAAAAGAATCCAAAGTCTTACTCGAACTTGCGAAACTCTCGATTGATCGTTTTAAAGATGCCACGCAAGAAAGCGTACGGATAGAGACTCTTCGTAAATATGGCTTTCAAAATGTGGCCTCTGTCTATAACTCATCAGCACTCGCACTGGAAAAGATTCCTGGCATCACACTGATAGCAGCCCAATCACTTAAAGCGCTCGCAGATCAGATGTATCAGGCTGTGGCGCAGTCAATTTCCTACGGAATCGATATTGATGATTTGACTGGCGCCGATACCGACCTCATTGAAAATCTACAGGGATTGGATTACCTCAGAGCGGCCACCAAGAACCAAACGAGCAAGATGAAGCCGATTGCGCAAACAATTCGGAATTCCCTGACGAATACACAGCCGCTGAACTCGCGCCTGCGTTGGCTCTTTACAGGTTCGGAGAAAAAGGAGCGAGCGTTGAATGCGCTTCAAGAGATCTCCTTCTCTATGGGAGAGCCATCAACAATTGCAGTGGTTGCAGCCGCCAGACTCGGCCTCAACGCTTTAGAGAAAAGATCGGCTGCGCCTGTAGAAGAGTTTAAGACGCGATCAAGTGACTATTACGCGATTCTTGAAGAAGTCACGAACGTGCGTCCCAATACTGCAGCTAACCGACACTTCAATCAAGATCTCCTCGACAAGATTGAGTCACAGGAGCTCGATACTTCAACCATTAAAGCAACACTTCGACAGTACCAAACTTTCGGTGGAAAATTTGCGCTCACTCAAGGGCGTGTAATCATCGGAGATGAAATGGGGCTTGGCAAAACACTCCAAGCAATTAGCGCAATTGCGCATCGCAACCTCTCTGGCGCCACACGCTTTCTAGTAGTCTGCCCTGCAAGTGTTATCACTAATTGGATGCGAGAAGTAGACGCACGAAGTGAACTTCCAATCATTAAAATTCATGGAGAAGATCATAAAACTTCTCTTCAGCTCTGGATTGAATCGAGTGGAATTGGAATCACTACCTACGACACCCTGAAAAGCTTTGAAATCACAGTCGAGCAAATTGCTGCACTGGGCGTTGATACGGTAATCGTGGACGAAGCGCACTACATCAAAAATATCTCTACAGGTCGTACCCGCACGATTCAAAAGTGGCTAGATAGATCACCTCATGTAATTTTCTTGACGGGTACACCGCTAGAAAATCGAGTCGAGGAATTTGTTGCTTTAGCCACACTTCTCGATTCGAAGATGGGGGATGATCTCAGCAGAGTCGCCCTTGCTGCTGGCCCTGAGTCATTTAGAAGGGCAGTCGCGCCAATATATCTTCGTCGAAATACCGAGGAGGTACTGCAAGAACTTCCTGAATTAATTGAAGTAGTGGAGTACTGCACTTGGGAAGGCGTGGATGAGCAAAACTATATCGATGCTGTTGCTTCAGGGAACTTTATGGCTATGCGCCGAGCAGCCTTTACTCCTAAACCTGACATGCTACCAAGTAAGTTGGAGAGGTTGATTGAATTAGTTGAGGAGTCTTTTGAAAGTGGCCAGAAAGTAATCGTCTTTTCCTATTTTCGATCAGTCATCGAACAAGTAATGCACGCACTAGGGGAGCGCGCAATTGGACCAATCACTGGATCGGTTTCTTCAACTCAAAGACAAAACATTGTTGATCAGTTTCAGAATTCGAGTGCACCTCTTGCGCTTGTAGGCCAGATTCAAGCTGCTGGTACAGGATTAAATATCCAAGCTGCTTCTGTAGTAATTCTCTGTGAGCCGCAAATCAAACCATCGCTAGAAGTCCAAGCAATAGCCCGAGCGCATCGTATGGGTCAAGTGCGCAAGGTCCAGGTTCATCGTTTGATTCTTCCCGACAGTGTTGATGAACACATGTTTGCGATACTTGCACGTAAGCAAAATCAATTCGATCAGTACGCCCGAGACAGCGATCTCGCAAATAGTGCTACGGATGCAAAAGGTGTCTCGGAGGAGTCAATGGCTAAGGTAATAGTGATGGATGAAAGAAGGCGACTGGGTATCACCAACACTAATGAATATATATCCCTTGCTGAGGATGAGAATTAGATTCGAAACATCTAGCGTTGGCCAAATTTATCCAGTATCCCAGGCTCAATAATTGCCACACCGGCTTCGCTGCTATTTTTTTACCTCTTAATCTCACGGGGCTCAATCTGAAACTTAAGAGGTGATTTTCTTGCAACTATCGCTTTGAAGTACTCACCAGGGTCTCCAAGTTCCAAAGCTCTTTCGCCTTGTGGTTCTGCCCATAGCCATTTAAATTCGACGATTTGCATCAGTTCTAGGATTCCGGGAAGGGACATTTCGACCTGATGTGCCAGGGGTTCCGCACCAAGATACGGCATTTGTTTTTTACAAGCAGAGCACCAGTTAGGTTTACATTTAAGTTTGCCGGCTTCGAACCTACCGATTAAAAATCGTGATACTGCTTCAAGGTTTTCATCCCCTTGGATTTTTGCGATAAGTGATCCACCAATGATGGCAATACGTTCTGGAGTGAATTTCTTATCCCCGTACGTTGACATGATTTGATTGAACAATCCATTAGCGAAATCCTTGATCTGCAGGTCACTAAAATCTGAGATTCCTTGAGGGATTGGAAAGTACCGTTTGTTCGATAAGTCTGGTTTGTCGTGTGACATGTAAATCTCCTCTCACATTTCCCGAACGATGTGCTCGGGCAGCTCTTTCTTTAGGACCACCGTCATATGAGGATGCGGTTGGTAGGTGTTTTGCTAAAGGGCATATAAACATCTTCTTAAGCGATGTAAAGATAGCAGGAGCCACTGACATTTAATAAAATAATGTTGGTTATGACCAGACTGAGAATCGATAAGCCTTTTCTACCTCGCTAAATAATATAGTGAACGATCTGATGAGTTTTATTGTCAGTCCCTTACGTTAAGTTTCAAATATGAAAACAACCGATTACCTAAAACTTTTTACGGTACTAATTGCTGGAATATTTCTTGGCTCTACTGGCTTTCATTCCGCAATGGCGGTAGATACAGCTACCGTGACGGCTTCTCCCATACCGGCGGGTGACATGCTCAAAGTGTGCATCGATAAGAAAACCGGCACTATGCGTGCTTCTAATTCCTGTAAGAAAACAGAACGGGTTCATTCACTTGGTGGCCCAGGCCCACGAGGACCACAAGGCGTTGTAGGGCCCGTAGGAAATACCGGCCCAGTTGGCCCGCAAGGAGTTAAAGGCGATATTGGTGTTCAAGGCGTGCAGGGGATTCAAGGACCCCAAGGATTTATGGGCATGACTGGGCCGACTGGCTTAACCGGCAGTGTGTCAGGGCTTCGCACAAAAACGATTACAACATTGAGTACAGGATATGGCTCGTTTTGTTCAAGTTTTGGTGGGCTGAGTTTTCTCAACGGCAATACATCAGTGAGTATTTCAGGATCGTACATTTCGTTGAATAAAAGTTGCACAAGTTTGATCGAATCAAGTGTGAGCGTCTACGCCCCTTGATTTCCGAGTTGAGCGTACTTCTTAGATAAATCACAACTGTTTTTCTTTTATTTCTTCAACCCTTAAACAAAGGAGCTACACATGCAAATAAAAGCCCTGCTTGATGTTGAGATGGTTGCACTTGAAGCAATCGATAAAGTCACATTGATGCTCGACCTCACCGCGCCCACAAATACCCTACATGCTTCTCGACCGGGCCAAGCTGTCCAAGTTGTGCTCGATCGCTCTGGATCTATGGATGGGGAACCACTTGAAGCTGCAAAGGGATCCTTACTCAGACTTGTAGCTCGCCTTGCCCCTCAGGACTCTTTTGGCCTCGTGGCCTTTGATGACACAGCTCTTGTCATAGTGCCTACCCGCACGATGGTAGAGCACCACCTTCCATCTCTGCAGAAATCTATTGGCGAACTTTATACGGGAGGTTCGACAGATATCAGTGCGGGTTACCTATTAGGACTACGCGAACTCAATCGCGTGAAGGCAGAAGGTGGCTCCACGCTGATTTTGATTTCTGACGGACACGCAAATGCTGGCGAAAGGGAACCACATTTCTTTTCCGAAGTTTCAACCAAGTCTGCTACCGATAAAATCACGACCTCAACGATTGGGCTTGGCACGGGATATGACGAGACTATTCTCGAAGCGCTCGCACAAGGCGGGGGAGGCGCACACCGCTTCGCTGGAAGTATCGACGAAGCAATAGCAGCGATTGCCGCAGAAGTTGAAGATCTCCTCGATAAGTCAATAGTAAATGCAGTGTTGCGACTGACTCCCACTGCTGCAATCTCAGGTGTGCCCTTAATTGAAATCTTGCAACGTCTTCCATACTGGAAAGATGGCGAGACGTATGTTGTGCAATTAGGCGATCTTTATAGCGGAGAGAATCGAAGGTTCGTCATTGATATCGATGTACCTGGAATTGCAACATTGGGGCTATGTACGATTGCAAATATTACCTTTGAGTATCTCAATCTTGCGGATAGGCAAGAAATAACATTATCGATGCCAGTTTGTGTCAATGTCGTCCCCGAAGATATCGCTGCTGGTCGAGTGGCAGATCCAGTTGTACGCGCAGAGCGATTGGTTATTGGCGCCCAAAGTGCCAAATTCATAGCGATAGAAGAAGTTCGCAACGGGCAATCAAAAGAAGCTTCAAATCGACTCAAGAACACTGTTACCAATTTGCGTCAAGAAGCGTCCAAGATTTCCACCACTGATGTACGCGCAGCACAATCACTTGCCATTATTTCAGCCGAAGCTGATGAGATTGATTTACTAGCCAAGACAATTGAGGAAAATGACATTGCGTACTCATCAAAGCGCATGACTGAGTCATACTCGCGAAGGTCACGTGGTAAAAATGACCGTAATCCTTATATCAATCCAAACAATGAACCTGAACCTGATCTGTTGTAGCAGCAGGGCAGTACTGGGTGGCGTGATTGGGCTCTGACCTCACTTGGTCGCAATCAGCGTGCATTCATTTTACGTAATCGAGCAATGATTGCTGCATCCGCCACCACTACTAATTTATCTCGCGCCCGAGACATTCCCACATAGAGAACATCGTCGGAATCTTTATCGCTATGGAATCCATCTACGGCCAAAACGACGACAGGTCGCTCTAGTCCTTTAAATCCGCCAGCTGTGCAATAAAAGACATCCTCATTCGTCCACAAAGATTCCCAGTGTGCTTGTCGATCTTTATCAGCTTGTCGAACATATTCAGGGTGACGGCTTTTTGTAGTCAGGAGCGCAATCTCACCCGGATGCCAAAATTCTTTATCGGTGAGTTGCTCGACTACGTCATCAGCTCTTTCAAATACTTCTGATGCCGATGCTTCGACATACTCAATTTCAAATGCGTGTGGACCGCGCGCCACAGTCGGATTTGGTACAAATTTGCTGACGGCGTGTGCAATCTGCTGAGAGTTTCTTAGATTTTCATTTAATCTAAAGGAGGCAAAATTTCCCACGGGCGCAGGTCGATGTCCAAATACATGTTGTTGATCATCTCCAAAGAGAGCCATTTTCCCGTGCACTTGATCGCGCAGGGAAAGTTCTAAAGCCTGCCACCAGGAAGGCAAGAAATCCTGCGCTTCATCTACAACCCAGGCATCAAATTTTTCGTCATCTGTGAGCGCTGATGCCTTTGTTCGCAAATCATCCCCATACCTATCTATCTCATCGCCGTAATGGGCCGGATCTCCAGCGGTGGATCCAATCATTGATGCAAAATCATGAAATGTTCCCATCCACGCAGCTTTCTGATCTTGAGAAACATCAGAGTGTTTATTTGCCATATACGAGGCAAGCCCTCTGTTGTAGACAACTATTCCAACCTTGAGACCTTCTAGTGACCATCGCCTTGCTTGCTCATAAGCGAGCCACGTTTTACCGGACCCCGCCGGACCTTTTACGTAGTAACGATCATTATCGGAGAGTTGGGCCAGCAGTGATTCTTTTTCATGCGTGAGTCCGCGAATAAATTCATAGTTATTGCCAAGTACGCCGGCACGGTCGGTTTCTTGCGCCGCCAATGGAATTAGAGTTTTGACTGCGACTTCGACCCAACCGTCATAGGCAGGAAGGGGAAATGTCTTTATATTTGCAAGTAAATTCTTAATCTGTGAAAGCGAACGATCTAATCCGTCTTTCTGGATAATTTTTGCCATTGGTAAGTTGGGATCGCGCACATCCACAACATTTGAATGTGGAAAAGCAACAATCCAATCACTTCGCAGATTTCCTTGTGACCAATTGCGACTGATGTAGTCGCGTAGTGCGTACATGTTCCTCTTCGCCTGCGCCGCTGGATCTATCGGATGCGTACCAGCGGGGT
This sequence comes from Actinomycetota bacterium, assembly GCA_009699575.1. GTDB lineage: Bacteria > Actinomycetota > Actinomycetes > Nanopelagicales > Nanopelagicaceae > Planktophila. The sequence continues at coordinate 10,373 of WLNY01000028.1, forward strand.
CTGATTGAATCCATCGGCCGTAATCAAAGGTGATGTGTGAACCTTTTACCTCAATAGCCATCAATCCATAATCCTTAAGAAGAAGCACTAGATCGATTTCAATATCACCTTCGCGAGGATCTGAAAGTTCTAGATTGGCAAATATGGCATCGTCATCTGAAAGCAATGGCACAATCGTTTCAAACACTTTGCGCTCACCAAGATTTTTGAAAATTGGATTGGGAGGATAGATAAATGGAGTCACGATTTCATGCACTCTCCAAGGAAGTGTGCACGACCACTTTTTCGATCACAATTGCCACTCCTTAAAAGTCGACCCACTACGTAGTGTGACAAGATGCCAAGTAAACCACCACCCACTGACCACTTTTAAGCTTTCCAATTCAAGAGGTACTCACGGAATTCATCGTTAGAGAGTGCGTGCTTTCCCCGAGCAGATCTAATGAGAGTAATAACTTCATCGGCACTCTTTCCTGACTTAAGTAGTACCAAACCAGTGACCAATCCGGATCTGTTGAGACCAGCCTGACATCGGATCAATACCTTTTGGCCTGCATTCCATTGGTGTAGCGCCCAATTCGATATCAATTCAACTTCTTCATATACCTCGGATTCATTTGGTCCATCAGCAAATCCAAATCGCATCTCTTTAACCAACCAACCCATTGGCAATGTAAATGAATCCAAAGTGACAACAGCATCAAATGGCTTGGGGTCATTAAAAGAGGGTAAACGCTTCTGGCCCCGATAGATCGTGTCATCGTCATGAGTGCCCCCTTGCCAGAGTAGGGGAACTATCTCCGAGTGCAAGGAAGGATCAAAATCCAGGTCCTCAAAAATTAGGGAGCCCACCAGGTATGACCTTCACACGTCAGAATCTTTGCGCAGAAAGCGTCGAGTGATTTTGCACCGTTGTATTGCTCAGTCTCACTACCCCACGAAGACACCCCTACGACGTTGCCTTCATTATCTACAAGCGGTCCACCGCTATTACCGTGGGACAAGTTATTGGTTATCAAGACACTGGTATCAGTTGAATTGAGTACGTTTCCGAATGCAACAGAACCTTCATACCCATCCGCACTTCCCATTGCCATCACCCAATATCCAGGCCAAGGACCGTATTCCGATAATTTCAACGGTGGCAATTTCAGATGAGAGGCTATTACAGCTAAGTCATTTTCAACATCCCATTTTAGAATTACCGCTTTCACAGTGTCCTTTCCAGGCAGGGCAATGGTTAACTTGCCTTTACCTTTCAGGCAGCCCTTGATCACATGGTGATTAGTAATCAGTGTGGTTGGCAAATTTGTCTTCACATCAGTGCCCAGATTAACTGCCCAAGCAGTGCCAAGCATCGAATTCTTCGATGAAGCGTCACACCAGACCGTCACTGTTGATTGCTGGGTTTTCTCCACCAGGTTTTGAATACTGCGGGGAGGTACGTATCCGTCATGCGTGGGATCGTCGTTGGCATACTGCTGCGAAGGCGCCCATGTCAGTAGGAATGCACCTAGCGCAAAGGGAGTTGCGATGATGGCTAAGAACGCAATGAACTTATTCGAGTTATCTCTCATGTGGTGAATGTAGTTGGTAGGGGTGACAAATGAATTAAGAAAATCTTAATGTAACAAATCGGTCATTTAGTACAAGATCGCGGATAGCCTCTAAGAAGATTAAAGCAAAATTAAATTCAGTATTTTTATATATCGACGATTAAGAGTTACCAGACAAATGACATCCATTCGGGATTACTAGAAATATAGCCGGTTAATTGAGCGTGTCAAGGCCTTGGAATCCCCTCGACCTTCCTGACTTATAAGCGT